>JANQGG010000019.1 GCA_028277445.1 Chloroherpetonaceae bacterium | reverse complement strand
GTGGCTTCGAAAACAAGGGGTTGCAACCCCTTGTTACAGCTATACTATGCGTCATTAGTCATTTGTTCAGCATCTTAAACGCCCTCACCTAAATCCTCTCCCAATGAGAGAGGATTTCGTCATTGGAAGTTTTCAGATGGTATTTCATATGAAGATGCTTGATGAAACCATTCAAGGCATAAGAAGCAATCATTAAGCTGAAACAAGCGTCCAAATACCAATGGCAATAAATCCGATCCCTGCAAGGTAATGGAGTGTTTTCGGGTTTATGTAATCCGAAATGATGGAACCTGCAAAAACGCCCAGAGCCGAAGATAAAATCAAAGCCGCCGATGCCCCTAAAAAAATAACCCAGTTATTATGCGCTTTATCAGCGGCAAAGAGTAGCGTTGCCAGTTGGGTCTTATCGCCGAGCTCAGCTAAAAACACGGTGATAAAAACGGTTGAAAGTATTTTTAAATCCATAATTTTATTCGTATTGCATTTTCGGATCAAAAGCATCGCGCAGGCCATCGCCAATCATATTGATGGCTAAAACCGCCAGCATAATGAATAATCCGGGAAAAAGCGCCAGCCACCAACCCGTACCGGAAATAATGTAGGCATAGCCATCGCGAAGCATAGCACCCCACGAAGGAAAAGGCGGCTGAACCCCAAAACCTAAAAAGCTTAACCCAGCTTCAGCCAGGATTGCATAGGCAAAGTCGGCTGTTGCCACAACCGTTATCGGACCAATGCAATTGGGTAATATATGCTGAAAAATGATTCGCCAGGTAGAGTAACCCAACGCCCTTGTGGCTTCAACGTATTCCATTTCCCGAAGTGAAAGAAACTGCCCCCTGATAATACGCGCCGAATCGACCCATAACGTAAAACCAACGGCAATAAACACCTGCCAAAATCCACGCCCCAGCGCAACGCTGATGGCAATCACAAGCAATAGCGCCGGAAACGACCAAAACACATTGATAAGCCACATCACCACAACATCGGTATAACTTTGAAAATACCCGCCCAAAGACCCAAGAACAATGCCTATCAAAAGAGCAATGGTTGTTGCAATCAATCCTACCGATAACGAAACGCGAGCTCCAAAAACTACCCTGGCAAAAATATCACGGCCATACTTATCGGTACCCATAATGTAGAGGGGCTCTTTGTGCCACATATCCGGCCCATTGCCAACAAGTTCGTTCTTTTGAATCGAAAACCCCTGTCCCTCAAAATCAATGGCCGTAACATGATTGTGTTTCACTTCGAAAGTGCGAATCGGGATGGGTTTTATGCCGCGTTCTTCACTCTGGCCGGGCAACTGTTTAAGCAAAACATTCCCCCGAAAAAAAGGTGGTTTGAGTTCGTATTCATAAATCTGTGTAAAAGGATCCAAATTAAGCAATGCCGGTCCAACCAAGGCCAGAATAACCAGCAACGCCATTGTTGATAGGCCAAGCTTTGCTAAGCGATTTTTCTGAAAACGTCGCCATGATCGTGAAAGTGGACTGGTGTGCTTTTTTGTGTGTTGGCTCGTTGAATGCCTAAGTTTTGTTTTCAGAAGCATTAAAACTGATACGGTGAATGACTTTTAAAATCAAAAGATAACACCGTATTAAGATAAATCTTTTCACAAACAAACCTATTAATTGCAGCAATCATTCCAACGCTGATTTCAGCTGCCTTGCCCGAAACAAAGAAGCAGCGGCGGTAAACGTCATCTGGAAATATTAGTTATATGTTTTGAAAATCAATATTCAATTTCAAACTCCAGCCCTTGGGCAGATTCAATGACCATTTTCATATCACGTTCCCCAATATGAGCGTTATAAATTTTTCTTTCTTCATTAAGTTGTTTTATAGCTGTATATAATTCTTTGTAGTCTGCCTGTGCGACTTTCTCTACCGTATCATAACCCGATTCCAACAATACATATGCAAAGGTATGATTTACCCATCTTATTCTGGAAAGATCTACTAACTTAGCGAGTTTCAACATTTCATCCTGGCTAATTCCTGTTTTCTTTGAACATTCATTCCTTTTTTCTGGTGTCAGAACTTCGTCATACAGTTTTAATGTATTTTTAAATCCTGATTTTTCAAGCTTGTGTAACGTATCTTCAGAAACACAAGAAAAGTCCTTTATTTTGTTTGGTTTTTGTCGATACCCACTCACTGCTCTTTTAAGGACTTCTAAATATTTCGCTGGCAAACCGCTTTGTTTCGAAAGTTCCTGGATTTTGCTTTTATCTTTAAGCGCTACCAACAGTTCATCAAGATTGCTAATGCGGTGTTTCTTAATGATATCTAAGTTCTTATCGATATCTTCACCCAACACTTTCCAACTTGGGATCAATTCTGTCGTTTTCAATACGTCTTTGTAGTTATCAATGCTTATACTTTTTAGATTGATATAATATCCCATTTTACCTCTTCGTAGTGATGTTTTTGGCCTCTTGATGAAACAACTGGGGAGCATTGTTTGCAATGATTCACCTTAAATCAAACTTCCCTTTTTTACTTGCAGGCACTCTAACCTTTCCCAGAGCCGGCAAGTCAAAATGAAAGCCGGTATTCAGGCGATAGGATGCCTTACTTTTGGTGGCTAAATCTTTAAACACACCAAATATGTCTGCAAAATCAACCGTTAAGGGGAGATGCACCATAGAACTCTTTTTGGCCTTAATTTCCATGGGCTCTTGCTGATCTCCTTTGACAAATGATTTCTGATTAATCAACAATTCGTAATCAAATCCGCTGAGATTTATTCCTACAGCGTTTGGATTGGTAACTTTGAGATCAAACACAAAATCAACTGATAATAATGAAACATTCTGAACATCAACATGAGTAACACTAACGGTAGGTTTTTGAATGCCCCCTTGCTTCAAAATCTCTTTAGCTGCATTACATCCCTGGAATGAAAACGAAAAAAAAGCAATGAAAATGAAAAACTTCAATCCAGAGTAGAAAAAATTTAAGTGTTTAAGCATCATTATTTAATGAGTTTTGATATGGCCTTAAAATTTGGTCCTTCAGCCGAGTGCAAAAGCTCGAAAAGAGCCATTTCGGTTGTGGTTAAAAATGCACCCGCATCTTTCATTCGATTCAACGCAATGGTTTTATTGAATTCCGATCGAGATGAAACGGCATCGGCCACCAGATGAGGCTGGTAACCGGCTTCAATTAAATCCAACGAGGTTTGATAAATGCAGATGTGTGTTTCAATGCCGGAAATCAACAATTGCCTTCGTCCGAGTTTGCGGATTTTCTCAGAAAACTCATCATTAGCGCAACAGCTAAACGAAATTTTATCAATAGGTTCAACTTCCGGCATTAATTCGGTGAATTGAGAAAGGGTTGGTCCCAAACCTTTTGGGTATTGTTCGGTAAGTATGATCGGCATGTCCAAAATTTGAGCGCTTTTGATCAACCGCTCAACATTTTCAAAAAGCGCTTCCTTTTCGTGCATTAAATGCGCCAGTTTTCCCTGCACATCAATGATACAAAGCGCCGTGTTATCTAAGACCAGCATAGTTTTTTAGTTTTTTGTAGTCTAATGAATTCGTTTTATCTAAAATTTCTTAAACCTAGGCAGTAATATATTCAAGTTTTTGATAAGCTTTTATGACCTCCTTAACAAACAGGATTAATTTTTTGAAATCTTTTCTGCCATTACCATCCTCTACTCCGGTATGCACATCCACCCCGGCCGGTTTTACAAATATGATCGCTTCATAAACATTTTCAGGCGTTAATCCACCGGCTAAAATAACTGGTTTCGGCGAAACCTTCACCAGCTCTTTGCTTACAGACCAATCGTGCAATCGACCTGTTGCGCCACATGCACCGGTTTCTGGATCAAACGTATCGGTAATAAACATATCAATATGTTCACTAAGCGATTCAATGGTGTTTTTTAATTCCAACAATGAATGTTTTCCAACAATCAAACTTTTTATGATCCAAAGGTCGGGGTATAGTTGCTTTAATTTCGCCAACTCCTTCTGAGATATTTCGCCATGAAGTTGCACGATATTAATATCTAATTCTTTTAGTAAATCGTTAATCTCTTTAGCTTTATTGAGGTATGTTATCAATACAGGTTTTATGGAAGGATTGATCGTTTTAACCAGATTTTTAGCGTCGGTTTCCGAGATATCTTCTTGATGAACGGGCAGGCGGAGCGGCAATCCCAAATATCCGACATTCGCTTTAACTATTAGCTGAGCTTCTTCCAGGTCATGCACGCCGGCAACCTGTATCCAAGGCAATGCTACCATGATTTTTAGTTCATCCGGTTGCGCTGATCCCATTCGGGAATGGCGAGTCTGTAATCGCCAAACCCGTTAATATCAACAAACACAAAGCGGCGTCGATGCTGATGAAATTCCCAAATTTCGTAAGCTTTATTGTTAAAATTATTGGGGTGGCGTTCTACAAAATCCGGCGCGCCATACTTAATGTAGATCATCCCCATATCGGTGCGCCAACCTTGCATGTAGTTCGAAAAATGCTGATTTGCATAACTGACTCTGGAATAATATTCAGCCATTAACTCATTGACTTCAGTTTGCGGGGAAGGATCACGTTTTTTCCAGAATGCATTAAATCGGTTAAGTTTTTCCTTGTAGGTTTTGGCTTCCACAATAGCTTCTATTTCATCGAAGTCTGCAATGTAATTGAGTTGCTTAATGGCTTGTTCCAAATCAATAATATAGGTGACAAGCCCTTTCATGCGAACCCGAAAACCTAATTTTGCCTCGGCTTGTTTTTCCCCGTTAAGATTCTGAACAATAACATGCAGTTGATAGTCGCCGCCATTTAATGGCTTGAGATCAATTCGATGAAACGCACTGGTTTTATAAGGCTTAAGCTTGATTGTGCTGATCAATTTGTTTACAACAAATTCCTCTACCCCGATTCGCCAATACTCAAATTTGATTATTACACTATCCTGTGTGTAATGCCGGTTGTACAATTCAAAAAAAACATCATGCGTCTCTCCGGCTTCATTATTAAGTAAGCCCGAAAAATTGGGCATTAACAAACGTTTGCCCGTTGAATCATAGTGTTCGTTTTTAAGCAACATCAACGAGGATATGGCCAAGCCCTGTTTGCTAAAGCTTAAAGCCGGCACTTTTTTTTCAACACTGAATTCTCGTTGAGATTCCATATCGCTTAATTTAATAACCAGTGTATAGGCTTTAGGTTCAATTTCAAGGGTTAGGTGCTCAAAATATGATCGGGTTTTTGAAGCTGTTTCCTGATAATTTTGAGCAAAAATTTCTTTTTGCCAGGTTTTATCAAAAAGCAGTGCTTCACCATCTTCATCATAAAACATTGCGCTTAAATAAAACCTACTGACATAGCCATCTCCTTCTTTGATAAAACTCAGCAACGGATTATGAATATTCAGGTAAATTTCCAGTTTGTTTTGACTTTCTGAGATTTTGTAATTATAAATATCCACCATAAATGGAGAGCGTGCCTGGTAAAGCGGTTGTTTTGCATAATTCTGTGCCAAAACAGGCTTGCAAAACCCACAAATCAAGAACAACCATAGCAGTAGCAATCGGGAGTACATCATTATGTTCAGGTTTTATTGATTACGAGGTTTATAAATGTTACCCGATGGAATAAACACTTCTCCCGAACCGAGTTTATCAGATAATATTTATGTTTCAGTTTTAATCTCAAAAGCATAAAAGTGCAATAAATTATCATCAATGATTCTCGTAGCATAGATTTTAGAAGGTTTATACTACATTATAACCATTCATTTTTGTATTGTTTCAACCATACTTAACACCTGTTTTAGCTTAATTGATGCCACTTTTTGGAAAAAACAACACCTGTCCGATTCATGGCTGCGAGATGGTGCTTTCGCATCGCGGGACAAAACATTTCGAAGAATTCCCATTAATTGAAATTGAAGGGGTTCCAATGGCCTACTGCCCGCAATGTTTTGATGAAGGAAAAGATACCTCGATTGAAATCGAAGCAGCGGCCACGAATGCATTCTTACGAAAATTAAAACGGTTGATGGAACAATCGTCGTTTCCCGGCCAATTATCTAAACCAAAAATTAAAATTAATTTCAATCCTTTAAAAACAGCGCTGAAAGATTTAAACGCCGACGGAGCCGGCGCCACATTGAACAAAGAATGGCGACGCGGCCCAGAGTCCGGCGATGATGAAAACATCAACGGGCGAATGGATAATTTTGAACCTCAGGCCCCAAAGCACTCCCTGGATCAACTTATTTTGGATCCCGGTACCATACAACGCATTCGAGAAGCCATTAACGTGCTCATTTCTCAAGACCTGATCTACGATGCGTGGGGACTTAAAACAGTTGCACGCACCGGCAGACGCGTTGCTTTAAATTTTTACGGCCCTCCCGGAACAGGCAAAACTCTCGCAGCTGAAGCGATTGCTAATTTATTAAGCAAACAGTTGCTGATTATCAGCTATGCCGAGCTTGAGTCGAAATATGTGGGTGAAACGCCGAAAAATATTCAAGCTGCTTTTAAAAAAGCCGCCGAATCGGGCGCCTTATTATTCTTTGATGAAGCCGATTCCATCCTTGGAAAACGCCTGACCAACATTTCGCAATCAGCCGATAACAGCATTAATGTTGCCCGAAGCACCACACTGATAGAGCTCGATAATTTTGATGGGATTGTCATCTTTGCTTCTAACCTGGTTAAAAACTACGATACAGCATTCCTGCGACGAATGCTTGCCCATATCGAGTTTAGGCTTCCGGGAATAGATGAGCGGGAAAAAATCTGGCAATGTCATATTCCTCCTCAATTACCTTTGGATAAGCAAGTGAGTTTTACCTCGCTATCCAAAAGTTCACAGGGCGCTGCCGGAGGAGATATCCAAAATGCCGTGCTTTTGGCAGCCTCTTACGCTTCCATGAGAAACCAAGATGAACAAGTTGTCACCGAAAAGGATTTTCAACGGGCAATTTCCTTCATTTTAGAAGGCAAGCATAAAATTGAAAACTAAGGTGTTTTTTTGTGACTTCTTAAACCGTAAGGTTTAAAGATTTAATAAGCCACGGGGTGCTCAGTTTATGTAAATAATCATGTATATTTGTCCAAGACCCTTAGTAGTCGGTGATTTTCCCTAACAGGAAAACAAGAAAAGATTCCGTGTATATAGATTCCGAAACAAGTTCGGAATGACCTTATATGGGTGATTTTATTTTGTCATCACCTAGTTGTATTTGGCAAGTCCAAATAATTAACTGCTAATGAAAGGGTTTTGTTTTTGTCGCTCCTGCGAAAGCAGGTGCCTATAGATGCCTGCCTGCGCAGGCATGACCTGGTTGGTTGATGAACTTTAAATTAATGAATTCTTCATTACTTATTTGTCTTTTTGGCTATTGACACCAAAAATTTGTACTTACTAATGACCACGTTATTGTTCCCTGAGCCATTTGTAGAGACGTATGCTGAGCGTAGCCGAAATGCCGATTTTATTATTGTTTATTGACAACTATGAAAACTTCCAATGACGCATGTGTATCGCTATAACAAGGGGTTGCAACCCCTTGTTTTCGGTTCAGCCACTGATAATTATGTAGAAAACACATCATTATCCATTAGTTTTGGCAAGTTCAAATCGAAAATTCGTAGCGTCCAATAATTGATAACAAAAAATTTTGTTCTTAGTCGTAATTAAACACTATCTAAATAAGTATTATGCCTACCGAGCTTAGCTTTAATCACAAGGAGTCTCAATATTCAGAATTTTTCAAAGGGTTTCCTCTGCTTGAATGCCTTGATGATAATGAATTTGAAACGTTCAAATCGCTGAGTTCACTTCATAAATATGACGCCGGTGAAGTCATTTATGCTAAAGGGAGCTCTCGTGATAGAATATACCTGGTTTATGAAGGCAAACTAAGCCTGGAAAAACGCAACCATGTCATTCGTTTTTTTAATGAACATGATTGTTTCGGTGAATATTCCTTGATTAATGATTCACCCAGAACATCAACGGTTCGCTGCATTCAACCCACGTTACTTATTGAAATTTCGATTTTAGACCTACAGAATAACGAGAAATTTCATGCCTGGGCTTACGGAAAACTTTGTCGGCAATTTGCGTTTTTGCTGACCACACGCCGCCGCCACGAAGAAGAAATGTATCGCGAAATTGATGTCTTGTTAATCCAGGATGGCGGATGTGCACCGGGGTACAATTCCGTAACGGCATTTTTAACCGAATACCTTGAAAAAACCGGCCGTCGTGTTTTTGCCGCAGCCGAAGGCTTTAAATCCATTGTTCAGGGTGAACTTTCCGATTTCAAGCGATTGGCTTATAACGGCTCGTTATACAGTGAAATTGAAGATTATCACGGCGTGGTCTTTACCCCGCCTCTTCGAGAAGCCCGTGGCGCTGATTTCAGGTCGGAGCGTTACCCGGAGTTTAAGAATCCTGAAAACCAAAAAAAAGCGGCGACAAACCTCTTAAATCGCCAAGTTAAAGCCATTATTGGTATTGGCGGCGATGGCACGTTTAAAGGCCTTCAAGGTCTTTCTGAATTTTTAACCCCAGATATCCAACTCTTTTTTGTTCCGGTTACCATTGATAGCGATATCTACGGTACGGAATGCATTGGCGAACACACCGGCGTTGAAGTTGGCGCCGAAAAAATCAGTTGTTACATGGCCGATGCCCGTACCCATGAACGCTGCTATATTATTGAAATGATGGGTCGTGAAGGCGGTTACCATGCCCTTCACTCTTGCCTTGGATCCGGCGCGCATTTGGCTGTTCTTCCGGATTCTAAATTTGATATGAAACGCGTTGCCCGCACCATTCAATCCAGACGATCAACGGTTATTGTTGTTGCCGAAGGCTACAAACTCAATGAACGCAAAGCCGAGGGATATAAACAAAGCGCTGCGCATTACTTTTTAGATGAGATTAAAGTGGCCAAACTTGAAATGACTCGTCGGATTGTTTGTGAATCGTTTGCCAGGGATGTTCGCGGCGCCCGACCCAACAACAAAGATATCACACTTGCCCAGCGGATGGCCAAAAAATTAGCCTTTTTGATGCAAACCGGCCAATCGCGTATGATGCCGGCCGTGCTTTCCGGTCAGGAGTATGCGATTCCTTTTTCGGACATTCGAACGCACAATACGGTCAGCTCGGATTTAGCCGTGCTTGCTAATCGATTGGGCGTATAAGCTGTTTAGGATTATGCTAAATCTTATATAGAATCATAAGAATGATTGGTGCATTTTTAACCGGTTAAGGGTTTACCATAAAGCGCTTTACTATACTTCCTGACTTTTCTTTTCAGGCTTCAACATCCACAAAATAGAATGTTCATCGAAAAGATATCAAGAACGTTGTTTTACGTTCAAGCTTGTGACCTGGTTCGCATTATGGCTTATTAAAACGTCGTATGTTCAACCCATCACTTTAAAATTCGTTTTTGAAGTGATTTGTACCCAACCCGATTTAAGCCAATAATTTTATAAAACAGGCTAAACAATACAGCTTGTTTCATATCAATTATTCGATCCCAATTTAAATGTCGCATAGTTTTGTCTATGCCCTAGATATTTTATTAGTGCTATGAATAAAGAAACACCTTTGCTAACCAAATGGATTTTTGCTTTTATCCTTTTAGGTATTTTACTGGCGATCATTTGGAATTTAATGGCCCAGCCGCTTATAGAAGAACTGGATATCAGGGATATCTTTAGAAAATCTTTAATAATTTTCTTCCAAATCGCTGCT
>JANQGG010000057.1 GCA_028277445.1 Chloroherpetonaceae bacterium | reverse complement strand
CATGACTGGATATGATGTAACGCGTCATTACCAGTTTGTTTATTGCTAAATATGAAAACTCAGCATGACTAGAAAATGAGTGTCATTTTCTGTTTGTTTATTGTCAAATATTTTAGCTTTCCAATGACGAGGCTTTGTTTTTGTCGCTCCTGCGAAAGCAGATTGGGTATCAGAAGTCATACCGGACTTGATCCGGCATCTTGAAGCATAACTCTTTGACAATTTACTAGATTCCGGCCTGCGCCGGAATGGCTATTCGCATTAAGCTGCGAGGTATTGGACCCATAACAGAATAAAAAACAATGGTCTCAGGCAAAACAACGTTAAAAAAAGAAAAAATTCAGTGTATATAGATTCCGAAACAAGTTCGGAATGACCGGAATGAACTTATAAGGATTTCAAAATTCGGGGTTTCCAATGACGCATGTGTATAAACTATAACAAGGGGTTGCAACCCCTTGTTTTCGAAGCCTCCTCCCAGAGCGTTAGGAAAGTTCTTTAAACGCTTGGATTTACGAATAGTGTTGTATATGTCCCTCTCCGGAAAGGGTGACTGGCAGGCCATGAGAGGAAAAATTCGTCATTACTTGTTTGTGTTTTCGGCTATCTACGCCAAAAATTTCCGATTACTAATGACAACATTATTGTTCCCTGAGCGTAGCCGAAGGGAACATAACTTTCAAAATCGGCATTTTGGCTACGCTACGCTCAATGACCGATTTTATTATTGTCATTTCTTGTTTGTCTCATTAAGACCACAAAGCATACCGTCATTCACTTACAGTGTTTGGCTTGTAAAAATCATTTACTAATAATGAAAACATTTGCAGTCATAGCAGCCAGCGGCTTGGGAAAACGCATGAAATTAAAGCCAGGTCAAAGCAAGCAATATTTAAAACTGGGGATTTATCCGGTTATTTACCATACCCTAAAAGCATTCGAAGATTGTTCGGAAGTTGAGTCTATTATTGTAGCTACATTAAAAGAGTATTTCCCCTACCTCAAGCGTTTAAGCAAGCGATATGGATTTACCAAAGTGCAACACATTGTTGAAGGCGGAAAAGAGCGTCAAGATTCTATCTACAATTGCCTGGATCATCTTTCGCAAAAAATGTCAGCGGTGGAATTTGAAAAAACTACCGTTTTGATCCACGATGGCGTTCGCCCGTTCATATTACCCCAAGAAATTGACGAGATTGCCCGGATCACTCATCAATTTGGCGCATGTGTTCCGGCTACCAAGCCTAAAGACACAATCAAAACCATTGGTAATTCGGAAGATGTTTTTGGAAAAACGCTAAACCGAGGAGAATTGCGCCAGGTTCAAACCCCTCAGGCATTTAATATGAACTTGATCTATAACGCACACAAATTTGCTAAAAAAGATCAGTACTACGCCACAGACGACGCTGCACTGCTCGAAAAATACAGCCCTGATCATCCGATTAAAATCTATGAGATGGGGTATCATAACATTAAAATCACAACGCCTGAAGACATTGATTTGGGAAAAATGATTTTAAAACGACTGCGCAACCAATAAACGCATCGCCATTTCGTTTACCTAGATTTTTAGCCACAACCACGACTCAAGATATAGCAGTCCGAAACCCAATACGGCGCCTACAAACGTTTGCATAAAGGTATGAGCTTTAAGATGCACTCTTGACCACATTAGAAATGGTGTGAGTAGAAGAAGGAAAAGCGCCTCGTATCCGAAAACCACATATAAAACTGCAACAGGCGCTGTAAATGATGAGGCATGCACACTGATTTTCCATTTTAAGGTAATGAACATCAATAACACCGTATTGATCGAGTAAAACAAAAAGAGCCCGGAAATAATATGAGGTGCATTTAAAAAATTCAGTAGCGCAAACCCAAAAAAATATGCCGCAACGGCTATTAAGAGCGGAACAAATCGCTGGCTTCGTTTAGATATATCGTAATCACTCACTTTCCCCGTTTTTTTTAAAACGATTACAATAAATGTGGGGACCAATGTGAAAATCAAAAAGATAATGCCTAAATAAAGATAACGAGATGAATTTTCAGGATAATGCGTTTCCAACAAAAACCAATATGCTAAAATCGGTACAACAATTGGATGTAGAATTGCAGAAACAACTTCAGCCAATAGTTTTTTATGTGACGTTGAAGAAGCGCTTTCCTCCGCCTGACTCTGATCGATAATCCCTTCCATGTTTTCCAACGGATAGTGTTACAATAAATTTACCTTCAGATTCACGAAAATCACTAACGCCCATAACATTTGTTATGCCATAGTTGAGCAAAAAAGAACCTGTTTTATTTTCTTTCATCAATTTTGACAGATCAAATTGAAGCGAAACAGGCCTTATTTGATTTCCAAACATCATAAATGCCGGCTTGTAACGAAGATGGTTAATATTTTCAGAAACTTTCATTAACAATTTATGTCGACCGTATCGTGAATTACATACCCCCTGCTTTATTTTCTCAGCAAACAAATGGCGAGTATTTCCAGGTACTATGGAAATTTTACCTGCCAGCTCCAGAATCGCCACATGTCTTCCTCCAATTACGGTGAGTTCGGAAACGTGGAGAGGAATATGATAAAATGTAGCTTTATTTTTACCTTCAATTAAAAAAAACTTGAATTCAAAGTAATTGTCATGAACTACAATGTATGGCTTTTGTATATCGCTATCGCGCTTAACGGCTAATTCTAAAAATACATTGATCGCTTTTTCATGAATGGTGATTTCAGTTTCAAAATATGTTGACTTCCCCGTACTTTTCCGCCTGACTTTAACAGCCTTAGCCACCGTTTTAAGTAAATTTTTAATCATACTGCACCTAAACTAACATATTCTAAGCTTGTGTAAAATAACGTTAAAAATTAACGTATGTAAGCTCTGAGTCAAAGCACTATTTTTTGAATATGTTCGATAACCCATGCCTTCCGACATTGTTTTATTTTCTTTGTTTTTAGTTTTATTTGATCAAAAATTTTACTATAATCTCATCTTACACTGCGAGAGTGGTGAAATTGGTATACACGCTAGACTTAGGATCTAGTGCCGCAAGGCGTAAGGGTTCGAGTCCCTTCTCTCGTACTTAAATAATGCCAAAGTGGTGGAATTGGTAGACGCGCTGGACTCAAAATCCAGTGGGCTTCATCGCCCGTGTGGGTTCGAGTCCCACCTTTGGTACTATCTCCCTATCAAATGTGATCCCTTAAAATCTATCAAGGCCTTATAAATAAAGACTTTGATACGGTTTTTCGTCTAATCATCTCTGAGTAATCTTTTTATTCGATTCTACATTTTACTATGCCTGAAGCGTTTGATTTCGGATTTCAGACTAAACAATCGTATCTGGATATTTTGGAGATGGTGATTGTGAGCGGTATCGGGTTTTATTTTGCCGGCTGGACTTCGGAGAAAATCGCAAAACTCGTTGGGAAATTTCGGAAATAAGCAATCAATAATACTGAATAAATCAATTCCGTATAAAGTTTTGAAATTTTTTTTACCGATAAAAACTCAAATTATTTGCAAAATTAATATTGAACAAAATTTATTGACTCAGAGGATGTCAGAAAAGGAAATATCTGAAATTACATGTTCTACAGTACAAGATATAGAGGCTTTAAGGTGATTTAAAAATTAAAATGAATCAACCTGTATAATCCATGATCGTCATAGCATTACACAGGTTGATTGTGTTCAATCGGCTATTCTTCACTAATGCTTTCGTGAGGAATCAACTTGGCGTAGTCTTCAATGCTGCCTTTGTCCATGCAACACTGGATAATCTCTTGCCCAATTTGGATGAGATCAGGTATCTGGAACTGTTTGAGTTCTTTGACAAAGAAGTCGTGTAATACCTTTGCGCCATGATCGTATGCTTCAAGACCAACTTCCGGTTGTTGTTCAACTTTGAAGAAACTGGCGTCGATGGAGAGTCCTTCTACGACTATTGTTGTGGGATTCCAACCCAGCAAGGAACATCTACAAGGCGATACCTGCTCGTTGGTAAAGCCCGCGCCGCCGCGGCGAGCCAGGTATTCGCGTGTGATCCACTGTGGCATGAAGCTAACTTCCCAGGCGCCAATATGTTGGTTCGGCACTAGAATATATTTGACACGTGGGGTGTCTAATATCTGCTTTAATATCAGATTTGCTTGATCAACGCGTCGTCCGGTGGCAAAAGGCCAGTAAGAGCCAACACCTTCACTGGACATCCCTTCAGTGGCAACAATACTAGGATTTGCATGGCCGCGGGGTGCAACAAGGCGCCATAGCCATGCTAAAGCAGGCGGCAACAGATGAAATAATCCCATGATACCATAACTTGGGTTTTCACTGGTACAAGGAGGACATCGAACCCCAAATGACCGTATGTCGATATCCAGCGACCCGCGATGAATGTTTGGAACTGCAGTAGCAGGGACAACTACACGTGGATTAGGGCAACGAGACCCGGGTTCATCTTCAATGTGCTCCCATATAAGAGCTGTGCCGCCTGGTTTTGCGTCGATATTCAGGAAGAGCAACGGCTCCTTTGGGTGAATGGTTATGCTTTCAAGGTGAGGATCTACACCGTAATGTTCAATATGATTGACGCGTACAAACCATGCATCCTCAGCATCCATTAAAGTAAGCTTTCCATTACCACGATTTAGGCTTGGATGGCATAACGCCATATCATCCGAAACCGGGTTGATTTTGCAGAGTTGCGGAATGGCAATCGTACGTTTTTCCCCAGTGACCAAGTTTTTACCAAGCAATAAGCTGCCATCCACTTGACGGTGCGGTAATTCTAGCATTTCGCTTTTGCCCCCGCCGCTGGCGCCCTCGTGGGAGATTCCAATACGGCTGTCATATGGCGTGATAACCCTTGCGGCTGAACAATGCATGGTGATCCAATCTTCCTTCTCGCCAAGGGTAAGGAGAACGCCATAAATTCCTTTTTTAGCGCTCGGACCCGGATACAGATTATAACTAAATAGCTCGTGCATGCCAGGCTTGCGATTATGAACAACCACTTGCTTGCCATCCAGATGCGTATGACGAAACGGAGGCGCCACATAAATGATAGCTTTGGCGGCAAAATCGTCTCGAAGCTTATCAGGTGGAATTAAACCCTGGAGCATTGCCAGACCGAGAGCAAAAAAACCGGCGTTTGATGGCGCAATGACCACCGCATCTGTCCCTTTTCCTGGCATGCCAGCTATGAATGCAAAACAGGCAAGCTCTTGTGTTTTCAACCAGGCAAGCGTTTCTTGGCGAAGTGGTTCAAAGGATTTTCCATAACGTTCTAAGAACGTTGGTTTATCCGTTGGAACATCGTCGCCAATAACCATGCAGTCCGGGTCTCTACGACGCATATAGGATTCTGCGTAGTTGGCTGCGATGCCGTTCTTAACCTTACAAACCTTGACTTCTTCTACAAGGCCTTTGCCTGCAACTTCGTAAGCAACGTGATGATATCCGTCGCTTTCAACATTAGCGACTGAAAGTTCATGCAAATGCTCTACGCTTCGAGCTAAAGTGACATTGGGAGATGAGAGGAGAACCTCTTTAGCGTCATCAGGTAATTTAAACTGCTCGTAAATCGGCTTATTATGCATATTAGTAGGAATGTAGTAGGAGTTAAAAAATTAATGCCTATAAAAAACTTATAAATGCCCAACTTAATGTAAATGCATTACTTGCGACTTCAATCGCCTTAGAGGGTTTTTGACGATGCTTTCGTTCAGGTCAATTTTGACCGCCCTTGCTGATAAGTCTTGTCCTTAGCCTTATTTCTATGCTTTTCCAGTACCGTTAAGCCTATATACATTTCAACCTTATTAAACAAAGCATGCAGACGAATAAATGGCTTTATGATACGAACTTTGAGTATTTTTTCACATTAAAGATATATTAATAAAACTTGACGATCTTCATCATTTTCTATACTACACCGCCAATACTCGTGATATCATCAATGAAAAAGCAATGAAGTTTTTACAGGATTCAGAACGTCTTAAACTCATAGGCGTTCATAAACCTTCTCATTTTGAAAAATCGAACCCAAATTAGTCAATAGAAATCAAAAAACGCCCTCATCTAAATTTTACTCAAGTATGTAATATTTTTACCTTAACCTAAATGATATTGATGTTCTTCGAGTCCCACCTTTGGCACTATTTCCCTCTATTAATGTTGAATTAATTTCTTTCCGATCGTGCACTCCAAGCAATTCAATGGGTTGCAATACATCGTTTTTAATTCTATTACGCCTTGTTCAATGAGTCCCTTTTCACCCCAGTTTTTATGTTTAAACATTCGTGATGTTATGGTCTTAATTTCTTGGGATCGATCCATCGAAGGGTAACTCAAGTACAATTGCCATATTTTTTTACAATATGCGTTTTGATGTGTTTGTTTATAATAACAAAGCAATAACGGTAATAGAACATTCACGACAATAGCGGCGGCTCTTGCTTCACCTACAAATACGGCTATTGGCGTTTTAGTTTTCTTACCAAATTGATAATGCCATTTCCAATACCCTTCTGCTTTTACACGAAATAACTTAGCCAGTTTCTCAAACATGTTTTGATAACGCTGCTCCGTTTTAACAATTTCATCGGCGCTTTGGAGAAAGCTTTGTGTAATACCTTTAGCCAAAAGTCTGGATAAAGCGGCCAATCGAAGGGTGGGAAAATTTGCGGGCCGTAATCTAAAAAAATTCCAATCCGATCTTTCCAGCAAAACACCACGTTTAATGTTAGAAAACTCATACAACGATCTTATTTGTTTGAGGTAGGCTTTTGAGTGTTTATCCAAACCGGTTTTATCAGAAACAAGTAATCCCGATTGAACCATTAGAATCGATTCCATCATCTCAACCCGATCATTTTCTTCGTACGATATAAAGCGTTTTAAATAATCCAATGGAAGATTTTTTATCAATGTTTGCATAGGCTTAATATTCTGACTGTAGCCTAACGCTCTTGCAATACCCATCAAGATGGCATCATCATAATTTTCTCCGATCAATTCTTTGGTTAGAAAATTTACTCGTCTTAAAAAACGCTTTTTACCTAGTTTTTCAATCCAATGACGTTTTTCATTTTCCGAACATTTATCTAAAGATTTTGCGCAATGCAAGATAGATGGAAATGATCCGGTATTTTCAGTTTCAAAAACATCGGCAATAACCGATATTAATGACTGACTTATTTTTGATTTTAGTTCCAGCACCGGAATGTGAATGGGAAATTTAATATCTTCCTCATACACCACATGTAAAATCACATTCTGGTATTTCGGATTCAGATCATGGCGATGTTTTTTCCAATCGGAAGATCGTGAATGCAGTTCGATATGGCCATTAACATTTTGATGGCCAATTCTAAGTTTAGCATTTAAAAAATCTGGGCCTTCATGTTGGTTAAGTTCTCCATGATCAGTAATTTTGATCCTATCACCCGAGGATGTCACTAATTGATCTGCCATAATCAATTGATGCTTCCAAATAAATCGAAGATACTTTTCCGGAATTATCATTTTGGGGAAATTTTAAAAGCAGGTTTTGATCACATCCGTTTTCGTAGCGATATATAACCTGTTTTTAATAATTATTCAATTCACAAATCAGGTTTTATTATATGGATTATTTAGTGGAAGAACCAACCGAAAAATTTCATTTCTACGCCTCCAAAATATACAAACGCCTCAATTCTGATAATGCGCATGAAAAATCGTATGCTCACTATCAAAATACACTAATACAGGATAGCCATTTTTTAATGATCAACGATACAATTCATCATGTTCATGATAGCGGGCCCAAAGATGCAAAAGAAGTTGTGGTTTTGATCCATGGATGGGATTGCTGGTGGATGTGGTGGCATAAGGTTATTCAGGCTTTAAACGCCAAAGGGATTCGCACAATTTCATATGATCTTAAAGGACATGGATGGTCTAACCCGGCTCAGAATAACACTTACACGTTGTACTCTTTTTCCGAAGACCTGGATACCTTAACCAAACAACTTGGCATAACATCCTATCATATAGCCGCGTTTTCGCTGGGGCCGTTCATTGCGCTTGAATATGCAACACAGTTCAAGCACACTATCAAATCCATGATCTTTTTCAATTTTGGTTACTTCCCAAACAATATTTTTCTTTCAAACCTGATTCCTCACGTTCTACCATTCGTTTTTGATAAAATCCTTCGACGCATCAAATGGTGGAAGCCGATGTATTATTATGCTAAGCTGACGTTAATTCGTAATCCGGCGCCTAAAGAAGATATTTTGATAGGGATGGATAGTTTAAAGTTTATTTCCGGTGAAGCCATCAAACAAACCGCTGTTCAAATCACCAAAATTGATGTCACCGAAAAACTTCCCGATCTGGTTTCAACACTGGATATTCCAATTTTATTTGTAGCGGGGAAAGGCGATCAGGTTGTACCGTGGAAAAACACCGTCAGGTTATTCAATCATTCTAAAAACGGACGTTTGGTAACGATTAAAAAATGCGGCCATTTAATCACTTTGGAGCTTCCTCAGCTAACAGCCGATCTTATAGAGAAACATATCAACTCGCTAACTTATGCAGAAAATTGCAACGGCCAAGCCTTTCATAAAAAAGAAATCCATTTATAACTAATGGTTTTCAAACGTCCAACTTAAGCCTTTGCACCTTGAAAATGAGTCATGGACTGCTTTGCTTTTGCAATAAAGGCCGCCATTTTTTGATGATCTTTTTTTCCCGGGTCGCTTTCAATCCCACTGGCAACATCAACGCCATATGGACGAACATCCCTGATAATTTCTCCAACATTTTGCTCATTCAAACCGCCGGCTAAAAACGTGTATCCAAACTGGCTTATCACCCGATTGAGCTCTATGGCCTGAAGGCTATTAATTTGTTTTCCGGTTCCGCCGTAAAGGTTTTCCTGGAAAGCATCAATGACAAATGTTGTGGTTCCAAACAGCATATGAAATGTTTTGATGATTTCAGGATTAAAATCCGGCGTTACCCGATAAGCTTTTAAAATTGGGCATTGAAGTTTGTTTATATCATCCAAAGCCCTTTCTTCACCATGCAACTGGATAACTTGCACCCCTGAAACTCTACATATATTATTAATTTCTTTAGCCGTGTGATCTACAAAAATGCCTACCGGTAGCACTGTAACTGGCAAACATCGTATAATTTCTGAAGCTTCTTCAGGGGGAATATATCGCGGGCTTTGGCGATAGAAATTAAATCCTAATGCATCAACGCCACTTGCACACGCAACCAACGCATCTTCTTTTAACGTGATACCACAAACTTTAACTTTTGCCATTTCTAAAGCCTGTTTTTAGTAAAACCATTAATGATTGTAAGTTGTGTAAATTTTGAAGGTTATGCTCTCATCAATTGTGTTTTAGGTAATGCTTCAGCTCCGCTCAGCATACCTCTCATCAAGCGCTCAGGAGACACGTTTTTAAAACTATGTAACTAAAAATAAAGTTATAAACTAAAGGTTTCGTCTCAAATTGATCTAATAATACTATTATTATAACACCGGGTTAAATCATGTAATTGTCAAAGCACAATCAAGCTTGCATAATACTAAATATTTTTTATATTCTTGTGTTTTAGTAGCTGTAGTTGCTTTAGAACTTCATTTATTAAGTTACATTCACTTTAGTTTTATAGAAATTGGGGTGTAGCCAAGCGGTAAGGCATCGGCCTTTGGAGCCGACATGCGCAGGTTCGAATCCTGCCACCTCAGCATGGCCTGATTACCCAATCAGGCTTTTTTTATTTATGGACTATGTCGGCAACTTATTGAGATGAGGTGAGTAACGCGTAACTTGGCTTTCATGGATACTCAAAAAAAAGATATCAAGGCACACTCTTTGGATGAGCTAAAGCATGTTTTAAAAACATGGCATGAGCCTAGCTATAGAACCAATCAGATATACCATTGGTTATATGCGCATTCGGTTACTGATTTTAATTCTATGAAAAACCTCTCCGTTTCTCTTCGCAATCAGTTATCACAACATTTTTTTATTTCTCAGCTTAAATCCATATCACATCAATGCTCTTCTGAAGGCCCACTATCCACGCAAAAATTTCTTTTTGAACTTCACGATGGAAAGACCATTGAAAGCGTATTAATTCCAAGCCAATCGGAAATACCTTCAAAGCCGCGCTATACGGTTTGCGTATCTACGCAAGTTGGTTGTCCGCTTTCCTGCTCATTTTGTGCGACGGGTAATATGGGCTTTTCAAGAAATTTATCTATCGGTGAAATTGTTGATCAAGTAGCCTTTATACAAAACTGGCTATCTGAGAACTACGATGAACGCGTTACGAACGTGGTGTTTATGGGAATGGGCGAACCGTTATTAAATATTGATCCCTGTTTGGAAGCCATTAGAATTTTTTCAAATCCTGATTATCGGTTTAAAATCTCCGAACGACGTATTACACTTTCAACGATTGGATTGATTCCAGGCATCCGAACGTTGCTTTCTAAAAACGTCAACTTTAAACTTGCAGTTTCACTTCATAGCGCTAACGAATTGTTAAGGAATCAGTTGATTCCCGCATCCAAAGACTATCCCCTTGAAAAGCTCAAACAAGTCTTAAAAGAATTTAATGCCATTAATCGCCACCCTGTTACTTTGGAATATGTGTTATTAAAAGGAATCAATGACCAAGCCAAAGATGCGCAAGCGCTTAAAAGATTTACCAAAGGTTTGCGTTGCAAAATTAATTTAATAGATTTTAACACGGTTGAAGGCACAAATTACCGGAAAACCTCAGAGCCTTCAAAACATCAGTTTATTCGTTTTTTGATCGATCAAAATCTTAAAGTAACGGCTCGAAAAAGCAGAGGCCAATCTCAAAATGCGGCTTGTGGCCAATTGGCTACGCTTAACAGCCGATCTCATAGGATTGGGCCGAAATTAAGTTTATCAATTTAAATGTCTACTTCATGTCAGATAAAAATTTACTTGATATTTTGTACCGGAGGATATCGGTTTCGTTATCAAACAATTCTGCTGAAACCTCCGAAGACGCCGAATTTCATGAACTTCAGTCCCGGCATTATAAAGCAAGCTTAAACGATCTTTACGAAGCTATCCAAAAAAAAATTGATATATGGATAGGTTGGGAAATAGAAACCAAGAAAAAAGATCTTGGAAATGTTGCAATCATCAACTGTAAAGTTCGTTCATACTTACTTGGTTTATTTGAATGCAATTTTTCTATTTGGTTAACTGAAGTTACAGGAAAAGATGACCAGCCAGAGACGATCGTAAATGTAAAATCAAATTCTGATATTCCTGGTCCGGATTTTGGAGAAAACCAGCGAATGATTGCCATGCTCGTATTGGCCCTGGACGATATGTTTGAATTATCAACCAACCCCACTAAATCCGATCTTAATCGTTCTTTTTCACAATCAGATCTTGGCAACGGCAAAAGTATCCCAATAAAATCTAAAGATGGATACAAAACTGTTGTCATTTCATCAAAAAACAAATCTGGCTCAAAAACCGATAGCAGTTCCACCGGTAAGTCCAGAGAATTAAAGGTAAAAATCACACCTAAACCAAAAAAGAGTTAGTCTATGCGATTTATTTTATTTGGTCCTCCTGGCGTAGGAAAAGGAACCCAGGCTAAAATTTTATCTGAGAAACACCATTTGGCTCATATTTCTACCGGTGATATGCTTCGTGCATCAATTAAGCAAGGCACAGAATTAGGCCTTCAAGCAAAGTCATTCATTGATAAAGGTGAACTTGTACCGGATGATGTCATCATCGGAATGATTGAAGAATTCATTTCCGATGTGGAAAATCGTAAAAACGGCTTCATATTGGATGGATTTCCAAGAACAGTCTCTCAAGCCGAGTCGCTCAATCAACTTTTGATTCAATATGATTGCCCCGTAGACCGTGTTATCAGCCTGACTGCACCTGACGAAGACATCATCGAACGACTCTCAGGCCGACGGATTGCGCCAGAATCAGGAAAAGTTTACCACATCAAATACAACCCGCCTAAAGTTGAAGGCAAATGCGATGAAACCGGTGAAGATCTTATCCAACGCGATGATGATAAAGTAGATACCATAAAAAAACGCTTGCAAGTTTATAAAGACTCTACCGAACCGGTGCTTTCGTTTTATAACAACCAAGACCTGACGACAGAAATTAAAGGCACTTTGCCTATTGATGAAATTAGCAGAGAAATTGAAGACGTTGCACAAAGTGTAACGCGCTAACATTTTTTGACCAACCAAAAGTCAGTGATTTTTATCGCTGACTTTTGCCATCTTTCCATCCAAACGCTTTAACTTCCTCTATCAGCATTTCTTCAGAATTCGGATTGATTTCATATGAATTCATCAAAATCTTACGTTCTCCATAATCAAAACCCGGATGCTGCATATCGGGGCGCTCAAATTATTGTTGACCAGCTTTACTACGACGCCCCAATCCAATGTCCGGTTGATTCATCGTTTGAAAAACTCATTACCATAGGCTCATGCGTTTTGCTTAGGACAACTAACTCGCCAAAGCATCTATCAAAAGAAAAGCTTGGATTTATTTTTGAACTGACTTATTCTAATGACCCTGTTCCTACAAATTATACCATTTGTGATATTGTTGATCAGGGCAAGCCTTTTTTTTCCGAAACGCTGGCTAAACTTATGCTTTGGATCAGCGAGTACTATGCATGCTACCCGATTGAAGCGCTCTATAGCGCTATTCCAGCCGGTTTAAGACGGCGACCAAAAGAGTTTGTTCGTTTAAAACCGTTTCAACTTTCGAATGAACCAAAAAAAATCGTAAGAACCGCGCTTAGAAAACGCATCCTCTCATTTTTAAACCAAGAACCGCTACTGAGCATTGATCAGTTGAAGCAACGAACCGGTTCCGATTCACTTCGCGAAACCTTGGTTGAGTTGGAAAAAGCAAATTTCATCGAGGTTTTTACGCAATTCTCTCAGCCATTAAAACCAAAAACAAAAATTGCCTATAAACCAAGTTATAAACTTTCCGCTTCCGACATCCAGGCATTTTTAGAAACGCACCCGAGGGCGAAAAAGCAACTGGCCGCGCTTGAATGGATGGCGGCTAATCAACCCGGTCATTTCACCCTTGATGATATAGATGCCTCCTCTGAAACCCTAAACGCGTTGCTCAAAAAAGGCTATGTTCAAAAAACATCTATTGAAGTTAAAACGCAGTTCACCGAGCCCTACGAGTCCGAAAAAACGCATCAATCGCTTAATAACGAGCAACACCATGCCTTTAGTGCGATCAAAGAAGCGCTTAAATCCGGCTCATTTAAATCTTTCTTGCTTTTTGGAATTACCGGCAGCGGCAAAACCACGGTTTATATAGAAGCCATCCGCCACGTGCTCTCCGAAGGCAAAACAGCCATCATGCTTGTGCCTGAAATATCGCTGACGCCACAAACGACCGCCCGGTTCAAAGCGTTTTTTGGTCAGGATGTCAGAGTTTTGCACAGTGGATTGAACACATCCGAAAAAGTTGAAGCGTGGAACAGCCTGCGCTCAACTAAAGCACGAATTGCCATCGGAGCGCGCTCGGCTGTTTTTGCACCATTAACCAATGTTGGATTGATCATTGTCGATGAAGAGCACGAACTTTCTTACAAACAACATGAAAGCGCGCCCACCTATCATGCGCGCGACGTGGCATTGATGAGAGCAAAATTTGAACGCGCGGTCTGTATTTTAGGTTCGGCAACGCCATCCTTTGAAACCTACACCAATGCCTTGCACCAAAAACATGCGCTTTTAACCTTAACTCAACGATACAATCAGACCCCATTACCCAAAATCAAACTGTTGCATCTTCCCAAATCCGAAAAAAAATCGGCCCATATTTCCCAGCCTATGTATGAGGCTATTAAAACCACGATGGATCAAGGTGAACAAGTTATTTTGTTTATCAATCGAAGAGGATTTGCCGGAAGCATCTTATGCAACGACTGTGGGTTCATCAAAGAATGCGACCTGTGCAAGGTGCCAATGGTCTATCACCTCACTCAAAATGCCCTTCAATGCCATTATTGCGGATCGGTAAAACCATTACTGGATACATGTCCGGCGTGCAGCTCGGCAAACCTTGCCATGCAACGCGGCGGCACTGAGCGTCTTGAGCTTGAGCTGCAAACGCTTTTCCCAGAGAAACGCATTCAACGTATGGATTTGGACACCACCCGCCGTAAGAACGCTCACTCAACTATTTTAAGCCGGTTCAACAATCAACGCATCGATATTTTGTTGGGAACGCAAATGGTCGCCAAAGGTTTGGACTTTCCGAATGTAGCGCTGGTTGGAATTTTACTGGGCGATATTGGGCTTACATTGCCGGATTTTCGCGCCACCGAACGGCTTTTTGCACTGCTCACACAGGCCGCCGGACGCTCCGGGCGTGGCCGGAGGCAAGGCGAGGTTTTTTTACAAGTCTTAAACCCGGAACATTCCGTTTTCAAATATGTGCTTCTGGGCGATTATAAATCGTTTTATGCTGAGGAGATTTCGGCTAGAAAAGAGCTTTTTTACCCACCGTTTTCACGACTTAGCAAATTTGAATTCAGCAGCGATAATTTAGTTGCGGTTGAACAAGCCGGCGCTTGCTTCAAAAACGTGCTGATTAACCTACTCCCAAATGACGGGTACCAATGTTTAGGGCCTGCGCCTGCCGTGCTGCAATTTTTAAAAGGCCGCTACCGCTACCATCTGCTACTTAAACAACACACCGGATTTCGTTTGAAAAAAGAATGGGTTCGCCTTGCAATCCGAGAATTCAGAGTTAAGCACAAACAATTTAAAACCGTAACCATTCGGCTGGATATTGATGCGTTAAGCATGCTTTAAACCGCTTGTGTGTGCAAAGACTACTTTTATACTCATACCCATAGGTTTATGCGCAGGAACGACAAAACCGGAAATTCATCTTCAGCAGTACCTTCTTTTGACAAGTCAAAACACAAATGGCTAATAACGTGTTTTCACCATAATTGCCTGTAGCTCAACAGAAAACAAGGGGTTGCAACCCCTTGTTATAGCCATACTCGTGTATCATTCGTAATCGTAAATTTTTAAACTCAAAATACAAATAAGTAACGACGAATTATTTTTTAACAGGTCATCGCGAACGCCTGAAAGGCGTGCGGCGATCCAGAAAATGTCTCTGGATTGCTTCACTTCGTTTCCAATGACGCATTTACGTTATTGGTCACCCTGAACTAAATTCAGGGTGACTAAAAATTAGTAACGCCTGAAAGGCATGTAGCGATCCACAATAACCCACCCCTAACCTCTCTCAAAAGAGGAACAGTATATTCGATACCCACTTTAACTGTTCTCCCTTAACCTCAAAAGCGCTTCAACGCCCAAATGGTAACTCTGCTCTCCAAAACCGCTGATCGTTCCCCGACAAACCGACGAAATGGTTGAATGATGCCGGAACGCTTCCCTGGCAAATACATTGGACATATGAACTTCAATCACCGGCAACGATATGGCTTTTATGGCATCATGCAATGCAATGGAATAATGAGTAAGCGCTCCGGCATTCAATACCACGCCCAACGCTTTTTTTTGATCTTCCACATGAAAAAGTTCTTCAATGATAGCGCCTTCATACTCGGATTGAAAAAACTCAAACGTCATCTCAGGAAATGCCGATTCAATGCATTTGTTAACATCAGCTAACGTTTTATTGCCATATACCTCAGGTTCGCGTTTGCCTAATCGAGATAAATTTGGCCCATGGATGACTTTAATAATCTTAGTCATGTCTGAAAGGTTTTTAGGTTAATTTCACCAAAATAAAAAAGGCGGTTCTTAAAACCGCCCATTTCATCTCAAAATTGCTTTAATCGCGTCTATCGCCAAACAATCTCAGGAGCATAATAAAGAGATTAATAAAATCAAGATACAAGGATAATGCGCCTAAAACCGCAACTTTTCCGGCAGATTCGCCATCGGAAACTTTGGCTGCCATTTCTTTGATTTTTTGAGAGTCGTAAGCCGTAAGACCTACAAACACAGCTACCCCAACCAAACTGATCAGAAGGTCAAACATGGAGCTTTGTAAAAACATATTGACAAGACTGGCAATGATAATGCCGATTAACCCCATGAATAAAAGGCTTCCCCAATTGGTCAGGTCTTTTTTAGTCGTCAGGCCATAAATGCTCATGGCGCCAAACGTGCCAGCAGTAATTAAAAAGACGCCGGCAATTGAGCCAAGTTCATAAATAATAAAAATTGAAGAGAGCGTCAGTCCGTTTAATCCGGAATAGAGAAAAAACAAGCCGGTTGCCATGGCAGAAGAGAGTCGGTTAATGGCCGCGCTTATTCCAAACACCAAACCAAGCTCGGCAATGATCAAGCCAAAAAATATCATTGGGTTACCAAAGATAAAGCTTAGCATGGTCTCCGAAGAGACGGTATAAAAAGCCGTTCCTGCCGTTAAGGCCAAACCTAGCGCCATCCAGATAAATACCTGGTTGATGACATTTTGCTGGGTGAGTTGAAAACTCGTAGCTTGCACGCTACTGTATGATGAAAGATTATTGTTCATTGTCTTAGAAATTGATCGTTGAAAATAACGGTTTAATTTTGAAAAATTATACGAAAAACACGTTTCATGTTGCGCTTAACCACTTACAAATCTGGCTTAAATGAACAAAACATTAATACCTTTAAAGTATGTACTGACTTAGATCCCGATCTTTAGCAATCGAGTTTAACCGGTCGGAAACCATTTTATCATCAATAACAACGACTTTATCGGGTTGATTTTCCGGGATATCAAACATCAGGTCTTCCAAAAGCGTCGTCATAATGGTATGCAAACGTCGGGCCCCAATGTTTTCAACCGATTCATTAACCTGGGCGGCAATTTTTGCAATTTCCATGATGCCTTTTTCGGTAAATTCAAGATCAACGCCTTCGGTTTTCAGTAAGGCGGTGTATTGTTTAATCAAAGCATTTTCGGGCTGCGTTAAAATTTTAACAAAATCGGCTTCCGTTAAACTTTTCAGTTCTACGCGAATTGGAAAACGGCCCTGCAACTCAGGAATTAAATCCGAAGGCTTGGTGACATGAAAAGCGCCTGATGCAATAAAAAGAATGTGATCGGTTTTCACCATCCCGTATTTTGAGGCAACCGTTGAGCCTTCAACAATCGGTAAAAGATCACGCTGAACGCCTTCACGGCTGACATCCGGAGATTTTCCACTGCCGCCTGAAGCGCCTGTTGCAATCTTATCAATCTCATCAACAAACACGATGCCGGAATCTTCTACCCGTACCGTCGCCTCTTTGATAACGGCATCCATATCGATGAGCTTCTGAGTTTCTTCTTGCTCAAGAATAACTTTAGCTTCGGCAACATTTACTTTTCGTTTTTTCTTTTTCTTAGGCAATCCGCTCATGATATCCTGCATTAAACCGCCAATATCTTCCATTTGCCCAAACGGGCCAAAAATCTGCATCATGCCTTGGTTATCCTGGCTGGTTTCAAGCTCTATGGTTTTATCATCCAATCGTCCGTCGCGAAGCCGCTCTCGCATTTTTTCACGGCTGCGTTCATTAAGCTCCAGGTCTTCTTGCTCAAGCTGTTCCTCAGAAAGCGCATCTTGCGATTTTTGCTCCGATTTCTTAAAACCGGCTGAAATTTTTCTGACCGGCGGCAATAAAATATCAAGCACGCGTTCTTCAGCAAGCTGCTTTGCTTTTTCTTTTACAATAACCGATTGCTCGGCTCTAACCATATTAACGGCTAAATCCATCAAATCACGAATCATGGATTCAACATCGCGGCCAACATAGCCCACTTCAGTGAATTTAGACGCTTCAACCTTTACAAATGGCGCGCCTGAAAGCTTGGCAAGACGGCGTGCAATTTCAGTTTTACCAACGCCTGTCGGCCCAATCATAATAATATTGTTGGGCATAATTTCATCCCTTAAGGATTCATCAACACGTTGCCTTCGAAGTCGATTGCGAAGCGCAATGGCCACAGATTTTTTTGCATCGCTTTGTCCGATAATGTATTTATCAAGCTCGCTAACAATTTGATTTGGCGTTAAAAAATTATCAGGTATTTTTTGTTCAACAAGTTGTGATTCGTGGTTTTCTTGCTTAAAATCCTCAATTTGTGTCATTTGTAATGAATTTTGATTAAACGTCTTGAACGATTATTCATGCCTATATCAAGACTTAACAATTTCTTCTATTTTTATGTTGTTGTTGGTATAAACACAGATTTCCGAAGCAATTTCCAACGATTTGCGAACTATTTCTTTTGCTTCCATATCTGAATTTTCTTTGAGCGCACGAGCAGCAGCCAGTGCGAACATACCCCCGCTTCCGATTGCCACGATGCAGTCGTCAGGTTCGATAACATCGCCGGTTCCCGATATAATTAAGGCGCGTTCCCCTGAAACAACGGCAAGCATAGCTTCCAGGCGCCGAAGGTATTTGTCGGTTCGCCAATCTTTTGCAAGTTCAACGGCAGCGCGCTCAAGTTTTCCACTATACGATTGCAGTTTTTCATCGAAGCGGTCTAACAAGGTAATTGCATCGGCTGTTCCGCCGGCAAAGCCGACTAAAATCTGACCATTTTGCATCGGTCTGAGTTTGGAGGTTGTATGCTTTAAAACAGTTTGTCCTAATGTCATTTGTCCGTCGCTTCCCAGCGCTGCTTTACCATCTTTAATAACGCCAAGAACGGTTGTTGCACGGAGCTTTTCATTAAAATGTTCCACGTTAATTGTTTTCAAATTTAGTTGGTTAATTTTTTCCGTAGCCTTGCTACCGGAATGTTTAATTGCTCGCGATACTTGGTTACGGTTCTTCGGGCTACCTTAAACCCTTTATCGCTAAGCATTTTTGATATTTTTTCATCGCTCAGGGGTTTTTTTGCTTCTTCTTTTTCAATGAATGCTTTTATTTCCTGCTTTATCACTCGATTCGAAATCTCTTCACCGGAATTGGTTTCCATAGCTGTGCTAAAGAAATGCTTCAACTCCCACATACCATGTTTGTCCTGAACATACTTGCCGTTAACGACTCTGCTTACCGTTGATATATCCACTTCAGCCAGTTCAGCAACATCTTTTAAAATCATCGGTTTAAGCTTTTCGGGCCCTAATGTAAAAAATTCGTATTGCAACTTTATAATTGCATTCATGACCCTGTGCAATGTTTGTTTGCGCATTTCAATTGCCGACATGAACTGCCTGGCCGATTCAAGCTTATTTCTAACAAAATCCTTGGCCTTTTTGGGCTGATCTTTTTCGTCTAAGACTTGTTTATATTGCGAAGATATTCGTATTTGAAATGTACTGCGATCGTTGGCAATGGCAACCAGCTCGTTATTTTCGTAAATGATGACAAAATCCGGAATGATGTAATTGCCCGAAACCAAACTTTCACCACCAGGTTTTGGATTCAGTTTTTGTATCATTTCAACAGCGTGTTTTAAATCTTCCGATTTAATCTTTAACGCCGCGAGAATTTTATCATAATGCATCATTTTAAAGGCTTCGAAATGATGCCTGATAATTTCCAAGGCTAGCTCAGCATAGTCATCAATGTTATCTTCAAGTTCAAGTTTAACCTGAAGTTGAATTTGCAAGCACTCCTGAAGTGTTCTTGCGCCTATTCCGGGCGGATCTAACACCCAAATTTTTTTTAGAATATCCAGAATATCATCTTCCGACGCCTCGATATTCAAGGTCATCAGCCCGTCTTGAATAACGTCCAGTGGGCAGCGAAAATAACCATCCGAATCTAAATTTCCTATTATTTCCTCTGCAATTAAATTCTCTTCTTCGCTCAATCCCTGAATTCTGAGCTGATTGAGCAGTTGATCCGAAAGCGACTCATAATAAACGGCTTGAAAAAAATGATCGTCTTCAGATGAATCACGATAATTTGGCACCTTATAACCCACATCTTCATCATGATAAAACTCCTGAATGTCTTTTTCAGCGCTATCCGTTTTATCATTAATTTGCGTCTGGTCTTGTGGCGAATCCTTTGTTATTTCACTCTCTGGTAAATCTTTGTTTTTTTCGTTTTTTTCAGTTCCATCCAATTCAACCTTATCGGTTGTTAATAATGGCTCGGGAAGTTTATCATCAGGAGACTGAAGCGTTTCAGACATCTCATCATTGTCATTAACTTCTTCCAATAGCGGATTATTTTCCAATTCCTGCTTTACCCGTTCTTCAAACTGAACCAATGGCAACTGTAATAGCTTGGTATAGAGAATTTGCTGCGGACTTAACCGCATAACCTGACCTTGCCGTTGAGATAAAACTTGAGCTGACATACGCCATTACATCTGGATGTTAAAACTTAGACTTAAGATCACAGAATACTTTTTCTTTTTGAAACTCGCAATATGTTATAAATCCTTCTGCCCATTCTTTTCCATATTTTCTGACCAAAGGCTCCTTTAAGAAATGATACAACGAAACTTTGCTTTCTTCTCCTAGTTCCCTTGCCGGTTGACATTCGGGAATTTGCATATACTCCAAAATATCCATACCGGCATTGGTTTTTACTCGTATTGGAAATAAATGACACGAAATTGGTTTTATAAAATCTGAATAACCGCGCAAGTATGCCTTTTCAAACACGCACCCAACAATGCCGCGTTCATCTTGAATTGCAAAAACACACTCCCTGCTATCAATGGTCTGGAGATATAAATCGCCTCTATAGGCTTCATAAAAGCCTTTTTCTTTAATAACTTCACGATTTTTTTTAGGTAGATCTCTTTCTATTTTGTGAAAATTACGTTCTATTTCGTCGATCTCTTTACTTAGAACCGGTGCGCCAAGCTCACCTTCTACGCAGCACTGCCCCAAACATTTGCTGAGGTTGCAACAAAATTTTTCAAAAAGTATCGCTTCATCAATCACAACATGATTATATATCAGCATTGATCAATTTTGGTCTATAATTTTATATTCAATCAAATTTATTTAAAACTTATTTTTTGATTAGTGATTAACAATATTATTGTGATAGTCTTGAACCATCCATAACTGTTTACTATTTAAGCTTAAGTATCGTAAAACCACAATCTATTTTTATAATCTTCACCAAATTTTAAGGCGCTTTTTATGTCTCATCAACCAACAACATTAATCACTGGCGGCGCGGGGTTTCTTGGTTCGCACCTTTGCGATCGATTTATTGATGAAGGACACCGCGTAATTGCGATTGATAATTTTATCACCGGTAATCCAGATAATATTGCACATCTATTTGGCAATAAAAACTTTAAATTCATTAAGCATGATGTTACAGAGTTTATTTATGTTGAGGGTGATGTTGATCACATTTTGCATTTTGCATCGCCAGCCAGCCCAATAGATTATTTAAACCTACCCATTCAAACGTTAAAAGTCGGTTCATTAGGAACGCATAAGGCTTTAGGACTGGCTAAAGCAAAAAATGCACGCTTTTTGCTGGCATCCACTTCGGAAGTTTATGGTGATCCTTTAGAACATCCCCAGAAAGAAACCTATTGGGGCAATGTTAACCCGATAGGTTTTCGTGGCGTTTATGACGAAGCCAAACGTTTTGCCGAAGCAATTACAATGGCTTATCAACGTTATCATCACCTGGAAACACGCATTGTTCGAATTTTTAATACTTATGGACCGCGCATGCGACTCAACGATGGCCGCGCATTACCGGCTTTTGTAGATGCCGCTATTAATGGCCGGCCCATGACTGTTTTTGGCGATGGCTCTCAAACCCGAAGTTTTTGCTATGTTTCAGACTTGGTTGAAGGCATTTATCGACTCTTGCTTTCCGAAGAAACCGAGCCTGTAAATATTGGCAACCCGTCTGAAATCACGATTTTAGAGTTTGCCAATGAAGTTAAATCCATCGTTCAGAATCTAACCGGAAAAGATGCTGAAATTACGTTTAAAGAGCTTCCCGCTGATGATCCCAAAGTACGGCAGCCCAATATTGCAAAAGCGAAAGAAAAACTCGGATGGGAACCTAAAATAAATCGCGAAGAAGGCTTAAAAAAAACCATTGATTTCTTCTATAATTCCAAATAATCACTATAATAAGGCTTAGGTGTCTTTATCCATTAAACCGCGCAATGATTTATGCAAATTCTAGACGGAAAAAAACTTTCATTAGAAATCAAAGAAGAGATCAAAACCAAAGTTTCGGAATATAAATCAAAACTTGGCAAAGTCCCCGGCCTTTCAGTTATTATCGTTGGCGAAGATCCTGCATCTCAGGTTTATGTTCGCAGTAAAGCCAAAACCTGCAACGAGATCGGTATGAATTCGGAAGTTATTGAACTCCCCGAATCGGTATCGCAGCAGGATTTATTAAAAAAAGTCGAAGACCTCAACAATAACCCTGATGTTCACGGCATTTTGGTTCAACAGCCATTACCTAAACATATTGATGAGTTTGCCGTTACGCTGGCCATTGCGCCCGAAAAAGATGTCGACGGCTTTCACCCTGAAAATGTAGGTCGCCTGGTCATTGGCCGGCTCGAAGAATGCTTTTTGAGTTGCACGCCATACGGCATTATTGAAATTTTAAAACGCTACAACATTTCAACCAAAGGCAAACACTGTGTGATTGTCGGCAGAAGCAATATTGTCGGCAAACCAATGGCCAATCTGATGGTGCAAAAATTAGACGGCATGAACTGTACCGTTACGGTATGCCATTCTGCTACGCCCGATATTGGCTCGCATACTCAAAACGCCGATATTTTGATTGCGGCCATCGGCAAAGCGAAATTGATTACCGGCGATATGGTTAAACCCGGCGCCGTGGTTATTGATGTTGGGATGAATCGGGTTGAGGACCCCTCAGCCAAAAGAGGCTACCGACTGGTTGGCGATGTAGATTATGATGCAGCTCGTGAAAAAGCTTCCGCCATCACCCCGGTTCCCGGCGGCGTTGGTCCAATGACAATCGCTATGCTGATCAGCAATACGTTAAAATCATTTGAGCGCGCTCACCAGACCGTTTAACCCCAATCATTAATTTTTAAGCCTGCTATTGGCCGGCAGGCTTTTTCTGACCATGGCAAAATCCAAAACCCGATATGTGTGCTCAGAGTGTGGCGCGGTTTCGCTAAAGTATCAGGGGCGATGTTTTGAATGCGGCAACTGGGGAACGCTCAATGAAGAGCTTGTAGAAACAATGCCTTCATCAAAATCCGGCGCTTCTTCAGCCTTAACGCCGGCCATACCCCTAAAACTCTCGGAGATTGAGCATGTCCATGAAGAGCGTTTGAAAACTGGCATATCCGAGCTGGATCGGGTTTTAGGTAGCGGGTTGATGCTGGCATCTGTCACCCTCATTGGCGGAGAACCAGGCATAGGGAAATCTACCCTTATGCTTCAACTGGCCGATACGTTATCGGAAAAACGCCTGCTTTATATTTCTGCTGAAGAGTCCGCTCACCAGATCAGAAATCGCGCCCTTCGAATGGGCGTTCATGCCGACGGTATGGACATTGTGTCCGAAACCCAACTAGAGCCACTTCTTGATCTGCTCAGCGCAGGCAACTACGATATTGTTATCGTCGACTCCATTCAAACCATTTTTTCCAACCGTTACGAAAGCTCAGCCGGAACCGTAACCCAGGTTCGGGAATGCACGTCAGGCTTGACACAACTGGCGAAAAAAAAGGGGTTTTCCGTTTTTATCGTTGGGCACATCACCAAGGAAGGTTCTATTGCCGGGCCAAAAGTGCTGGAGCACATTGTGGATACTGTTCTGCAATTTGAAGGCGACAATCACTACCGCTATCGAATTTTACGCGCATTGAAAAACCGGTTTGGTTCAACCAATGAGATCGGGGTGTTTGAAATGTCGGAAAAGGGACTTCAGGAAGTGAAGAATCCCTCGGAAGCATTTCTATCGGATCGGGCGGATAATGTTTCCGGGTCTTGTGTCTGCGCGGCGTTGGAGGGCACCCGTCCGCTACTTGTTGAAATTCAGGCGCTGGTTTCCAAAACCAATTACTCGGTGCCGCAACGCGTCAGTAGCGGGTTCGATCAGCGGCGGCTTTCATTGCTTTTAGCTGTCCTGGAAAAACGCCTGGGTTTGGGAATTGGCGCGCAGGATGTGTTCCTTAATGTGGCCGGCGGCTTAAAACTGCTTGAACCTGCGGTGGATTTGGCGGCGCTGGTTGCCGTTGCTTCAAGCCTCTACGACACTCCAATTCACCCGAATACGATTGCAATCGGCGAAATTGGCTTAGGCGGCGAATTGCGGGCGGTCTCGCAAATCGAACGCCGGCTGATGGAAGCGCAAAAGTTGGGATTTCAAAAAGTTGTGGTTCCAAAAAGTCATCAAGAAAAACTTTCGGGTTCAAACTTCAACCATCAGATTGAAATTCAATACTGCGCATCGTTAAAAGAGGCTTTAGGCGCAATTTTTTCTTCCTGAATCTTTTTTTGAAGCGATTCAGTGAAACATGTTTATAGAAGTGCGTCCCAACAAAATTGCCCGTCTTTAAACGAAACAATTGAATTCTTACATCAGCCTTTTGAATCAATTTTTGCATCCTAGCCCATCCTTTCACATATTTATCTCACATTTATTAAAACATCAACGCTTATTATGACACGCGCTCATTTGGGAAAAGTGATTCGTGGCTCGCTTCTGGACGGTCTGGAAATGAAACTGGAATCGGGCGGAGAAATTGAAGCCATTAAAGCCGGTAAATTTGTTGTGGTGGAAGGTTCAACGTATGATTTTTTTTCCATGATCACCGACCTGCATTTAGCCGCCACCAACGATAGCCTGCTTTCCAACCCACCCAATCTTAGCTCCCCGTTTTTAAAGGATATCATTGATGGCACGATATCGTATTCGGTGGTTAAATTGCGTCCGATGCTCATGCTCAAACATGGCGATTCAACCGAGGAATTGGTGCTGGAGCCGGTTAAAACCATTCCTTCGCACTTTGCTTTTGTGAGTGATGCCAATGAGAAGGATATTGAACGCGTCTTTGGAAGCGAAACTCAAAATGCTCAGGGCAAAAAATACTTCAACATCGGCTCGCCTTTGGATATGGATCAGGCGGTTTGTCTGGATATGGCGCGATTTTCCGAGCGCAGCAGCGCTGTTTTTGGCCGAACCGGTACCGGCAAAACGTTTATCACACGAATCTTGCTTGCCGGCTTAATTAAAACCGACGCTGCGGTGAATTTGGTGTTTGATATGCATAATGAATATGGCTCAAAAGGAACTTACGAAGGCGACGGCGCCTCATCGGTTAAAGGCTTGCAGCCCATTTTTGCTTCAACGGGCAAGGTTAAAATATATTCGCTTGATCCCGAATCAACGCGCCGAAGGGGCGCTCATTGTGATCGCGAAGTTCGCCTTAGTATTGAACAGATTGAGCCCGATGATATCTTGCTGCTTCAGGAAGAACTGCGCCTGAACCCAACCGCTGCCGAATACTCCAACATGCTTAAAAACAAATTCGGCAGGGCCTGGATCGGTCGGTTTATGGACATGATGGCGAACAGCAACAGCGATGAGCTTGAAAGCTTTGCCAAACAAAACCATATGCTTTCCGGCTCACTGGAAGCGCTTTTCCGACGCTTGCAACGTTTGCGGGATATTTGTGGCTTTTTAGACTTTGAGCCTCATCCCAAAAAGCTCAACATCATCGACGATCTTCTCCAGGATCTCTCCCGAGGCATCAGCGTTGTGATGGAGTTTGGCAAATACGACAACATGATGAGTTATTTGCTTGTCGCCAATATTATCACCCGCCGGGTTGAAGAAGCCTACAAAGAAAAAACCGATGCGTATTTAAAATCCGGTAATGAGGTGGATCGTCCCAAGCAGCTTGTCATTACCATTGAAGAAGCGCACAAATTTCTTAATCCCAAAGCCGCTCAGCAAACCTCATTTGGTAAAATTGCCCGCGAGTTGAGGAAATATTATGTTTCGCTATTGCTTGTCGACCAGCGCCCATCCGGGATTTATGATGAAATCCTGAGCCAGATCGGAACAAAAGTCGTTGCGGCGCTTTCCGATGAGCGCGATATTAACGGCGTTTTAACCGGCACAAGCAATCCGGGGGGCATGCGAAATATCCTGGCCAGTCTTGATAGCAAACAGCAAGCTTTGGTCATGGGTCACGCCGTGCCAATGCCGGTCGTCATTCGCCCAAGGGATTATAATCAGGCATTTTATAAAGACATGGGACTCCTGGAGCATCACGAAAAAAAGAAAAAAAATGACGACGAACTCAATGCGCTCTTTAACTAACGCCTTTGAAACATCCTAAGTTAACCGACGAAAAAGTGTTCAACAAAAAAAACCGTCTTATGAAACTCATTCTATCCTGGCTTATCAATGCCGTTGCCGTCTATGCTACGGCTTATTTTCTCGATATCATCTACATTGAAAGTTTTACTTCCGCGCTAATTGTTGCCCTGGTTCTGGGATTGATCAATGCAATCATCAAGCCGATCCTGGTCTTTTTTTCCATGCCGTTTATTGTAGTTACCCTTGGCTTATTTCTACTCATCATCAACGGCGCCATGCTTTATCTGGCCTCGTATTTCGTTTCGGGATTTGCGTTAACCGGATTTTGGGCGGCTGTTCTGGGTTCTATCATCATCAGTTTAATTTCCTGGCTTTTAAGCGCAATCTTTGGCGTCAAATAATCTAAACCATTTCTCCATATGCAGCGACTCGTTAGTTTTCTCCTATGCGGCTTGTTTTTCTTAACCTCAAATGTTCATGCACAGGAAGCCCGTCAAAAAAACGTATCGGTAACCATTTACAACAACAATCTTGGCGTGGTTAAAGATGTGCGCGAAATTAATCTTCAAAACAAGCGCGCAACGGTACGATTGACCGCTGTTGCCTCGCTGATTGATCCTACCAGCGTTCATGCTTCGTTTAAAGGACGTGTTGTTGAACAAAATTTTCAGTACGATCTGGTGAGTATGGCCAAAATCCTTGAAAAATATATTGATCGGCCAATTTCTCTCATTCACAATGATGATGCGCTCATTGAAGGTAAATTGCTCTCGTTTCAGGGCAATCAGCTTGTTTTGGAAAAACCGGACGGCGGTTTGCAATTAATTCCTAACGTTGATGAATATAAACTAACCGTCGGCGCTTTACCGGAGGGCTTGATCACCAAACCCACGTTAATATGGCTGGTTCAAGCCGATCGAACCGGACGCCAGGATGTGGAAGTTACGTATCAAACCCAGGGATTAAGCTGGCATGCTGAATACATTGGCGTGTTGAATAAATCCGATACAAAAATGGATTTAAAATCGTGGGTAAATATTACCAATTCGTCAGGCGCCGCATACACCAATGCCGAATTAAAACTTGTGGCCGGCGATGTGCATCGGGCAATGCCGCAACCCTACCGCTCCCCAAGACCTATGATGGGCGTTGCCACAGAACAATTGCAAGAAAAGCAATTTGAGGAACAATCATTTTTTGAGTACCATTTGTACGATCTGGAACGGCGCACCACCCTCTCACAAAATGAAACCAAACAAATCTCACTATTTGAAGCCAAATCAATTCCGGTCAAAAAAATCTACTACTATGCCTCAAATCGTTTAAACCACGAAAGTAATGTGGCTGTTCAACTAAAATTCAAAAATGAAAAACGCTATGGTTTGGGAATCCCACTTCCTAAAGGAAAATTTCGTTTTTATAAACCCTTGGGCACATCAACCGAGTTTTTGGGTGAGGACTGGCTGAAGCACACGGCAAAAAATCAAGAAGTTAAGCAACAAATTGGCAACGCGTTTGAAATTCTTGGGGAAACCGTTCAAAACAAGCATCAACGCATTTCAAAAAATGTTCATGAGTATACGTATAAAATATCTCTAACCAACCGTAAGGACGAGGCCATTGCTGTTGAAGTTGAGCGGCATTTAGGCAGAAATTGGAAAATCCTGAGATCAAGCCACAAATTCACGCAAAAAGACGCATCAACCGTTCATTTTAAGGTGCCAGTGAAAAAAGACAGCAAAACTGAAGTTTTGTTTACAGTTAGGTACTCCTACTAATTCTAAAAATTTTTTCTAAACATTTGTGTTATTTCCTAAAACCAATTAACATCTTTGAATGAATAATGCGCTTAATTAACCGGAAGTCACGCAATGACAATTTCTTATGTTAATAAAGAGGAGTTTTTGATTCACCTTAAAAAAACGCCTCCCAATTCACTAGAATTTATTGTTTTTGTCAGCGCTGCGTTTGAACAATCCGAAGAGCGCCTTTTAGAAGAAATTTTATATGAATCATCCAGAGTATTAAATGACGGCGGTTTACTTTTTGTGCAAGGCTTGCCAAAAAACGTTAAAAGATTGGGGTGGCAAAGCCCATTTAATGCATCCTAATGGATATGTTATATCGGATGTTATTAAAGACTTACCCATTGCCGAAAATTATACCCAACTCTCCAAGGAATTATATGACTTGTTGATCACGCTTATTAAGATTCCCGATAATCAAGATCAACGTCTTTTTGATACTAAAGAACCTAGAATTGATGGTTTGGCAGGTCCTAAAGAAGGTCTGGCTTGGTTTAATCAATCAAAAACCCCTAAGAAATCAAATTTGGCGACTAAAAACGGAATTCCATTTTTTGGAAATTCAAGTCCTGATCCAAAGATTTCAAAGCATAGTCGCAATGATTTATATAATGTCGTTCATGAAGGGGATTGTATTGAAATTTTGCGCCAATACCCAAATGAGTCCATAGATTTGGTTTTTGCCGATCCGCCTTACAATTTGGATAAAAATTATACCCGCTACGATGATGGCCAAACCGATCAACAATACATTGAATGGTGCAATGTTTGGCTTAATGAATACGCCAGGGTTTTAAAACCAACCGGATCGCTTTTTGTTCTCAATTTGCCCCGATGGGGATTATACCATGCCGACTTTTTAAATCAACATCTTTTTTTCCAAAATTGGATCGTATGGGATGCGTTATCGGAGCCCAGGGGTAAAATTATGCCTGCTCATTACGCGTTGCTGTTTTATACTAAGTCAAAATCGGACTTTACCTTCAACTACCAAAGCCATAGCCCGATTGATTCAAGAGAGTATTGCCTTCGAAGCTCTTGCATTTCCAAACGAAAACAAAATGGTGACGATAAAAAAACAATTTTAACCGATATTTGGTGGGATATACACCGGATAAAACACCGTCGTGATCGTGATTACCATCCTTGTCAATTGCCTGAGTCGTTGATGAAACGAATCATTGAGTTATCAACCAATCCCGATGATGTTGTTTTAGATGCGTTTGGCGGAACCGGCACGACGCCTTTAACGGCATTAAAACTTGGACGGCGTTATGTTGCAATTGATATGGACGCAAATTATGTGCACCTGATGAAACAAAAAATTTCAGAATTAGAAACTTCCGGTGAAATTCAACGGCAGCCGGTTAAACAAATTTCTCATTCGATAACAAAAAAAGCATTGCAATTAGAACTAAGAAAATTAACCATGGACTTGGGTCGATTGCCAACGCCCGAAGATGTTAAAGAAAAAAGCCGATACAGCTTAGATTTATATTTATCTACATTTCCTTCTTGGGGCAAAGCACTTAAAGCTGCAAAAAGACCCTTGGATTATCATCATGAGTAGTGCAATTTTTTGGTGGTGGATAGCCAAAAACACAAACAGAGAATTGTAAAAGTCAAGTAATTCGGGGACAGTTTTTGGAAACTTCAAAAGGCGTTTTACCATTTAAAGCCTGATGAGGTCGCTCATGATTATAATAAATCAG
>JANQGG010000043.1 GCA_028277445.1 Chloroherpetonaceae bacterium | reverse complement strand
CGCATCATCCATAAGCGATTCCACTTCGGGACTCAGGCCAATATCCATATCCAATTTTTGAGGCGGAATGCCAATCAAGGCAATGCGTTCAGGAAGCTTTTGGTGCAGCTTGGCCAGCGATAAAAGCTCACTCAGTCCCATTTGATGCGAAGACATTTTACGATGAATAAACGCCGGCAGTTCATCACTTTGATAAACGTGGACTTTAAACTCATACTCAACCGGAATAATTGAATCGAAAATCAAAAGATGGGTTGGGGATTCAATATAATCAAGTAAATAAATGCCTTGCGTACCGCCATCAATAAAATGAACATGTTCAGGGTAGGAACTCCTCGCTTCCATTCTCTTGACAGCTTCTACGCCAAATCCTTCATCACTGTAAATTACATTTCCTAATCCAAGAACATTGATTAATGCCATATTTTCAAAAAGTTTTTACAAGAAAAATGATTTTTATAAAGATATCGTTTTTCCTATTATATATGTACATTTTGAATGTACAATTTAAAATAACACTATGATTGAAATCGGCGTTAAAGAATTTCGCGATCAGCTAAGTTTAATTCTGGACAAAATTCAAAACGGAGAAGAAATTATCATTAAACGGCGAGGCAAAAAGATTGCTAAGGTTATAAATTACAAAGAAATAACTACGCCTTTAAAAAGTATCAAGGATTTCCGCGAAAAAATTCACATCAAGGGCAAAACGCTTAGCCAAACAGTTATTCATCAAAGAACAAATGAACGTGATTAATGTTCTATATTGATACCAGCATACTGGTGGCTTATTACTGCCCTGAAGCCATAAGTCAAAAAGTAGAACAATTCCTCATAAACATACAAAATCCCACCATTAGTCTATTAACTCAGGTAGAAATCACTTCGGCCATCTCTATGAAAATCAGACAAAAAGAAATTAATCCCACTGATGGTAAAAACGTGCTATCACTTTTTGAAAAACATCTTGATGATAAAAGTTTTAGTGTTTTGCCCGTTCAACCCAAGCATTTTAAAAAAGCATCAACCCTGATAAGCCGGTTCAATACAACTTTAAGAACACTAGACGCTTTACATTTGGCGATATCATCAAATAATCATTTACCAATAGTGACTGCCGATAAAAATCTCGCACTAGCAGCAAAATCATTGGATATACAGGTTGTTTTTATGAATTAAAGACGCCATACCAATACTGACATAAAACCAATAACATTAAAAAAGCTCCCATAAAGAGAGCTTTAACAAAATCCTTATTTCTTTTGGAAATCTTACATTGGCGACTCTTCCACCTTATGCTTGTAACCCGTAATGATTGATGAGGTAACACTCGTGCGGTCAACCACATCGTGGCGAGTAACAGCATACAAATGAATCACCAAATAGAACGGGAAAATCCATGCCATGACATGATGCATATTATGCATAATATGACTGCTGCCAAAAAACAGCATCACCCAACCAAACATTGAGTCAATAAATCCGCCTGGATTGTTTTCGCCATACATAGCAAGTCCGGTAAGAATCATAAACCACGATCCTAAAAAAATGAATACAAAATGTGCCATTGCTGCAACCGGGTTATGGCCAATATGATGTGGCTCATCCCTTCTCAAGAACAAATAAGAAGCCATTTGCTCTTTGAAGCTTGTTCCCCACCAACTGGCTTTCCAGGGTTGGAATCCCCCAAAACGAGCATACGGATCATTGCCAAACAATGCCCAATACAAGCGGAACAAAAAGTTTGCAATGAAAACAAACGCCGTTCCAAAATGTATATATCGCCACCAAGCCATATTTTTGTACCAAACCGCTTCGCCAATTGGTGGTGAAAGGATCGGACTGGCGATATATAAACCGGTTATGAATAACAACGTAATGCAAATTGCATTTAACCAATGGTAAATTCGAACCGGCCAGCGCCATACGTAGATTTCTTCAATAATGAGTCCCATACGAAACCTCCTTTAAACGATTTTGACCGTTGTAATTTCATTACCATTCATATCAAAGATATGTGAGGCACAAGCCAAACATGGATCAAATGAGTGTACTGTTCTGAGAATTTCCAATGGTTGTTCAGGATTGGCCATTGGCGTCCCGATTAATGCCGACTCATAAGCGCCGGGTCTACCTTTGCTATCGCGCGGCGATGCATTCCATGTTGAAGGCACCACAATCTGATAGTCCTTAATTTTTTGATCATTAATCTTAATCCAGTGACCTAAAGCGCCACGCGGAGCTTCGGTATAGCCAAACCCTTTGCATTCTTTCGGCCAACGCTCCGGTTGCCACAACTCGCTATTGAATGTTTGATAATCGCCTTTCTTAACATTATCAATAAGCTGATTGTAGTAATGAAGCATGAACTGAGCAGTCTGCTTACACTCGATGCCTCGTGCTGCCGTACGACCAAGCGTTGAAAACAATGCTTCAGGACCAACATCCAATGTTTTAAGTACAAAATTCACGGTATCGGTAATCATTGGATCTTTTTTAGCATACTGAATAAATACGCGCGCAAGTGGGCCTACTTCCATCGGGTTATCTTTCCAGCGAGGTGTTTTTAACCAGCTATATTTGTTATCAGTATCTAAAAATTCATAGGGTGGTTTTGGTCCGGTGTAATTCGGACTGGTTTCGCCTTCCCAGGGATGAAGCGCTTTATCATCACCTCCGCTGTAATTATACCAACTGTGAGCCACTTCTTCTGTAATGTTGGTTAGATCGCGAGGATCAACATCTTCATGCACTGTGGAAAGATCGCCATTTAAAATAGCGCCACGTGGCCACTTAAGAGAAGAGACATCATTAAAGTCCGCTTCCGGGAAATCGCCATAACTTAGGTAGTTACCCAAACCTTTTCCATGAAGCCAATTTTTGTAGAATCCCGCAATAGCAATCAAATCAGGAATATAAACCTGATCTATAAACGTGATTGTATTATCGATGATCTTCTTGACCTGATTGAGGCGTTCAATATTGATGGCTGTATCAGAATTCGGATCAATCGCACATGCCATACCCCCAACCGTGTAATTCGGATGAGGATTCTTACCGCCAAAAATGGTATGTATTTTAACGATCTCTTTTTGGAATTCCAACGCTTCCAGGTAATGCGCCACACCGATCAGGTTAACTTCAGGCGGAAGTTGGTAAGCCGGGTGCCCCCAATACGCATTAGAGAAAATGCCAAGCTGACCGCTTTCAACAAACTTCACCAACGTTTGCTGAAGGTCTTTAAAGTAACCGACCGACGATTTTGGCCAGTTCGAAATGCTTTGAGCGATTTGCGAGGTTTGTTTCGGATCAGCTTTTAACGCGCTTACTACATCGACCCAATCCAGAGCATGTAAATGATAAAAATGAACCAAGTGATCCTGAGTTTGCTGGGTTGCATTCATCAGATTACGAATAATGCGGGCATTGTCAGGGACTTTAATACCTAATGCATCTTCAACGCAACGGACGGAAGCCAAAGCGTGTACCGTTGTACAAACACCGCAAATTCGCTGAGTAAAGGCCCAGGCATCTCTCGGATCGCGGCCTTTAAGAATAATTTCCAAACCGCGCCACATGGTGCCGCTGCTAAACGCATCCTGAATTTGATTTTTTTCGTCTAATACAGCCTCAATACGAAGGTGGCCTTCTATACGTGGAATTGGATCAACAACAATTTTTTTAGACATCTTTTAACTCTCCTTTTCCTCTTGTTTTGATGGAGTGACTTTTTGTTTGATTATTGTCCCAACGGCATGAGCAGCCGCACCAGCTGCTGCAGCGCCAACTGCAATTTTACCAATGGTATCAGCGTTTGAATCCGTACCCAGGAACGGCACTTCAGCCATTCGAGTATAGAACGGACCATTATCCCAGAAATTCGGCTCTGAACATCCAATACATGGATGACCTGAACCAATTGGGAAGCTTGTTTTTTCATTCCACTCAATCTTTGAACAGGAGTTATATGTTGTCGGTCCTTTACAACCCATCTTATATAAACACCAGCCTTTTGAGGCGCTATCTTCATCGAAGTTCTCAACGAACATACCTGCATCGAAAAATGGACGACGATAGCATTTATCGTGAATGCGTGTACCATAAAAAGCTTTTGGACGACCTAAACGATCCAGTTCCGGAATTTCTCCAAAAGTATGAACATGGGTAATCACGCCAGTCATAACTTCTGCAATCGGAGGACATCCCGGTACATTTATGATCGGCTTTCCGGATACCACCTCGGAAACCGGAGCTGCACCGGTTGGGTTCGGATCTGCATTTTGAACGCAACCAAACGACGCACACGATCCCCAGGCTATAATAGCAGCGGCATCGGCTGCGGTTTCTTGAAGTTTATTTAAAAATGAATCGCCAGCCGACATGCAATACACACCATCATCTTTCGTAGCGGCATTGCCCTCAACGGCTAAAATATATTTGCCTTTGTAGTCTTTCATGATTTGCTTGCGGACTTCTTCCAGCTGATGCCCGGCTGCTGCACTCAAAACTTCGTCATAGTCCAGGGAAATCATGTTTAAGATTATATCCTTTGTAATAGGATGGGCTGAACGGATAAAGGATTCGGAGCAACAGGTACATTCAAGTCCATGCATCCAAATAACGGGGGTTCTGGGTTTGGTTTCCATAGCCCTAACAACTTTTGGGAATAAAGAGGGGCTTAATCCCAAAGAAACCGAAGTGAGTCCGAAAAATTTCAGAAAGTCACGACGGTTTACTCCTCTTGCCTCAAAAACTTCGGCAAAAGTTTGTTTTGCACTCATATTTATATTCTCCTTTCATGCCTTTTTCGAAAACCCTTGTCAAAAAAATATTTCAGTATTTTTTCCACCCCTAAGCAAGCTTAAAACAGCAGTTTAGGGATACTGAATCCTTTTTGATACATTGAGTACTAGTAATGAACATTTAGCAAAATACTTAGGAAGGATTGCATAGTTTAACTGAAGTATATCACAAAACTATCACAGTTAAATGGAATAGATGATATTGATATGTTCGTTTTATCCTGTTATATAAGATTTAGTAAAGTTTGCGGATGCCCAAATAAAAAACCATGAATTTTTTACCCGAATGATAACAACTAAGTTTATGTTATTTATCTTATTGATTAAATATATCGACTAAATCAACCCTTTAATTATGTTAGAATCACTGAAATCGCTAACTGAAGAAGAATTACTGATTATCGGTAGGGTTCTGATTGAAAAAATGGATAGTCTTCATTCTAAAATTCAAGACGACACTGCTACCTCCATCGATAAAGCCAACCTTGATTTTTCAAACGAAATTTTTGCTTTGGCAAAAAATCGTATTCATGTTCAAAAAAATGAAAAACTGGCTGAAAAAGACAAAGATATTTGGGTAGAGAAAACCTCGGATAGTCACAATCCGCATATTCGTTTGCATGGCGGTTTGATGGAGGATGATCCGCCTCAAGGTTAAATTTTGCCTGCTATTCTATTCCAAATACTCCTTAAGATATTGAGCGGTAAACGATGTTTTAATGCTGCAAATATCTTCCGGCGTACCCTCACCAACCAGTTCACCACCTCCTGACCCGGCTTCGGGACCAAGATCAACAATCCAATCTGCCTGCTTTATCACATCCAGATTGTGCTCAATAATTATGAGCGTATTGCCCTGGGTAATGAGCCGATTAAAGCACACAATCAATTTTTTGATATCATCAAAATGAAGGCCGGTTGTCGGTTCGTCAAAAATAAAAAGAGTATCCTTGGTATCGAGACTGGAAATATGAGCAGCTAATTTCAAGCGTTGTGCCTCGCCGCCGGAAAGCGTGCTGGCTGATTGGCCCAACTTTAGATAGCCTAACCCAACATCTTTCAGGACATTAAGCTTTCTGGATATGTTTCGATGGCTGGCAAAAAAAGCTTCCGCTTCGTCGATGGTCATATCCAGCACATCGGCAATCGACTTTTCATTATAGGTTGCTTCAAGCGTATCGGGTTTGTAACGCAATCCTTTACAATCTTCACAAACCGTTTCAATATCGGCTAAAAATTGCATTTCAATGCGAATGATACCTTCACCGGTGCACGTTTCACAGCGGCCGCCCGGAATGTTAAATGAAAAATAGCCAGGCTCCCATCCTTTAAGCTTGGCATAGGTAGTATGGGAAAACAGCGAGCGAATGTCATCAAAAATCTTCAAGTACGTTGCCGGGTTGCTCCGGCTTGTTCTGCCAATTGGCGATTGATCCACCAGCTCAACTTTTTCAACAAGTTTATCGCCAAAGATTTGCTTGTGCGTGCCAACCTTTTCAGAGGTGCCGGATTTACGTTTCATCAACCCGTTGCACAAAATATCATGAATCAAGGTTGATTTTCCCGAACCGCTCACGCCGGTTACGCAAGTCAGGACATTCAACGGGAACTTAACATCAATGTTTTTGAGGTTGTTTTCCATAGCGCCCTGAACTTCTATACAGCGATCAAAGCTTACCTTGCGGCGTTTTTTTGGAATCGAGATGGAGTTTTTGCCATTTAAATATTTCCCTGTCAGCGATTGCTTATAACTTAAGATTTCTTTAGCCGAGCCTTGAAAAACAACTTCCCCGCCTAATCTGCCGGCTTGCGGGCCAAGGTCTAAAATAATATCGGCCGCTTCTATGATTTCACGGTCGTGCTCAACCACCAAAACGGTATTCCCGATATCCCGCAGCTTGCGCAAAATCTTAATCAGGCGCGAAGAATCGCGTTGATGCAAACCGATGCTCGGCTCGTCCAAAATATAAAGCGAGCCAACCAGCGAAGAACCAAGCGACGTGGCCAGGTTAATCCGTTGCGATTCCCCACCGCTTAAGGTTTGAGATGGCCGGTTCAACGTTAAATAATCCAAACCGACTTCAACCAGATATCCCAATCGACGCTCTATTTCATTTAAGATGGTTTGAGCCACATCCTTATCGAAACGCGAAATCTCTAAATTTTTGAAAAACTCATTGGCTTCCCCAATAGTCAATTCAACAATATCGGCCAGATTTTTTTTGGCCACCTTCACAATTAACGCCTCCTGGCATAACCGGGAACCATGACAATCCGGGCAAACGCTGTAACCGCGATACCGGCTTAAAAGTACCCGGTAATGCATTTTGTATTGCGACTCTTTTTCGATGTCTTTAAAAAACCCTTTAACCCCAATGAAACCATTTTTTTTGCAGCCATCCCAAATTGTTTTTTTGGCTTTCTGAGAAAGTTTGCTGTAGGGCTCATCCAATGGAATTTTATAGATTGAAGCTATCCGAATCAAATCCCTCAGGTGGCGGGAATGTTTGTCGGAATTCCAGCATGCAATGGCGCCATCGCGGATAGATAAGGCTTTGTTTGGGATCACGGCGTCTTCATCAAGGCCTGGAATTCGCCCAAAACCTTGGCAGGTTGGGCAAGCGCCCACCGGTGAGTTGAAGGCAAAAAGCTGGGGTGTGGGCTCGGAATATTCAATGCCATTGAGTTCCAGTTTATCGCTAAATTTGTAATCTCGGCCGTCTAAAACTCTCAAGACCGCATAACCGCCCGACTCACGAAATGCAGTTTCTACGGCTTCGGTAACCCGGCCAAAGAGCTCTTCATCTTCTTTGAATTTTAAGCGATCCACTAGCACCAAACAGTCCGAATGGGCTTTTTCAGGCATTTTCGTGAGTTTTTTTTCATCCTCTGCATTAGTCAGCGTATAAATATCATTGCGATATACAACACGCGTAAATCCTTTCTGCTTTAGATTTTTGATCTCTTCCTGAAATGTTCGCTCTTTTTTCTTTCCGATGGTATGATGAGGAAACGGATAGCAAATATAAAACTTCGTACCCACATCAAACAGCTTCACCTGAAACAACACATCTTCAGGCGTATGCTTTAAGACCAGTTCGTTGGTGTCTTTGGAGTAGGTTTTCCCGATTCGTGCAAATAACAGCCTGAGGTAGTCATAAATTTCGGTTACTGTGCCAACTGTGGATCGTGGATTTTTTGAGGTTGTTTTTTGTTCAATGGCTATTGCCGGCGCAATACCCTGGATATACTCCACATCAGGTTTTGGAATTCGCTCTAAAAACTGGCGAATATATGACGACATAGATTCCACATACCGACGATGTCCTTCGGCATAAAGCGTATCAAATGCCAAACTGGATTTACCCGAACCGCTAACCCCGGTTACAACAATCAATTTGTTTTTGGGGATAGAAACATCAATGTTTTTAAGGTTGTGCGTTTTTGCCCCTTTAATGAAGATATTGGCGTGATTGATAATACCTTTCCCGTTGTTGTGATTAGCTTTTGCAGTTGGTATCGGGCCGGAACTTCGCATAATCCCCTTTGAAACAATGAATGAATTAAGCTTGTAAGATAGCTGATCACATAAAGGTATGCAAATCCATTTAAAGAATTGAGCGTGGTATTTTAGACTTGCACGTTTATTAACTTATAGAAACAAACTGCTTAAACGACTCCGGTAGCAGAGAATTCTCAAGACTTTTTTGTGAAAAGATGAATCGTCCATCGCAAACAAACCCAAGTTCCTGCCAATTCACAGCATTCAGTTCATGACATAATTCCCGAATATTTAACGACTGATTCTTTGGAAACACTGCCAGAACAGAGCCATCGTAATTCTTAAGCGGATGCAGGAAGAACGGTTTCGTGAGGCGCGTTTTGCAATTCACATAAATTCGTTTTTCATTGCTGCGATATAAATTTCTGCCCCAAGTCCACCAATTTTGCTCATCAAAGGATTTGATTTTACGATCCAAAAGCTTTTGTTTATGAGAAGCAAGCCAGGGACTTTTTGTATTGTAGATCATGGTTTTGGTTTTACCGCTTTTTGCCGTAGCGCTGCACACAAATTGCATATTACCATAACGCTCATTTTCAAATACGGCATCCAAGCCGCTAACCGCGCCCACTTTCACATAAAACACATCACTAAATTTTACAGGGTAGTTTTCAGATGTAAATAACAGTTGTCCGTTGTGGCAGATAAAGGTTTTTAAACGATTGGTCTTTCGGCTATAATTCCCTTTTTCAAAGCGCCAAATCATGCAGTTTGGATTAAATCCTGAAAACACTTTTTGATCGCCGAGTTCAATGATATCGGTAATCGTCCCTTGATCGAACAAGAACTGATTGAGTTTGATGGCAGAGGTTGCCTTCAAAAAGTCGCGCGGGGTAATAAAGATCAACTCACCGTTAGCGGTTAAATGTCGAAGGCATTTTTCTATGAAGAACAGATAAAGATTTGTCCGCTCATCAAATAAACTGAGGTTTAACTTCTGTTTTGTTGAAGGATTAATATCCTGAAAGCGCACATAAGGCGGGTTGCCGATAATGGTATCAAATTTGGCGGATATGCAGAGGTCAAAAAAATCCTGGATTATCGCATCTTCTGGGGCTATGGTTTCATCCCATTCAATAGCCGTAGCATTCTTAAAATGTTTTGAAAATGCCCCTTCACCACATGCCGGATCAAGGACCGTTCCATCATTCTTTTTTAATGCCAGCATTTTGGAAACAATGAACTCTGGAGTGAAAACCTGGCCTAAAACCTCAATGGGATGAAATAATGTTTGGCTGGTAGAATTCAAAATTACGGTTCATTGAAATTAACGGGTCATTTAATACATCGTTCAACCACAAATTAAGAATTCTTTGCTAAGAAATCAGAACAAAGCCAAGATATATTGGGGACTATCTCCGATAAATAGGAATGGCTGAGCAGGGTTCGCCATACATCACTTTTTTTGCATTTTGAATCAGGTAGGTTGTAACCAGCATATAGGCCCAGGTTGGAATAGGTACAGCGCCGCAACCTTTAACCAGCACATATTGATCGTTGTATTGCGACCAATCGTGATTGGCTAACTGCTCACGGAAAACTTTTTCTTTTAAAATGCCATTGGAGAGAAAATCCTGAAGATCAAGCTCTTTTATTGAACTACCCTCTTGCATCATCCGTTTTACTTCAATCGTCGTTTTCTTAGTTGTTGCAAATAATATTGACGAAGATAATCACTTGAAATCTGCTTACTTTGCTTTAAAAAACCTTCCAGAGAGTTGTTGATCACTTTCCCGGGAAATCCTAATAAAATTGCCATAACCAGCGCCAAACAACTCAATAACAAAAATATGTCCATAATATTAAAGGTTTAAATTATTCATCCTGATTAAGTCTTATATAAACGATACCTATAATCATCAAGTTTCTCAATACTTACTTTATCTCCGGGTTTAAGATCAGATTCTCTGACCCATTTACCTGTTCCCGGTCTTGTTTTCGATTTCTGGCGTAAAGCAAAAGACTTGGATTCAATGTCCGTATCAAAAGACCAACCCAAATCCGTTTCAAAACGAAGCAGCTCTCCTTTTTTGTTTTCTTTAGCCAACGATGATTTTGGAAAAAAATCAAGAAAATCAAACACATTGATTTGTTTTTCTAAAAACCATACATCCTGATCGGATTTAACCGGTATGTGATGAATGTTTGGCATTTACGAATCAAGCTGAAAATGATTCCCCGCATCCACAAGTTCTGCTTGCATTAGGGTTAATAAAATGAAAGCCTTTGCCGTTTAAACCATCTGAGAAATCCAGGGTTGTACCTGCCAGATACAGGAAGCTTTTCATATCGACAAATACTTTAATGCCTTTATCTTCAAAAACCTGATCGCCTTCGTGCTGCTCATTATCAAAATCCAGGCCATACGATAGGCCTGAACATCCGCCACCTTGCACACTGACTCTCAATCCAAAAGTATCATCCAAAGACTGTTGGGTTTTTATTCGTTTAACTTGTTCTGCTGCTTTATCAGTTACAGTTATCATTACAGGTCTCCTTTACTTTATGATTATTGATCCGCTTTTTAAGATGCTTTTTTAGCCTCATCACGTTTGCTTTGTTGTTTGCTTCTGAAGTCATCAATAGCGGCTTTAATTGCATCTTCTGCTAGCACGGAACAGTGAATTTTTACCGGCGGCAAATTTAACTCACTGACAAGTGTCGTGTTCTTGATCTCATGTGCCTGGTCAATGGTTTTTCCTTTCAACATTTCAGTTGCTAACGACGATGAAGCAATAGCCGATCCGCAACCAAACGTCTTAAACTTTGCGTCTTCAATCACGCCGGTTTGCTCATTAACCTTAATTTGCAGTTTCATGACATCGCCGCATTCCGGTGCGCCAACAACGCCCGTTCCTACGCCGAAATCATTTTTGTCTAAACTACCGACATTTCTGGGATTATTGTAGTGATCCAATACTTTATCTGAATAAGCCATAAGAATCCTCCTGGTATTAATATCTAATGAATTAAAAATTTATAAAACTTAATGATGTTCCCATTGAATGGATTTCAAATCGATGCCTTCTTTTGCCATTTCATACAATGGCGACATTTCTCTGAGACGGTTTACCGCTTTAACCGTTAGCTCAATGGCAAAGTCAATTTCTTCTTCTGTTGTGAATCTTCCCATACTGTAACGTATGGATGAATGCGCCAGTTCTTCTCCGACACCCAACGATTTAAGCACATGACTCGGTTCAAGAGATGCCGAGGTGCACGCGCTTCCGCTTGAAACGGCCAAATCTTTCATACCCATCAAAAGTCCCTCGCCTTCAACATAAGCAAAGCTTATATTTAAGTTGTTTGGCAAACGATGGTCATAAGATCCATTGATGTAGACTTCATCCAACTGCGACATAATGCCGTCTTTGAGTTTATCGCGCAAATATGTGAGCCGTTTGGATTCTTCTTCCATCTCCTCGGCGCAGAGCTCAATAGCTTTCCCCAAGCCGACAATACCCGGTACATTTAACGTGCCGCTTCTCATACCGCGCTCATGCCCACCGCCATCAATAACCGGTGAAAGTTTCACACGCGGCTTTTTGCGCCTGACATACAATGCGCCAACACCTTTTGGCCCATATATTTTATGTGCCGAAAGAGCCAGTACATCAATATTCATCTCATTAACATCAACCGGCACTTTACCCACTGCCTGAACCGCATCGGTAAAGAAAACCACATTATGTTTGCGGCAAATTTCGCCAATTTGTTTGACAGGCTGAATAACGCCAATTTCATTATTGGCCATCATGATAGCTATCATGATTGTTTTATCGGTGATGGCATTTTCAAGCTCTTCTAAATCTACAATTCCATCACTTTTGGGAGTAAGGTATGTTACCTTAGCCTGGTCATCTCGCTCCAAACGATGACACGTATCCAGTACGGCTTTATGCTCGGAAAGCAGGGTTATAATATGATCACCTTTATCCTTGTACATATGAGCGGCGCCTTTTAATGCGATGTTATCACTTTCAGTAGCGCCGCTTGTAAATACAACTTCTTTAGGATCAGCGCCGATTACTTTTGCCACCTGTTCTCTGGCCTTTTCAACCGCTTCTTCAGCCGCCCAACCGTAAGCATGGTTACGGGATGCGGCATTACCAAATTGTGTTGTCATATAAGGCATCATTTCTTCCAAGACCCTAACATCCATCGGAGTCGTTGCTTGGTAATCCAAATAGATGGGTCTAGTTAAATCCAGTGCCATATCAACCTCTCATATTTATATTGTTATTGAACTAAAACTGTTTAAATAATTTCTTCTACCGTTGATTCATCAAAAATTTGTTTGAATCTGTTTTTTATTTTTGTTAATGGTCTTTTGATTGCACACGATGCATAAATATCACAATTGCACTCGTCTTCATTCTCCTGGCAATTGGTCAGATTTATTGGGCCTTCAATTGATTCGGCAATTTCAGATAAGCTGATATCCGAAGGGTCTTTCAATAATCTGTACCCGCCTTTTACACCCTGTACGGACACAATGATATCAGATTTAGCCAAGCGCTGCAATATTTTTGCCATTAGCTCATATGAAATTTTAGCGCGTTGCGAAATCTCCTTGGCCGTTGCCACTGATTGATCAGACATTAAAGCCATGTGGCGGACGGCAATAAGACCATATTCGAATTTTTTTGTGATTTTTAACATTAATCAGACTTTTTTAGTCGCACTTTAACTTATTATAACGCATTAATTTGTCAAAGTCAATAATTAATAAACTTTTGTATCTACTAACGACCGATTTAAACTAGTGGTTTCAAAAATACGACAAATTTTGTCCGATATTAAAAATAAAATTATTTTTTTATTTATTTACGCTCTATCTAATGCATCTCGTTAAACAATTTATTGAAACCCTTAATCTTTGAGCGCTGTTAATTGGTGATATTTAATCATTGTAACTTTCGTTAATAGCTAAATCTGTTTCAGTTATTGATAAACTGCTACCACTTATGCAAGACAATTTTATCTCCTGGTCTTACGCTCCGGGAAAGCGAGCAAAAATTCGTTATCAAACATATGGGTCCGAGACCTCGTCTGACGCCCCAATTCTATTTATACACGGTTATGGCGCTATGCTGGAGCATTGGGATCAAAACATTCCTCATTTTGAAGATCGTCATAAAATCTATGCCATGGATTTGTTGGGTTTTGGCGGTTCGGAAAAACCCGAAGCGCCATACTCATTAAGTTTTTGGAGTCAGCAAATCATGGATTTTCTAAATCAAATGGATATAAAAACGATTCATTTGGTCGGCCACTCCATGGGTGGCGCAACAAGTTTATGGTTTGCACATCATTTCCCTAATCAAGTAAAATCCTTAACATTAGTTGATCCATCCGGTATATTTGCTGATAATGTCGGTGATTTTGAACGCATGCTTTATAAGCTCATCGGAACGCCCATTATAGGCGATATGATGTTTGGGATATTTGCCAATTCCTTTGGCGCTCGCCAAAGCTTGATTCCAACCTATTACAATAAATCCGTTGTAACTGAAGAACTGGTAGAGCAATTTGCCAAACCATTTCGAGATAATGGCGCTATTAACGCATACCTTTCACCGTCGCGACGCCCAAATGATTTTTTATTGCAAAATCTTGAGCGGCCAAGTCTTTTTAAAGGCCATTCATTAATTGTTTGGGGGGAACACGATGTGGGATTACCGGCAATAAAACTCATCCCAGAGTTTCAAAAACTCTTGCCACAAGCAAGCGTGCATGTCATAAAAAATGCGGCGCATTGCAGTCATCACGATCAACCTGAAGAGTTCAACCAAGTGTTGAAACGCTTTTTAACCAATCATCATAACAAACCCACTCCCGAAGTTGAACCGTTGGATTCAAAAACTTCGAGTTAAGCTTAATCTTCAAAAATTGCGATGGGTTGATCTCGTTTTTCTACCCGAACATCCTGCAATTGCGGCGATTTGATGCTAATCTGAAAAAAGTAGCTTCGATAAGTTCCAATTGGCGTCCACTGAAAGTTCATCTGCCAGCAATGCAAATCGCGATTAATGTAAATGGTTGGGAAGCTAAACTGATTGTCGCTAAAGTTATACGTTAAACTGGTTCGTAACTGCCAATTGGGTGTTGGTGAAATGGATAACGCCCCCGAAAGCTGTGCATCAAACTCTGTCGGTTCAATCGGATTGCTTTTATCCACGGTCATGTTCAAGGCCAGGGATAAATTCCAGGGAATGCTGTAGTCTACATTACGACCAAGCTCTCGATTAAAATCCGTATTGATTAACGGATTGGATTCCAGAAATTCATTGCGGGTTGTATCCTGCGGTTGATCAGGCGCCTTTCGGTCTTTACTTCGCGAACCTTGCAAACGGGAGGATACATTAAAATTTGCCCGAACAAGGCGTAGCAAACTGCCCGTTTCATTCACATAAAATTTATTGATTTTAGCGCCTGTGGTTTTATCAAATGCGTAAAAGTCGTAGGTGGCGTTTGCGTTTAATGAAAAATGCGGCGCCAGGGTTGTTGTTGATGCCGATATGCTAAGTGGTGAAAGGTTGAGCGAATCGGCAGCAAAATTGTAACTGGTTGAAAGCGATAGCGATAAAAATTGAAAGGTGTTTTCATATCGGCTTGGATCGTCAATAGCCCGTGTGGAATCAAATGTACTGGCTTTAGCTTCAAAAATGTTAGAAAGACTGATTCCCATGGTTTGGCTTTCACCCGATCCCGGTCGGAACAAAGCGCTTTCAAAACGATTGTATTTCACCGCATCGCCATTTTCATCCTGGTACGTTTTATAATATCCCCATTTTGGATCCGAAAAATCAGGGGTGTAATTATAGCTGATGTTTGGCACCAAGGTATGGCGTAGGGCTTTCAACCCGATAAGCCCATCTAAAATACCTGTTCCCAATACGCCATATAAACGCGTTTGCATTGAAGCGCCTAAAGAAAATGTGTAGAAACTTTCCGATCCGCGGGTTTCGGTTGTTACAACTGTGGTATCGGTTAAATCAAGCGATTTTTCAACGGTTCGATCAACGATGAATTCATTGAGCGTAAAGCTCGTGTTGAAGTTGATATATTTAAAGACTGTAGATTGAGCCGAAAGTGGCATGGTAATGCGCAACCCTGAAATATCCTGGTCAGGCGCGGTGTGGTTCAAATTAAATGTGGTATTGACGGATTGGGAAAAATTGGTCTGATATCCCGGTGCAAACGTTTTCTGAAAACTTAATCGAAAGCTTGAGTTCGCTGCATAACTCGAAGTTTTGGTTGTTTCAGTGCTGTTGAATGATGCGCTTGCATTGGCGCTTGGTGTAAAAGCCAGACTTTCAAAAAATCCTTTGCCGGTGCTTTTCCTCGGACGAAACGGATAAAACTGACCTTGATAGAGCGAAAGCGACATCGATTGTGAAAGATTCTTTTCATCAAGCCGCTGGGTTCGTTGATAGCTGAGGTTTAAACTCCGCTGACCTTCAGCAAATGTTTTTGAAAACGACGCATATGAGGTGGCCTGCTGACTAATAATATCGTAAGGATCAAACGAGTTTAAATTGTACGCCGTGGTGTTTTGACTGGCAAACTTCAAATTCAGCTTGGCTTTGGTGTAAGGATCAAAATCCTGGGCATGATCGATATTTAAATTCCACCCTTCCGACTTTGTAAAATCAGGATCGCCTTCTTCATTAATGAATTGCCGTTGAAATTCGCCATCAATGGTACCGGTAAAATTGTAGCGCTTTGCATAACGAAAACGGCTACGAAGCCGCCAACTGCCGCGCAAGCTGATATCTCCTTCATTAAGCCAGTCCATATAATCATTAATGTACCAGTAATACCCACCCTGCGAAATGTTGTAACCAATCTGGTTATCGAACCCATATTTTGGAATCACGATACCGGATGTTTTTCCTGATTTGGACGGAAAAAACATAAACGGAACAATGAACATCGGTACGCCTTCCACATATAAAATCAAAGGCCGGGATATGACCCGATCACCCGGAATAATTTTCATTTGACTGCCATAAAACCAATAGTGCGGCGGATCGTGCTCACAGGTTGTATACCTTCCGCCCTTGACATACAACGCCCCAGACTCCCGACGCTTGATTTTTTCACCACGATAGTACCCGTCATCAATTTTTGTATAAGCTTCACTGATTCGTCCGCGCTTGGTTTTGAAATTGTAAGCCATTTTATGCGCTTCATAATCACCGCCGGCATCACTGAATTCTGTCACAAAATGCTTTTGCTTTATACTATCGAAACCGGAAAAGGCTTCCAAGGTGCTTTGTTGCATATCCACGGAAATTTCAGGCGCATTAAGCTTGAATTCCTGATAGTCGATCTTGCCCTCGCCATGGAGGTATATCATATTGCCTGAAATGTCGTAAATCACCGAGTCCCTGGCCGAAAACACAATGACCGTATCCAAAACCCCTTCCGAACGCACTTTTTTTAATTTTTCAATTTTCAATGAATCAAGCAGGGCTTGGGATAAGCTATCACCTGGCGCTATTAATGAATCCGACGGCAATTTTAGCGCCTGTATTGAATCGGGGAGGGAAGTTTTTAACGCGTTTAGCGAGTCAGCATTTCCGGGAGGTTCTGCATGGATTGAATCGGGTTTAAAAACCGATGAATCCTGTTTTGTATGTAAAGGTTGATTTTTGGAAGTTTGACCGGATTGGCTCGTCCCGCATCCACAAATCCATAATAGAAAACTGACGCCAAAAAGAACTCTGAAAATCAACTGCTTAAGGTGTTTTTTGATAAAAAAATCAATCATTATATAAAGGCAATCAATTCTAGCGATTGCAAAGTGTAAAGATTATTTTAAAAGTCATTTCACCCGAAAAACGCTTTCTAAACCGTAATACTTTATTGGGCTTACTCTGACCGTAGCGATGTGCCACAAGCCCTGAGCCAATTAATATTTCCTCATCTTTTCGCTCATAATCAACATCCATTTGTTTCCCCGACTCCGAATCCAGCAAATAAATGCGATTATAGGATGTTTTTTCAACATGTACGCCCGGTTTAAAATGAAAAAACAGCTCGGCAATATGATTACCAACGCCGAACAAATGATCTATAACCGTGAGCCGATTGTCCGTTTTTTCCAGAATAAACGTGCGGCTATGCGTAACTGGATCGGTGAGCATCGATTTGTAGGCATAATGCTCGGCGATTAAAATATCTTCGGATTCGGATGATGTCCATTGTAAAATTTTAGGCGTGCTGTAATCGGCTTTTATACGAAAATCGCTTAAAAAATTCGCTTGCTCTACCCCATCAATCATAGCTGTGTTGTGAGCTTTTGTACTCCGAAATTCATTTTTCAGGGTTTTATTGCTGCTGTGACCTAAACTACCGCTATCCGTAATAAAATTAACGCCGCCTGCCCATAGCTCAAAACTAAGAATATCGTTATGGCCGTGGCCGCCCCACCCTTTTTTTCCGATCTCGCCGCAATCAGCCACACAATGCATATCTTCCGAACACATGATTACCAATTGGCTTTCATCAAATTTTTTTGACCACAAGGGCTGCGAGTCCATTTTCAAGCGTTGATACCGCTCCCATCCTTCTGCACCGCAAAGCCATAAGGCTTGCTCGGAAAACGCCTGACCTTCTCTTTTGAACTCTCGATGCTCAAAAACCGTGGCCGCCAAACTAAGTAGCGATGTATGATCATTAAACTCTTCTTCGGGATTGAACCAAAACAGACGTTCATCATATGTATCGCCAATTAAGGGCGCCATGCCGTCAGGTTTGGAATAGCGCAACACAATCCCCAGCATACGCATCAAACGCTCGCGATAGCGAACCGAAAATATCACGCCGGTTTTTTCACCCAAAATATAGGCGGTTAAAAACATTTCCGTAACGAATCGATGATATGCCACACTCATTTCATAATGCATCCCATCGGAAAATGTTTGTTGTTGAATTTCTTTTTCCAAAATGGCTTTGGATTCAACAATCCAATTAAACGACATGGATGAAGGCTTGAAAAAAATCCCTAGCATTAAGAGCCCAAGTGCATTGGCAATTAAATCGCTATCATTACGGTGCGTAAACGCCATATTGCTTTCCAGGTACAACCCATGCTGATACAATAATTTTAATAACTCTACCCACTCTGTAGCATCCTGACCATCATTTTCCCGGTTGTCATAAAAAAAATAAAATCCCGCGATCAAATTCATGACCCTTAATGCAACTTCTTTCGAAGAAAGCCAATTGATGCCATAACAAAATGAATTTTGGCTTTGCCATGAGTTAATCAGTTTTAAAAACTTTTCTTTGAACTCTTTGCGACCACTTAACCAATAGGCTTTACCCAGGGTCCAAACCATTGAGAATCGTGAAATTTCCCAGGGCACTTTTATATCGGCATTGTATTTTCCAGTTTTTACATTTGCATAAAATGGTTTTGAGGGAAATTTTTGATTGGATTTAAAATCCAAAAACCAATCCATATGTTGGCCATACCAATATTCTTGGCCAAAAACAGTATGTTTGTTATTTAGAATTTTTTCCGCGCGGATCAGTGGGCTTGGGATCGGGTCAGGTTTTGAAAGCAATTGCAGAAAAAAATCCTTACGATTTTCCGGCGAGAAGAAAAAATTCTGTAGTGAAACCCGCCGAAACTCTTCAAGAAAAGTCGAGGCTGATAAACCATGAATTTTTGACGTATATGGAAACAGGCGATAAAACTCGGCGCCAATCAATTTTTCTGAAAAGTACTTTTGTTTAATGATGAAATAATATTTTTTCAGAAATTGGTTTTTTATAATATCTATGGTTTTTTTGAAATTCATGGTTTAAGCGAAACGAAATTTTCTGATCCAACTAAGATACAAGATACCGTTTTACCTCTAGTTTTAAATATATAAAGGTTTGAAAATTACATGGCTTCTCAAGAATCTGATAACACGTTTTCTCCATTGCAATTAAACAATTACCACCAGCCCGATACAAGGGGGTACTTTGGGGAATTTGGCGGCAAGTTCATCCCAGAAACCCTGATCAAAAATGCTGAAGAACTTACCCGTGAATATGAGCAAGCAAAGCACGATCCCGGATTTTGGGCTGAGTATTCCTCGTTATTAAACCACTATGTTGGCCGCCCAACGCCGCTTTATTATGCAAAACGGCTAAGCGAGTCATTGAACGGTGCAAAAATATATTTAAAACGAGAAGATCTATGCCATACGGGTGCACATAAAATCAATAATGCCATTGGGCAGGTGTTGCTGGCCAAACGCATGGGGAAATCCAGAATCATAGCAGAAACCGGCGCGGGACAGCATGGCGTTGCAACGGCAACCGTCTGCGCGTTATTTGGTTTGCAATGTGTTGTCTATATGGGTGAAGAAGACATAGAACGCCAAGCCCCGAATGTTGCCCGAATGAAATTACTGGGGGCAGAAGTAGTGCCGGTTGGATCGGGCAGTAAAACCCTCAAAGATGCTACCAGCGAAGCAATTCGTGATTGGGTGACCAATCCTGAAGATACGTTTTATATTATCGGCTCGGTTGTGGGCATGCATCCCTACCCAATGATGGTTCGCGATTTTCAGAGTGTGATCGGCCTAGAAGCCAAAGAACAGATCCTGGAAGCCGAAAACCGCCTGCCGGATGAACTGGTGGCCTGCGTGGGCGGCGGCAGCAATGCCATTGGCCTGTTTTACCCGTTTCTGGATGAAGCGCCTAAACTTAAAATTGTGGGCGTCGAAGCCGCCGGGGAAGGCCTGGATAAACTGCACGCCGCTTCACTGACCAAAGGCCGTAAAGGAGTTCTCCACGGCGCTATGATGCAGGTGTTGCAAAACGACGATGGCCAAATTGAGCTGGCGCATTCCATTTCGGCCGGTTTGGATTACCCGGGCGTTGGACCGGAACATTGCCATTTAAAAGCTGCCGGCCTTGCCACGTATGCTTCCGCCACCGATGACAAAGCTTTACAGTCCTTGCAAACGCTGGCCAAATACGAAGGCATTATTTGCGCCCTTGAAACAGCTCATGCCATGCACTATGCAATTACCGAAGCGCCAAAACGGTCTAAAGATCATATTATGCTGGTGAATTTATCGGGCCGAGGGGATAAGGATTTAAATACGATTATGGGCCATTTGAACTTATGAATTGGTCTTTACACTCACACTGTTCCCTCATTTCAATCTTCTCCCTAAAGGCGAAGACTTTACCATCTACCTTTGTGAGAGAGCTGGGGTGAAGTTTAAGATATTGAGTGTTTCACATGAAGCGGATTCATGCAATTGTCAGCCATCGTCAGGGTTGGAAAGCGTTTAACCGTTAAACTTTAAAAGAATAGAAAATACAAGTTACTATGCCGCGTTTATTGATAGGATTGGTTGTTGGCCTTCTGATTGGGGCTTCAGTCATGTATTTCATTATTAAGCCTTCTGAACGGCCAGCTGAGAAACCTGTTGCAGAAAATGTTGAGCCGGCAAAAACTAAGCTAAAATCTGAAGGCGAGTTGGTGTATGAAAAAAGTTGTAAAGTCTGCCACCCGATGGAGCCACCGGCAGGACAGGGGCCACCCATTTTGGGACTGGCCACCCACTACCGCGAGGCGTTTTCAGATAAAGAAAAAGGTCTCGCCCATATGGTGGATTTTATGAAAAACCCGGATAGCTCAAAATCCAAGGTGGAACCCAGAGCCATTAAACGTTTTGGATTAATGCCCGCAATGGCTAATAGTAAAACAGAATTAAAGCTGGTTGCTCAGTGGCTGTGGGATCAATACGATCCTTCATTTGAGTGCGGCGGGGGAAAACGCAGAAAATAAGCTGGGATTCCCATCTTCAGAAGGAATTTAGGGGTGTGTTACTATCGCTCGCCACATGCTTTCCAGCCAGTATTAATGGCGAAATGGTTTAAAATGTGGTTCGCTCCTGCGAAAGCAGGAGTCTCTAGGTGCCTGTTTTCACAGGCATGACAGGCTAAAAGAAAACTCATTTTGAACGTTTAGATTCTCTTCATATTATTTAATGTTCTTATCTGTAATAAACCTCAAAATTCTAGCCCCCAAAATATAAGCAGCTTGGGTGCTAGTAAGCGGGTTAATACTGAAACCATATAACATCCCATTCCAGTTACAACAAATGACTTAACATATTGAAATAAAATGATTTATGATGGGAATTTTGTTGAGTTGTTATATTGCAAAATTGCAAATGAGGAGTATTATACAGAAACGATCTAATCAAGGTTCTACTTCAAAACCCAGCATTTTAGCCTTGACAAATGGCCATTCTATTGTATAATAGTCTAAAATATATGATTGAGGGCAAAATATGGACATTGTAATTGACACATCAGCATTGATTGCAGTGATCGTTGGTGAACCTGAACGTGATAAAGTTATTGAAATGACAGTGGGAAATACGTTGCTTGGCCCAGGATCTATCCCATGGGAAATTGGCAACGCATTTTCAGCGATGTTCAAGCAAAATCGTTTGTCGTTAGAGGACGCTGAAAAAGGGATTTTTATTTTCAATAGCATTCCAATCCGGTACATTGAAACTGACTTTACTAGCGTTTTAAAGATATCCAAACAAGCAGGTATCTATGCATACGACGCCTACTTTTTAGATTGTGCCGTAAGACAAAACGCGCCTTTATTAACTTTGGATCAAAGGCTAAAAGCCTCTGCCCTTGATTTCAAAATTAAAACCGTGGAGGTTTGAAATGCAAGTTTATACATATTCGGAAGCTCGCCAAAAGCTTGCTAAGATCCTAGAGCAGGCTGAAACTACAGGGAAAGTAATAATACGAAGGAAAGACGGGAGAACTTTCTCTTTAGTCCCAGAAATATCTACTATGTCACCCTTAGATGTTCCAACAATAAAATCAAATATTACAACACAGGAGATAGTTGATATCATTCGTGAGGGAAGAGAAAGGTAGAACCTGTTATTCCACATTGACAGGGAACTCAGGCTGCCTTTTTCCATAGCGCTTTCAGCTTTCAAGGTTTCTTATAGGCAAGTTCGCATTAGGTTTCCGGCAAGTAAATTTTTGTTCAGTGATTTTAAACTTAGCCTTCATTCGCCTCGCCTAAATCCAAGCGTGTGAACTCGTCGGGATCATCCATAATTGTTTGTAGATATTCTTTGCGAAGTATCACTTTGTTCTTGCCATACCCCACCACCAGCATGGCAGTAGTAATGGTGGAAAATTAAAAAGTAATTGTGATTCCTACGCAAGCAGGAGTCTCTAAATGCCTGTTTTCACAGGCATGACGTGCTAAAAGCACATCCATTTTGAACTTTTAGAATTGCTGCTTATTATTTGAAGTTAAGTTTAGGTAATAAACCCTGACACATTTTTTTACCTCCAAAATATCAGTAATCAATTTGGAAAGTTGTAAGGGGATTATAAGGAAACTATCTAATCAATGTTAGCAGATATCTTTGGAGATTGAGATATGAAAAAAAAGAAACCAATTGTAATAGAAAATGTCAGTGAATATCTTACTGAGTTAAAAGATGTTATAGATGGATCTTCAAATAGTGAGTTAGCTGTTTATCGAGGTCAAAAAGATTTTTCTTTGCCGCTTTTACCAGGTATTGCTCGGCAACCATTTAACAAAAAAGCAATTTGTAAACATCCTGATTCAGAAAGTGATAAATCGGCTGAAAGAAGATTAATTGCTCTCCTTAGAGACTATGGTGCATCACATTTCCCATCATGGGTTTGGCAAGGAAAAGCAGAAGAAGTTAGATGGAAACAAATAATCATAGCTCAACATTATCGCTTGCCAACTAGGCTTTTGGATTGGACCATAAATCCTTTAGTTGCATTGTTTTTCGCTACTGAAGGAAAAAATATCAAATGCCACAAAAGAAAATGCTCTGCCTGCAATGATATCAAAGAGCATGATTCTGCTGTATTTATAAAAACGGGTATTGATACGTTTTCTTCAGTATCACTTGCCGCAAAAAACCCTAACCCTCCTAAGTATGGTGGACCTAATGATCCTGGATTTCTTCGCCCACCTGAAATTGATGCCAGAATAACTGCTCAGTCATCCATTTTTTCTATAAGTAGCGATCCATTTGAACCGATAGATGAAGATATGAAAATTATTATTCCATCAAATAAAAGAGAAGGAATATTGAAAGAACTTGATGGTGTAGGGGTTAACCTAAGAACTTTACTATCAGGGCTTGAAGGTGTTGCTACTCATCTAGCTTGGAACGTTAAATACTGGAGCAAAGATCCAGGTGTAAATATTAAAAATTAATCTACATTGCTAACAACAGCATGCACGCGGACAGCAATAGCACCCTCGATAAGGCTTTTCCCAAAGCTTCGAATAAACGTTCCTAGTTAACAACCGTCAGCTAAGCCGCCGGTGATGCGTGTCGTTCAAAAATCTATAAACTCACCCCTCATCGGCTTCGCCTAAATCCAGGCGCATGAATTCGTTGGGATTGTCCATGATCGTTTTTAAATCCTCTTTGCGAAGCATCACTTTGTTCTTGCCATAACCTACCACCAGCATCGCGCAATCATCCAGTTTTTTGATGGAGTGAATTTTACCCATATAAGAAAATTTATTTCGCTACGGACGGTGGGTAAACATCTTTTCGGGTGGCGCCATAGATGCCAGTTTTCCATTCTCTATCACAGCCACACTGTTATACTTCATGTACCAATATACCTATTGAGATAGGCTCTTAGTAGCGATTTAAAAGGAACTAAAACGGGATGGAGGGATTAAATGATTGAACAGTTTGACAACCTTTAATTATATTGAGAGCGTGAAAGTGTCTTAATAGTTTGCGATTAAACCAAGAAAGGTAAAACAAGCAGATGAAGACCTTTGCGACTAAGGTGAAGCGAACAACGCCTACGGCATACAAGTCACAGCCTAATACCCAACAACCAATGTGGCCTGTGCATCAGGCACACCAGGCGGAGATTCGCCGCATCTTCTTCTCCACAGGCGCGCAGGCTAAACTCACCATCGGCCAACCCAATGATAAATTTGAGCAGCAAGCCGATCGTGTCGCCGATCAGGTGATTGCCATGCCCGATCCAAAGCTTCAGCATCAACCCGCGAGCGATGAAGAAAAAACACTCCAAACAAAGCCACTGGTGGAACGAGTGGAAGAGTCAGCCGAGGATGAAAGCATTCAGGCTAAGTCAAATCCCGGCGAAACGCTTGCAGTTACACCCAGTCTTGAATCCCGGATCAATAGCCTGAAAGGTGACGGTCAGCCCCTTGATTCGGCTACGCGTAGCTTTTTTGAACCACGCTTTGGATATGATTTTAGTCATGTACGTGTCCATACGGATGGGAATGCCAATCAAATTGCAAGAAGTGTTAATGCTAAGGCATTTACTCTGGGTGAGAATGTGGTATTTGGTGCAGGGGAGTATCAACCGCATTCACAGGAAGGAAAACGGTTTTTAGGGCATGAACTGACACATGTAATGCAGCAGAATGGCGCACAGTTACGGCAGGGTAGGCATGCAAAAATACAAAAGCAATTCTTTTCAGCTTCCGATAAAGTTATAATGCGTGCAACTGAGTATGATCCAGGCCCTGGTTTTCATCTACATACAGCAATTCCTTTAGTAAGAAATAATATTGAAGCTTCTCCCGGAGAGGAAATACTCTTTTCCATTTTTTTTTCAGACCAAGACAGGCAACGTACAATAGGTGGTGCAGGTTCTCCATGGAGCTCTATCCAGGGTCAAGGTCCTTATGAAGTAAGTTACCAGGTAAGCGGAGATGCTGAGTTTATGTCGCGTGGGAGCGGCAACACGCAATATAGTGATAATAACTTACTAACACTGCCAGCGAGACCGCTTCCTGTAATAGTAAGCCAAAACATAAAATTGTTTATTCTGAATTCCTGGACTGGAAACGGGAGTATTACAATTACTGCCACAATTAGAGACCGGGCTTCAGCCGCTGTTGCACCCGATCAAGGGTCTAGCAGAGATTCAGATCTTACGATCACATGGACGATTGTCAATAGACGCAACCCATGTCCAACCGGATTAACAAAGACGAGTGGTCCCTCCGCGTCTGCGTGGACATATACTGGACAACAGCGATATGAATACCAGGCAACGCCAGATATTCCTCCTCAAGGACGCCCGGATTATCAAAACCAAACAATACTTGAACGATTTGGCACTGTCACTGCTTCAGGCTTTACAATGAGTGATCTTACAACGAGCTGGAAACAAGCTAATCCTCAACTAAATACACCTGATTTGGTAGCAAACCATATATTTGGGTTCGCTGCTCGCGGGGCTGGTGGTACGTTTGTTTTTGATGCCCAGGATAAGATTGCAGACCTACATGGCTTCAGTATCAATGCTAATCAATTAAGTCCGTTCAAGCAATCTGCATTTGCTGATAGTGATGGCGTAGGTTTTATAATTCCCCAAGAATATGTGTGTAGTGGCAATGTAATTGGGCAGGCCAATATTTACTGGCGGCTTAGAGGTACCTGGCCTAATATAAGAATAGAGCACAGAAAATCCGGTCCGTAATAAGTAATGTCGGGGGTCGGCGCCGGAATCGCTATCGGGATTGATCATTCTGTTTGCGAAGCATCACTTTGTTCTTGCCATACCCCACCACCAAAAAGGCACTACTAATGGTGAAATAGTATAAAAATGAATGTCACTCCTGGGCAAGCAGGAGTCTCTAGATGCCTGTTTTCACAGGCATGACATGCTACAATCAAATTCATTTTGAACTTTTAGAATCAGGTCTTATTATTCACCGTTCTCTTTAGAAATAAACCCTGGCACATTTTTTTACTTCCTATAATTCTTTAATCATTTTGTAAGGAAGTAAGAAGGGTTATACAGAAACCATATAACATCCCATTCCAGATATAGCAACTAGCTTAAGATATTAAAATTATATAACTTATGGCAGGTTGATGGTTGGGTTCTTATATTGCAAAATTGCAAATAAGAAGTGTTATAATGAAACTACCTAATCAATCTTATATGGAGGAAATAGGTAAAACAAGGAGAAAAATTATGAAAAAAATGATCTTTGTAGTTACTATGCTGCTAATGAGTTCAGTTTGTATGGCCCAGGATTCTGAAGCTTTAATAGGAAAATGGGATGGTTATGCGGCATCCCTTGACGCTCAAACACCCGTAACTCTTGAAAAACTAAGTGATGAAAAATTTTCTGAAGCTTTAGAATTTAGATATAGCCAGGAAAGATTGAATGTCTTTTCTGAGAGTTTAGCTCAAGCTCAATTTGAATGTTTTATTTTTGAATCTGATGGGAAATTAATTTCCAGAAATTCTAATTATTCAAAAGACGAGATATTGAATTGGAAGATAGAGGGAGCGGACCTAAATATATCAGGGGACAAATGGTTATATATATTAAAAGGTGATGATTTGTTTTTAACTATGGATGGGACCCTTTGGGATACGATGAAGCCGGTGTATCTGGTATTCAAAAAAGACCATACATACGTTCCACCTCAAAAAACAGAGTCAGAATTAAAAACAGACGCTGCTGTTAAACGAAGAAACGAATTATTGAAAATGAGAGAAGAAAGAAGCAGAAGAAGAACTCGGTAACATCCAACAAATCACTTCAGGCAAGTGGAGAGTGTCCGCGAATGGAGTTCACCCCCAGTGCCTGAGTTCCGCAGTCGTTATGTGACGAAAAGAATGCAAAATGAAATACGCACTTGTTAATGGAGAAAAAAAAGAAGCCTCGAAAGGTGCTAAAGGTAAATGCTCTAGTTGTGGCTCAGATTTGATAGCAAAATGTGGGGAATTTAAAGTCAATCATTGGGCGCATAAAGGTAACAGAAACTGTGATTCTTGGTGGGAAAATGAAACAAAGTGGCATAGGGCTTGGAAAAATAAATTCCCTAAAAATTGGCAAGAAGTAGTCCATTTTGATCAAAGCGGTGAAAAGCATATCGCTGATGTAAAAACTGATAGCAATTGGGTTATTGAGTTTCAACACTCCTATATTAAACCTCAAGAATTACGTTCACGGGAAGAGTTTTATACTAAAATGGTTTGGATAGTAGATGGTACAAGGCGTAAAAGAGACAAAACACAGTTTCAGAATAAATACGAAGAAGGTACCAAAGTATTCAAAGATCTTGTTATCAAAAGCATATCATTCCATGAAGAATGCAGACTTTTGGAAGAATGGATAGATAGTAAAGCATTAGTATTTTTTGATTTTCAAAACCCTATAGATAATCAACAATCAGATTTTTGGTTTTTACTCCCAAAAACTTCAACTGGTAAGGTCTTAATCATTCCTTATTCAAGGGAAAATTTTATTAAATATCACAACCAAAATACTTTTGGTGAAGAAATCAATAAATTATTTTCATTTATTAACAAAGAACTAGAAAGAAAAACAATAATTGAACAGATACAAAACTCGTCTGCTCGTAAAAATACTTTTCATATTTATAAAAGGTTTAAATCAATAAAGCCACGAAGAGGAAGATGGCTTTAAACTTCTCAGTTAAAAGAATAATAGATATTTATAGCAAAACACATTAACCCAGTTTATTATAAGCAGAGCTTTTACATAATCCATTCATGCATTCAAAAATAAAAACCTCACCCCTCATCGGCTTTGCCCAAGTCCAGGCGCATGAATTCGTTGGGATCGTCCATGATCGTTTTTAAATCCTCTTTGCGTAGCATCACCTTGGTTTTGTTCTTGCCATAACCTACCACAAGCATGGCAGTACTAATGGTGAAATAGTATAAAAATGTGGGTCACTCCTGCGAAAGCAGGAGTCTCTAGATACCTGTTTTCACAGGCATGACATGCTATAATCAAATTCATTTTGAACTTTTAGAATCGCTTCTTATTATTTAGAGGTCTCTTTCAATAAATTCCAACTCACGGATTTGCCTCCACATTATCTTTAATAAACTTGGATGGTTGTGAGGGAATTAGGCCGATTCCGTATAAGATGCTAAAATATATACAAAGCATTGAGACATAAGTATATATTTTAAATCTTGCGGCTTATGAGAATCAATATAATTATTGTTAGGGTAGTATTCGGAATAAAGAGAAGAGAATGAGTGAATCAACACAAAAAAGCACAAAACGGCAACGAGCTGATGAAATAAAACCATACAGATGTAAGAATTTAATTGCCGTTATAGAAAACCCCAGTGATATAAAAAATATCGGAGCCATTATCAGAAATGTAAATGCATTGGGCGTTGAGAAGACTTACATCGTAGATCCTCGAAAATCTCTACCCGATGATTGGCAAGAGATGAGAGAGAAAAAGTCATTGTCATCAACATCGGTTTCGGCAATCAAATGGAGTTTCGTAAAAAGATTCGATAGTACAGAAGAATGCTTTGCCCACTTAGAGCAAAATAATTTTGTATCCATTGTAACTTCTCCACATGTAAAGCAAAAGAAATGCATAGATTTAGACGAGGGTGACTTTACTGAGTATGCCAAGCTTGCAGTTTGGTTTGGCAATGAATCTCGAGGTATTAGTGACTTCGCGATAAATCGCAGCGAAATGTGCATCGGTATTCCAATGGTGGGCATGATCGAGAGTTTAAATTTAGGAACAACGTCAGGAATTGTTTTGTACGAAATTACTAAACAACGACGTGAGTATCAAAAGAAATATAGGTTTAGAGATAGGCGAGGCAGAAAGTATCTTGCCTAACAAATCGCTGCACCGGACGGCTTACTCGCCCCGCTCAAATGCCGCCGGTGAACTCACCGTTCAGAAATCTAAAACTCACCCCTCATCGGCTTCGCCTAAATCCAGGCGCATGAATTCGTTGGGATCGTCCATGATCATTTTTAAATCCTCTTTGCGGAGCATTACCTTGGTTTTGTTCTTGCCATAACCTACCACCAGCATCGCGCAATCACCCAACTTTTTGATGGAGTGAATTTTACCCATATAAGAAAATTTATTTCGCTGCGGTCGGTGGGTAAACATCTCTTCGGGTGGCGCTATCGCAGCCAGTTTTCCATTCTCAATCACAGCCACACTGCTGCAAAGCTTTCGAATTTCCATTTCATCATGGGAGACCAAAAACGTGGTGGTACCAAATCGGTTTTGAATTTCAAGCAGATCGTCTTGCAGCTTTTCGCGGGCTTCGTTATCCAGCGCCGAAAGCGGCTCGTCCAGGAGCAGGAGTTCCGGGTCGCGAGCAAGCGCGCGCACTAACGCCACGCGTTGTTTTTGCCCGCCCGATAATTGATCGGGAGAAAAATCCCTAAACCTTCCAAGGCCCGCCATCTCCAGCAATGCCTCGATTTTGCTGTAATCTTTACACGAGAACGCCACATTTTCATGAACGCTCATGTTAGGAAACAAGGAGTAATCCTGAAACACAAACCCGATCCGCCGCTCCTGAACCGGAACATTGATCTTTTGCAGGCTATCGTACCAAACTTTGCCGGCAACTTCTATGTGACCGCTATCGGGATTGGTTAATCCGGCAAGCATTCTCAACAGGGTAGTTTTACCACTTCCTGAAATGCCCATAATACCTGTGCAGCCATTCAACTCCGACTCCATTTGTACTGTCAGGCTTAAAGCCCCTTCAGCGGTCAGTAATCGTTTTGTTACATCTATTTTAATCATAACACCTGATACACATTTCGTTTTCTATTCAAAACATTCACTGTAAACAGCACGCCAAAACTTAAGGCAACCAGGATCAGTGAATACATATGCGCCGACATAAAATCAAGTTGCTCTACTTTATCGTAAATCGCAACCGATGCCACGCGGGTTTCGCCGGGAATGTTCCCGCCAATCATTAAAATAATGCCAAACTCGCCCATGGTATGGGCAAACGTAATGATACAAGCGCCAATGATGGAGGATTTCATGTTCGGGATCACCACCCTGAAAAGCGTTTCTATTTCTGATTTACCCAATGTATAAGCCGCTTCCCAAATAGAGCGATTTGTGCTTTCCAGGCCGTTTTTGAGTGGCTGAACCATCAATGGCAATGAGAACAAACACGATGCAATCACCATACCTGTAAAACTAAAGACCAACCGGATATCGAACACGCTTAGAAAAAAACTACCGATCGGGGAAGAAGGCGCCAGAGCGATTAAAATGTAAAAACCCAGGACGGATGGCGGTAACACCAACGGCATGGTTACCAGGGAATCAACGGCCATTTTAAAACGAAACTGGGTTCGCGCCAAGGCATAGGCCAGTGGAAAGGAGACCAAAAGCAAGATCACTGTGGTTACCAATGAGAGCTTTACAGATAATACAAACGGCGCTAAATCCAGTGATTGCCAATCCATGCCATTAATCATAGTGATATCCGTACTGTTTAAATAGGTTGCGAGCGCCCTCTGATAAAATATAGGTTATAAATGTTTTTGCATGTTTGTTTTCTGAGCTCTGTTTTAAGAGCACCAGTCCCTGCTCTATGGGTTGATACAAACTATCGGGTACCGGCCACCAGTTTGAAGAATCGGATTTAAACTTTTCCAATGCCGGTGTAAATAAGGCAGATTTTGTGATAAATCCAACATCCGCAGCGCTTAAGGTGAATTGAACGGTTTGAAACACATTTTCCCCGATCACAAATTTCTGTTTGACCTGCTGCATTAACCGGGCTTTCTCCAACGCTTGTGCTGCCGCTGTGCCATATGTGGCGAGTTTTGGATTTGCAACCGCAACAATCTTTACATTCTCATCCAGGATAACATCCAAACCCGAATTTACCGGTGTTTTTCCCGCTGAAAACAAAATGAGTTTTCCAGTTGTATAAACTTGTGGCTCGGAAGTGGATAAACCCTCTTTATAAAGCCGTTCGGGATAACCCATATCTGCGGAGAGAAACACATCAAACGGCGCGCCATTCATAATCTGCGCGGCAAGCTTGCCGCTTGAAGCAAAAGAAAAGTCAACAGAAATTCCCGGATGTTTTTTTTCAAAGTCTTCCTTTAAGGCTTTTGCCACAAAACTGATGTTACCCGCTGCCGCTACTCGCAACGGTTGTTTTTCGGTTTGGTTTGAGCAACCCAAAAACATAAGACTGATGATGCAACATGCAATCCATTGCTTGAAGAATTTGAACACTCCTTTAGCTTTTAACTCTCCACTCATGATTCTACTATAACTCTTACTGACAAAACTGCTTTTTTTACATCAAAACACATGCCAACTCTCTTCATTTAAAGAAAGCGCCTGTTTGATAAGGTTTTACACACTTACATAAGCACACATATTTTTGATACTCACGTTGAAAAATACAACTATGTAGTTAATCCAACGTTTATACCAAAATGTAGATAATATTTCATGTTCAGAAAAACCCGGCTGGCAAGCTATTTTCTATAAAGCTTGAAGTTTTGATAGACCTTTCAATTTATTTCGTTTGGATTATTAAAAAGTCCCCTGTTGAAAAGAATACGGAATGATCCAGAGAGTTCGTTAAAAATGGAAATGGGTGATTAGTACGTTCTGTTTTGCTAAGTCAGTAAGTACTCTTCTTTGACTTCGCCTTTTTCATGGACGTGCAGAATTTCACGGATTTTTGTCCCCAATATCCGCAAATTCAAAAAACTGATTAAGCCTTTTCCCATGGTTTAGAAGGAAAAACAGATAAATGATTCTATAGTTTTGAAAAACGAGCTCTCTGATTTGCGAGGTATTTGCTTCGGGGGACTGCTCTATCTTGTTAGTTTTATATAAGTTTTTCTCTTATCCAGCTTGGTTTTCGCCTACAATCCAATACTGCTTTAACTACAACAAAATCCTCACCTAGTTGATAGTAAATGGCAAACGGGAAGCGTTTAGAGAGAAGCCTATAGTGACTAAAAACTTTTCTGTGAATACCTCCGAAATATACAAGTGAATCAATATCGGAGTATATTGAATCGATAAAATAGTCACCTAAGCCCTGAGATTGCCTTTCGTAGAACCAATAACCCTCTCAATATCCTTTTCGGCATCTTCAATTCTCATTTGCATGAAATATTCTTTTTTATTCTTTTTTTGGCATCATCCCAATCGAATATTTTTTGATTGCCTGCCGCTACTGAACTTTCTCTCTGCTTTAGGATATATTCATGCCAATCTGGAGATTCAAATTTTTCTTCATCATGAGTCAAATCTTCCCAAATGGCTTCCATTAGGTCGAGCTTTTGAGCCAGCGACAGCTTTGATAAAGGCAATTCTATTCTTTCCATCTTTATTCTTTCCTGACTTATCATTGTTGATCGTTGAATAGGCTTCATACACTAATGTACCAAATATATTTAAAATTCGTTTTTCAGTTGGTTTTCTAACAAAGCTATATGGCAGGTGCACATAAAAAAGGCGCTTGGCGCGCCTCTTTCAAAGAACTAAAATGAATTTGATTATTAAGTCAGCAAATACTCTTCCTTAGCCTCGCCTTCTTCCAAAGCGTCCAAGATGTCATCAATCTGCTCTTCCTCTGTGTTCTCATTAGTACCATGAAACATGGGGTGAAATTAAGCAACTTGATAGATAATAGGCTTGTATTTTGGGACAGGAATGGGTTTTCCATTTGCTTTTGCAGACTCTAGCCATGCTTGTTTTGCTAAAAGAACTTCTGACAAAGCTTCGCTCGGCGTTTCACCAAATGCTGAACAAGTTTTTAGATCAGGAATGTCTGCAATATATCCTTCGTCATCAGCACTGTAAAAAATATTTATGTGATAATCCTTTATCATTCGTCTTGAAATTTTAAGTTATATACCTCAATCAACTTTAAAAACTGTTTAATTTGATATGGCTTAGCTTTTCCTTTTACATTTTGCAAGTTGAGAACTTCATTAACATCTTTATGTTTAAAAATGTGATGACTTCCACTTATACGATCAAGTTCAAATCCATACAGCTCTGCACATAAAACCAAGTCTGAAAAACTGATATTTTTGGATTTTGAGTATAATTTATGAAGTAATTTCTCATTTTTCATTAACAAAAAATATGTCGATACGTTGAATTTTAATTTTTTAATATAAAGATTTTTACGTTACTCACTTTAATTTTCCTCAAATGCAAAACTTATATATCTAAGGCAAGATTGGATGTAAAACATCAATGAATACCTTTGAACAATCCGCACATAAAAAAAGGCGCTTGGCGCGCCTCTTTCAAAGAACTAAAATGAATTTGATTATTAAGTCAGCAAATACTCTTCCTTAGCCTCGCCTTCTTCAAGGGCGTCCAGAATATCATCAATCTGCTCTTCTTGGGTGATTTGGCCATACCAGTACCCTTCAGGATACACCACGATAATCGGGCCGCGGTCGCAGATGTTCAAACAGCCGGTGGTTGAGATCATGACATCAGTCATGCCGCGATCAGACAGTTCTTCTTCCAAATATTGCATGAGTTGCAACGATTCTTTTTTATAACACACCCCTTGCGGAGTACCGCCGCTTCTGAAGCTGGCGCAAATTAACATATGATGTTTAGGTTTCTGCATGTATTCTTCTTTTTTAATGTTTAATCATTACCCACAGCCTGTTCCTGTGCCTTTACAACTAGTGCCGCATGCATGAATCTGAGAACTCTTGATCAGGTGCTTTAAATCTTTTCCGGTAAAGTAGCCGGCTACGGCTTCGTCAATAACACCTTCCAGAACCATCACTTCAATGCCTTGTTTTTTTAACACCTGTGTTGGGCTGTTGCCTGCTCCGCTAACCATAACGGCCCGACAATCCGAGAGTGTTTTTGCCAGTAATTCCCAGCGATGCGTCCCTCCGCCCGGCGCTGGTGCACGGCGCGACTCAACCAAATTGCTGGTCCCGGTTTCCTCATCATATTCATAAACCATAATGTAATCGGCTTCGCCTAAATGCTGGTTGATCAGCACGCCTTCCAGGCTTGTTACAGCAACATAAGGTCTTTCTTCAACAGGTTTCAGTGGCATGGTTGCAGCTTCGTGTAGTTTAAGTATTACTTGTTCAGAATTGGTTTCACCAATTATTCCTATGGCGTCTGCACGGCACCGTGCACAATGCTTCATTTGAGGCAGATACTCACCGGCTTTATCCTGAATGGACTTTACCAATGCCGGTTTGGGTGATGGAACATTTTCAAACACCGTACCTTCGTTCTGGTAGTAAGGCAAGCAATTGAGGATATTGGCGCCCATTTCTGAGACTTTTTCTGCCACAGCCAATGTGTGGTGGTCATTAACACCGGGAATAATAATTGAATTAATTTTTGCTGTTATGCCAACTTCCTTGAGCTTTTTAATAGCCGCCATTTGGTTCTCTAATAAGATTTCAGCGCCTTTTATACCGCGGTACATTTTCTTGCGATAACGCACCCAGGAATAAATTTCAGCCCCTATTTCAGGATCAATGGCATTAATGGTAAGTGTCACATGACTGACTTTCAACTCGGCCAGTTCATCGATATAGGGTAAAACATTTAATCCATTGGTTGCTACACACAAGAGTATCTCAGGATAGGCCTCCCTCACCAAACGCAGGGTTTGCATAGTTTCCTCGGGATTTGCAAACGGATCACCCGGACCGGCAATACCCACAACCGCAATATTTGGCGCTATCTCCATTGCATTTTTCAGATAATGAAGCGCCTGATACGGTGAAAGAACTTTGCTGGTAACCCCTGGGCGGTTTTCATTCAAACAATCAAATTTACGGTTACAGAAGTTGCACTGAATGTTGCATTTTGGCGCAACCGGTAAATGTATTCGTCCATATTTGTGCCGCGATTCATCGTTAAAACACGGGTGGTTTTCTATAGGTACTGTCATGATGTTCTAAATTCAACGTTTAAATTTCTTTGTGAGTTTGGGTGAGTTTAATACCCACCCATATTTTTTAGTCATTTCGAGTTTTCATATTTAGCAATAAACAAACGGGTAATGACAACAATAAAATCGGAGCCTGCCGAAATGCCGATTTTGAAGATCATGTTCCCTTCGGCACGCTCAGGGAACACTAATTTTGTCATTAGTAACTTGATTCAGCATATCTAACTGCTCTCCTTTGTCTG
>JANQGG010000053.1 GCA_028277445.1 Chloroherpetonaceae bacterium | reverse complement strand
ATTTGTTTATTGAATCATCATCAGTTCAGATGATAGATCATAATTTAATTGATGCATGTATTAAAATTAGAAAAGAAACCAAATTGAAAATACCAGATGTCATTATTATGAGTACTGCTTTAAAAACGAAATCTATTTTGGTTACATCTGATAAAGATATGATTACAAAATCATCCGAAAACAGTGTTCAATGCATCGATCCCTTAACTTAGCTTAAAAACCTTCTACATCAGCTCGGATGAACGCGTGTTGAAAAACCATTATTACGACACTGTGCTTCAAATCCAAACGCTATACCAACATGACCTCTCGGGTTTTCCGCTGGCTGTTACGGAAAAAAACAACGCCGGCAGCGTAACTGCTTAGCAAGCCTTTATTTACGGCCCGACCGGCCTTTTGGGGATTAAAACAGGCGCTGAACTAACCTATGTCATTAAAGACTGCTTGGGCAGTTCCAAGATTTTGGTCAAAAACACAGGGCCAGTCAAAAGCTGGCAAGATTACACACCGTTTGGGGAAAAGATACGCTCTTCCAACTCGACAGCTAAGTACATGCTCACCGGGCAGGAAAAGGATGAAGAAACCGGACTGTACAACTACCGCGCCCGCCTCTACGATCCCTATCTCAAACGCTTTTTAGACATCGACCCTGCCGGACAGGGCTTCTCGCCTTATGCCTACGCCGGGAATAACCCCGTGGTGTTTATTGATCCCGATGGGGAGTTGGCGTGGTTTGTTCCAATGTTAATTGGCGGTGCAATTAATCTAGCCGCTAATTGGGATAATATTGATAATTTTGCGCAGGGTATTGGTTATTTTACCGGTGGCGCCATTGGTGGAGGACTATCTGTATTAGGTCCTGTTGGTTGGGCTATAGGCGGCTCGATAACCAATTCAACAAATGCATATTTAGGTGGCGCTAGAGGAAATGATTTGTTATTGGCAGGAGCTGTTGGCGGTGTATCGGGATTGGCAGGGGGTTATGGCTCACAATTGGCAAGCAAGTATGTTGGGGGTATAGCCTTGAATGGGTTACAAGTTAATTCAAACTCTGCGATAGGCGGCGCAATATCTGGAGCAATTGGCGGGGCGGCAGGAGGATTTGCCGGCGGATTTACCGGTGGATTTCTGATGACCGGAAACCTATCCGATGCGTTTGATGCTGGCTTAAGTGGATTGAAGTCAGGGGCTATAACAGGAACTGTAATAGGCGCTGGGTATGGGTATTATGAAGCAAACAAAGCTGGTTTGGATCCTTGGACGGGTAAGCCTATTAAGAGTGCAGTTATTGGTAGAGCCCAGAAAGAATGGGTTAATCCAACAGCAAAAGACTTAAAAAGTGAAACTATATCTCCTGATTGGGAAAATGAATTTGGAAATAGAGAAGTAAGTCCGAAAGAAGGAATTCCTTTTAATAAAAACTGGATAAATAATAATATGAACGATGGCGTTCATATATATGATATTGAACGGCCACCATTAAATATTGATACTAAAGGCAAATATCAAGGCATTAGTCTTTATTATGATGGTGTAGAACATAGCGCTCTTAGACAAAATAATTATAATCGATATTATAAAATCAGACAAATCGGAATTAAGATATTACCTAATGGTAAATCTTATTACTACTATAAAACAAATCCAAGATGATATGTGCGATCATTGGAAAGAGAAGTTTATTCGGGAGTTTCTTGATAAATTAGAATTCTTAAAAACGTATGGTTTTGAAATGCATAAAAAAGAAATAAGCATTTACGGCATTGTCATTGAGTATAAAAATGATAATTATACAATAAGTATTGATACTGATCAATTTGAATTAGGATCAATGCTGGGTGAAGGATATTATTCGTTTGGTATTTCAAAAAAACACACAATTTTTGAAGGCTTAAGAGGTATATATTACGCAAAGGGTTTTGGTATTGATGATCTTAAATATGATAGCATTAAATTATTAACAAATTTACAGCCTTATTTAAATGAGAAAAACTATTCAGTAGTTATTGATTTAACTGTTGATTATATCAAAAAATATTTTTTACCGATTATTAAAGATAATAAATGGTTTGATGATAGTTTTAAATCATCAAGAAATTCAAGGTTTTAAGTTGCAGTTTGCAAAATATGTAAATAATCCTGTTCATCCTTAAATCTAGTAAATCAAGATTCAGACTACACCCCATTTGGCGAGCGGATGCGCTTTTCTGCCAACTGGACGGCAAAGTACATGTTCACGGGTCAGGAGAAGGATAAAGAAACCGGCTTGTATAACTACCGTGCTCGTCTGTATGATCCCTACCTCAAACGCTTTTTAGATACCGACCCTGCCGGACAGGGCTTCTCGCCTTATGCCTACGCAGGCAATAATCCGGTGGTTTATGTGGATCCAACTGGGGAATATATCCATTCAGTAGTAGTAATAACTGCACAAGCAATTACTACAGCTGAAGCAATAGCTGCAACGACTGCATTTACAGCAGCAGCTGCTACAACTATTTCAATAGCATCCCAATCTCAACAAATTTTATTGGCTCAAACAGTACCCCCTAATACTTCTGATCAGGCTATTAGGGAGGGTATAAACAACTACAAAAAATATGACGGATTAAATATTCCAGATGCTTCTCCTCAAACGCCACAAAAAAATCCTCTCAATTCTTTTGACCCTATTGAGGTTAAACCTTCTTATGGAAGTTTACAGGAACAACCCTTAAGTCCAGCAAGATATTATGGGGGAGATGGTTCTGGCAGCTTAATGGATATTACAATGAAAGGTCTTGATGTTGTTAATCAATTTAATCCAGTTGCAAATGCTTGGGATTATGTAACTTATGTTGCATACGGTACAGATCGGTTAGGGAATAGCATGTCTCACTTTGGTGGTTATATGTCGGCTTTTAGCGCAGTTCCTTTTTTATCTGCTACCAAATCTTTAACCTTTACTAAGTTTGGGGTGAAGACAGGGTCAAAAGCTGTAATAAAACATGGACATCATTCATTTCCGAAATTTCTAGGTGGAGCAAAAAAACAGATTCTGACTAAGATGGCAGTTGACGAGCATAAAATGCTTCACAAAGACTTAATATCATTTTTAAAAGAAAAAGCCCCTGGGATGGTACCAAAGAGAGGAAATCCGGGAATTTTAATAAGGCAAAAACTTTCTTATAGTCAAAGAGTTAGAATTATGGCTGAATTTTATAAAGGACCAGGGAAAATATATAAAGAAGCAGCAGCAGATTTCTTTAAACAATTTCCAAATTTAAAATAATATGATTATAGGGTATGCTTTGTTTGGCGAAGACAATGATAGTTTCATTTTTGATCCTGATGATTTCAGGTTGCCAGTGTGTAAATCTTGTGGTTACGTTCTTGATTATGATTATATAAGCCCAACTTTTACTGTCAATATTAAAAAATATGATGTTTCTTACACATATGATGGCCGGTGTATTGTTTCTTCACGCTTTAAGCAGTTCTGCGAAAATGAAGGATATTCAAGACTTAGTTTCCAGACTTTACCCAATGATACTGGTTTCGTTAAGTTTAATGTTGAAAATTTGTTAGAAGTTGATATTGAAAAGAGTAGTTATAATTATGAAAATTTTTGTGAAACTTGTAACAGATATGAATCAATAACACCAGGTGTACCAGTTTTTCTAAAAAATATTGATAAGCCTCTATTTGATGGTTTTTATGCAACTAATACACTTACAGGTAGTTGTAATGGTATGACGCGCATCATTATTGTTTCGCCAGATACTAAAACGAAATTAAAATCAAAAAAAATGAAAGGCTTGACATTTATCAAAATTGAAATTTAATAAGTTAAATTATTCATTTGCTTAATGATGTTAGGATAGTTAAGCCAACCTCTACAACTACCTCACACGCCTGTACGATCCTTATCTCAAGCGTTTCTTAGACACCGACCCTGCTGGGCAGAATTAATCTTAAACTAGCGTTTAACCTTATGTTTAATTTATTGATCAAAATACTTTTTGCACATTACATATTTATTGGCGTATAATAGAAATATTTCAAAAAAAAATTAAAAATTATGCAGGCTCAAAGAGTAATCAAAGTCATAGATTCAAATAAGCTTGATGAATTAAGCCGCTATAAAGGCCAGAAAGTTGAAATTATTATTCTACCGCTTGAAAGTGACATCGATAAAACCCAGTTCCACATTCAACAACTCAAGAAATTAAAAGGCTCTTTACCATCGCTGATGGATGGATTATTGTATCAGGAAAAAATTCGAAATGAGTGGAAGAGATGAGATATCTTTTTGATACAAACGCTGTTATTTATTATTTGAAAGGATGTTTTAAATCTTTTGATTTAAACCCAGGTGATGAGGTGCTTATTTCTTTTATTACAAAAATTGAATTGTTGTCTTACGAATCCGATGTAT
>JANQGG010000060.1 GCA_028277445.1 Chloroherpetonaceae bacterium | reverse complement strand
TTGCCTGTTATCATGAGATTGACTGCCACCGGTATTACCAACGGTTACATTCACATTATTTGCACTCATTACCGTATCGGGTACCTGAGAACTGTAAATAAGTTCAGCCGAAGAGCTCAGGACATGTCCTGCAGGTGAATCGGAATTTGGACGGCCTTTATGGGCTTGGACAGTACCGGCAGCAGAATGAGTATGACTTGGTATTTGAGTTATGCTTAATGTAGATGTTTCCGTGCCGCCTTTTTGCCCTAAATGGTAACTCGAAAGGCCAGGCCCGGTACCACCGCCATCGTGAATCGGAACACGACCCCTGAGGTCAGGCAATCCGAATGTGGTTCGGCCATCGCCGCCATAGTTGGTTCCAAGAAGGGAAAAAAGCGCTGGATTTTCAGAAACCGGAATCAGTTGGCCGTCGCAAAATGCCCAGCCTCTGGGGGCAAAATTACCGCCAAACATAACAATGCTGCCTATAAAAGGATCAGAGAAAAGAGTTGTGGGAGGATCTTTTTTTTGGGCGAAGGCTTTTCCAAAGCCTGTGAAAAGAGCGGCACCGCCTAAAACCCCCAGAAATTTTTTAAAAAAATGTCTCCGGTCTTCCTGGGAATGGAGTTCTTGTTGCTTTGAATTGTGTTGCATATTCCTCTCCTCAAATTTAAGTTTGAAGTTGACGTATAGAAAGAGCACCCAACAGAGTGTTGGTCAAAAACTTATTTTGGAGGAACTTGAAATAATGAGAATGGCCTAAAAAACAAAAACACATTAGGGTAAGAAATGAACTCATAAACATTATAACATTATAAAATGTTTATGTCAATCAAATTCTTAATTTAAATCTAATAACGCCTGTGAAAACAGGCGTTGTTGGCGTTATTAGATTCCTTAGTAAATCAAGCAATGGCATTGTAATACAGTTTTTCCGAAATATCCGCCCATCCGTGAATGGTTTTCTTAAATTTGCTGAATGAGGCATACACTTTTTGACTTAACGCATCCTGCGAGGTGATCTCATCAATCACTTCCTCAGAATAAGTTTTTAAAGTTTTAAGCACATCATCGGGGAATGGGGTTAGTTTTACATTGTGTTCATTGACAAGCTTTTTAACATGCTCGTGGTTTTTAGATTCAAACTCTGAGAGCATCCATAAATTAGCTCTGAATGCTGCTGTTTTTATGATCTGTTGCAGATCTTTTGGCAGGCTTTCAAATTTGGCTTTATTAACAAACAGCTCTAATACCGTACCGGGTTCATGCCAACCGGGGTAGTAATAATATTTAGCGACTTTATAAAATCCCATGAGGTAATCGTGGTAAGGGCCAACCCATTCGGTGGCATCAATCACGCCGCGCTCCAAATTGGTGTAAATTTCACCGCCAGCAGAAAGCGTTGCAGCGCCACCGGCTTTTGTGAGCACTTTTCCACCCAGGCCGGGAATGCGCATTTTTAAGCCTTTAAAATCCGAGATAGATTTGATTTCTTTGTTGAACCAGCCACCCATTTGAAAGCCGGTGTTACCGGCAGGCATTGAAATAAGGTTGAACGGGGCATAGACTTCATCCCATAAGTCTTGCCCGCCGCCGCTGTAAATCCATGCGTTCATTTGCTGGGCATTCATTCCAAACGGCACAGCTGCAAAAAATTGAGCCGCCGGGGATTTCCCCGACCAATAATATGCCGAGCCATGCCCCATTTCGGCAACTCCCTGACTGACCGCGCCAAACGCCTCCAACGATGGCACCAACTCCCCGCCGCCATAAACCTGTATTTTTAATCGACCGCCCGACATTTCTTCAACCCATTTGGCGATGAGCTTGGAGCCATCCTGTATAATCGGCATCGTAGGCGGCCAGGTGGTTACCATTTTCCATTCAAACGTTTCATTGGAAAGAATGGCAGGCGCCGATGATGATTTTTTCTCACCTGAACAAGCCGTCATAACCGCAGAACCTCCGGCAAGGGCGGCCGCAGAGAGGGTGGCGGAAGTTTTTAAGAATGCTCTTCTGGAATTGGACCTCATGCTATCCTCCATTTTTATGATGAAATTTTAGTATGACTGTTTTTTGAAATGATAGGTACTGTAATTCATTAAGATAGCAAACAATGCGGTTAAGCGTACCTCATGCGAACTAAACTTTTTCACCTTTCATTTGCATTTTAAGTGGCGGAGGCCTTTATTTTACAGGAGAAATTTAATCAAAACCTATACATGTATGAATATAGCAGTTTGTTTGAAACAAGTACCCGATACGGCTGCGCGACTCAAACTTACCGACGATAACTGCCGCATAGATACCTCTGCGCTAAATTATGTGATCAATCCCTACGATGAATATGCCTTGGAAGAAGCTTTAAAACTGAAAGATGCAGATCCCGAAACGAAGGTTGTGGTTTTTACCTTGGGTGAAGGCGTGCAGCAGCAAATTCTGCGGAAAGCCTTAGCTATGGGCGCTGATGAAGCGGTAAACATTCAAGCAACACTCACGGATGCGTATGCAACGGCAAATATATTAATGAAGGCAATTGAGGATCATTTTCAAGGATTGCCGGATCTAATCTGTGCCGGAAAAGAAGCCACCGACACCAACCGTGGGGAAGTTGCCCCGATGATCGCCGAACGTTTGAATTGGCCAAGTTTTACATCGGTGGTATCGTTTGAAAAACAGGCCGATAGGGTTGTTTTAGAGCGAGAAGTTGAAGGCGGCAAGGAGCGGATAGAAGCAGCGTTACCCTTTGTTTTCACTGCACAAAAAGGGCTTAATTTACCGCGCATTCCAAACATGAAAGCGGTTATGATGGCCAAGAAAAAAGCAATACATGAAAAAAACATGGTTTGGGAACACGCGCCTTACATAGAAACTTTAAAGTATGCTTATCCACCCCAGAAAAAGCAAGGCAAAATCTTAAAAAATGCTTCGGAATTGGTGCGGGCTTTAAAAGAAGAGGCGCGCGCGCTCTGATCCACACAAAAAATATTTTTACAACATATGTCTAACAGTTTAGTATTCATAGAAATCAAAGACGGAAAAGTTAGAAAACCCGTTTTAGACGCGCTGGCATTGGTAAATGTGCGTTCGGAAACAGATCAGCATGAGGTTTATGGTTTGGTGATTGGCCACTCGATGGAGATTGTTTCCAGTTTGAAAGGTCTTGATCTGAACAAAATCATCCTTTACGATCAGCCATCATGCAAAACCTATTCGCCGGAGCTTTATGGGAAAATCATCTCGGATGTGATTGCCGAAAAAAACATTGATCTCATTGCTATGGGTGCAACCGCATTAGGCAAAGATTTAGCGCCCCGACTTTCGGCGCGGCTTAAGGCGGGCTTAATTACCGATTGTGTGAGTGTTACGCACAGTTCCGGTAACTTGCAAGCCGAACGATGGGCGTATTCGGGAAAATTGAAATCCACGGTTCAATCCAATACCGATGTAACAATTATAAGTGTCAGACCCGGTAGCCAGGAAATAAAACAACCGTCTTCGAAGCCAATAGAAATTGAGCAAAAAGCTTATGATTGCGCCGAAATTGGCTTGATTAACGTTGTACGCAAGTTTCAATCCGAAACAAAAGCATTGGATGTTTCCGAGGCTGAAATTGTCGTCTGCGGTGGAAGGGGGCTTCAAAATGCTGAAAACTTTTCCAAGATTGAAGAACTGGCAGAAGTTTTAGGCGCTGCTGTTGGCGCTTCAAGAGCCGTTGTTGATGCAGGCTGGCGCCCGCATAGCGAGCAAATCGGGCAAACCGGTAAGGTGGTTACGCCAAAGCTCTATATCGCGTGTGGGATTTCAGGCGCAATTCAGCATCTGGTTGGAATGAACGGGGCAAAAACGATTGTGGCGATTAATACCGATAAAGACGCCCCAATATTTTCAATAGCCGATTATGGCATTGTTGAAGATGCCATGACATTTATCCCGAAATTTATTCAAGAACTAAAACATGCCAATTGATGGTTCGATATATGAGTCTAAGAATGCTTTAAATAATTGGTGAATCTCTGGATTGGTGTTTTGTTTTTATTGGGTTTGACTTATTTTACTGAATTAACTTACACAACCTTTTTTGAAGTGAAGTACCTTCGCAGGAATGGTAGGATATGAAAAAAGTTCAAGTAGAAATTTTAGGATTATCAACAAGTCCTCATAACAACGGGGCATATGCATTAATTTTATTTGAGGTGGGAGGGAAGCGAAAGTTGCCTATTATTATTGGTGGTAATGAAGCACAGGCAATTGCGTTGAAATTAGAAAATATTAAAGCGCCGCGTCCGTTTACTCACGATCTTGTCCGCAGTATTATTGATTCATTCAGTATTTCGGTTACCGAAGTTATGATTGATGAACTTAAAAACGAAACATTCTACGCAAAAGTAATTTGTGAGATGAATGGCGTTTCTCACGAAATTGATGCCAGACCCAGTGATGCAATTGCTGTTGCGGTTCGTTGTGAATCTCCCATTTACGTCAGTGAAGATGTTATGAATGAAGCCGGCATTTCCGACGAACGACTTGAAGAACAAGAAGGCGTTGAAAAAGAGGCGACCGATGAACCCAAAGATAAGGAAGTTCCGGCTACAAGCCCGGAAGCACGTATCGCCCAATTAAAGTCCCAGTTGGATGAGGCGATTCAAAAAGAGGATTATGAAAAAGCTGCAACAATTCGGGATGAAATTGATCGCTTAACCAGCAATTCTTAAGGCTTAATCTTGCCCCGTGAATTCTTCTTTAATTAATTCGATATCTTTGAGGTACTTATCAGCTTGCTGATTATGTGTCGAAAGTACTTCCAGGAGGGCGATCTTTTTGTCGTTTTCCCAAAGTCCCTGTTTATCAAAAATAGTTTCCGGCAAGATTTTTAAAATTTCGGACATGTGTTGTCTGAAATATTTAAGAGACTGAATGGCCAGAAGCTCATCCTGCTCGTTGTATTCAAAACGGCTGGCTAAGTTTACGGTGTCAAATCTCAGGAGCTTTGCCGGTTTATTTTTTTCGGAAGCAATGATGGCATTCATGTTGGCAAGCGTTAGCGACTCCATATCTACCAAATGACATATGATCTCCCGAATGGAAAATTGCTTGGGATTAGGCTTCCATTTTATTTTTGATCCGCTGATGCCTTCTATAGCAAATTCAAGTTTGTTTGGAAAATTTTTAAACCGATCAATTTCTTGTTTTGAGGGGGATGACTTTTTGCCGCCGAACAAGGCTTCCAAATCATCAATAGTCATAAAATTGGGTTTAATGAGTTGATTTTTTAAAAAAGATACATCAGTAAAGGTGTTAAATCAACTATCGGCAATTAAATTATTAAAGCATAATTTGAGCATTTAACCTTGTTGGAAAAAGCTGATGACAAATTCAATGGGCAGGCTTTCAAAATCAACTTTTTTAAGCGGATTGCAATGCGAAAAACGATTGTGGCTTGAGCTTCACAAGCCCGAAGTTTTAGAAGAGCTCAGCAGTTCACAAGAGCAATTGTTGGAACAAGGGCAGCTTGTTGGGGCATATGCCAGGGATTGCTTTCCGGAAGGTGTGCTTATTGAATCTCATGGAAATAGCGCTATAGTGGAAACCCGGAAAGCGATTAAGGATCAAACGCCCATGCTTTTTGAAGCCGCTTTCCAAACCCAGGGACTTTTTATTCGGTGCGACATTTTAGAACGAACTCCGCAAAACGCCTGGCAATTGATTGAAGTGAAATCGACAACAAAGTTCGATTCTAATCTTCATATCCCCGACATCGCCGTTCAGTGGTATGTTCTTGAGCAGAATCATATTCCCATCGAATCGGTTAATTTGATGTACATCAACAGCAAAGACTGTGTTTATCCCGATCTTTCCAATTTATTTGTTGTGGAAGATGTCACCCATGAAGTTGCCTTGTTTAAAGCCGGCTTACCCGAAAAACTATCGCTATTTCAACACATGCTTTCCGGCTCTGAGCCTGAAAAACCAATCGGTTACCGTTGCTCGCACCCTCATCATTGCCCGATAAAGCCCATATGTTGGGTGCATGTCCCTGAAAAATCAATTTTTACAATTCCAAGGCTGCATCGCAACAAATCGCAAAAACTTATTGAAGAAAACTGCCTGGCAATACACGATTTACCGGATGATTTTCCTTTGACCGAAACACAGCAGCGTTATGTGCAGAGCGTTAAAACCAATCGGGTTGAAATCAACAAAACTCAAATTAGTACCGAGTTGAGCCGGTTGGCATACCCGTTGTATTTTTTTGATTTTGAAACGTTCAATCCGCCTATTCCAAGGTTTGATGGCATGAGGCCCTATCAGCAGTTTCCGTTTCAGTACAGTTGCCATGTGTTAGATAAAAACGGGGAGCGCGTCCATAAAGCGTATTTGCATCGGGATGAATCGGATCCCAGACTGCCGTTGACAAAATCCTTAATGTCTGATATTGAATCGCAAGGCTCAATTATCGTGTATAACGCCTCGTTTGAGCGACGAGTTTTAAACGAATTAATGGATGCAATGCCACAATATGCCGAAGCGCTCTCTGGTATGATTGATCGGTTATGGGATCAGATGCTCGTTTTTAAAAATCATTACATGCATCCGGATTTTTTAGGATCGGCGTCAATAAAAAATGTTTTACCGGTTCTTGTACCCGAACTTTCTTATAACCAATTGGCGGTTAAAAAGGGCGATGAAGCGCAAGCAATATGGGATCAAATGATCAGGGAAAAAAATGTGAATCAAAAATTGGCGTTGGAAAGTGCATTAAAAGATTATTGTAAAATGGATACGTTTGCCATGGTAAGGATTCACCAGGTATTATCTTCCTTATAAATGTTGTGACAAAACTCAATAATAACACTATGAAAAAACGCATTGTTATTTTTAGCGGCGCAGGTCTTTCTGCAGAAAGTGGCGTGCCAACATTTCGCGAGTCGGACGGGTTATGGGAAACTCATCGGATAGAAGACGTCGCTTCACCTGAAGGTTGGGCAAAAGATGCAGCGTTGGTGTTGGATTTTTACGCCAAGCGATTTCAGAAGATGAAAACATGCCTGCCGAATCCTGCGCATGAGGCCATCGCCGAATTATCAAAACATCATAATGTCGTTTGTATCACGCAAAACATTGATGATTTATTGGAGCGAGCCGGCGTTAAAAATGTTTGGCATCTTCATGGCCGAATTGATTGGAAAAAGTGTGAGTTCCATGAAGATATTCCGGCATATCGAAACGATTTGTTTTGCTGTTCTTATAAAGACACAATTTCCAATCCTATCACGCTTGAAGATAAGTGCCCCCAATGTGGCGCAAGGGTAAGGCCGGATGTGGTTTGGTTTGGTGAAGCTGTCAATATGCAACATGATTACCTTGAAGATTTGGTTGAGACAACCGATGTGTTTATCGGGGTTGGAACTTCGGCGAAAGTTTATCCGGCGGCCGGTTTATTGAACGTTTTTGAGCAAGCCCCTGAAAAGTATTTCATTGATCCAAAACCGGCCAGGGAGGTATTGGCAGGATTTAAAGTCTTTGATAAAAAAGCTTCGGAAGCAATGCCGACGCTGGTAAAAAGTTTAATAGGGTCGTAATTGGTTTATTGTGGTTTAGGATTCAATACCCCATAACTTGCTGTGAATCGTCTTCGCAGACTGGAATACAGTGACTGAGCAAAAAGTTCTGCTCCCGGATGCCGTATCGAGTTTCCAATGACAACATAACGTTCAAAATCGGCATTTCGGCTCCGCTCAATGACCGATTTTATCCTATCATTTCCTATTTGTATTTGGCTTGTCCAAATCATTGACTACTAAAATGAGGTTTTGTTGTTGTCGCTCCTGCGAAAGCAGTAGCCTATGGGTGGATGGGTGCGCAGGCATGACCTGGCTGGTTGATGAACTTTAAGTTAATGAATTCGTCATTACTTATTTGTATTTTTGGCTATTCACGCCAAAAATTTCCGATTACTAATGACGGATTTAAAAATTAATAACACGCATTCTCAAGTGTCATTGTGAATCCTTCGGCTTCGCTCAGGACAGGCTCAAGTGAAGCAATCCAGCTTATGTTTATGGTTTGCCGCGCCGGTTACACTGGCTCGCAAAGACATGTTATTTTCTTTTATCGTCATTTCCGGTTTGTTTTTTTGGCTTCCAATGACGCATAAGTATAACTATAACAAGGGGTTGCAGCCTATTGTTTTCAAAGCCGCCACTGCCAGCGTGGGATAAGAACTCATCATGACATCTGATAAATCGTAACTTGCCGCGGGATGGTTTATTGGGCAAACTGGCCAAAAACAAACTGGAAGTTCCAGCCTTGGTTTGGCCGATTGGGAAACTCGGGAATCGGATCAAAGCCATAGCCATAATCCAAACCAATTAAACCGATGATGGGTAGAAACACACGAATACCAAAGCCAACCGAACGCTTTAGGTTGTTGAAGTTAACATTGGTTGGCTTATCCCAAAGGTTACCGGCTTCGGCAAACGCAAGCATGTAAACTGAGGCAGAAGGATTAAGGGTTAACGGGTAGCGCAATTCACTACCAAATTTGGTGTAAATGCGTCCGGTGTATAGATCGGTTGAAGGTTCAAGCACACCGATGCTGCGATCATCATACCCGCGCATTTGGATGGTTGGCAGCGATGAAATACCGCTTCCACCCATATAAAAGAAATTGATGTAGGGAATGTAGTCCGTATCATCGAAACGGGCAATATAGCCGTAATCGTTAGAAACGCGAAAAACAAGATCGCCAGCTATCTGAGTATGCCAAGCGTTTTGTCCGGTAAATTTATAGAAGTTTACCGAGCCTGGAAGCGGCCCGCCCGAAATCTGGGATGTTAATGAAAAGTTGCTGCCGCGTCTTGGATAAATGGGATTATCGAAACTGTTTCTACGAATGGTTTGAGATAGGGACACTTCGGTGGCGTCACCAGGTTCATCATCGGTAGAAATAAAATTAATGAATCCACCGATATTGCGTTGATAGCGAACGGTCCAACTGATGCTAAAATAATCATCCGGCCATCTGAGACGCCGGCCAACGGTTAATGAAATACCGGTTTGTTGGATTTTTGAGCCGTAATCCTGGGTGATGTCATACAAATTAACCCCAATAGAAGTTGGCGTTCCAAACGCCCAAGGCTCGGTAAAACCAATCGAAAGGTTTCGGTAGCTGTAGTTCCCAAACTGCCAGTTAAAGGTTAGTTGCTGGCCATCGCCATGAGGTATTGGCGACCAGGCATCCGCTTTAAATACATCCTGAATCGAAAAATTATTGAAGGTTAAACCCAGCGAGCCGGTCATGCCAATAGCCGCACTATAACCGGCAGAGGCATTAAAGGTATCGGTTTGTTTTTCAATAAGTTCGTAAGTGAGGTCAACTTCCGATGTTTTAGGATTTGGTTTAACATCGGGATTGATGCGCTCCTGGTCGAAGTAATTGAGTTGCGCAAGCTGCCTGACACTCCGCACGATTCGTTCGCGGCTGAAAAGATCGCCTGGTCTCGTGTACAGCTCGCGACGAACGACATGGTCTTTGGTTTTGGTATTACCGGCAATTTCTACGCGACGGATTCTAAACTGTTCGCCTTCATTAAGGTAGATATTCAGATCAACAGAATCGCCTTCAACAACGCTTTCTTCCATAAACGGACGAAATGCCAGATAACCTTTATCCAGATAAAGCGAGCTAATATCGTCGCCATCCTGGGAGAAATTTAAGCGTTCTTCCAGGCGTTTTTTATTGTATGTATCGCCTTTTTTAAACCCGAATCGCTCGGTTAAAATGTCTTCAGTCGCAAAAGGTTTGGTATTGCCTTCCCAGGTGATATTACGGATCACATACTTCGGGCCTTCAGAAATAAAAATATCCAGGTAAAGGTCTTCTTTTGAAGATGAATAAGAGACGGAATCTTTCAAAAACTGAACATCGCGGTAGCCTTTTTCACGGTAAAAGTCAACCAGTAAATCGATATCCTGCTCAAATTTCTTTCTATCCAAAACCGGTCGGCCAAAAATAGTGCGCAAGAAATTGTTTTGTTTGGTTTCATCTAACACCCCACGAAGTTCATCATCATCAAAGGCCTCATTACCATGAAACGTAATTTGTTCAATAATGACTCGTGAATTTTCTTCAATGGTGAAATAAACCGTAGCGTAATTGTTTGCAGTGGCTTTAATTTCAGTTTGAACCACAGCTCTTAAATAGCCTTCTTCTTCATAAAATGACAATAGCTTTTGACGAGCTGCTTCAACAGATTGAGGCGTTGCAGGCGAGCCTTTAATTAAATTGGTTTCCTGATCCAAATCTTCGGCATCATATTCATCATTGCCTTGATAAACCACTTCGGTGAGTACAGGGTATTCTTTTAAGATCAATCTAAGGTAGATGCCCTCAGCGGTTTCCTTATCAATTTCAACCTGAACATCGCTGAACAGGTTTTGTTTCCAAAGCCGTTTAATAGCATCGGAGACTTCGGTGCCGCCAGGAATTCGGATTTCATCCCCTTTTTTGATGGAAAAACGCGTTAAGATATCCTTTTCGGCAATGGTTGTCAGCCCATCAACAGTAATGCCCAAAACCGTGATTTTTTTTGGGGTATTAGCCGTTGATGGTGCAAATTGAGCGAAAGCCGAAGGCGTTGAAAAAAGAAAATTTATTCCAATTATCAGGAGAAATAACCTAATAGTAGTTTTGTGTAAACTATGTTTGATCATTAACTATTAACCTAATTTGTCTGTGGATAATAAAGATGTGCGTTCTCTAAATGGAAATTGTTTTAATGCAGGTTTCAAGTCGTTGACTTGCTCGCTAGTCATGCCATATCTGCGCTCGCGTCGTTGATAATCCCGCAACGCTTGATAAAGTTTATAGCGATTAAAGTCCGGCCAGAAACAATTGCTAATGTAAATTTCTGTGTAAGCCAATTGCCAGAGTAAAAAATTGCTTAAACGAAACTCACCGCTGGTTCTGATAAGCAGCTCCGGATTTGGGATATCAGATGTTGATAAGTAAGACTCAAACATTGATTCATTGATCATATCAGGATTTAATGTGCCTGACTGAGCAGCTTTGGCAATTTTTTTAGCCGCTTCCATAATTTCCCATCGACCGCTATAGCTTAATGCCAGCGACAAAACCATTTTGGAATTATTCTTAGTAAGTGCCACCGCATTGTTCAAGGAATCTTGTACTTTTTTAGGTAAATCCTGAATATTTCCAATAAAATTGATTCGAACGCCATTTTGATGAAGTTCTTCGGTTTCGTCATGCAAGGCAGAAATTAAAAGGTTCATTAACGCTGAAACTTCATGTTTGGGTCTTTTCCAATTTTCTTTTGAAAACGTGTAAAGCGTTAAATAGTTAATTTCAAGCTGTCGGCAAGCTTCAACAATGTCGCGAACAGAGCTTACGCCGGCTTTATGACCCAATACCCTTATTTTGCCACGTTCCTTAGCCCAGCGGCCATTACCATCCATAATAATAGCAATGTGTTTAGGCAACGAGCCATGAGCTTTTAATGATTGCTGCTCTTGATCGTCGAACGGTTGTTCTTTTGACTGTTCGTCGTTTAGTGATGTTTTTGCGATGCTTTTTAGTAATGTTTGCACGATTTAACAATTTCTATTCTTTAAATACCCAAATAATACCTGGCGGGCATAATTTATTTTTCAACTTTCTAAAAATCAACCTATAATTTAACCCAAAAACTTAACAAGAAGATTAAAATCTTGTAAACTCAATAGATTTAACACTAAAGAAAACCATTGAAAAGTTCCGAAGCTTTCTTATCTTGAGCACTTAAGATACAAAATATTAGGATTCGGAGAGAGCGTTTCTACAAATAATTCCTCAGTTAGCTTATCTTCAGCTTAAGTATATGTTGATTTTCCCTTGTAAATAAAACAAGGCTACATAAATTTTGGATAATTAAATAAGCATTATTTTATCTATAAAAACTAATTGTTGATCTGTGCCTGAATTTGTATTTGCATCGTATTCCGAACTCAGAACAAGTCTTGAGTCAGGAAATACTTCAGTAAAAGCTGTCGTTCAGAGTTACCTTACTCGTATTAAAAATCACCAATCTATTAATGCCTTTATAGAGGTTTTTGAAGAAAGCGCCTTAAAGCAAGCCGAGCGTTTGGATCAAAAACTTGCTGAAGGAAAGCCGCTTGGTAAGCTTTTTGGTATGCCTATGGCAATTAAAGATAATATTGCAATCAAAAATAAAAAGCTCACATGCGCCTCCAAAATTTTATCCGAGTTCAATAGCATATACGATGCAACGGTTATTGAGCGCATAGAAGCGGAAGATGTTGTGATTTTGGGAAAGTTGAATATGGATGAATTTGCCATGGGAAGCTCAACCGAAAATTCATTCTTTGGTCCTACAAAAAATCCGGTTGATCAAACCAAAGTCCCAGGCGGTAGTTCGGGTGGTTCTGCGGCGGCAGTTTCAGCCGATTGCGCTATGGTTGCATTAGGTTCCGATACTGGTGGATCGGTCAGGCAGCCGGCATCGTTTTGCAATGTGGTTGGCCTGAAACCAACTTATGGTAGGGTTTCACGTTATGGCTTGGTGGCGTTTGCTTCATCATTTGATCAAATTGGCGTTCTGGCTAAAAATTCTGAGGATGCGGCACGCGTATTGGAAGTTATTGCAGGCGAAGACCCAAAAGACTCAACCTCTGGGGATGCCGACGTTCAGAATTACGCCAATGCCATTTCAGAATTTACGATGAATGGACTTAAAATAGGCGTTCCGAAAGAGTTTTTTACTGATGCTTTGGATGAAGGTATCAAATCAATCATAAATGAAAAGTTAGAGGCGTTAAAAACCCAAGGCGCTGAACTGGTTGAAATTTCATTGCCATACTCCAAATATGCTTTGGCAACTTATTATATCCTGGCAAATGCTGAAGCATCTTCAAACCTTTCCCGATACGATGGCGCCAGATATGGGTATCGCTCTCAGGCACATCCCGATTTGGAAGAGATGTATGTCAATTCGCGAAGTGAAGGATTTGGTGATGAAGTGAAGCGAAGAATCATGCTAGGTACCTATGTGCTTTCAGCAGGGTATTATGATGCTTACTATAAAAAAGCGCAGCAAGTCAGGCGATTGATACGTGACGACTATTTAAGTGCGTTTGAATCGATTGATGTGATCGCAGGGCCAACTTCACCGATTCCGCCGTTTACATTGGGTGAAAAACTGGATGATCCACTGGCGATGTATTTGGCAGATATTTACACCGTAACAGCAAATCTGAGCGGTGTTCCGGCAATAAGCGTTCCTGCAGGGTTTACATCCCAAAACATGCCGGTTGGCATGCAGATTATTGGCAAGCCTTATGACGAAGCAACCATTTTAGGCGTTTCACAAAAGCTTCAGGCGTTGAATTAACATGAATTTAAACCAATAACCTTTTTGAATGGATTTCAGGAAATCTTTTCAAAAGGGTTTTTTAATACAAACAAGAAAAAACCAATCATTATGAGTGTATTAGTCAATAAAGATACTCGTTTGATCGTTCAGGGCATCACGGGAGGTGAAGGTACATTTCATACCTCGCAAATGCTGGAATATGGAACAAACGTGGTGGCAGGTGTAACTCCCGGAAAAGGCGGGCAGTTATACGGTGGAAATGAAAAAGATTCCTTTAACCGGGAAATTCCGATTTACAATACGGTTAAAGAAGCTGTTGAAGAAGAAAATGCCAATGCCTCGGTTATCTTTGTGCCGGCAGCATTTGCAGGCGATGCCATCATTGAAGCCGCTGAAGCTGATCTAAAGGTCATTATTTGCATTACCGAAGGCATACCGGTGAATGATATGATGAAAGCTTATGCATATGTTAAGGAAAAAGGCGCTGTTTTGGTTGGCCCGAACTGTCCGGGTGTGATAACACCGGGAGAAGCAAAAGTAGGGATTATGCCGGGATTCATTCATAAAAAAGGCACGATTGGGGTGATCTCCAGAAGTGGAACCCTGACTTACGAAGCTGTTAATCAATTAACGGAAGTTGGTTTGGGTCAATCCACATGCATTGGCATTGGCGGTGATCCCATTATCGGCACAAAGTTTATTGATGCCATTAAAATGTTTTCAAAAGATCCTGAAACCGAAGGTTTGGTTGTGATTGGAGAAATTGGCGGTAACGCAGAAGAAGAAGCGGCGGCATATATAAAACGTAATTACAAAAAACCGGTTGTTGGGTTTATTGCTGGGCGAACGGCGCCTCCCGGGCGGCGGATGGGACATGCCGGCGCTATTGTTTCAGGTGGAAAGGGGACTGCGGAAGATAAATTGGTGGCCTTGCGCAGCGCTGGAATCCATGTGGTGGATAACCCGGCTGATATCGGCGTAACAATGTTAAAAGCTTTAGGGCGTTAAATGTACCTCTGATCTATTTTACACAACAGAACGAAAAGATAGTTTTAAGGCGCACAATTCGTGCGTCTTTTTTTGTTTGAAATTTATGGTTGTAATAACGAAAGGGTTGGCTAAGCTCGGTAAAAAAATAAAAAAAGCGGCTCATGGATAAGCCGCTTTAAAAATAATATTGGGTTTAACTACAGTTTATTTCACCAAAATCATACGCTTCATTTGACTGGTAAATCCTTCGGTAGTCATTTGGTAGAAATACATTCCACTGGTGAGGCCTGATGCGTTAAAGTTGATAGAGTTATTATCGCCTTTTACTGATACTTTCGTTTGCTCAAATACCTGCCGGCCCAATACATCATACACCTTTAACGTCGCCTCGCCCGCTTCTTTCATCGTGTATTTGATCGTTGTGCTTGGGTTAAATGGGTTTGGATAGTTTTGATCCAAAGCATAAGACGGCTCAACTGAAACCCCGCCATCCAGTTCTGTGACTTCAACAGTGACGGTCATGTTATAGTCATGGATTAAACCGGAGTAATCCTCACTGCGCAAGGTGTAAACATAAGAGCCTAATGTAGCGGATTGATCTACATAGCTATACCTGGTGTGACTGGATGTGGTGCCTTGGCCTTTTAACGCATTAGTATTGTTAAAGTTTGCGACTTCCACGCCATTTCTCAGCAAAGTAAACCCGGCATTATCAGTCTCCGAAGCGGTTGTCCAGTTCAACTGAACACCATTTGCTTTAGCTGAACCCTTAAATGAGAAAAGTTCAACAGGGAGTGCAGCTTCACCACCTAATGAGCCAGGCGTGCCAAAATCCCCAAGACCATAAGCCTCTGTTGATGTACCCCAATTAGCCCCAACATTGTTATCTAATGTGAAATTAAGTAAGATCATAGACGCACCATTTGCAACTGAAGGGAAAGTAACGCCATTATCGTATTCTACACGGTCTATTTCAGTTTCACCGGATGTAGTTAAAACAATTTCATCTACAGTATTGGCTAAAGTGAATCCTGAGTATTCATAATCAACAACGGTAATACCGCCATTTGTTCCCCCATCAGCATTGTTAGAAAGTACAGCAAAGTTACCGGGGTTTACAGTAAGAGTGCCTCCATTGTTAATAACAATTGAATCAGAATCATTATCTTTAACGATCCAGCCATTGATATCTACATCAGTTGACCCATTGTTATAAATTTCAAACCATTCACCATCATTATCTAATACAGCGTTAGGATTTTGCATGATTTCTGTAATAATTACATCTGGATTTGGTTCGTCGTCATTAATAGTTAGTGTAAATTGGCTTGGAGTGCCTGCAGTTGCATTAGTGAAATTTGTAAAGCCAAAAACTAAGTTTTCAGCGCCTTCTTCCAACAAATCATCTGTTATTGTAATAGGGACAGTTTGAGGGTTTGGATTTAGAAAAAAAAGAGTCTGAGTTGTAAAACCATTAATATCAGCAGAATTACCATTTTGTAAAATCACATCGCAAATATGGAAACCTGAAAAGCCAGTTATTGAAACCTCAATTGAAGTTGAACCATCGGTTTCATTAACTGATCCAGAAGTTGATGTAAATTGAATGGTTTGAGCAAATACATCAAAAGAAAGCAGGGGCATGAAGCATAACAACATTAACCCCAAAAATAAAGTTTTGGGATAAAGTAGCTTATTTTTCATATAAACCTCCATAGAGTTATAAATTGATAATTAAAAAACCAGTCTGATTTTTGTAGGGTAGGTATCTCGTTTTTCTTTCTCTCTGCTTAATTAAATCTTTAATAAGTTAACATATTCGACGAAATTTCGATGAAAAAATAAAAGAAAAGAGCTTGAAAAATAATTAATTGTTGATTAAATCTTTAAGTGTCTGAGAACGAGATGCATTTGTGGATTAAACCCCAAAAATTTTTCACTTTTTGAAGCTGTGTTTATAAGCCTAAAGAAACCAAATCGTGCAGATGCACAATACCAATGGGGTGATTATCGTTATTGCAAACAATAACTTGTGTAATGCGATAATTTTCCATTTCTTCAAGGCAAGTTTTGGCCAGCATATCTTTTTGAGCCGTTTTAGGATTAGGGGTCATGAGATCTTTAGCGCTAAGCGAATGCAGGTTTTGATAGGTTTGTGCGACGCGTCTTAAATCACCATCGGTAAAAATACCGGTTAATTTCCCTTCATCATTAACTACAGTTGTTGCCCCGAAACGCTTTGAGGTCATTTCAAGCATCATCTCCGCAAACGAAGCGGACTCATTGACTATGGGTACATGTGTGTCTTGAGCCATGATCGTTTCAAGGCGCATGGTTAATCGTTTTCCTAAAGAGCCTCTGGGATGGGTAAGTGCAAAGTCTTTTTCTGAGAAACCTTTGGCGTGCATTAAAGCAATTGCCAGTGCATCGCCCATGGCAAGCATTGCAGTTGTTGATGTTGTTGGAGCTAAATCAAACGGGCAAGCTTCTTTTGTTACCGAGACATCTAAGATCACATCGGAGTAGTTTGCTAACTGTGAACGCAAATTACCAACCATGGCAATAATTGGTATCTGTTGTTGTTGAAGATAAGGCAGTATGAAGTTTAATTCTTCCGTTGAGCCACTTTTTGATAACCCAATGAGAACATCGCCCGTTGAGACGATTCCTAAATCGCCATGAGCGGCTTCGGCTGGGTGCATAAAAACAGCAGCTGTTCCTGTAGACGAAAATGTTGCTGCTATTTTTTGAGCAATTAACCCGGATTTTCCCATGCCGGAAATCACCACTTTTCCTGGGCAATTTAAAATTAATTGAATTGCTTTTTCAAAGTCGTCATTTAATCGATTCGCCATATCTTGAATGGCTTGAGATTCAAGCAATAAAGACGTTTTTCCTTGTTTCAGTAAGTTTACAGATGTCTTAAATGGTGTTTCCGTACTCATTAGTGGTAAAGTCTTAGTTATAAATAGTGCAAATTTTTGGCGTGAATAACCAAAAAAACAAACAGGAAATGGCGAATTCATTAATTTAAAATTCATCAACCAACCAGGTCATACCTGCGCGGGCAGGCATCTATAGGCTCCTGCTTTCGCAGGAGCGACAAAAACAAAACCTCGTTATTAGTAGTCAATGATTTGGACAGGCCAAATACAAATGGTAATGACAATAATAAAATCGCGAGCATACCGAAATACTTGTATTGAGCATGTCGAAATATGGTAAAATCATTATATTTAAATAAATGAAAATATAAGTTGGTTATCCTATGTTAGCAGAAGCGTTGAAAAGGCTTACCCCTGAGGACTATTTAAAAATGGAAGAGACCTCTGAAATTAAGCATGAATACTATCAAGGGGAGTTGTTTGCTCTTGCTGGCGGCTCATATAACCACAATGTAATTGCTGGTAATTTTTTTGCATGTATGCATACAGCATTTCGAAAAAAAGCCTGTTCGGTTTTTAATAGCGATATGCGTGTATTGGTCAAGCAAAATAGTCTTTATACCTACCCGGATGTTTCAGCATTGTGTGGGGAGATTCAATTTGCTGGCAAGAGAAACGATACGATCACGAATCCAGCATTGATTATTGAAGTATTATCCGAAGCCACTAAGAATTACGATCGAGGGCAAAAATTTGAGCTTTATAGGGCGCTACCATCGCTCAAAGAATACATATTGATTCACCAAGATCATATTTACATTGAGCAATTTGTGAAGCAGACCAGCGGCAAATGGTTACTTTCGGATATTAAAGAAGCCGATGAAGTTCTTCATTTGGAAAGCGTTGGCGAGATGTTGCCATTGCAGGATGTCTATTCAAAAGTAGAGTGGGACAAACCTGAAAAAGCAACAACAAAGACTAAACATGCAAAAACCTCATAAAATGCGACAGTACCTTATACAGGGATTTCTGGTTTTTATGAAAACTTTAATAAATTAAACCATTCCATGTAAAAATTTTTGGTAAAGGTGAGTGAGTGAAAATTACAATTGATTATTAGGCAACAATTGGTTGGTATTGAGTCTGCCGAAATGAGCACTAATAAGTATGAAACGTTTTGCATTGTTTTGGCAAACACCTTCTTAGGAACATTAATGACCTGATTTTACTTGGCTTTGGCTATTGAAAGTGCAATAATTAAACTTCAAGGAGATAATATGCATTGGTTTATTTTTTTTGGCTTGGCAATCCCGATTTTTTTTATCCTTGTTTATCTGTTCTACAAATTCACAGCTTATAAATTAGAAAACGACAATATGGAAATTGAATCCCTCAGTGAGCTTGTAAGTGATAATCCGGTGGGTTTATCTGAAAGTGAACTAAATAAACTCAAAGAAAAGCAAAAATTGGCTCAAAAACAGCTTAAAGAGGTTATTGATAAAGTTCCTGTTGAAATGGTTAATGGCAGGTTTGTTGCACGGCCGGATAAGCTGATTAATGAGTCCAGAAATGGAGAATCTTTTGATAATTAAAGACCAGTAATTGCATTTAGAATTAAATGTTTTTTATTAATCTGGTGTGTATATACTAGAAATCAGCACAATTGGTGATTTCTATAATTTTATCTTTAACTGAAAATTTTGATAAAGGTCGAAAAAAATTGGAATGAGCATGCCAAAATCGGTCATTGAGCGTAGCCGAAGTGTCGATTTTGCAGTTTGTATGCACCTTCGTTGGTTTTTTGGCAGTGCTACGACAGGCTCAGCAAGCTGCCTGGTAACCAACTCAGGAAAGAAAATAATACTATTATAAAAGCACAGGGTTAATAGCCCAAAATTAATTTAAGTTCAATTTCTAAAATGATGTATAAATCACTCTCCGCTCATGCTTCTATAGCTGATTAGGTTAGCTCACCGAATGTTTAAGATTATAAACTTAACATATTGTTTATTTGGATAAGGGGGTTCAGATTTGTTATAGAACTTGCCAAACTGTAATTTTTATGAGCTTCTATACTGTTAACTTAAGTGTTTAACAGTATAATCTTTTATGATAATGAGTAAAAAAGATCCTGTTCCTCAACTGTATTGCTCAAAAGGTTATACAATTGAAGAGCTTTTAAAGATATATGAAAAATATTGCCACGATTTGAATGATCCTGAAGAAATTTGGATAGAAGGTTATGATGAATTTCTGGAGTATCGTAGTGATTTGGAAATACGAAAAAATGAGTGGTCTTCAGAGCAAGCCAAACGAATTCATGATAATGATCAGATCGTTTTAAAAAATGGTTATAACTATATCAAGATTTACGGTGAAGGTTTGTATGATGATCATTATCGTGAAAAACGCTACCCCAGATCGCACTGGTGGTGGTATTTGGATAGATCAGAACAAGATTAGTTCTCAATATTTTTATAACTTTGTTTTCAGAAAAAACCAATTCTAAAAAATCATGCTTTTTGACGAAACGCAACAAGGGAAATTTACAGTATTACATTTGAAAGGTGAGCTTTTGGGTGGTGAAAACGCCCACATATTTAGAGATAAGCTTAAAGAATTCATTGCTGAAGGAAAGAAGGATATCGTTATTGATCTGAGTAAAGTGACTTATATCAACAGTTCTGGTATTGGTATGTTGGTTTCAGGACTTACTACCATGACTCAAGCAGAAGGAAAGTTAAAATTGGTAGGTGTAGAAGATAATATTAGAAACATTTTTGTGATAACTAACCTTGTAAGTGTTTTTAAGTGTTACAAAACCGTTGAAGAGGCTGCTAATGCAGTTTAATTACAATACTTTAAGAGATTCAGGGCAGCAATTAATAATGTTTTAATTATATAAGTTAATTAGCTTTGATCCGAAACTAGCAAAAAAAATCGTTTAAATAACTTATGGAAGTTGGTTGCGAAACTCATAACCTTACAAAGCATAATACAAAAAATTAACTCAAAGCATTGGTTTTTAAGAAACTTCGGTTTATCTTTGCTGAAGGAAAAAAGCGATGAATTGCCCTTTTTTTTTCTGTTAATGATTTTTTTGAGGTTAAAAATTTATTAATAGCTGTGATTTAAAGCACGGTACTATCCTCTTTAGATCATTAGTTTTGCTACAAATAAAAAGTTTTTTTCAATCAACTAAGTCCCTAATTAATTATTTAACATAGATGATTTAAAAGTTTAATTCTTATAAAAACTCTTAGCCCTTCATGATTACCATGAAACATATACAAAGCCGATCTGCTGCGGAAGCTACTTTTCTCCGGACATTGATTCTTATCATTTTTATAATAGGTTTTTCATCCAATCTTTTTGCAGTCACAAGAACATGGGATGGCGGTGGCTCTGATAATAATTGGTCTACTGCTGCTAATTGGAGCGGTGATGTTTTGCCTGGTAATCTTGATTCAGTTTACGTCAATACAAGTGGAACTATAGTAGATAATGGTTTTACTAATAGTATTCAATCGTTAGAGATTGGTGCTAGTGGTAGTGTTACGATGCAAAGAGCGTTGACTTTGAGTAGTGGTTGGTTGAATGTGGTTACTGGAGGTGTTTTTGATTTAGGAACAAATACCCTTAATTTGGTTTTTACTAGTGTTATTGCCAATGACTCTATTAGAGCTACCAATGGGAATATAGCTTGCGTTTTTACAGGAACTCAAACATTGCAGGTTGGATCTGATTTTACCATTGGTTTCTTAAACCTAAATAATTTTGGCGGTAGTCTTCAATTAACTGCCTCTTCAGCTCAAAATTTAACAGTTGATAGTTTAATAGTGGCGGATCCACTAACAATTGGATCTAATGTGACTCTTAAAATTACTGACGCTTATGTGAATTCAGGTGGTTCATTAACAAACAGTGGAACTCTTACTTATGTATCAGGGGCAACTTTATATTATAAATCTTCTCCATTGACAACAGGCGCTGAATGGCTCACTACTGGAAATGTGCCAGAGAATATTGAAGTTAATACCAGCGGTACTGTTACTTTGAATCAAGCAAAAAGTATTGCAAAAAATTTGAACATGGTAAGTGGTACGTTAGCAATGGGTGCGAATAATTTGAGCGTCTTGGGTACAGTTTCAGGTAGTGAAATTCAAAATGGGGCTACAGTGTCAGCTTCAACCGGAACATTTACCATTGGAAATGGCTCAAGTTCGCAGTTTGATCAATCGGTTACGGGAAGTATTACATTGCCAAATGTTACAGTTAATAAAAACCATACAAATAACAACTTGACAATATCTGGAAATGTAACTGTTAATAATGGTAATTTCACAGTAACGAATGGTGATGTGACGGTTGCTTCAGGTGGTAGCTTAACAATTTCAGGTTCAAATTCTTTAGTGTTGAATAATGCATCAACTTTTGTTAACAATAATTCAGTATCATTATCAAGTGGAACACTTCAGTTAAATAATACGTCATCTTATGAGAATGGCACTGGCTCTACTTCGTTTGATGCAAATACAATACAACTAAATAATACTTCAACCTATAAAACTGGTGGTAAAACAGCGGCAAGTTTAAGCACTTTAACACTTGCAACAGGTACTACGTATGAATTTAATGGTACATCCGGCCAGGAAAATACATTTTCAGGCGCAACTTTTGGAAACTTGACAGTTAATAATGCTAATGGCATTAATATCGTAGGAAATGTGACTGTAAATGGTACGTTAACATTTTCTACTAATGCATTGGTTGATGTTACGGGTTCTAATACATTAACGTTAAGCAGTGTTTCAAGTGTTTCTGGCAACAATGCAAACCGTTATGTTGATGGGCCCTTACGTATTGTGATTAATAATACAACAGCCAGAGCTTTTCCTATTGGTACATCCAGCGGGTATCGTCCTGCATCATTCCAATATGCGTCAAATCCTACATCAGCGCAAACCATTGAGATGGAATATTTTGCAAGTAATCCGGGAGGTAATCTTCCATCCGGTATAAGTCAGATAGCGACAGGGGGCTATTATACCTTACAAAATATTACCGCATCTTCAACGCCAAATTATAACGTAACTTTAAGATATACGGATGCAGGATTTTCACCGGAAACCAAAACAAGAATCTTGGTTCAAAGCGGAGCTGGACCTGATTATAGCGTTCCATCATCTCACTCTCATGATACAGGGAATGACGACGTTACGGCATCGGGTGTAACAGCTTTACCTACAAATACATTTTATCTTGCTTTTGGTTCGGGTGGTACAACAACAACATGGAGCGCTTCTGCTACAACAACGGATTGGGCAACGGCTGCAAACTGGGATAACGGCGTTCCTACGTCAGTTGATGATGCAATTATTCAAAGCTCAACAAATGATCCGGTTATAGGTTCGGGTGATGCCGCTGAAGTCAATACTTTAACTATTCAAAATCTAGCCCAGCTCACCTTTTCTGATAACTCAGATTTAGAAGTTACATCAACGGCTTCAGGCGCATTAACTGTTTCTGCTGGTGGTACATTTATTATCAATACCACTAACAAGGTGGATTTTAATAATACAGGTTACCAAAGCTCAGCTACTACATTAAGTGGCACTGTTGAATACCAACAAGGCACTGTGTTTGGTGATAGTTATGCAACCCTTAATGTAAATGGCAGCGGAAATACAAATGATAACGGTAACTTGACAGTTTCAGGGAATTTCACAAAATCTGGCAGCGGAACATTTACAATATCTAGTGATAACTTAAATGTTTCAGGTACATCAACAATAAGCGCAGGTACTATATCAACGACAGGAACTGGAAGTTACACATTAGGAACAGTGAATAACACAGGCGGAACTCTGGATATAGGTGGTTCTGCAGCCTCATCTTTTGGTGCTTATTCAGGTGCAGGAACAATTTCAGCAAGTGGATCAGGTAGTATTACTTTTTCATCTACTTTTTCGCCAAGTGGTAATACAACATTTGGAAGCCAGACCTTAAATTTACAAGGAGACGTGACTTTGCAAGGTGGTACTTTCAGGCCTTCAACAGCAACGTCTTTTACCGGAACTGACTTTGAGGCAAATGGTGGCAATGTTAATACCTCTGTTGGTGAAGTAACATTTAATGGTTCTTCGGCTCAAACCATGACAGGAGCATTAACGTTCTATGATGTGGAGATTAATAACTCAAATGGTGTTTCTTTAGCTGCTAGTGCAACGCCAACAGTTAATGGCACATTAACTCTAACCAGTGGGATTTTAGATGCTTCTACAGGTGCATCATTAACGCTCTTAAATTCCACAAGCGGTGGGGATGATAACTCATTTATTGATGGAGCTGTTCAGATTTCAACAAATTCAACAGCAGAACGTCAGATTGCTACGGGTGACCAAACCAGAATGCGAGTAATTGGAATTACGCCACAAAACTCAACCAGTGAAACATATACAGTTGAGTTTTTTGACGATCCATATTCAGACCTTTCAGTAGCAGGTATCAATGAAGTCTCTCAGCTATACTATTGGTCAGCTTCAAGATCAGGAACGGTAAACGCAAATGTTAGAGTTTCATGGGAATTAAATGATGGTATTAATGGAACCACAGGCTTGGTAGTTGCTAGATACGATGGCGCTGATTGGGTTTCTGAAGGTGGAACAACTTCAGGTGATGCAAACTCAGGTTCAGTATTATCAGGTACAATTATAACATGGGGATCACCATCATACGTAACTCTAGGTACAACATCCGATGACCCGCTTCCTGTTGAACTGGTTAGTTTTGAAGCAACATCAATGGCCAATGGTTTTGTACTGAATTGGGAAACAGCCTCCGAGAAAGATTCAAGAGGGTTTATCCTTTCTCGTAAAGTTTCAGGAAGTGATTCGTGGGAAATAGCTTCGACGTATGTTGGTAATAGTGCTTTAGAATCCACAAATAGCTTATCAGGCGCTTCTTACAGCTTTGCAGATAACATTGAGCTAGAGCAAGGCCAAACCGTAATGTATCAGTTAGAGGAAGAAGATATTGCCGGTGTCAAAGTTGTACTTCAGACGATTACAGTAGAGTCGCAGTACAATACTCAAATTGATGACTATAGTTTAGCCCAAAATTATCCCAATCCATTTAACCCATCAACAACAATTGGGTATGAGTTGAAGGATAATGCTAAAGTTAGTCTTGTGGTATATAATGCCTTGGGGCAAGCTGTTAAAACCTTGGTGAATCAAAATCAAGATCGAGGGATTTATACCGTACAGTTTAATGCTAGTGATTTTTCCAGCGGTATGTACTTCTACAGAATAGTTGCAACAGGCGCTAGCAAAACTTATACTGAGGTTAGAAAAATGATGTTGGTTAAATAATATCACATGCAACTGAACGGCTTAAGAAATGAAGCTGTCTTATGGAATCCATAAGACAGCTTTTTTTTTGCGCTCAAGAAGCTTGCCAAAATCGGTCATTTAGCGTAGCCAAAATGCTTGTGTTGAGCATAGCCGAAATGCTGATTTTGCAGTTTGTATATTCCTTTGTTAGTTTTTCGGCAATGCTTTGGTATGCTTCGGCAAGCTCAGCATACGTTTCGACAAAATCTCAGGAAACATGTAGAACAAGCTAAGTAAAAAGATTTAAGCACATTGAGCATAGCCGAGCGATTATTATAAGAATTCCCTTGGTATTTTACAGCCGGCATAAAACCATCTTGTGCAATTTCAGCGCAAGTGATATCTGTTAGATGCCGGATCAAGTCCGGCATGACAATTAAGGGCATCTAAACACCAGGTCATTCCTGCGAAAGCAGGAAACTACGTGATGCAGGAACTCTCAGTTAGAACAGAATAGTGTTTAATGTGGTGGTCCAATATGCATAAATGAATGAATATTGTATTAGTTCCCTTCGGCGGGCTCCTTAAACATGGTTGATAAGGATACTACGGAAAGCGCAGGGAAAACCTTCGATTATATTATCAGTTAAACATCTGAAATTGCTCAAAAGAGCCTGCTGAAATGCTTGAGTTGAACTTGCCGAAACGAGCAACGTATACCACTATTATCAATAATGTTAAATTATCAGTTTTTTTTACCCTCAATGAATGCTTACATGTACATATTAGAGTGCTCAAGCGGTTTATATTATACTGGGAGCACAAAAAATATTGAAAAGCGATTAGCTGAACATCAGGCTGGACTGGGCTCTAATTTTACAAGAAAGCATTTACCGGTTAAGTTGGTTTATGTTGAAAGGTATGATAATATTGAAGATGCTTATCGAAGAGAAAAGCAAGTTCAAGGTTGGAGCAGAAAAAAGAAGAACACGCTGATAAATGGCAAATCGGAACTTTTACCGGAGCTTTCTAAAAATTATACACAATTTAAGAGTCAATAATAATATGACACTTTGCAATGTCTCAGTAGGTTCGTTCCCTTTGGCAATGCTTTGGTATGCTTCGGCAAGCTCAGCATACGTTTCAACAAAATATCAGGAAACATGTAGAACAAGCTAAGTAAAAAGATTAAGCTCATTGAGCCTGCCGAAATGAGCGATGTATGTGCCGTTCTCTTCGGCAGGCTCAGAGAACGATATAACTTGAGTTAAGTAAATCATTATAAGGCGTTAAATAGAACGCGTGATCTGATAGCATGAGTAAGGAGAAGAAAATAGCCATAACAACACTCGGTTGTAAGTTGAATTATGCTGAAAGTTCAGCGATAGTTAATTCTTTTTTGAAAAAAGGATTCAGGCCGGCAGATAAAAACGAAGAGGCCGATCTGGTTATCATCCATACCTGTTCAGTAACTAACAACGCCAACCAAAAGTGCAGGCAAACCATCCGTAAAGTTATCAAAGAATCTCCAAACAGCTATGTGGCAGTAGTAGGATGTTACGCCCAACTGGAACCTGAAAAGCTTGCTTCAATTGAAGGCGTTGATTTGGTGTTGGGAACCAAGGAAAAATTTAATCTGGGAGAGTACATTCCTGAACATCTTGAAAAAAAAACATCGTCAGAAGTATTTGTATCAAATATAGAAGATGTAGACGCATTTGGAATCGGTCACTCAATAGCCGGTCAAAATGGGCATGATTTTAGAACCCGTGCTTTTTTGAAAATTCAGGATGGTTGCGACTATTGCTGTGCATTTTGCACTATACCAAAAGCCAGAGGAAAACGAAGATCACAATCGCTTAAAGAGACAATTTTTCAGGCTGAACAACTGACTCAATCAGGGTTTCGGGAAATTGTGTTAACCGGTGTAAATATTGGTGAATACGGTAGTGAAATCGGCACATCATTAAGAGACCTCGTCGCTGAGCTAAGCAAAGTAGCTGTTCCGAGAATTCGTATCAGTTCCATCGAACCGAATTTGCTCCATTCTGATTTGATCACAGAAATTGCCAAATCAAGCAATGTGGTGCCTCATTTTCATGTGCCATTGCAAAGTGGTTCAGATACGATTCTAAAACATATGAAAAGACGATATAACACATCTACTTATCGCAAACGAATATTGGAAGCGGTTAATACCATTCCTGATTGTTCGATAGGCGCTGATGTTATTGTAGGTTATCCCGGAGAAGAAGAGCGACATTTTGATGAAGCATTAGACTTTATAGAAACTTTACCGATCAGTTATTTGCATGTCTTTTCATTTTCCAGACGCCCCAATACACTGATTGATGACTTGATACGTTCCAAACAAGTGCGTGAAGTTCCTCATGATATAAAAAAACAACGAAGCAAACGACTGCAAGAGCTTTCTGATTATAAGAAAACAGCATTTTTAAAAAAATATATGGGTCAAACTTTGGATGTTCTATTTGAAGAAAATTATAGCCGTAATAATGAACAAGATTGGTTATGTTTAGGGCATACTGCAAATTATATTACCGTTGGGGTAAAAATTCCATCCAAAAATTGGGCTAAAGAAAATTTTATTGGGAAAATTAAACCTGTTAAATTAAACGCGATCAACCAGCAGTTTATTGTTGAAGCAGAGATACCCAATCTTTAAACCATTGCATCATGTCTAAAAAAACACGACATCAAGCGTTTAACACTCAAGCAATACATGCAATTCCGAATTTCGACCAACAAACCGGCGCTGTAGTTCCGTCACTTTCATTAGCAACAACGTTTAAAAATAGTTTGGATGAGCATATAGCTCGCCCGTTTGAATATTCACGTACTCAAAATCCAAATCGTTTTCAATTGGAAAAAGTGCTGGCAACACTAGAGCATGGTGAATTTGCCTATGCATTTTCTTCCGGATTAGCAGCAATATCTACGCTATCTCATTTTTTTAAAAAGGGCGATCACATCATAGCCGGTCAAAATATTTATGGTGGATCTGTGCGCTATTTTGAACAAGGCTTGCAAAAATTGGGTGTAGAGATAACATTTGTAGATTCTATGCAGGATCAAACGCTTTTAAAAGCATCCAGAAAAAACACAAAAGGTGTTTTTTTTGAATCCCCATCAAATCCGCTGTTAGATATTGTAGATATTGAGCAAATTGCAGAATTGGCCAAGGCAAATTCATGGCTGAGCATTGTTGATAACACATTTGCAACACCCTATATTCAGAATCCTTTAAAGTTAGGGATAGATGTGGTTGTGCACAGCAGTACAAAGTATTTAAGCGGCCATTCCGATATTGTGGGAGGCGCTGTTGTTACAAACCGAAAGGATGTTCATGATGCATTGGGTTTTTGGCAAAATGCAGCCGGTGCAGTACCCTCGCCATTTGATTGTTGGCTGCTGCTTCGATCAATAAAAACCCTCGGCCTCAGAATGCAGCGCCACAGCGATAATGCCTACTATATTGCTCGCAAGCTTCTTGAACACTATCCTGATCTTAAAGTGTTTTATCCGGGTATGATCAGCCATCCAAATCATCATGTGGCGGCAAAGCAAATGAACGCTTTTGGAGGAATGCTTACCATTGATCTTAAAACAAAAGAGCGTGTCGAGATTTTTTTAAAACCCTTACAAATTTTTACATTTGCTGAAAGCTTGGGTTGTGTTCAAAGTTTGATTTGTTACCCGCCAACAATGACCCATGCAGCATTTACTGAGGAGCAAAAACAAAAACTTGGCATTACCGAAGGATTGCTTCGATTATCCATTGGAATAGAGGATAAAGATGATCTTTACAACGATTTGAAGCAAGGAATGGATCGTGTTTATCCGTTCTAAAAAACAAATACAAAATTATGAGTAATTCACCGCAAAATATGAATCAAGGGCCGGAAAACAGACCCACACAGTTAAATTTACAAATTGATCCTGATGTAGCCGAAGGAAGGTACTCAAACCTGGCTATCATTAATCACTCGCCCGCAGAGTTTATTTTGGATTTCACCCGATTGCTTCCCGGCTTGCAAAAAGCTAAAGTCCATACACGTATTGTTATGACGCCACAGCATACGAAAATGCTTTTAAAAGCGCTTGAACAAAACCTTGAAATGTATGAATCCACCCACGGGTCTATCAAATACGATAAGCAATCCTCTGAAAAAATGGGCTTTCAGGTTGGTAAAGATTAATCAAGATTAAACAGTTTTAACATAATGGCCGAGGAAAATCTAAGATTATTAATTGATCAAACCCTTGACGCGCTAGAAAAAGCGGTTGAAAATTTAGAGTTGGATGAAATAGATCTGGAAACAAGCGATGGTATATTAACCATTGAATTTGAAGACGGGGCGAAGTTGATTTTAAGTCGCCAAAGCGCAACAGATCAAATATGGCTGGCTGAGCCAACAAACGGGTGGCGCTTTGATTATCAACATGGAAAATGGATCTCTCCCAAAAATTCTTTGGATTTGGTTTCCTTTCTAGAAAAACTGATCAGTGATAAAATGGGTCGATCTATAACGTTAGGAGTTTAGCTGCCAAGTATGCCAAAACTCATAAAACCGTTATGTTTAGGTATTTGTGGTTTAATTCTGTGCTTGACTGAGTTCAATCCTCTGTATGGTCAGCAAATGACTTCTGGCGCACATACCCAGCGACCAATTCCTTACCCGGTCTTTTATTCGCCTCATTACAAAATGGCGATTGATAAAAAAACACGAACTCATAAAGGAGAGCCCGGAAAAAACTATTGGATCAACCGAGCCCGGTACAACATTGAAGCAACCCTTGCGCCGGAAACAAATATTCTGCAGGCCAATGCCGAGCTTACCTATATCAATCAGTCGCCGGATACACTGGAACAACTGGTGTTGAAACTCAGACAAAACCTGCATCAGGAAGGAACCATCAGAAATCGTCCGGTAGATATTACCGGTGGAATAACCTTTACGAAAGTGGCCGTTGATGGCAGGGCGCTTTTAAGCCGAAATCGCAGAAATAAAAGCGGTTATGCGATAATCGGCACATTGATGTATGTGGATTTAAAATACCCCTTACCACCTGGTGAAGAAGCGTTTTTAGAATTTGATTGGCAGTTTAAAATCCCCGAACCAAAGAATCCTAGAATGGGGCAAGATGGCGAGGTTTATTTTTTAGGGTATTGGTATCCGCAATTTGCCGTGTATGACGACGTTTATGGTTGGGATGATGAACCCTATTTAGGGAATGGCGAGTTTTATATGGATTTTGCCGATTATGATGTCAAGATTACCGTTCCGGAAGGATGGATTGTCGCCGCCACAGGAGAACTGCAAAATCCATCAAAAGTGCTATCTGATGATGTTTTGCGACAATTAAACCTTGCTAAACAGGTAGATACGGTCATTACTGTTGTTGGCAGGGATAAACAATTTCCGGGTCTATCGACCAAAAAAAGTGAAAACGGGGTTTTGACCTGGCATTTCAAAGCATCAAACAGCCGCGATTTTGCATTTGGCGCTTCGGAGCGTTTTAACTGGGATGTCATAAAAGCCAAAACCGGAAATGGCAAAACAACTCTGGTGAATTCGTTTTACCGGTGGGGCACATCTTCATGGTCGCGTTCGGCTGAATTTGCCAAGTTTTCTTTGGAATACTTATCCCAGGCCATTTCTCCCTATCCGTTTTCCCAGCTTTCGATTGTTGAAGGTATTATTCCCGGCGGGATGGAATACCCGATGATCACATTAATCGGTGGCAGGAGAAGCAATTTTACGCTGTTTGCCGTCATTTTTCATGAAATCGCTCACATGTGGTTTCCGATGATGGTCAGTCAGGATGAAAAGAATTTCACATGGATGGATGAAGGGCTTGTCACGTATTTTACCAATGAAGGCAAAGACGCGTTTTTTAAAACATCAAAAAGTTGGCCTTTCGAGCGTGATCGTTATACCCGGTTTGCTAAAAAAGGTATGGAAGTAGAAATTTCCAGACACGCCGATCGTTTTCCGGTTTTTGGTATGGCCCGCCGATCTGCCGGTTATGGAAAGCCGGCGTTGATGTTGCGAGTGCTTAAAGGCATACTGGGCGAAGAAAAGTTCAATCAGACCATCCAAGCGTATTTCACGACATGGAAAGGTAAACACCCATACCCCTACGATTTCTTTAACCTTGTTGAAAAAGCGTATGGAGAGGATATGGATTGGTTTTGGACACCAATGATCTATGAAACCTGGCATGTGGATCAGGCCATTTTATCGGTTGATACTTCGGGGAGCAAAACAAATATTTTAATTTCCGATAAAGGATTAATCCCTTTACCTGTTTTTTTGCGTCTAACCGATACCTTAAATCAACATACGGAACTAAAATTACCGGTTGATATGTGGTTAAACGGTAAACGGAAGTATTTAACAACATTTCCAAAAACCGGGTTAAAGCGAATTGAAATTGACCCACATCGCTATTATCCCGATTTGGACACAACGAACAATGTTTGGGTAAAGCCTTAATTCAATTTCAACTTATCCGGTACGATCATGAAAAAATCCATTGTGTTTTTCGGGTTGTTACTCACCGCATTAACGGTCTCTACGCTTAAAGCAGAAGTGAAGTCTTTTGTTCGGGAATATACCTACCAAGCCGGAGAAGCCGATAGCAAACTCTCATGCAGAACGCTGGCTTTGGATCAAGTTAAGCGATTGTTGTTAGAAGAAGTTGGCGTTTATTTGGAAAGCGTGTTAGCCATGCAAACAACAGAAGTGGCTAGTGAAACAACAACAAGTTTGGAGGATACAACCTCGCTCAACATTCAGGCTATTACGGCAGGATTTACGCAAACCGTAATTTTAGAAGAAAAATGGGACGGCATCACCTATTATTTGAAAGCTAAAATTGATTTGGACCCGGATGATGTTTTAAAAAAGGTTGAAGAATTTAAAACCGATCGAGAAGAAATGGCCGGGGTTGAATTGTTGAAAGACGAAAAAAACAGAGCGTTAAAAGAAATTGACAGTCTGAAAACGCTTATGGCGTCTTTAAAATCTGAAAATGAAGCATTGAAAACGTCATCCGATGAAACGCAATATCAACAAGCCAAAAACCGCTATTATGAAAATGTTGCGATTTTGAATTCAGGCCAGTATGTTCAACAAGCTACATATGCATGGTCAATAAGGAATTATGAAAATGTATTGACTTATGCTAGAATGGCCATCGATGTTAATTCAGCTAATACGATTGCCTATTCACTTGCAGGCGCAGCATTTTACAAGCTCAAACAACCCGATTCGGCAATTGCGTATTTTGATAAAGCTTTAAGTATAAATCCCAGGCATGCAAAAACCTATTTCGGAAGAGGGTTGGCACATCGTAAAATGAAACAGTATAAACTTGCCCTTATGGATTTTTCCCGAGCCATTGAACTTAAGCCACGTTTTTCAGCAGCTTATTTTGAGCGGGGTAAAGTCTATTTTAAACTTCGAAAACGGCGATTAGCGGTTAAAGATATTCGAATAGCGGCACGAATGGGCCATCCCAGAGCGCGTTTATGGATTGAAAAAGCCAAAAGAAAACGAGAAAGATAAAAAACCAAATTAATCTAAAAACACGGCATTTTTTAAGTAACAAGGAGCAAAGATGTCAGAAGAGACCTATCAGGAATTCATCAACATTGCCCAGGCTAAAATGGATCAAAAAACCAAGCCTATTGGTTCGTTGGGCGTTTTAGAAGCCATTGCCACAAGGTTAGCGGCCATAAAAGGGTCGCTTTCGCCATCCGTGGAAAAGAAACGCATGCTGGTATATGCTGGCAGTCATGGTATTGCAAAAGAGGGGGTAAGCGCATACCCTGCAGAAGTGACCGGGCAAATGGTTTTGAACTTCATAAGAGGCGGGGCAGCTATAAATGTGATTACCCAAGCCAATAACATTGAACTGTTTGTTATAGATGCCGGCGTTGAAATGTCTTATCCTGAAGGTGTTATTGATCACCCGACATTTTTTTATTTGCCGGTAGGGCAGGGAACAACGTCTTTTTTATCCCAAAATGCAATGAGCGCCGAAGCATGCGAGAAGGCCGTGCAGATCGGGCGCAATCAAGCCAATCTGGCCATCGAGCAAGGTATCGACCTCATTGGTATTGGTGAAATGGGCATTGGCAATACCACATCGGCTGCGGCGCTTTATGCGGCTTTATTAAGTCTGGAGCCTGCAGAGGTGACTGGGCCGGGTACCGGCTTGGATGAAAAAGGCATAAAGCATAAAACTGATGTGATTCAAGACGCATTAAATTATCATCACAACATTCAAAAGTCCCCAATGGATTGGCTGGCGGCAGTCGGTGGGTATGAAATTGCCGCTATGGTTGGTACAATTCTGGAAGCTTCGGCGCAAAACCTGCCCGTTGTTGTAGATGGATTTATTGCAACCGCAGCAGCAACGGTGGCTTTTGAGCACGATCCAAAATCGAAAGAGGTCTGCTTTTTTGCGCATTGCTCAAAAGAAACCGCTCATCGTAAAATTTTGGAAACGCTGGAAGTTCAGCCTATTTTGGATTTGGATATGCGATTGGGTGAAGGAACTGGCGCAGCGCTTTGTATGCCGATTATTGACTCAGCCACACAGGTCCTTTGCCGGATGGCAACCTTCGATTCTGCCGGTGTATCCGAATCGGAATCAGATGTTCATAAACGGGCTTAAAATTAATGAGCAAAGACGTCGTTGAAAGAACAACTGAACATATTTTTGACAGCCGTTATTTTTTTAACGCGCCTGCCTGTTTCGGGATGGGTATCGTTTAAGCCAGACTACTTAAATAAATCCACGGTGTATTTCCCCTTGGTGGGATTGATTGTCGGTGCGCTTGGCCTCGGCATGTATTTCTTGACCTCATCGTTATTTTCCAATCAAATAGCAATCCTCAGTGCAATGCTTGCTACGGTGCTGTTAACCGGCGCGTTCCATGAGGATGGATTGGCAGACACATGCGATGGATTTGGCGGCAGTTACGATGCTGAAAAGGTTATGACCATCATGAAAGACAGTCGGCTTGGCACGTATGGCGTTTTGGGCATTTGGTTTTTAATGACGTTTAAATTTCTCATTCTTCTGGAATTACACACAATAAATCCGCTACTGTTTATTAAAGCCTTTCTTGTTGGACATGTGCTTGGGCGTTATTCGAGTATTGTATTGATTTTTCGTTATCCATACGTTGGAAGCTCGCAAAGCTCTAAACCAATTGCCGATAACCTAAGCGGTTTAAATTTTGGACTTGCAAGCATTTTTGCAGTTGGATTTTCTCTCATCTTATTGCAGGAAATGATTATTTTGCCCCTTAGTCTGGCGGCTGTTTTAATTTGGACCGCCGGTCGGTATTTTTCAAAAAGGATTGGAGGTATAACCGGCGATACGCTTGGTGCAGCCAATCAAATTGTGGAAGTATCCGTTTTTTTTGGTTTGCAACTTCAATTAAACATTTTTTTAGTTGGGAGTACCATATGGAAATTTTTTTAGTTCGTCATTTGGAAATACCTGCCTACAATCAAGGTTTATGCGTAGGTCAATCCGATGTTCCCTTAACGGAACATGGAAAAGAACAGATTGGGCCATTTGCTGAATCGTTATCAGCGTTGAATCCTGATGTTATCTTAACCAGTGATTTGCAACGCTGCAAGCTATTAGCAGAAGTCTTGAGCCAAAAAAAGAACATGCCATTTGAAGAGCAAAAAGAATGGCGAGAAGTAAACTTCGGTCGATGGGAAAATCAGGAATGGGACGAGATCAAAAAGAAAGATCCGGAATTGGTTAAACAGTGGGTTGATGATTATGTCAATATTGCCCCACCCGATGGTGAATCGTTTATGATGCTGTTTAAACGTATTGGCAATCAGTTGTTGGCGTTAACGAATCGTAAAGAAGAGCGCGCTATGGTTATTACACATTCGGGCGCAATTCGTGCGAGTTTGTGTTATGTGTTGGGCATTAAGCTTGAAGATGCGTTTTCGTTGGAAATTGGTTATGGATGTGTTGTTGGCCTCAGATACATCAATGAGCATTGGTCGCTGTTTAGATTAGACAATCAATCGGAGAAAAAATAAATCCAGCGGTCAAATTTCTACGATTTTATCATCCATACGTGGCTCATTATGCACAACATTTAAAGGTGCGGAAAAGTATACACTAATCGTGTTCTTATTATCAACATTTTTAACATTACGCTAACGATGAATACGGACAATTTCTATGAAATACTTGGGGTTTCAAGATCAGCCTCTACAGAAGACATTAAAAAAGCGTATCGAAAACAGGCCGTAAAATACCACCCTGATAAAAATAAAAACAATAAGTCGGCCGAAGAGAAATTTAAAGCCGTCAATGAAGCCTACGAAGTATTAAGCGATCCAAAAAAGCGAGATATGTACAATCGCTTTGGCAAAAACTGGAAACAGTTTCAGGATAGCCGGCAAGGCGGTGCCGGGTCGGATTGGTCGAACTTCTACTCTCAACAAACCGGAACGCACGATTACAGCTATCAAAATTTTGAAGATGTATTTAGCGGCGGTGATTTTGGGAGCATCTTTGACTCGTTATTTAGTCAGCAACAACGTGCAGGCGCTCGTCAGCAACGATCGCGGGTTCAAAAAGGACAGGATGTTAATGTTGAAGCAAACATTACCCTTCAGGAAGCCTATGAAGGCACAACCCGTAGGGTGAAAACAGGAAAGGAAACCATAAAAATAAACATTAAGCCCGGTATTGCTGATCAGGAAAAACTCAAATTACCGGCTAAAGGTATGCCCGGATTTAATGGCGCACCGAATGGCGATATGTATATCACCATTAAAATCGCACTTCATGATCGCTTTACAAGGTCAGGCTCGGATTTGCATTGCGAGTTGCCCGTGGATTTATACGCAATGATCCTGGGTGGAAAAGTTAATGTTAAGACGTTTAAAGGTACGGTGAAATTGGATGTGCCAAAGTCGTCTGCGAATCAAACGACGCTTCGTTTATCAGGTTTGGGTATGCCACATTACGATAATCCAAGAAAACACGGTGATCTGTACTTGAAACTTCAGGCGGAATTGCCAAAAAATCTATCTGAGGAAGAGTTAAATCATTTTGAGGCTTTGGAAAAACTTCGAAACCATTAAAGATCAAAAATACAGGCAAATTGTTTCTTTACGGTGTTTGGGTTTGATATAACTCTCACGAAGAATTAATTTCCTGTGATTTCTCATATTGAGACGTATTAATTCTGCTTAAATAAAAAACCAAAATAACCATGGCCGTAGATCAACACGCCTTAGAGGCATTTAAAACCCGTTTTTCCAATGCAATTCGAAATGTTCCTGATTTCCCAAAACCCGGCATTCAGTTTAAAGACATTACAACCGTTTTGAAAAACAAAGAAGTGTTTGCTGAAACCATCGACATCTTAACCCAAATGTATCGTGATCTTGGGATTACGAAAGTCATTGGCATTGAATCAAGAGGGTTTATTTTTGGCGCAGCGCTAGCTTATAATTTAAAAGCGGGTTTAGTGCTGGTTAGAAAACCCAAAAAATTGCCGGCTGAAACCATAAAAGAAGAGTATGAGCTTGAGTATGGCACGGATGTCTTGGAAATTCATGTGGATGCCATTGAAAAAGGTGAAAAGGTCTTGATTCATGATGATCTTTTAGCAACGGGTGGAACAGCCGCAGCAACATGCCGACTGATTGAAAAACTGGGTGGTGAAATTGTTGGCGTTAGTTTCTTAACTGAACTTGGATTTTTAAATGGCCGACAAAAATTAACGGCGTATGATGTTAATGCGTTAGTGCAGTTCTAATTTCTTGGTCAAGTTGCCTGATAAGAATCGGGCAACTTTTTTATGTGATGATCATATAATGATGACTATGATACATGGATTGAATTGGATGAATTTAGGCCGGCAAAATTTTTACGATACTTGGCAGCTTCAGAAACAAGTGTTTGAAAAAGTTAGCGCAGGTAACGCTCCCGGCAGTATTATTTTAGTTGAGCATCCTTCTACCTTCACGTTCGGAAAAACATCCCAAAAAAAACATCTGCTGATAACCACTGAACAGTTGCAGGAAAAGAAAATTCAGGTCTATGATATTGATCGTGGTGGCGATATAACCTTTCATGGCCCCGGTCAGTTGGTTTGCTACCCAATATTAAATTTGGATTTTTTTGCTAAAGATTTGCATTGGTATTTAAGAAGTCTTGAGGAAGTTGTTATTTTAACCCTTGAAAAATATAAAATTAGCGCTGTGCGAAAACAGCACCCGGATCCTCAAAAGAATTATACCGGTGTTTGGGTTAATGATGAAAAAATATGCGCCATTGGCGTAAAAGTTAGTCATTGGGTTACCATGCACGGTTTAGCGTTAAATGTCAGTACGGATCTCAAGTTTTTCGATTTTATCGTACCTTGTGGAATTTATGATAAAAAAGTAACTTCCATGGAAAAATTGCTTCATTTCAACGTTAATATCCAAGAAGTTTCTAAAACGTTCAAATCTAACTTTGAACACGTGTTCAATTAAGCGCCCCTAATAATTCGGTTCATTTGAGATGTATCGTGGTATGTTGTTTTGGTTTGGAGGAGTAGATTATGAATCATGTGAAACATTAACAACAAAGATATTATGATTTTACAAAAGGCTAAAACTATCGGTAATGATGTCAATCATTTTATGAATGGTGAAACCATTTACCAGATTTTACCCAAAAAATATATTATTGAAGCATATAGATGGCTATTAACCACTCGTAAATTAGATCAAAAGCTGCTTGTTTTATTAAAACAAGGCAAAGCGCCGTTTCATGTTGGCGCTTCAGGGCATGAGGCAGCACAAATAGCCATGGCGATGAATCTAAAGCCCGGTCAGGATTGGGCGTATCCATATTACCGCGATATTGCATTCTTATTGGCTTTAGGCGCTCCGCTTCAGGATATCATTTCGGAGTACTTTTCTAAAGATACTGCGCCGCATTCAGGCGGTCGCCAGTTGTATGGTCACTGGTCGAGCAAGTCGTTAAATATCGTGTCACAATCTTCGCCAACCGGTTCTCAGTTTCTCCAGGCCGTAGGAACTGCAATGGCATGCAAATGGGAAAATCAAAATAAACCGGTTCATAAAAAAGAGGTCGTCTATGTATCGAGCGGAGAAGGCGCGACATCGGAAGGTGATTTCTATGAGGCGTTAAATTGGGCGACGCGCGAAAAATTGCCGGTGATTTTCTTCATTGAAGATAACCGTTACGCCATTTCCGTTCCGGCTTCAGAACAGATCACAGGGGGTTCGCTATACGACTTAACTTCGGGCTATAAGGATCTGCATCGATTTAACCCCAACGGAAACGACTTTTTTGAAATGTATGATGTTACCAGAAAAGCCTGTGACTTGGTTCGAAAAGGAGAAGGCCCAAGTTTAATTGTAGCCAATGTTCATAGATTATTGCCGCATTCCTCTTCCGACAATCACGCCCAATATCGACCAAAAGAAGAACTTGAGCGTATTTTTCAGGAAGATTGCCTGGTTCAGCTTGAAGAAAAAATAGACGAAGAAAGTGTTCTGACACCCGAAGAGCTTAAACACCTTCGCGATGAAGTCAGTCAGACAATTGAACAGGCCGTTTCATGGGCAAGCTCACAGCCCGATCCTCAACCGGATTCAGTGTCGCTTCATCTCATGGACAGTGAGCAAGATGTGAAAGTTCATTCGAACGATAATTCAACCAAAGTCGGCTCGATTGTTATGGTTGATGCAATTAATCATGCGCTTCATGAAGAAATGAACGCCAATGATAAATTGGTGGTTTATGGGGAAGACGTTGCTGGCTTTAAAGGCGGCGTGTTTTCGGCCACAAAAGGTCTCATGCAAGCATTTGGAAAACAGCGCGTGTTTAATTCGCCATTGGCCGAAAGCTCAATTGTTGGAACAGCTATAGGTTTGGCAGTAAAAGGATACAAACCGGTTGTTGAAATTCAGTTTGCCGATTATATCTGGACGGCCATGAATCAGATTCGCAATGAACTGGCTATGATGCGTTATCGCTCCAAAAGTGATTGGATATCGCCAATGGTTATCAGAGTGCCGGTGGGTGGTTATATTCATGGCGGGCATTACCATTCTCAGAATATTGAAAGCATTTTTTCTCATATCCCCGGGCTGTATATTGCTTTTCCTTCAAATGCAGCCGATGCCAAGCGATTGCTGAAAACAGCATGTCGTAAAAACGACCCGGTACTGTTTTTAGAACACAAATATTTGTATCGACAGAATTTTGCAAAATCCCCTGAACCAACCGAAAATAGCTTACTTGCTTTCGGAAAAGCCCGCGTTGTGCGAGAAGGCCGGGATATCAGCATTATTACTTATGGCGTTACGGTTCATCATTCAGTTGCCGCTGCCAAAGAAATGGAAAAAAAGTATGGCGTAAGCGTTGAAGTCATTGATCTTAGAACCATTATCCCATACGATAAGAAGACGATTCTTGAATCCGTGAAGAAAACCGGTAAAGTGCTTGTGGCTCATGAAGATAATCTTACCCAAGGATTTGCAGGTGAACTAATTTCTTTTATTATTGAGCAGGCATTTGAGTATCTTGATGCGCCAATTTTAAGGATGGGCAGTTTAGATATTCCAATTCCTTATAACCCGATATTGGAAAAAGAGGCTTTACCGAATCAGGAGAAAATTATCCAACAGTTGGAAAAGCTTGCAAAATACTAGAAACAGGTCCCAATCAGTTTCATTGAATATGAATGGACGTTTGAGAGTCTTATTAATACGAAATGCTGTGGGGTGATTTTTTAACGAAACTATTACAGCAATGTCTGGAAGAAATGAACTTTGTGAAAATTTAAAAGAACAGCAAGATTCAGTTGATCAAAGCGACTTTAAAGCCCCTTTTGAAGACGCATTCAGAAAAGTCATTACACCTTTTGAGCGATTTACCCAAAATCAAATTGCGGGCGGTTTAATTTTGATGGTATGTCTGGTTATAGCGCTCATTTTGGCAAATTCTGGCTTGCATGATACCTATGAGCATGCTATTCACACCGTTGTAGGATTTGAACTGGGAACATCACTTTATGAAAAAACGATCCATCATTGGATCAACGATGGGCTAATGGCTCTTTTCTTTTTGGTTGTCGGCCTTGAAATTAAGCGCGAAGTTATGGTTGGCGAGCTTTCTTCGCTATCCAAAGCCGCTTTGCCGGTAATTGCGGCGTTAGGCGGCATGGTTGTGCCTGCGTTGTTTTATTTTTTTGTGAATAGCTCTGGCGAAGCGGTCAGAGGCTGGGGCATTCCGATGGCTACAGATATCGCTTTTGCAGTCGGCGTGCTGGCATTGCTTGGAAAACGCGTACCCGCATCGGTTATGACCTTCTTGTTAGCGTTGGCAATTGTCGATGATTTAGGCGCTGTGCTTGTTATTGGAATATTTTATACTGAGCAAATTTTTATGGTTTATTTGGTTATTGCCGCCGCTTTGCTTGTGATTTTAACTGCGATGAATCTGCTTGGCGTCCGGTCTATTGCGCCATATATGATTATTGGAACATTTGTATGGATGGCTTTTCTTCAGTCCGGGATTCATGCGACGCTTGCCGGCGTTTTAGTTGCCATGACCATACCAGCTCGTCCAAAGTATCACCCGCGTATTTTTAGTGAAAAAATCAGGTGTATGCTGAAACAATTCGATAGAAACATCGGCGTTCAAACCCAGAAAACGTTTGGCTGGTCGGCATTTTCAAATCATGAACAAGCTGAAATTATTGAGAAAATGGATATGGCAACCACTGCCGTTGCAAGTCCTTTAAGAAAACTCGAACATGCCTTGCATCCTTTAACCGCATTTATCATAATCCCGATATTTGCGTTAGCCAATGCCGGCGTTAAAATTCATACCGAAGATTTTGGCGCAGCCATTACAAGCCCTGTGACCATTGGGGTGATTTTAGGATTGGTTCTGGGAAAACTGATCGGAATTTCCGGTTCAACCTGGCTGGCTATGCGATTCAACATTGGTAATTTGCCATCAGGCGCTAATTTTAAACATATTATTGGCGTGGGTTTTATGGGCGGTATCGGCTTTACCATGTCAATATTTGTGACTGAATTGGCATTTCCGGGAATGCAAGAGATGCTGGTTTCTGCCAAGACCGGTATTTTGCTAGCTTCGGCTTTAGCTGGTATTATTGGTTATTTGTGGATACGATTTTTTACCAGTTATCAAGAAACCGATGAGCCGCAGCATGAAGAAACCTATTCCAATGCATCAGAGGAACTGGAATTAGCAGAAACCCCTTCTGCGCGTTAATTTATAAACAGGTTTACAAAGAGCGGCTTATGAGCCGCTTTTTTTATTATGTCTACACAAGCTAATCAAATCATTGATTTTCTTCTTTCGTTGCAACCGCCAACAAATCTTCCCAAATCGGTTGAAGTCTTAACCCCCTATCAATTCCCTGAAGTTCAAGCCATTGTTAAAACATTTTACACCCGGTATTATTCCGACACGAACCCTCGCACATTTATATGGGGGATCAATCCCGGACGGCATGGTGGCGGCCTGACGGGGTTGCCATTTATTGATCCGGTTTTGTTGGAAAAGCGTTACGGGATTCCAAATACCTTACCAAAAAAGCCCGAACTCTCGGCAGGGTTCATTCACACCGTCATCGATGGTTTTGGCGGAGAAGAGAAATTCTATCGTGCGTTTTATATCAATATCATTAATCCATTGGGATTAATGAAAAATGGTAAGAACTTCAATTTTTACGATACATCTGAGGTTTATAATGCGCTTAAACCGTTTATGGTTTGCTCGATTAAAACTCAGTTAAAGTTTGGCGCAAATCGTAAAGCGGCCATTTGTTTAGGCACGGGTAAACTCAAGGAGGTAACCTTAAAACTCAACGATGAATTTGGCTTTTTTGATCGCATACTGGCTGTGGAGCACCCGCGTTTCATTATGCAGTATCGCCGCAAAAAAATGGATGACTATGTTGAAAAATACCTTCGGGTGTTTAACGAAGCGTTAAGCGCTGGGTTTTAAAACAAAAATTGACTTGGTTTAATATTGACGCCAACCCGAAGCATATTTGTGTTTCGTTTAAAATGCAACATACTTTCGCCCTGACCCAAAAACCACTGAACATACAAGTAATGATTGCTACTTGAAAAAGCTTTCCAATTGAGCTCGGTTTCCAGTGAACCGTACATTCGTTTTGTGCCTTTGCGTCCCGTTACGCTTGCAATAAAATTTTCTGAGAATAAAGGCATGCTAACAATGATTTCGCCAAATCCTTGGTAATGGAGAAATTCTTGATTGTCTTCCTTGAAATTAAAGGGTACCCACAACGATAGTTTCAGAGTTGCATGATTTATAAATGGTTTAAGATAACTTATGGTGATTCTATCCCATGTTCTTGAATTAGTTCCCGGCTGGCCATTCGATTCATGCTCATAGTACAAATAACCGATCCCGCATAAAAAATCATTGTCGTCATAAAAAAATTTTGAAAGGCCAATGGTTGGGTTGTAGTTAGAATCGTCGAATGGTTTGGACTCGGCATAAAATTTCCAAAACGACTTTTGTGAGTAACTGATAAACGCACATGTTTCAAAAGGCAGTTTTTTATTCAAAAAGCGATGCTTAATGCTGATTTGAAACTTGACATCCGATGATGAGTTTGTGATCGGTTTATTTAATGGGATACCGGTACTGAAATAGTTGTCTTTGAAAATTGAAATAACAGGCATTCTGGATAGCAACGCATCAACAGAGTCTTTTTTTATGAGGCTTTTGCCATACCCATTCCCGGTTGAACCAATCATTAATAAAATACAGACAAATACCATCCGAATGGTCTTAAAAGCATTGATGTTCATAATGAATTGGGTTTTGGATAAAACACTTGTCGTTAAAAGATCATTTTACATATAACCAAATAGATTCTCATCATCAAAAGATCGGGGTCTTTAATTTGGGATTTTTGCAATGGGGTTATTCTGTTTTGGGGTTCAATGCCCTGCAGCTTACTCTGGAATCGGGGAGAATGACCAAAGATTGTGCTTCCGGATGTTGGGGGCGTACGGCATAGCTATTGATACCCCGCGGCAAGCCACGGGGTAGTTTATTAAAAAAGCCCGCTTAAAAGTTTAGCGGGCTTTAAGAAAATTAATTTCCTGTAACAATTCTAGCAACATCTGTTGAAACAAGTGTTCCCATAACATCCTCGATGGTTCCACCCCAAACTTGACCTAAACGCTCTGTACGAAGTCTGCTGATCCAAATCGTGCCATCGGATTTTTCATAAACGGCGATTGTGCAAGGCAACATTACAGAAACAAATCGGTTTTCAGGTTCGCCAAGTATGCGCCGCGAGTAGTCCTTGTTGCAAATTTCAATGAGGTGCACTTTTTTTAGATCATCATATTTTCCAGGGACACTCATTTTAACCACCTCATCTAGGGTAAAGGTATCGCGGCCTTTAAAAAACTCCCAGCCTTCCATTGTCTCAACTCGATGACGAATGCTATCAACTGTCTCTTCAATTGAGCCCAGCAAACTTTGCTGATCCAAAACCATTTCTTTTTCATTCATGCCGGGAAGGGATTCGCCCCAATCATTTTCAGGTAAATCAAGAAAGTCAAGCATTTTATCCTGATCCTGTGCAATTTTTGATCCCATGTATTCTTGAATCTTGGGGAAATTTTGAAAAATCTTACCCATAATCCGCGCATTCATATAAGATACATAGGTTTTGCCATCTCCTTTTTGATATATTGCAATCACACATGGCATCATAACTGAAGCAAATTTATTTTGATCTTCCGATAAAATTGTGCCTGTATAATCCGGATTGCCGATTTCTATGGCGTATAGGCTGTCAATCTTTAGTCCATCCCAATCTTTATTAAGGACAGCATCAAAACTGACGGCTTCTCCTTGTACAAGTCCCCAACCGGGCAAGTCATTTATGTTTTGTAGAATTTTATTTTTAGTGGCTTCTGCGTTGTAAGGGCTTTGTACTTCAATAAGCATGTTTTGAGGATTTAAAAGCTTTGTGGGGTCATTGCCGGTATCGCACCCTAATATTTGCAAGAATAAAATTCCGGTAAAAAAATAAACTGAAAGTTTTTGTATGAAAGACATGTAGGTTCTCCTTTTATATTGAAGTATTTTATCCGATGAAATTGGAAATTGTGTTAATCAGTGGTTTAATAATATACTTTAAATCACGCAATCGGCCTGGTCATGATTCAGTAAATAAATCATGAAATCAATGACAAATATATTGTTTTTTTTTATAAAATATCATATATAACCACATAGTTATATACATTGAACTAATTTTTTACTTAGCAATACGAATTCGTTAGGCTAGGTGGGCAACAAACAATGATTACGAGGTTTAAAATTGAAAAAACCAAATATGTTATTCAATAGCCAATTAGGGTATAAACGTTATTTATTCATTACGCTATTTGTGATCCAGTTTTTTGCCATGGCGCAAGCAGCAATGGCTTCAGAGCCTGGTAAAAGCGTACAAAAACTAACGTTAAACGATGCTTTAAAGCGGGCTAACGAAAAAAATCATCAGGTTCTAATTGCGCGACATAAGCAGGATCAGGCATCGGGACAGAGTTTGGAAAGCTGGAGCGGCTTTTTACCTAAAGTCACGCTTTCGGAAACATTTATTCGTTCGGACGATCCGGTTGCCGTGTTTGGCGGGAAATTAAGACAAGGTATTTTTAACTTGGGTGATTTTTCCGGGCCTGATGGTACGGCATTAACAATGTTCATGGATCCAAATCTTCCAAAACTTAATAATCCCAGGGAGTTCAATAATTTTACGACGGCTATTGAAGTTCAACAGCCCATTTTAAATTTTGATGCAATCCTTGGTCGTTTTGCGGCAGCTTCAGCTTCGGAAGGTTACGAGTATTCACTGAAACGAACCCAAGAAGCCATCGCCATACAAGTTGAAAAATCCTATTTCGGGTTGATCTTGGCCAGAAACAAAGTTCATGCTATTCAAAAAGCGCTAAAATCCATTGAAGCCTATGTTGGCGAAGCTTCAGCCGCTTATAACAAAGGTTTGATTACCAAAGCGGATTTGCTTTCGGCTGAGGTGCGAAAAGCTGAGCTTAAAGAGCAATTATTGGTGGCTGAAAATGATGCAAAAACATCAGCCGATATGCTCCGGTTTATTTTAAGAATTGAAGGTGATGTTGAAATTCAACCGGTAGATAGCATAACCGTAGAAAAAAATCTTCCAACCGTTGACTTGAACAAAGTGCCGACGGAGCGTACAGATTTAAAAGCAATGGATGCCTTTGAACGTGCTGCCAGCCGAAAATACAAGAGCAAATGGATGGGCTGGTTGCCTCGGTTAAATGCATTTGGGCGTTATGAGTGGAATGGAGACGCACTGTTTGATAACGATGGTAAGAACTGGACCTTAGGCGTTAGCGCGCAGTGGAATATTCTGGACGGTTTTGCTCGATTGGGCCAAACCAGAACCGAGTCGGCCAATGCCGAAGAAATGAAAATAAAGTATGAAGAGGCCAAAGAAAAAAGCTCGGTGGAACTCAAACAAGCTTATCGCGAGTTGCTTTCGTCTCAAAAGCGCGTATTGATTGCCGAAACTTCCGTAAAGCAAGCCGAAGAAAGTTTTCGGATCATCAATCAACGCTTTCGTGAGGGTTTGGAACGGGCTTCGGAATTTTTATCGCGCGAAGCCGCATTAACCAACGCGCGTTTGCGATTGATGAAAGCAAAATATGATTTTAAGATTGCCGGCAGCCAACTGGCGTTTTACAACGGTACATACAAAATTGTTGAATAACATTAACTATAGATTTAAACCAATAAACAACGAGGACACAAGATAATGCGCATTTCTTTTTACATCTTATTACTTGTCGCAACAGGAGCATTGGTAGGGTGTGGCGAAGATAAGAGCCAAACTCAATTAGATGATGGAGAACCGGTAACGGTTTCAACCACAAAGGTTGTTGCGAAAGAAACACAGGAACCGGTGATTTATTCGGCTATCGTCGAAGCCGGCGACCGGGCCGAGATCGCTACCCGTGTTATGGGTAAAGTTCAGGATATTTATGTTAAGGAAGGCCAGTTTGTGAAAGCCGGGCAATTGCTCGTCAAGCTTTCCAGCCGGGACGTTGATGCCAAGCTTAAGCAAGCCGAAGCACAAATAAGTGCGGCAAATGTCTTGTTCAACAATGCAGAAAAAAACTATCAGCGTTTTCAATCGTTATTTGCTCAGAATGCAGCCACTCAGAAAGAAATGGACGATGTAACGCTAGCCTATGAAAACGCCAAGGCAAAGAAAATTTCTGCTGAAGAGATGAAAAAAGAAATCGAAGAGCTGATTAGCTATGTCCGCCTGCGCGCGCCTTTTAACGGCGTGGTAGCGGATAAATATGTTGATATAGGCGATATGGCCACGCCGGGTATGCCCGTTATTGTGGTTGAGCGTATGAGCAGTTTGGATGTTACCGCATCAGTGCCGGAAAGTGAAATTGAATTTGTTTCCGTAAATATGCCGGTTAGCGTCATTATTCCCGGTAACTCGGTTTCGTCAGACGATCGGGTATATGAAGCTAAAATTACACGCGTAGTGCCATCGGCAAATAAGATGAGTCATCAGTTTAAAATAAAAGCCAAGATGACAAATCCGGATGGATCGGTTAAGCCGGGAATGTTTGCCAGGATTGCCATCACTAAATCAAAACAAAAAACGTTTTTAGTGCCGAAGTCTTCGGTTTTCCAACGCGGTCAGCTCGAAGGCATTTATGTGGTAGGCGAAGATAATCGAGCAAACTTACGCTGGGTTCGTTTGGGTAGAAATTATGGCGATTATGTTGAAGTTCTCTCAGGATTGGATTCCGGGGAATCCATCGTCTTAACTCAAAACATAGGGTTAAGAGATTTTAAAAAAGTAAAGGTTGTAAATCAATAATTGGGAGGACTAAATGAGAGAAGGTATTGCTGGAAATCTGGCAAATGCATTTATAGACTCAAAAGTTACGCCCCTTCTGATGATTGCGGCGTTACTGATTGGTATTTTTTCTACATCGCTAACCCCAAAAGAAGAAGAACCGCAGATTGTGGTTCCGATGGTCGATATTTATGTGTCATACCCTGGGGGCAGCGCTAAGGAAGTTGAAGAACGCGTTGCCAAACCTCTTGAAAAAGCGGTTAATGAAATTCAAGGCGTAAAATATGTTTATTCAACGTCAAGACCGGATTTTGCATTAATCACGGTTCGTTACGAAGTGGGTGAAAATACCGAAAAAAGTTTGGTTAAGCTTTGGTCAACCATGATGAAGTACATGGAAAAGATGCCCCCGGGCACAGAGTTTCCATTGTTGAAAAATGTAAGTATTGATGATGTATCTATCTTGAACTTGACCTTATGGAGCGATCGCTATGGCTCATATCAACTTCGCCAAGTTGGCGCTGAGTTGATGAACGAAATCAAAAAAATAGATGATGTTGCAGATGTTCAGATTAAAGGTGGTTTAAAGCGTCAGGTTCGAGTCATATTAGATCAGGCGCGATTAAAGGCCTATCAGATCACACCGCTTCAGATTGCCCAGCAAATTCAGGCGTCTAACCAGGAAGTAACCACGGGGTCGTTTCAGAAGGTTAATCAGGAGTTTGTGGTTCGAACCGGTGAATTTTTCCGATCGGTTGAAGATGTATCGGGTCTTGTGATCGGGGTTGCGGGCAACAGCCCGATTTACCTGAAAGATGTGGCCGAGATCGTTGATGGCCCGGAAGAGGTGAATACCTATACATTTTATGGAATTGGCGTAGGCGCGAAAAATGTTCCCGATGGGATTGATCGGTTTAATGAATATCCGGCCGTTACGCTTGAAATAGCCAAGCGCAAAGGCTCTGACGCCATGAATGTGGCTGAAAAAGTCATCAAAAAAGTGGATATGCTGAAAGGCACGCTTATCCCGGCCGATATTCAAATTTCGGAAACTCGAAATTACGGTAAAACAGCTTCGGATAAAGTCTTTACGCTGCTAGAGCACTTGTTTGGAGCTGTTATATCGGTGACGATTGTTGTGAGCCTCTTTTTAGGCTGGCGCGGCGGTTTGGTGGTATTTGCTTCCGTTCCGATTACCTTTGCATTAACCTTGTTTGTGTATTACGTCTTCGACTACACGCTTAACCGGGTAACGCTCTTTGCATTGATTTTTGTAACGGGTATTGTTGTCGATGACTCCATTATCATTGCTGAAAATGTTGAGCGCCATCTCAAAATGCGAAAGTTGCCGAAACTTCAGGCGGCGTTGGCAGCCATTAGCGAAGTAGGAAACCCTACCATTTTAGCTACATTTACGGTTATTGCATCCGTATTGCCGATGATCTTTGTTTCCGGTTTGATGGGCCCATACATGAGCCCGATGCCTATCGGCGCATCGCTGGCTATGTTGTTTTCGTTGATGGTCGCCTTGATCGGTACGCCTTGGCTTGCATACAGGTTACTTAAAGGCGATCACGAAGGAGATGATGAATACGATCTGAAAAACAATCCGGCCTATAAAGTTTATGATCGTTTGTTGCGGCCGTTAATTGATGATCCGAAAAAAGCATGGACGGCTATTGGCGTTGTGACGCTAATGCTTATCGTGGCCATTATGTTTATCCCGTTAAAGCTTGTTGAGCTTAAAATGCTACCGTTTGATAACAAAAGTGAGTTTCAGGTGATCGTTGATATGCCCGAAGGGACGCCGGTAGAAAAAACGGCAGCCGTAACCAAGGAAATTGCCGGATACCTTAAAACGGTAGATGAGGTCACAAATTACCAATATTATGTTGGTATGAATGCGCCGATCAATTTTAACGGATTGGTTCGTCATTACTTTTTAAGGCAAGCGCCAAATATGGCCGATATCCAGGTCAATCTGAAAGAAAAAGGCGAGCGCGATATGCAAAGTCATCCGATTGCTAAAAAAGTTCGCCCTGGCGTTCAGGAAATTGCAAAAAAGCACGGCGCCAGAGTAAAAGTTGTTGAAGTGCCGCCAGGACCGCCGGTTCTTTCTACGCTGGTTGCGGAAGTCTATGGCCCGGATTACGATAAGCAAATCGAGATTGCTGAAAAGATTCGAGGCGTGTTTGAAAATACGGAAGGCGTTGTAGATGTTGATTGGATGGTTGAAGACCCGCAAACGGTCTATAAACTGGCCGTGGATAAAGAAAAAGCGGCGTTGCGTGGGGTGAGCACCGGTCAGATTGTTCAAACGCTTCGCCTATCGCTTGCCGGATCGGAAGTGGGGCTGCTTCATTCGGAACATGATATTGAACCGGTTGGTATTCAATTGCGTCTGGCTAAAGAAGAACGGGCATCAATCCGCGATCTTTCGCATGTCTATGTGCGCTCGCAGACCAATCAGCTTATACCGGTTTCCGATGTGGTACGCATTGAACAACGCGAGGAAGATAAATCCATCTATCGCAAGAACTTAAAGCGCGTGGTTTATGTAACGGCCGATGTAGCCGGCGTGGTTGAAAGTCCGGTTTATGCCATGCTTGATATGGATGAAAAAATCATGAAAATTGAAATGCCGGAAGGCTATTCCATTAATCCGCTTTATACATCAGAGCCGTTTTTGGAAGATAAAGTGGCGATGAAGTGGGATGGCGAATGGCAAATCACGTTTGAAGTGTTTCGCGATCTCGGAACGGCGTTTGGTGTGGTGTTGATTGTCATTTACTTATTGATTATCGGTTGGTTCCAATCATTTAAAACGCCATTGGTGATGATGGTTTCCATACCGCTAAGCATGGTTGGAATTATTCCGGGTCACTTTATTCACGGCGCATTTTTTACGGCAACATCCATGATCGGCATGATTGCACTCGCCGGTATTATGGTACGAAACGGTGTGCTGTTGATCGACTTTATCCAATTGCGACGCGATGAAGGCGTTGCGTTAAAAGATGCTGTACTTGAGTCTGCTGTTGTCAGAACAAGGCCGATTTTACTAACCGCAGGCACGGTTGTCATTGGCGCTATTGTTATCTTATTTGACCCGATCTTCCAGGGTTTGGCGATTTCGTTGATGTGGGGATCAATACTTTCCACCGTATTAACATTGGGAATGGTACCGTTAATTTATTATATCGTTGAAAAAAATAGTGAGGAAAACCCGGCGAGTTAATTTGAGCTTTATATTATTAAACTAAATCGGCTATATTCTTATGAAAATGATTTGTATCATGTGCCTTGAGCATTGTTCAAAGCAAGTGAGAAAAGTATTTAAAGATTTGGAAGTTTCGGTTGTAAGCGAATTGGAAGTAAAGGGCTTTTCTTCTGAAAAAAGGTCTCAAGCCAGATGGTGGCCGGGTGATCAAGAACTTCCAACGTATTCATCGCTTTGTTTTGCTATTGTAACACAAGATAAAGCAACTGAAATTATGGATCAGATTGAAGAAATGACAAAAGCCGATGAAGAAGGCCACCCGATGAGAGCGTTTTTGTTGGATGTTGAACGAATGATTTAAAACGTAAATAAGTAAAGAATAAAGGAGAGTCTCTTGGCAATTAATAAACGAGCGTTAAAGTATTTTCAAAATGGATTCAATTGTGCTCAGGCTACGGAAAAGGCGTATCAGGAAGAAATGGGGTTTGAAGATCAATCACGGATCGATGACCTATTTACAAGCGGACGTGGCAGAGCCGAAGATGGTATTTGCGGGGCATTATTTGCCGCAAAACGTATTTTAGAAGATGAACCGGAAATGGCGCAACAGGTTGAAGACTTGTTTAAAAAATACATTAAATCGGTTGTATGTTGGGAAGTCCGAGCGGTTGATAAATACAGCTGTCATGTTTGTGTGGATTTAACGTGTCAGTTGCTTGAGAAAGCGCTGAAAGTGAAAGCAGAGCGACAGCCGGTTTGAGTTTTTTATGAACAAAATGCCTTAAAATTCAAGGATTAAGAAAAGTTTTTTGTAAGGGTTGTGTTGAATCAGCCTCAAGTATCTTATTTTTTTAACTCTAAAATGTCTGATTATTATGAGTATCGATCGAATAGTTTTTGCAGTAGCGGGGACGATTATTTTAGCTAGTTTGGGCATTTCTCATTTAACTGAAAATACCAACTGGTTGTTTTTAACAGCATTCGTTGGTTTAAATATGTTCCAGGCGGCATTTACCAAGTTTTGCCCGCTTGCATTGATCTTAAAAGCTGCTGGCGTAAAACCCGGTCAAGCGTTTGAATAATTCCTTTTAAACCGGATTTAACAGTTCGGCAAATCCGGTTTTTAGCCCCTCTTGCTTTATTAATAATCCAATCCGGCATGGTTATAGGATTTAAAATCCCTATATTAGCGTAGTAGAATTCCTTCATGTAATCAGTACTATAAATCCAAAAATAAAACCAAAGGAAACTGCCATGAGAATCGGTATTTTAACTGGCGGAGGCGACGTGCCCGGATTGAACCCGTGCATGAAAGCATTAGTGTATCGTGCCATTGATTTTGGTCACGAAGTTGTTGGAATCAGAACCGGGTGGGGAGGTTTGCTCAATTATAATCCCAATGATCCCAAATCCAAAGAAAAGTATATCTTGCCTCTGGATAAAATGAAAGTTCGAACCATCGACCGAACCGGTGGCACATTTCTTCACTCCAGTCGAACGAATCCAAGTAAGGTGAAAAAAAACGAAATTCCCGATTTTCTGAAAGACCCTAAAGAAAAAGAAGACGGTAGTAATGAGCTTCTTGATTTTACCCCGCATGTATTATCCAATCTTGAAAAATTAAAACTGGATGTGTTGGTGCCGATTGGCGGCGATGATACACTGAGCTATGGAGAACGTTTGCATCGCGAAGGTTTTTCAGTTGTTGCCATTCCGAAAACCATGGATAATGATGTATTCGGAACAGATTACTGTATCGGTTTTAGCACTGCTGTTACCCGAAGCGTTCAGTTTATTCACCAATTACGAACCAGTACCGGTTCGCATGAACGCATTGCCGTTGTTGAGCTTTTCGGTAGAAATTCAGGTGAAACCAGCTTGATTAGTTCATATTTGGCCGGCGTGGATCGATCCATTATTTCAGAAGTGCCATTTGATCCTGAGTTATTATCCAAATTTCTATTGGAAGATTATAACAACAATCCCAGCTCCTATGCTATGGTTACGATTAGCGAAGGCGCTTCCATAATAGGCGGCAAAATCATTGAGTATGGTGAAGCCGATGCTTACGGGCATCGCAAATTGGGCGGAATTGGCATGATCACCGGAGAGGCAATTAAAAAGTTAACCGGTAAAGGCATTGTGTATCAGCAATTGGGTTATTTGATGCGATCAGGCGCACCTGATGCGTTGGATTTAATGGTAGCCACTAACTTTGCAGGTATTGCCATGTCGCTTATTAACGATAAAGTCAGCGGACGGATGGTAGCCTTGCGCGATGGCACTTATACGCATATTCCTATCAGTACCATTGCAAGCGGTTTAAAACGTGTGGATGTGGATGAACTATATAATGCCAAAGAATACAAACCGAGTGTGCGTAATGTCTTAGGAAAACCAATGTTCCTTTATTGATCTTTCAAAAATGTAGGAATCGGTTTATTACCGGTTCCTACAAGTTGGGATTAATAATTTTTTAATTTAAGTATTTGCGGTATACGGTAAAAAAAATTGATATCAATTTTGCCGATAAATATTTACGTTGTAGCTTTGGAGTAGAAGTTTTAGTGATTTTTAATATAAATGGTATAGTTTTCAGGTTTTGTTTAAAAGCCCACCTGATTCACTCTAAAAACAGATTTCCCCTGTTAGCCGGACGTGAACTGGCAACTCCAATGAAACATCATGTTATTTTGGGGTAAGTTTGTTAAAACAACTATATCGGATATATTAAAAGTCAATCATTTAAAATCATTATTTTGCCTTTTCAAAATTTATGGTGAAAAGGTAATATTAAAAATACGATTGCTCTGATGAAGAAAACAATTTATGTGGCCAATTTACCTTATACCACAACAGAAGATAATGTCCGAGAGTTATTTCAGGCTCATGGCGAGGTTCACTCTATCAAATTTATTAATGATCGCGAAACAGGAAAATTCAGAGGCTTCTGCTTTGTTGAAATGGAACATGAAGAAGCAGATAAAGCCATTGAAGGCTTAAATGGTCAGGATTTTGGCGGACGTAACCTTCAGGTTAATGAAGCCAGAGAGCGAAAACCAAAACCTCAGTTTAAGAAGTAATGTACTAGAGGATTTATCGAGTTTTTTTCTATATCGCTTTTTTCTTCTTATTTAAGACTACCAATTTAATTGGTCTACCCCTTATTTTTCCCTTTTAATCAAAACTTTGACTTTTAAACTCCTTAGTCGTAATCCGTTATAACATATAATTTGGATGATTAGATTAGCCTAACCGATAATCTTTTTGGATTAAAAATTTGCCAAGGTTAAGCGAATTCCTCACTCCTTAACACAAAGGAAACGTCTTGTTAACATCACGGTTGTAAATTGCAATAAAACCGTTCCTAAGTCCTCAAGAAAACTAGAATCGTGATGATTAATAGAATACGGCAACAAATTCGTGTAAAAATAAACTGCAATTTTACATCGTTTTTTCGTCTTTTTGTTTTACTGGGTTTAATTCATGGTACCATCGGCTGTTCTCAAAAAAAAGCCGATGGAAAAGCCAGTGAAAAAATGATCATTTGCAGCGGTTCGGAGACCATGAAAAAGCTCTCAGAGTCCTGGTCTAAAGCTTATAAAATACAAAAACAGAATATCTCTGTTGAAGTTTATGGCGGCGGTTCCGGTATCGGTTTATCTTCATTGATTCACGGCGATGTAGATATGGCCAATTCCAGCCGAAAAATCACTCCCGAAGAAATTCAATATGCCAAAGAGCATTTTGATAAAGAACCTCAGGATATTGTTGTTGCTTATGATGCGGTTGTGATTTATGTGCATAAAAGCAATCCGATTGATGAACTATCGTTGGGAGAGCTGGCAGAAATATTTGGTAAAGAAGGAGAAATTACAAAATGGGCTCAAATCGATACGGCCGGATTTCGTGATGAAGAAATTATGGTTATAAATCGCCAGCCAAATTCCGGTACTTATCAAACCTTTAAAAATGTGGTTTTAGGCACAAAAGCAGCATTTAGAACAATTACCTATGAAAAACAAACCGCCCAGGAAGTTGTTGAAATGGTTTCGCGTGATTCACTGGCAATTGGTTATAGCGGTATTGCATTTGCCAATGAAGGTGTGAAAATATTAAAAATTTCCAGGACTCGTGATGATGAAGCGTTGGACCCGATTGTGGAGCTTTCAAAATCCGGGCTGAGCATGTACCCGATTTCTCGTCCGCTCTATATTTACACATTGGGTAAACCTGAAAAGCATATTCAAAAATATATCAACTGGATTTTATCAAAGAGCGGGCAGCGTCTTGTTAAAGAACAAGGCTATGTGCCAATCGGTCAATTGGATTGAAAAGGGGAGGTTAGAAGCCTCCGGTTTGGTTTATTCTTCTATGCGATGCAATTCAACATCGGCTCTCAGAATTTTATCCCCGATTTCCAGCCGGTCTGCAACATCCATTCCCTGAATTACTTTTGCAAAAGGCGTGTATTTTCCATCCAAAAACGGATGATGAGCCAGCATAATAAAAAACTGCGAGCCTTCGGTATCTTTCCCGGCGTGCGCCATGCCAACCACTCCACGCCGAAATGATTCGCGGGTAAGTTCCGAGCGGATCGTATGTCCCGGCCCGCCAGTTCCATCGCCATTAGGATCGCCGCCTTGAACCACAAAATTTGGCTCTACCCGGTGAAATGTGAGCCCGTCGTAGAAACCGGTTTGTATAAGTTGTATGAAGTTTGCAGCGCTAAAAGTAGCTTCACCCAAAAACAGCTCCATTTTTAGCGTTCCTTTGGTGGTTTTTAATATGGCAATCGGGTTATGGGATATCTCTCTAAAAGCGCGCATGTCAATTTTTTTCGGAGGAATAAATGTTGGTGGAACTGGCGGCTCTTCGCCTGTAACCTCTTTATAGACTTGGGATGCTTTTTTTCGAACGGCCCTGTTTTCGTAATAAATGTACTCTTTGATTAAGCGAAGGCTTTTTTTTGTTTTAAGATTACCTAACGATTCCAGCAAATGCAAAATGGTATTAATATCATTTGCATCGGAGAATTGAGCTAACGCGTCATTCAACACTTTTAAATATTTATGCTTGGGTAAGAACTCATCCGAAAGAATTGACGTAATGGTTTTTACCGCGGCAGGATTGGTTGAAGATTTAGCGCTGTGCTTTTTTAATGCCCGAATCAAAACCCCTTCAAACAACGTATCGGTTGACGTCCAGAGGTCTTGGCCGGCCATGGTGTTGCGGTAGATGTTCCAGCATTGACCCCAAGAGTTTAAGGCTGCGGTTGCAATTTTATTTTCAGGGTGAAGTGTATGCTTCAACAACCACGGCATAAACTCAAGATTGAGCTTTTGCAGAGAAATGCTTAGAACGCCAACCGCTTCCAATGAGGCAGGATCATCAGCTTGTGTTTCAATTTTGGTTAACAATTCTTTTTCAGCTTCTTTTGGAAACAATATGGCAAGCGCTTTTGTTGCGCTGTTTCGTATTCGGGCAGAGGGGGAGTTTAAATGCTTTTTTATAGCCGGAATAACTTGAGGTTTGTATGGATTTAGCGAAATCAACGATCTTAAGCTTGCTTCAATAATATGAGGGTGGCTTTTGGTGTTAAGGTTGAATACCAGCGTTCTTATCGCTATGGATTTGAAACCTCGCGACGAACTGATGTATTTTGATAAAGCCTGGCACGACCACGAACTCACCCGCCAATCAGAGTCTTTAGCGCCATCTAATACCGCGTTAATGGCTTTTGGAACGGATAATTTGCTTAAGGCCTGCAACGCATGGAACCGTATCGTCATGTTCGCATGTTCAGAGGCTGTCAAAAGCGTTGGGAGCGCATGCTTCAGTAATGGTCGTTGTCGAACTTGAGAAAGGGCATAAATACTATAATTGATTTCCTTGGCAGACACGTCTTTTGTTTCCATAAATAATCGGGAAGCCGCTTCAACGCTTTGCCTGTTGGCCAAGCCACGCTCGGAAAATCGGGCAATAGCCAATCCTTGAGCTTGTTTGAGCTCATACGTTTTAAATGACAGGCCTGAAATTTTATCCAGCGTATGAATAGTGCCGGTTTTTCCCAGGGCTTCCAGCAACAGTGTTGTGGTTTTAAGATCCTTCTCCAAAAAAATCTTTTCAAAAAGCAATGGCTCCAGGTAAGCAATTGATGTGGAATCAGAAAGGCATTGACCAATAGCAAAGGCCGCTGATTGCCGTATTTCAGGGTTGGGTGAATTGAGGTATGGCAACGCTTTAAGGGCAAGGCTATCAACTTGAAAACTACCCAGGCAGTCAAGAACGGTTTTGTCCAGCTCATCTGAAAATCCTAAATACGCCACAACTTGTTGCGGATCGCGGTTATAAGCCGCTTTCTTGAGTTCAACCAGGGCGTGATTTTCCAAGATTTGCCCGAAAACCGGATGACCAAAATAAAACGAATGTGTGAAAAGGAACGTGAGCAAAAGCGATATCCATCGAAACTTTTTAAACATTTGAATGAAGCTGTTAATCATTAAGTACTGTTATTTCTATTCTTCGGTTTTTCAAGCGGTTTGATAGCGAACTATTCTCAACAAGAGGCTTTGATGAGCCGGCGCCGCTAACAAAAAGCCGTTTCGGATCAATGCCTTTTTTTATGAAATATGTTTGCACGGCTACAGCGCGTTCCAACGAAAGCTTTGTATTGAATTTTTCATTTCCTTTGTGATCGGTATGACCTACAATTTGTAGAACGAGCTTCGGATTATTGCCCAGATCGCCTATAAGATCATTAAGATCAGCATACGACGATTCGGGCAGCGTTGAATGATTGGTCCGAAATTTAATGTGCAACACAATTTTATCGCCTTTTTTTCTAAGCATTGGCGGGGGTGGCGTAAGAATTTCAGAAGAGGGTAATACGGAAATATCTAAACGGCGTTTAGCAATGCTATCCCATCCGGTTGCAATTAATGTATAGGTGATTGAACGGCTTGGCGAAAGCGTAATAGTGCCGCTGGATTTTACCCGCCCGATATGCGGCAAAATACCTACGGATATTGCATGTTGAGTTTGCCAGCTTAGTTCAATTTCTTGACCCAGTTGCAGGATAGCAGGTGATGCGGTAAATGTTAAGATTTCCGGACGATTTCTGTTTGCTTCGTATTCACCATGTTTTTGATTGTTATCAACCTTGAGTTTAGACGTATCGGGCGTTTGAGCTGCACTAAACTCGGCATTTATAATTAAGAGACTTAATAAAAAGTAGTGATAAACCAGACGCATTGAACAAAATTGAAGTGGCTTTATTTAACATATCAAAGTAAAAGAATAAAGAAAATACTCGAATGCATGCCAAAAATTAAATGTAGAGAATACGGGCGTTCTTATCATTAAGAACAATAGCCATTAACCCTTGAGTTATTTAATTGCAAAAATAGCAACATTTATCGAAACATGACTTGATAACAGGATTTTATTTTATTATATTATGACCGAACGGTCGGTCAATAAAAAAATGATAAAAATCCACTATGCCAAAATTTGTTGATAAAGAGGCCAAACAGTTAGAAATCATTAACGCGGCCATGAAAGTATTTGCCCGGATGGGGATTGTCAAAACCAAAATGGCAGATATTGCCGAAGAGGCAGGTATTGGCAAAGGCACGATCTACGAGTATTTCCGGAGTAAGGATGAAATATTCAACCACGCCTTTGAAATGTTTTTTTCTGAGATGAAAACCGTTTTACGCAGCATTTCAGAAAGCGATGACGACCCTGAAACGCAGATTCGTCAAATTATCAAAGCCAGCTTGATAGATTTCACCTCAGGAAATGAGGAATTCATGCGAATCATGATGGATTTTTGGGCGGAAGGTATTCGTAACAAAAACGAAACCATTAACGGAATGTTGGATTTGGAAGGCATTTATAATGAGTTTCGCTCCGCGATTGCATCCATTTTGAATGAAGGTATCCGAAAAGGCGTCTTCAGGCAGGTTGACTCAAACGTCGCTGCTGCAACATTAATTGGGACTATGGATGGACTGTATCTTCAGTGGATTGTAAACCCGTCTGTGTTCAACTTCGAGCAAGCCGCCGGCTTTCTTTCAGAGATTTTTTTACTTGGCATTAAAATTGACCCCTCGCAACAACAGACTTAAACAGAAACAGAAAGGAGATTATAATGAAAAGGATTCTAGCAAATGCGTTGTTTTTTTGGCTCGTGTTGGTAATAAGTCAAAACGCAGAAGCGCAAACCGGCAATGAAATTATCAAAAAAGTAAATGATTTAATGAACCAGGAAAGCCTTTTTTCAAAATCAAAAATGCTGATTCAGACTTCTTCGGGTCAGGTTCGAAAATTTGAATACGATAGCTGGGGCAGAGACCATAATGAGAAAACGTTGATTCGTTACACCTCGCCAAGACGCGCTAAAGGCCAGGCGATTTTAATGCGCAATAACGCAGATGATATTTGGATGTTCTTTCCAAGAACCAACCGCGTTCGCAAAATGGCTACGCATGCCAAACGCCAGAAAATGGAAGGCAGCGACTTTTCTTATGAAGACATGGGCAGCGGTGATTCATTTATTGTCGATTTCAGGACAACGTTGCTAGGGACAGAAAACGTTGGCGACGAAAGCTGCTACAAGTTAGAGCTTAAGCGAAAAAGCGGAAGCTCCTCAGCTTATCGGAAAATTTTGATTTGGTCGTCCAAACGCGATTTTCATCCGCTAAAGATGGAATACTTCGAAAATGAAGAAACGCATCCGACAAAACTGCTAACGCTTTCGGAGATAAAAATCATTCAAGGCGTTCCTACCGCAAAAAAAATGGTGATGCAAGATTTGCTGGATGGCACGCAAACTGAATTGTTGCTCCAAGAAATAAAGTATGGGGTGAGGCTTGAAGAAAAAATGTTTACCGAACGAGGATTGAGGCAATGATGATAAAAATTGCACAGTCGTTGTTGTATCGCAAAAGCGTAATAAACGATGTTAAAAAGAATATCGCTGCGCTTATCGGGGCATTGGTTTTGGTTTTTGCAATCCCATACGCAAATGCGCAAGAGATTGAGTTTTCAGGATATCTTGAGCCGCAGATTATGGTGGTTAAACAAGGCGATGATTGGTTGCAGCTCAATTCAAACCGTTTGCGAGCGGAAGCAAGCAGCGAGTTATCCGAGCAAATTACGTTTAATGCAAATGTGATTTTTTTAACCTATCATGGAAAGAAAGATTGGAATTTTCTGGACTATATACCCGAAAACCTAAAAAGTCAGATTCCAAAATCCAGCCATGCGTTATTTGATTTTGCCTACCAAGACACAATTTTTTTGGATAACGCGTTTCTGAAGATTCGCCTTAAGCAGTTTGACTTAACCATTGGCAAGCAGCAGCTTTCTTTTGGAACAGGTTATGCTTGGAACCCAACCAACCTTTTTAACGTCAAAAACATAACCGATCCAACGTATGAACAGCCCGGTAAAAACGCCATTCGTTCAGATATCAGTCTAACAGAGCGAAGTTCAATAACATTGTTGGTTCAGGTTAAAGAAAAACTTGATCGCTCAGGCGCGTTCGTCCGTTGGACGTTTCCGCTTTTGCATTTGGATGTCAGCGCGGTGGCGGCGCAAAAATATTGGACGCTTGGAAATTACCAAACATTTGATTTTTCAGCCCAAAAAAGACAAATGTTCGGCGTGGATTTCGCCGGCGAGTTACTTGGCTTGGGCGTTTGGGGCGAATTTGGCCGCAATATTATGGGGCAAAGTAAAGATTTCTCTGAAATTCTTTTTGGCGCAGACTATACATGGGAAAGCGGCTTTTATTTTATGGCGGAATTTTATCACAACAGTTTGGCCAAATCCAATTGGAAAACCTATTCGGTTAGCGATTGGATGCGTTACATAAACGGCGAAATCCTAACGGTCACAAAAAATCAAACGTACATTCACATGAGCTATCCCGCCACGGATTTAATTGATATTAGCCTATCAAGTATTGTGAGCGTGTCGGATAAAAGTGCTGCATTTATTCCGACGCTTCGCTACAGTTGGTTTCAAAACCTTACGCTAACCGTTATTGGCCAGGTTTATACTGGAAAAAGCGGAACGGCGTTTGGTAAAAACCTTGGGGATGGCGGGCTTATGCGCGCAAGACTGTTCTTTTAAAAAAAGGTTGTTTAAGCAACGATTGTTGATAAACAACATCAAACTAAGTTTAGAAAACGAAAGGAGATTTTGATGCGAGAAAAATTGCTAAGAGATTTTGCGAAACTGCATGCAGCAAAGCCATTATTGATGCTTGGCTTAACATTGCTGCTTACGGTTCTGCTTGGCTATTTTTCGGCTGATTTGCGTACCACCATGCGTTGGGCCGATCTTTTGCCTGAAGACGATCCGCGCACAATTGAGTATAATGAAATCGTTAATGAATTTACCGCCGCTTCAAGCATTGCGGTTGTAGTTCAAGGCGAAGAACATCGGATAAAAGCGTTCGCGGAATTTTTAGCCCCAAAATTAAGAGTCCTAACAGATCCTACCGACGGCAAGTCATTAGTAAAACGAGTAGATTATAAGCAAGAGGTTGATTTTATTCGCAACCACGGCATGATGCTTCTAAAGACCAAGTACCTGAAAAACACGCAGGATATTTTCAAAGATCCGAATTTACGCCCATTCCTGACCAATTTGAACAACAGCCTGGAAAAGGAATATGTTGGAAAATCCGAGTCCATATCGGGTCGGGAAAAAGAAGATCGGGCGGTTGACTTTTTGGATGGCGTTGAATTTTTTGTAGCGTCGCTTCAGAAAGCAATTTCCTATGAAGGGATTGAAAAAAATAACATCGAACATGCCGTTGAGCGGATACTTTTGGGCGATCCGTATTTTATGTCTTACGATAAAAACGTGTTGATTTTAAATGTTATCCCTACATTTACTGCGGTTGATATGAAAAAAGTTATGGTCGGCGTAAGCGCCGTGCAAACAACCCTTGATAAGGCGATAATGGATTATCCCGATATTGAGGCTGGTTTGACGGGAATGCTGCCGCTTGTGCACGACGAAGTGGTTTACTCCGAGCAAAGTCTGGGTTACACCTCCGTAATTGCGCTAATCGGGATTTTCTTTTTGCTGGCCATTACGCTCCGAATGTGGTCCGCTCCAGGGCTTGCCATCCTGAATTTGCTCGTTGGCATTATTTGGGCAATGGGCGCGACAGCTATAGTCGTTGGCGAGCTAAATATTTTTACTTCCATGATGGCGGTAATTTTACTTGGCTTAGGCATCGACTTTTCGATTCACTTAATTTCAACATTTTCTGAATTTCGTTCGCTTCGCTACTCCATAGAAAACGCAATGGTTGAAGCGTTTTTGAAAAGCGGAAAAGGCATTTTAACCGGCGGGCTTACCACGTTTGCGGCATTTTTTACGCTCGTTATCAGCAGTTCGCGCGGTATGAAAGAAATGGGGATTGTTACCGCACTTGGCCTGCTGATGATTTTGCTGACCACGTTTATATTTTTGCCGTCATTGCTGGTTTTTCGTGAGCGTAGGATGGAAAGATCATTTTTGAAGAAAAAAAAACCGGTCAAACCTAAAGACGTGTCTTTTAAATCGTTAGGAATGCTTTCGGGTTTTCTAGGTCGTAAATACGGTTTTACGATAATGGCGTCCATTGCGGCAACATTGATCTTCGGATTTTATGCCAACAAAATCACTTTCGACCAAAACTACATGAACATGCAGCCGAAAGGCCTCACGTCGGTTGTTTTGCAAGATACGGTTTTGGAAAGATTTGATTTAAGCATGGATTACGCGTTGATCTTGGCCGATTCGCCAGACGAAGCAAGAGAAATGGCAAAGAAGATCAAAAAGCGTGGAACGGTTGCTATCACAGAAGATATTTCGCTTTATTTCCCGGACCACGAAGCGCAAGTTGCACGAGCGGAAATCATACAAGGCGTAAAAGCACGTATAGAAGAGTCGAAGGTAAACGCTCAATTAGCAAATCACGCGATTGACGATATCGTTCAAGAATTAAATCGACTTGAAATGAATATCATGGAAATGCAGGATTTGGCGTATTTGGGTGGACAAGATAAAGTGGATCGGAAATGCACGGAGATTGTCGGCAGCCCAAACCAAGAAGGGCAACCACGGATAATTTTCGATCTCGTACAAAAGATCATGCAAAACCCGGAGCTAGCGCACGCAGGTTTTGAATCCTATCAACGTTGGTTTGCGCCACATTTTAAGACAACGGCATTGCAAATGGCTTCTGTTTCGCCAATTGAATTAAAAGATTTACCCGAGTCTGTGTTTGATCGTTATGCAAACGAAACGCGCGATAAATTTCTTTTAACGGTGTTTCCAAACAACAGCGTTTGGGAAGATCTGGACTATCTTGATCGGTTTACAAATGACCTACAAACGGTAAGCAACCAGGCGACGGGCATGCCAATTGTGTTTATAGCACTTATAGAAGTTGTTGGCAAAGATGGACGAAACGCGGTGATTTTGACTCTTATTGTGGTATTTTTGCTGCTGTGGTTCGATTTCCGCAACCCGACATACGCCCTCATCGCAATGATTCCCTTAACAGTCGGAATATTTTGGATGGTGGGTTTGATGACGCTTTTTGGTATGCAACTAACGGTTATAAATGTAATGGGGTTGCCAATGGTCATTGGTATTGGCATAGATTACGGCGTGCATGTGTTGCATCGTTGGCAAACTGAAGGCATGGGGAAAATTAACGTGGTATATGCCGGAACCGGAAAGGCCATTTTTCTGACAAGCCTAACAACCATGCTTGCATTTGGCTCGCTAATGTTTTCCGTTTGGCCGGGATTTGCAAGTTTAGGAAGCGCAATGTTTATTGGCGTTGGCGCATGCTTTTTGACAACGGTGTTGGTATTAACCGGGATTCTTGGGTGGTATGAGCGCTATAGCTATCGACAGGAAGTAAAAGATGTCAAGGTTTAAGCAAAAAATTCATTGAATGATGAGTGAAAAATTAACAGCCACCGGGAAAAAAGCGCTCTTAGCGCCATTTCGATGGATTTTTATAACCGGTCTTATCTATTTTATCTCAGCAGGCAATGTAGATCACCCCAGAGTTTGGATATATGTTTTAGTTTATGCGTTTGGCAGCGCTGTCATCAGCGCAATTTTATACCTTAAAATCCCGGCATTGATGAACGACCGGGGGGAAATCCAAAAAGGATCAAAGCCGTTTGATACGCATTTGATTATTTCTTATTTCGCAATTGCCATTCTCATTTTACCCGGTGTTGCCGGTGTGGATTATAGGTTTAAACTCACCCAGCCATTGCCATACGATTATCTTTACATTGGGATTGCGATTTATGTTTTATCAGCGATTGTTTCGGTATGGCCAATGCTTTACAATCCGTTTTTTGAAGGAACGCTTCGACTGCAAACCGATAAAAATCATTCGGTTATAAAAACCGGGCCATACAAGCTAATCAGGCATCCCGGTTATTTAGGAATGCTCATCGGCTCATTGCCTTTACCATTTGCATTCGGGTCAACGCTGAGTTTTCTGCCTGCTGCCGTTATGGTAGTTTTGGTATTGGTCCGAACACATTATGAGGATAAAATCCTGATAGAAGAACTGGATGGCTATGCGGAATATGCCAAAGCGGTAAAATATCGGTTAATCCCTTTCTTGTGGTAATGAAAATAGGTTTAATATGATAATTAAAAAATGGGCAAGGAGTTTCATATTAACCTAACATTACGATAAGCTTTCCATCATGGCTTGTACCGATGTTGATACCTTCGGCACAATTTCTATAACGTTACTAGGTTCGTTCCGTAACAGGTTTTTCCGCTCGATAAAGTTTCATCCGCACAATTTCTATAACGTTTACTAGGTTCGTCCTCATCAAACTTCAAGTATAAGGCATCTGCTATTTCGTCATATTACACTTTCATTTTTTTCTGGATTTCTTATATGGGTAATTGATTATTTTTTTAACTTAATGTTCTTTTTTTATAATAAATATGTAAATGATTCGAAGTAATATCCAATACCTTCTTCTTCTAATTTTTCTTTTATAAATCTAATTGCATCTTCTCTATAATTTCTATCTGTGAAGTACTTAATAGTTGAAAACACTATAAGGTTTAAAAAATTAAAATATACAATACCCGCAGGTGTTGACTCATATGCTTTCCATAGAGAAAGCACTGGATAAAACAACTTACTGAATCCATTAACCAATTCGATATGATAATCAGTATTTGAATCTATATATGCAGCAACTGGCCAAAGAATTTCTGTTATATTGTTATTTCCATGAATAAACTTTTTTCGTTTTTCAGAAGAAAGGAGTTTTATAAATTCATGATCACAGAATATACGAGGGCCTCTTCCTTGTTTTTCAAGTGAGACAGCTTTAACAACACCTCTTCCTGCCAGGTTAATTTGATCGTAAAGTGAATAATTATTAACTCCTATTTGTACAAAAGTTTTTACTTCATCAAATGTAATGCCTCCTCTAAATATACCAGGATACCAACGTGCCTCAATATCATTGACAGTGAATTTGCCATCCCTTGAAATTCTAGCTTTTTTGATAATAACTTTTGTGGGTTCAGATGGATCGATAGGATGTGTATACTCATTTGAAGTCAAATAAAAATTATCTAATAAAAATCTTGAAATGTCTTCAATAAAGTCATCAGTTTTTTCGCTAATAATGAAAATCGAGTCACTAAAAGGAATTACATATTTAAAAGAGTTATATTGACCATCTAATTTAATTCCAGTATGAAGTATATGTGTATAGTTTTCAATTAATTCAAAGGCATCACTGAAATTCGAATTCATATAGTTTGAATAACCTAATAAATCAAGAAATGCACATACTTGTTTCAAATTTTTCCCTTAGTTAAAACAAAGAAAGAACCAATTTTTGATTCTTTCTTTGTAGTTGAGAAATTACTTTTTTTGTTGTTTGTCCATTACGGTTGCCATTAAATCGGCCTCGCAAACGAGTTCCCCACGAACATAGGCTTTGGATGAGAATTGGCAGATATTTCGCCTTCGGTTCGTCATAATGGATTCAATCACCAACGTATCGCCGGGTACCACCGGTTTTCTGAACCGCGCTTTATCGATGCCCATAAAATAGACGAGCTTATCGTTGAACCCTTCGTTGCCATTCAAGAGCATGATACCGCCGGATTGCGCCATGGCTTCAATTATCAATACACCCGGCATGATGGGATTGCCCGGAAAATGACCCTGGAAGAACGGCTCGTTCATGGTCACGTTTTTGATGGCCACGATTTTTTCATCCAATACAAACTCCGTGATCTTATCAATCAACAGGAATGGGTAACGATGCGGTATAATACGTTCAATGGCCTGGCTATCAAAAACCACACCGGCCTTACGCTCGTGTTGGAATTTTCGGGCAAGTTTGTTGCGCTCGGCGTATTTACGGAGCTTTTTTACAAACTCAACATTAGCGGCATGGCCGGGTCTGGCAGCAAGCAATTGCGCTTTAATCGGCATGCCCAAAAGGGCTAAATCACCAAGCATATCCAGTAGCTTGTGCCGGGCAGGTTCGTTTTCATAACGAAGCTTACGGTTATTTAATATGCCATTTTCACCAATGGTAAGCTTGTGATTTGCACCATTGATTTTGCTGGAAAGATCCTGAAGGTCGCTATCCGACATTTCTTTGTCGACGATGACAATAGCGTTATCAATATCGCCGCCTTTAATTAAACCTTGGTTGGCCAGTTCGGAAACTTCGCTTAAAAAGCAAAACGTTCGACTGGATGAAAACTCATTAATAAATTCTTTATTGAGGTCGAATAAGCCGGTGTGCTGAGAGCCCAACGCTGGATTTTTGTAATCAATCATAACCGTTACCCGAAAACCATCTAACGGCAAGCCTACAATTGTGGTGTTACTTTTGGGCTCGTGATGCTCTATGGTTTCATCAATGACGAGATAATTTTTTGGTTCGGTTTGTTCTTGGAGACCGACCGAGAGTATGGCATCAACAAATGGACGGGAACTGCCATCACAAACCGGCGGTTCCGGGCCGGTAAGCTCAATTCGGCAATTATCAATTTGCAAACCATATAAGGCCGAAAGCACATGCTCGGTGGTATGAACTTTTGCATCGCCAATACCAATAGTTGTGCCTCTGCGAATGTCTATAACATGATCAATATCGGCGGGAATTTCTGGTGATCCCGGTAAATCGGTTCTGACGAATCGATATCCAAAATTATCCGGGGCAGGTTTAAATGTCACCATACACTCTTTTCCGGTATGCAAGCCGGTTCCCCACAATGAAACTTCATTTTTAAGTGTTTGTTGATAGATAAGCATAGCGAGTTATCATGATTAAAGCAGTAAAAACTTTAAGATAAGGAAAAGTTACATAAGTTTTACCTGCTAAACGCGTTTAAATGGCTAATCATGCTGGGGCAAAATGCTGCCATTTTTATATTTCATGATTGCCATGCGTTGATTGATGTTTCTGCCTCCAAAATAGATGGTTGTATGAATGGCTTGATATGGCGGCATTTGTTTTATGAGATCGGAAATTTGCGGGCGTTCCGGAAATGATGTGTTGAGTTTTAATGCATTAATGATGTAGTCCATAACATCGTAGCCATGCCACATTAAACTGGGCGCATCCATTTTCCAGAATTTGCGATAACTGTCTTTGATATACAACGCACGAGAATTCGATGGCGAGATGTATGAATCAATGGCATAGGTAACATGGTTGATCAGGTTATCAAAACGGTTCAAAATGGATGCATCATGCCAATCACCCGACCCGATCAATTCGCCCGTAATGTTATAGAACTTTAATTGCGCGAGGCTTATACCGATGGATTCCATGTTCGTGAAAGGCAAATAAATGGCATCAAACGGTGTTTCGGGATAGCCGAGCATGTCATCGGGTTCCGGGAGCTCAAGGCTATCGATGACCGTATTTAAATTGCTGAAATTGGGTGGCAGAACGCCGAAAATTTCAACATTCCGGCCATGAGCGAGCGCTTCGTCGCGGAAGCCTGAGGCCATTTCATAGCTGTAGCTTCCCGATTCACTAAAAATGGCAAGGCGCTTTTTGGTAGAATCCTCTAAAACATGCCTGGCGATAATTCTGCCGCGCATATGATGGGTTGGATTGATTTGAAATACATTCGATTTACCTAACGTGATGCTCTCGTCAGTTGCCGTGGGCGTTATCATCGGCAGGCCAATGGAGTCGCAATAATGGGCTAAGGGGCGAGCATGTTTGCTGTAAACAGGCCCAATAATTAGGGCAATGGAATCGCGTTTAACGAGTTCTTCAACCCGATTAATTAAAGCTAAGGAATCCAGTCCCGATGTAGAACGGATAAACAATGAGATATAATTTCCGGGAACCGATCCATTAAATTCGGCGGTACGAAGAAGCAACCCCGTTAGAATTTGCGAGCCAACAATTTGTGAAACGGTGCCATCAAAAACATCCAAATCTATTGGGGCTAAAACGCCGATTCTGAAACCTTCGAAATTTCGGGAATTGAAGTCGGCAATATAATTCAGCGATCGTTTCAGACGTAATTTGCACAGTGAATCCAGATCGTTATGTGCTAGGATATCATCCACAATAGGCAAGATGTGTTCTCGGATCAGTGAATCCTGCAATTTTTCCAATTTTGTGGATCGCGTTTTAAGCGTATCAAGTTCTTTAACTTTGGAAATGATTATCGGGTCTTGATCATAAAATTCATTATCCAGATCATCGGAAAATTGATCTATGGCGTATTTATCGAGGTTGTTGATGCTAAGCGCCTCTTGTGTTTCTGAAGTATCGATCTGTAACGCGTTAATATCTCCGGCGAGAGTTTTGCGAATTAATTCAGTCGCTAACACAGATTGGATATTTACATAAGGCGAGTGTTGAATAAGCCACAATAATTCATCAACCGTGAAATAAGCCATTGAGAGTAGTTGCAGGTTCATCATGGCTTTTTTTCTGATGATCAGTGAATCATTGGGTCGCCAACCGCCACCGCTAATGTCAATAAATTGCTCAGCGGCATCCAAATAATCTTTGAGATTCCAATGGGCTATTGCAAAATCGAACTGAGCTTCTTCGCGGATCAAAGGATGATTGGCGTCAAATCTAAGATCGCGTAATCCTTCAATGGCAAAATCATACCTATCGAGCTTAATCAGGGTTTTATAATGCATCAAGCGACTTAAATCGCGGTCTGTGGAGGGTTCATCCATTGAAACTTTGTGGTAGTCCGAAAACAGGCTATCGGCTTTTAAATAATCCCCAAATTGGTACCGGTTCAGGGCGTACTCCAAAATCTTAGCCGGGGTCTTAAAATTCAAGCGTTCTAAAATTGCCTTTTCGGGATCGTGTTTTACACCACCGGTCGGGGTGTTTTTTATGATGGGTTCTAATTGTTTGCGCTGAGCTAAACTGTTCCTTGGAAACCAAAGAGAGGCAGTTGTAATAAGGAGTAATAAAAAGACAATTTTGTTGAATACCATTGGCTTAGAATGTGCAAGTCTAAAATGGGTTAAATGTAACTTAAAATAGAGAAAAGAGCATGTTTATTCAATCAGAAACACGCTCTTTTCTCTCTGCAACCCAACAATATATGTGAAAAATCAACCAAAATTGTACCCAAAATGTTGCTGAACTTTTTCCAGTAGCCAACTATGGATTTTACTGTTCGTAGCGATAATATTTCCGCTTTCGAGAAAACCGTTATCGCCTTTGAAATCTGTAACCATGCCTCCGGCTTCTCTAACGATCAAAGCCCCTGCGGCAATATCCCATTTTTTAAGATTGTACTCAAAGAATCCATCGAAACGACCGCAAGCCGTGTAAGCTAAATCTAATGATGCCGAACCGGGACGTCGAAGTCCGGCGGTGTCTTTTAATACATCTTTGAAGACGTTTAAATACGAGTCTAAATGTTCGTAATCTTTATAGGGAAATCCGGTGGCAAGCAGTAAACGCTCGCTACGAAAATTTTTAGTCACATGAACGCGACGGTTATTGTAAAATGTGCCTCGGCCTCGTTCAGCAGTAAAAAGTTCTTTAAGTAGCGGGTGATAAATTGCGCCGACGAGAATATCGCCGGATTCATCAACAAGCGCAATGGAGATTGCAAATGTAGGAAACGAATGGATAAAATTTAATGTACCATCCAGAGGGTCAATAACCCATTGTCTGCCACTAGAACCTTCTTCAAGTGAACCTTCTTCACCCAAAACCGAATCGTACGGGAATCGTTTGCGTATGGCGGAAATGGCTAATTGTTCACAGCGTTTATCAACAACGGTGACAAAATCGTTTCTGTCTTTAAGGCTGATATGGGAAGCGCTTAATTTTCCAAAACTGCGTCTGGCGTTTTTTCCGGCAATTTTTACAGCTTCGATGGCTGTGATAAGTTCTTTTGTCATAATGTTTTAAGGTTAAAGAACTAAATTAATTAGTGGTTTTTAAAATGCGATTTATTTATAAAAAAAGCATTAACCATTGAAAGTTCAATAACACTAACGGAATTTTTTCAGTAGTGGTTCAATAAACCCTTACAACTTTTATAGTAATTGCAATGGTTATCCGGGAGAATGATTTTGAACGTTAAATGTTATTTGTGCGAGAAGATTTCTTATAGACAGTCAAACAGATATTTTTTAAGAAAAGCTTTTATCGTTGAACCGGTTTAAATTCTAAGGTTTTGCTAAACAAAAACGGCGTACATACTTAGCACGCCGTTTTTTCATGTATAATGTTTGACGATTTACTTGGAATTTTCTTCGTGGCTTTTCTCTTCTTCTTGACGAAGTTTTTCCAATACCGAAAAGTCTTCCAATGTGGTCATATCGCCTTTAACCTCTTTGCTGGTCGCCATTTCGCGAAGCAAACGACGCATAATTTTACCGCTACGGGTTTTTGGCAATGCTTCAGCCCAACGAATATCATCAGGTTTAGCAATAGGGCCAATTTCTTTGGAAACGTGATCGCGAAGCTCAACGCGGAGTTTCTGATCACCCTCGAATTCTTCTTTTAATGTAACGAAGGCAACCAATGCATTACCCTTAAGATCATCAGGACGGCTAACAACGGCAGCTTCAGCAACGGCATCATGAGAAACCAAGGCGCTTTCAACTTCGCTGGTACCAAGTCTGTGACCTGAAATATTGACTACGTCATCCACACGACCCATGATCCAGATGTAGCCGTCTTCGTCTTTTCTGGCGCCATCGCCTGTAAAGTACATGCCATCAACCTCAGACCAATATGTTTTCTTATAACGCTCATCATCGCCATAAATGGTTCTGAGCATGGAAGGCCAAGGATGTTTAACTACGAGGAATCCGCCTTCGTTGGGTTTACAAGAAGTGCCGTCTTTATGAACAACATCCACAAGAATGCCTGGCAGTGGGCGGGTTGCCGTACCTGGTTTTGTAGGCGTTGCACCAGGAAGCGGTGAGATCATAATACCGCCGGTTTCGGTTTGCCACCAGGTATCAACAATCGGGCATTTTTCTTTTCCGATAAATTTATGATACCACATCCACGCTTCGGGGTTGATTGGTTCTCCCACTGTGCCTAATAATCGAAGTGAAGAGAGGTCGTGTTTGGTTACCCATTCATCACCGGCGCGAATAAAGGCGCGAATAGCTGTTGGCGCGGTGTAGAAAATAGTAACTTTATGACGTTGGATCATGTCCCAGAAACGATCCCATTGCGGGTAGTTTGGAGCGCCTTCATAAAGTAATACCGTAGCGCCGTTAATTAACGGGCCGTAAATGATATAGCTGTGGCCGGTAATCCAGCCTACATCAGCCGAGCACCAATATATATCTTGTTCTTTGATGTCAAACACATGCTTAAACGAGTTTCCAGCATGCGTCATATAACCGCCAGTGGTGTGCAAAATACCTTTTGGTTTTCCGGTAGAACCGCTGGTGTAGAGGATAAATAAAGGATGTTCGGAATCGAGGGATTCGGCAGGACAGTATTCGGATGCAAGACCCATCAAATCGTGCCACCAGTGATCGCGGCCGTCTTGGAAATGGATATCCTGCTTGGTGCGTTGGTGAACGATAACGTTCTGGATTGATGGTGTTTCTACCAAGGCTTCATCAACAACATCTTTAAGGTTTACGGTTTTACCGCGCCGAACAGCGCCATCGGCGGTAACCAACATTTTTGCATGGGAGTCGTTAATTCGCTCTGCAACCGCATTGGCAGAAAAACCGCCAAAGATCACATTATGAACCGCGCCAATACGAGCACAAGCCAGCACCGCAATAACCAGCTCTGGCGTCATGCCCATGTAAATGGCAACACGATCGCCTTTTTCAACGCCCCGGCGTTTTAAGACATTTGCAAATTTGCTGACTTCCCGATGCAATTGAAGGTAAGTGAGTGTGAGTTGTTCGCCCTCTTCACCTTCCCAGATAATTGCCGCTTTATTCTTTCGCCATGTATTAACATGGACATCAATCGCATTATAGCATAAATTGGTTTCACCGCCTACAAACCATTTAGAATGGGGTTCATTCCATTCCATGACCGTATCCCACTTTTTAAACCAATGAAAGTTGGAAGCTATACTGGCCCAGTACTTTAATGGGTCTTCTTCAGCTGAATGATACAAACGTTCGTATTCACTCATTGATTTAACAGTCGCTGATTCGGAGAATTCTGGATTTGGGTGAAACATTCGTTTTTCACTCAAGACAGAACTGATTGAACCTTCTGTGTTTGCCATATGACACATTTGTTTTGAAGTTTAAGAAAAAGGGATGGCTCCCACCAAATAAAAAAACTTTGGAACTGCTAATTACGGTATTAACAATTCTAAAGGTTTTTTATGGTATTGCTTTTAAATCTTCAGAAAACGACTATCTCCAGGTATGTACAAACCGTATGTTCAAGCTCAATGAGACTCGTTATAAACGAAATTCTTTATTTAATGAGCAATGTGAAGAGTAATTTAGAAAAAAAAATCTCAGACAAAAAAGTAATTTAGTGAGAATTCCCCAAAAAATGCAAAATTAATGACGGGTATCGTCTTTTTTAAACACAAGAAATATCATGAATTTTATAAAGGGTAAGCAATTTCAAAGAATTCTAACACATAGGTGTTTTGAGTGTTATAAAAAACACCCCTGTGAAAATAAAAGTTTGTCAGACCATGGTTCTCAAGAAACGTCATCATATTAATCCGGTGTGTATATCTAAAAAAAAATCGGCATTTCGGCTACGCTCAATGACCGATTTTAAATGTTCTGTTCGGTAATGCTTCGGCAGGCAATCAGCAAGGTGCCTGCTAACCAATTCAGGAAAGAAAATAATACGATTATAAAAACAACAGGTTAATAATAAGCTGGTTTGAAAAACATGATGTTTTCTTAAGTGAAAAATCATTTCCTCTACCTTAATGTCATCACCCGGTTTATCCGGGTGATCCATAACGATGGCAAAAAAATACGACATCTATATCCTGGCTGGCAAACGTAATGGCACGTTGTAAATATCCCGACTAAATCGGGGCATGACCAGGGTGGAGCTTTTTAATCATTAGTTTATAACAATCCCTAAAAACAATCATACGCTCACCGAGTGGATCAATGCAGGTTAATATTGCATACCTTCAGGTTTATCGATCAAATATTTACAATATGTGATTGATCATAGCCATAAATGAAGCCAACAAAACAAAAGGAAATGTTTGGCAATACAACAGATTCAGTTAGCATTAAAAAAATATTTTCAAATTTGAAATTGTGGAATTATCAGAAGTAGTCCCGTGGGGAAGGTCTTTAAGCGAATACAAAGAAATGTTTTTGCTAAATAACGATGATTTTGGAAAAAAAATACTGGGTTGTGGCGATGGCCCGGCTAGCTTTAATGCTGAACTATCCAAAAAAGGCGGCATAGTAAAATCAATCGACCCAATATATCAATTTAACGCTGATCAGATTCGCTCAAGAATTGTAAAAGTGTACCATCAAATAATTGAACAAGTATCAAAAAATAAAGACTATTTTGTATGGAAAAACATACGCAATATCGAAGAGCTTGGAAAAGTCAGAATGGACGCAATGAACATGTTTCTTATTGACTATCAACAAGGGCGAAAATCAGGCAGGTACATATGCGGATCGTTGCCTGAGCTGCCATTTAAAGATGCCGAGTTCGATTTAGCGCTATGTTCGCATTATTTGTTTTTATACAGCAAACAGATAACCCGTGAACATCATATTCTTTCGATGTTTGAATTGTGCCGCGTAGCAAAGGAGGTGCGCATCTATCCATTGTTATCCATAGATGATAATAAAAAATCACCACACATTGAACCGGTAATAGCAGCGTTAAAAGAAAGAGGTATTAATGTATCATTCGTCCCGGTAAAGTATGAATTTCAGAAAGGCGCAACTGAAATGATGGTTGCAAAATATGTATGAAAAGGCATTCCGTTAGAAAAATTGGTATGAAAGCCTAAAACACAACCTTAAAACCGCCGGCAGGTAAAAATCCCCATTGATGGACTTTTTCAACTTGTTGGTGCGTTTTATCTAAATTCAACCTATCTCCTGGTGAATTGAAGGAACAACCTTGTCATGATTAGCCTCAGAGGTATAGTTTAATAATTCTTTACGGAAGTTTAGCCGAGTTTCGGGCCTTAAATAAGTATTGCGAAGCTTTTCCCAGTCTTTCCAGGCCTTAAAGCGTTGTTGATTTAGGGCTTTGACAAGCGTCGGGATCTTTTTTTTATAATTTTGGCCGAGCGTATTTTGGTACATGGCTTCCATGACCAGGCTATCTTGCAAAAGCCCAAGTGAATCCTGAAATCCCTTCATATCTTTGACATAGTTGGCAAAGGTTTCAGGATACAGGTCCGTAAAAAAGGACAGTTGATAGCGGACACGTTTGACTTGTTTTCGGAGGCTATGCAACAACAACCCCTCGCGATGCACAATAAAATTTACCCGACGCGGAGTTTTGTATTCAATCGGGACTGGCTCGCCATATTTCATGCGTACACCCACCTGCAAACCCGGATGCAGGAACAAGTCATTAACAAATGGAAAGAGTAGATCAGGCGTGATAGTTCTGATCGTTAATTTTGCAACAGCAGTAAGCTTTGGCTTTTTCAGCCAATCGGTTAAACTGGATTTAAAATGCTTGTATCGCGAGCCGTTAATTAGATTCCTGACAACGGTGACTTTTTTTCGTCGTTGTTGGTGAAGGAAACGCTGAACGAAGTGGTAAGCGTTTAATTCAGAATTCTTTAAAGGGGATTTGCCGGCTTTTTCAAGGTTTTCCAACAATACATCCAGATCGCGCAACTCTCCCAATGTACGACCAAAATTACGAATACGTTTTTCTGCAGCCTGCTCGGGAAGGATCAATACCTGATTAAATCCGCGTGAAACCGAACGCAAACGACGCATGGCGATCCGCATTTGATGTAGCTCTTCGGGATCGCGGTCGGCTAGTACAGCCTGTTCATGCTTTAGGATTTTTTGATAATGCTTTCGTATGGCTTTGCGAGCGCGGCTTCCTGCACTTTCTTCTCTCATGAGCAAATCGGTTTCAAATGGCGCATCAATAAATAAACGGTATGAAACGCCAGGTTTGTTGCATGTAGAGTCGATACTCTTCGCCAAAAGTTTCTAAAAGCATCTTTTCTTCTATGCGTATCCGGTTTGAGTAACTTACAAAAAAAATAAGGGTTAGTAGTGCTATGCCTAACGGGCTATGAAAAAAAATACAAAACCCACTAAACAGCAGATAATAACTGGTATAAATTGGGTGGCGAAGAATTTTATAGATGCCGTTTTTAATCAGTTTGTGGTTGGAAGAAATGTTTAAACGATCATAAAATTCACCTAAAATGGATGCTGCATGAAAATTTAAGATAACCCCTGTAATCATAGAAACCATACCCAGATAATCTAAGGCTATCCAATATGTCCAATCAAAAATAGGGTGATAATAGTCGTAAATTGAAAGCCATAGGCTAAGAAAGATGCCGATCAATAACACCATATAAAATAGCCTGCCGGATTTCGTTTGGATTTGCTGATCGGTTTTGCGGTCCGAAAAATTGCCGTATTTGAGTTCTCGGCGGATTGATCTTGAAAAAAGAAGAACAAAACATAGATATGAGAGCCATAGTTTCCAGTCAGTGAGATCGCCCCAAACCCATCCCGGAAGAATAATGATAAAAGCTTGCAAGAAAAGCAGTTTAAAAATTATTAAGGTTTTTTGATGCATGATAAATCTAATGCGGAGATAAAGTTTAAAAAACTAACCGTTGAATTATTGTTATAAATTGATCTGCTTTGATATAACAAAAAATCACGAATCATTTGCTTTCAAAATTATAAATGAAGACCTTTATTTAATCCTAACCAATTTTTTTAGAGATTATTTTAATAAAAACATGCAAGAACAAATTTCATTATCTGCGCCGTTTTCACATGCATGGGAAAAGTTTAAACAAAATCCCGGGTTTTTAATTGGCATTCAGTTGATTATCATTTTGCTGTCGGTAATCGAAAATCAACTGAGCGAAATATCATATGACGCTGGTTCCATGGAATGGAACATTTTAAACCTCTTTTTTTTAGGGGTAAGCATATATTTTAGCATGGGTATTTTGCGGATTTATTTAAAATGCACCGATGGAAAACCACTTGATTTTAATGACATTATCTCTTCGTTCCAGCTCTTTTTGAAATATTTTATAGCTCAATTGATTTACCTGGCAGCGGTTATAATTGGAATGATCGTATTTATCTTACCGGGTTTATTTTTTGGCATACGATTGATGTTTTTTGGCTATCTGGTGGTAGATGAAGAATTGAGCGCAACTGAAGCCATTAAGCAAAGTTTTTCAATGACCAAAGGCTATTTTTGGCCGTTATTGGGTTTCAGTGCAATGATCATACTAATCAATATTGCCGGATTTTTATTTTTGGTTGTAGGTTTGCTCGTTACTTTACCGGTATCATCAATTGCCGTGGCTTACTTATACCGCAAGCTTCGTGGCGAGTTTTCCACACCGTCATTTCTGAATGTACAGGCAGGCGATCCTGAGATTTAAATTTTGTGAATACTTGAATAAGCATTTCTAACAAAGGCAGGGATTTTTATATGCTTTCATAAAATGAGTGGCACGGGTGATAAGCAGACATCTTAAAAAGATGCCTGCTTCAGGAATCCATTACTTTGCGACCAAATTCACCAATTTATTCGGTACTACAATTTCTTTCACGATAGTTTTGCTATCAATAAACCGCGCGACGCTTTCAAGAGTTTTGGCTTGCGTTAACACCTCTTGTTTGTCCGTGCCGGCAGCAGTTTCAAACGTGCCACGGAGTTTTCCATTGACCTGAACAGCAATCGTGACAACATCATCTTTGGCGAGCTGCGGATCATACTCCGGGAAACGGGCAAAGGAAATGGATTCTTCGTGTCCCAATGCTTGCCACAATTCTTCAGTGATATGCGGAGCAAGTGAACTCAGTAAAACCAATAAGGTTTCAATGGCCTCACGGCTGGTACATTTGTGTTTTTGCAGCTCGTTGGTGTAGATCATCATTTCGGATATAGCCGTGTTGAACTTCAACTGCGCCATATCGTCGCCTACTTTTTTAATGGTTTTGTGCATTTGCTTGCCAATACCCTCAGGCATGGGTGAGTCGTTAACCTGAACGGCGCTGTCATTTTCATTTGGATATACCAATCGCCATATCTTACCCAGGAACCGGCTCACGCCTTCGATTCCGTTGGTGCTCCAAGGCTTGACCTGTTCAAGCGGTCCGAGGAACATTTCATACAACCGCACGGCATCTGCGCCATAGTTTTTCAGAACATCATCGGCCGGTACCACATTGCCACGCGATTTGGACATTTTCTCGTTGTCTTCGCCCAAAATCATGCCTTGGTTAAAAAGCTTTTGAAACGGTTCTTTGGTGCTCACGACGCCAACATCATAAAGTACTTTGTGCCAAAAGCGGGCATAAAGCAAGTGCAACACGGCATGCTCGGCTCCGCCGATGTAGAGATCAATATTCATCCAGTATTTTTCTTTATCGGCATCCACCAACGCGCCGGGATTTTTCGGATCGATAAAGCGCAAATAATACCAGCAACTGCCAGCCCATTGCGGCATGGTGTTGGTCTCGCGGCGGAACTTTCCGTGCTCATCCTCGCCGTACAGCCACGAATCAATATTAGCCAATGGTGATTCGCCCGTGCCGGAAGGCTCATAGGCGGTAACTTCCGGCAGCTCAAGCGGCAAGTTTAGTTCGGGGCGCATCGAGCCGTCTTCATAATGCTTGATTGGAATGGGTTCGCCCCAGTAGCGCTGGCGGCTGAAGACCCAGTCGCGCAGTTTATAGTTCACTTTCCTCTGCCCGAGGCCTTTTTGCTCAAACCAATCCGAGATTTTATCAAAGGCTTCCTGGTAATTCAGGCCATCAATGCTGATCTCCTCATTCGCGGAATTTACACACACGCTGTCTTTGCCATCGAACACCGCTTCCTGAACGCTGTGCGGACTTTTGATGACTTCAATAATCGGCAGGTTGAATTTCTTGGCAAATTCCCAGTCGCGTTCATCATGCGCCGGTACCGACATAATTGCGCCCGTCCCATAACTCATGAGCACAAAATCCGACACCCAAATGGGTATTGCTTTGCCTGTTGCCGGATTGATGGCGTAAGCGCCGGTAAATACACCGGTTTTTTCTTTCTGAAGGCCGGTTCGCTCCAGGTCGCTTTTAAGCTGCGCTAGTTTTTGATAGGCTTCCAGTTCGGCTTTGTATTGATCAGTTGTGATCTCGGCCAGTAATGGATGCTCAGGAGAAAGCACCATGTATGTAGCGCCAAAAACCGTATCGGGGCGCGTGGTGAAAATGCGAAGGTTATGCTCCGAGCCCTGGATATGAAAATCCAGCTCGGCGCCAATGGATTTACCGATCCAGTTGCGCTGCATTTCTTTGATGCTTTCGGGCCAGTCAACCAACTCCAGATCCTGCAACAGACGCTCGGCATAAGCAGTGATCTTCAATACCCATTGGCGAAGCGGCCTTCGAACCACGGTGTAGCCATCGTTGATCTTTTCATCCACTTCCTCATTGGCCAGCACAACTTTCAATTCTTCGCACCAATTCACGGGGACTTCATCCACATACGCGAGGCCTTTTTCATAAAGCTTCAGGAATATCCACTGTGTCCATTTGACATACTCTAAATCGGTGGTGTTGATCTCACGCGACCAATCGTAGGAAAAACCCATGCGCTGAAGCGTGTCTTTAAAGCTGGCGACATTGGCCTCGGTAGTTGCTCTTGGATGCGTGCCCGTTTTAATGGCGTACTGCTCGGCGGGCAACCCGAAAGCATCCCAACCCATTGGGTGAAGCACTTCAAACCCTTTGCTGCGTTTGAAACGTGCCATAATATCGGATGCGGTGTAGCCTTCCAAGTGACCAACATGCAATCCCGAACCGCTCGGGTAAGGGAACATATCCAGTACGTAGTATTTGGGTTTATCGGAGTTATCTTGAGTTTTAAAGGTTTCGTGGCTTGCCCAGTAAGCCTGCCACTTTTGTTCTATGGTCGTGAAATCGTATTTCATGCAAATAATAAATCCTATTTACTGTTGAAATTTGTGTGTTTGAAAAGTGTGCGTAAGATACAAAAATTGGCGGGGTTTTAAATGCTCAAGCATGAAGGTCGTTTCGGTTAATATTGGTTTTCATAGGAATTGACTTAAGAATAGTTAAAAAAATGAATGTCTTGTATCGCTAATAGATATATGTTCATAGAACTGATATAAATTTTTGTCCAATTAGCGATTTTGTATTAGAAGGCTTTCACTAAAAACCATATAATTAACCATATAAAAATATTGAAATTAATTTCATTTGGTTGTATATTAAGGTTATGACAAGCAAATCTGATTTTGAGTGGGATTTAACAAAAGACAAATTAAACCAAGAAAAACATGGTGTTTCTTTTGCCTTTGCACAACTCGCATTTTTAGACCACAAGCGTATTATTCTGGAAGATTTGGAACATAGCGATGAAGAGAAACGATATTATTGCCTTGGCAAAGTATCAAAAGGCATATTAACTGTTAGATTCACCTACCGGAAAAGTAAAATTAGAATTATTGGCGCCGGATATTGGCGGAAAGGAAAAAGGATATATGAAAGAGAAAATAAAATACACCGATGAGCCTTTGGGTGATGTAAAAGTTATATCAGATTTTTTACCATCACCAGAAGAATTGGCATTAAAAGAAGAAACCGTTAAAGTGACTATTTCACTTAGTAAAACCAGTATTGAATTTTTTAAGAAAGAGGCTAAAAAACATCATACCCAATACCAGAAAATGATACGACGGCTTTTGGATGAATATGCGGCTCATCAATCTTAAGCTTTCACTCAGCCGATAAACTTTTAGAAAAACAGGAAATGATAACTGTTTAAGGATTACATAGCTTCGAATTGACCTGCCATTTCTGTTCTAATGTTGTCGTGAAATCGTATTTCATGCAAGTGATAATCCTATTTATTGTTGAAATTTGTGTGTTTGAAAAGTGTGCGTAAGATACAAAAATTGGCGAGCTTTTAAAGGTGGTTATATAGTACAGATTAATGAAATGACTTTTCTGGAAATCAATGCTAAAGGAACATAAGTATCAAAATGAAACAGATTTAATGGTTTAAATGGCGTATAAGCGAATGAATAAAAATTTAAGACAACTTTCAATAGCTCAACGAATACAACTTGTTGGAGATATTTGGGACAGTATTGCTGATGAACAAAGTGCAATAGCTTTAACGAAGAGCAACGCACGGAGCTGGATAGACGATTAGATGCTTACAAAATTGATGGCAACAAAGGCCGGCTTGCTAAAGATGTTATTTCAGAAATTCGGAAACGTTTGTAAATTTTAACTCTTTTTATAAGACCTGAAGCAGAAAAGATATTCAGGAAGCAGCTATTTGGTATGAAAAGCAACGTCCCGGATTAGGTGATGATTTCTTAGATGAAGTTCAACGTACATAAACACAGTTATTCAGAACCCCAATCTCTTCATGACTATTCATAGAAACACCAAACGTGCTTTAATTCATAGATTTCCATTTGGCATTTATTATTTAATCGATCGGAATCAAAGTCATTGCTGTTATGCACAGTAGTCGTCATCCAAAACGATGGCAAAAGAGAGAATAAACGCAATAAAAAATCTTAAATCACTCTCCTAAAAAATCAGCTTTTGATCTAACGCAGCGAATTCGCTATCTACATTTATTTGCATCCACAAGGGCAAATGGTCTGAGAGTTGGTAAGTGAAGTCAGTTTTGGTTAATTCAAAATCAGGATATAAAGCTTGATGGTCGTTTCGATAAAAATCCAATACCCCACCACTCCCAGCTAGCTCGCTCTCTTGAATGGGATAATGAAAGATTTGATCGTAGCGCTTATTGCCGGTTAAATTAGAGCCAAATTCTTCCTGGATCAAGGCTTTTGGTGCGGTAAGCCCTTTTGAGGTAATGGCTTTGTAAAGCTCGCTTTCAAAAGAAGGGATGTTAAAGTCACCAAGCAGAATAATATCATCATCCATATTGTGCTCCGACTTACGTCGTTTATCAATCCATTCGGCTAGTAACGAAAGCGGTGCTATGCGGTCTTCTTCTTTTTTTCCCCAACGAATATGCGCACTGATCATAACGAAGTCGAAATTCCCGGCGCGAAACGAGGCCATAAAGGGAGAGCGCCACCAATCAAAAGCAGCAATGTATTCGCCATTTTGGTGATTCTTTTTGCGTGGTGCGTCGACTTCAGCCGCTAAGCCTGTAAAAATCACAGCGCGAGAATCGTACAGGTATGCCATACGTTCTTTATTACCGCCACGATCCGGTGTAAAATCAGAAAAGATCGCTTTCCAATATGGACCCAGAATGTGCATTATTCTTGCCAAATCGGAGAGATTCTCTCGCAATTCAGTAACCGCAATGATATCAAATTGGTACAAAATTTCGGCTATGTAATGAATTGAATCTTCCCTACGTTCTTTTTTGCCAAATTCACGAATGTTCCAAGTGGCAAGGTTTAGTGTTTCATCCAATTTTGAAGAGGGGATATTTTCTTCTTCAATACGTTCTCTTAGAATTGCTAATCCTTTTTTTGTGGTTTCGTTAAGCGTTCCATGAAACATAATTGCCTCCTTGGGAGAGTGAGTTGATGGTGATTGAAATGATGTATTAAGGAACTAATCAAATTACTTCATAAACGGATTGTGCTTTACAGCAGTTGCTGTATAAGTGATTATTTAACAACAATTTAATAGTGGTCAAACTAAAAAAATGTCCTAAATGAAGTTCTAACTGTCATTAAAATAGCAACGTTCTTAAATAGGATTTTTAGCGAGTTGTTTGCAAAAACAAAATGTTTAAACTTTTGACTTCAGGAGAATCTTGTTGCTATCTCAGTAAGTTTTTAGAAAAAATCATTACCTTCATGTCCGGTTGGAGCAGTGAAATAGCCAACCTGATTAACTACCAAAATGGACGACATGAAGGCTAAGCAATTTCAAGGAATAAGCCCGCTCGCAGTTCAAACGATTTTAGGTTTAAAACAATCCGTGCCGCTTGATGCAAATCAAATGTCCAGCGAATTGCAAGTTACATTTTATCCACAAAGTGAAGAATCAATACAACTAGAGCGCTTTACAAAAAATCTTAAATGTGCTTTTGAGGCGCTTGGCATAGAAATTTTGGATTACGATGATGCATTGCTGGAGGAAGCGTCTCAAAAAATCAAACCGGGAACAGTCATTTTTGCGCCGGGAGCCTATGAACCTGAAGAGCTTGCCATCAACAGGGTCTCCAGCCTTTACAATAATCCTATTGTAGGGATTTACAACGCCCCATGTCCGGTTAATTCCATGCAAACCACCCAGGAAAAACTGGATGCGGTGGTTGGCGTTCTGGCGTGGAATATGGTTCATATGGCCATATTTGTCGATCACGATATTTGGACGATTTGTACCATGAATGGGGGAATTGTTACTTACAGACGTGCAGATGATCTTTTTTCTGCCATTCAAACATCCCTGATCCCAAAGCTTACCGCCCAAGTGATCCCGCCTAATAAATCTCATAACATTGTTTTTCGTTTAGGGGGATTTGATCTCACAGAGCTTAGGTATAAGGGTTACCTGGGTGACTTTATGTCTTGTGGCAAAATCTGGGCACAAAATCAAAGTATGCTTTCGCACACCTCAGTGGAGTCGTTGGGGTATCGAAGCGCATATTACAAGCGCATTGTGAAAGCGTATTTAGATCATCGTTCCGGCATGAGTTACGGGTTTCTTGCTTGGCAGCTCCCGATTGAAATAAAATCTGCCTTATCACTGACTGAGGCTCAACAGAAGTTTCCGGCCATCCGGTGGTGCATAGGTGAGGCCGTTTCTATTGATGAACAGCTTTATGTGTGTTTGGCATTAGAAGACGAGCCCTATGTGATGGAAGTGCCGGATGTATGGGTACTTTCAACCCGCTCAGGATGCAATAAAACCGGGTTGGATCCCGAAAAAGATATTCTTAGGCTTGGACTTGTGAAAGGGCAGATTATTCTTGAAACACCTGCGACCGTTGATCTCACCAGAGATTGCAAACCCTCCTATGATACCTTAACCATTTTGGCCCATGCAGTGGGCAATACCTTGGTTGCCGGCATCTGTAAAACATTAAAGATCAACTCCCGGTTTTGTGAAACGCTGGAAAAGGAGGGCTTATCTTTAACACATTGGCATAACTATCTGGAGAAATCCACCTTGCCGGAGGGGCATTTTTTGCATGGGTTTAATAATCCTTCTGTGGCTTGTTCAACGCCTCAGTCGGCCATCTATGCATTGCTTGGAAAATTTGAAGCGTTTCATATGGCATTATCAGCTCAGCAAGAATTTTTGGGCGATGTGCATGTTGAACCTGACCACGGCACCAATATTTCCAGTACATTATCGCTTACGGATGCTGCCGCCTGGATTGACCGGCATTACAAACTCAGCATGGCAAACCCGGAACACATAGAAGGTTGATCTCATTGTTGAACTTTAAACAACAATATCCGGGTTAGAATTGAGGGAAAATTACTAAAGCAAATACAATCAAAGCAATGGAGAGATCAGCCAAAACATGAGCTATGTATGGCGCAAGCATACCCCCGGAACGATAGCGGATAGCCCCTAAAAGCACCGACCAGATAAAAACCATTACTACGCCAACCACGCCTCCCGGAAATCCCTGAACATGCCAAAGGGAAAACACAACGGCTTGCCATAAAATGACAAAGCCAATGTTCTTAAAAAGACGATAAAATCCATCATACAAAACGGCCCGTGCCATGAACTCTTCAAAGAGTGCATTGAAAAGAGGGAACATGAGTCCATACAGCATAAGCAGGCTTAAAGGAATATCAGGAATAAAGGCTTGAAATTCGCTTAAATCCTTTTTTATGAACACTGCCCAAATGAGTAATGAAAGTGCGGTTAAAAGACTCATGCTAAACATCAGCGCCACGGTGAGTTTATCCAATCGTCCGAGGTTTAACCAAGTGACCTTTGTTCTGAATGCATGAATTTTTAAAATGATCGCCACATAGATAATGATCGAAGGCAGAAAATAGAGTTGGGGAAAATTAATAGCATAACGTTTTAAAATATATATAGATATTGGAAATAATACGGTATGGATCAAAAAGAACAGTGCAGGCACAAACAATGAAGGGTTTTTATAATAAATTGTAATGCCTGCAGCGCATGCGGTTAGCGTTAGTAGGGCTTGCATGCATGGTTCCACAGAGACCATAGGTATAAATAATGATATGCTGACGACATACAGAAATAACCCTGCTTGAAAGATGCGCGTGAATTGAGGATGCGTATCGTTTTCCGAAACAAATATGGCCATTGTGGAAGAATGTATTTTATTAGCGAATTAATATATCGTCTAAGCCAAAAAGTCTGTCATCATAAATAAAAATGAATCTGCAGAAACACAATATCTTGCGTTTTTCTAAAATTAAATAGTTATGGTCTTCATCAAAAAATCTTCAAACGTCAATTATGGCGTGCTGATTTTGGCCTCATGCCTATTGGCGATGATGGCCATATTTTTGGATTTGGTTCCGGGAAACCCGGCGGTTAGCCTCACCGCTTCTATTGCACTTTATATGGCCATCTTGTGGGTAACAGAGGCGATACCGATTGGCCTGACAAGCTTGTTACCTTTGATTTTGTTCCCGGCTCTCGGTGTTCTTGATGGTAAGGCCATCTCAGACTCTTATATCAATTATGTGATTTTTTTATTTATTGGCGGATTTATGATGGCCTTGGCTATGGAAAAATGGGATTTGCATCATCGCATAGCCTTGAAAATTCTCTCCTTGCTTGGTGGCAGTCCATTCAAAATTCTCTTGGGATTCATGCTGGCTTCGGCTTTTCTTTCCATGTGGATGTCTAACACTGCCACAGCCATGATGATGCTCCCGATTATTTTTTCCGTAACCAAGGCTTTGGAAGAGATTCATGGCCGGGAAAAGCTTGGCAAATATGCGGTTGCCATCCTTTTGGGTATGGCCTATTCGTGTTCGATCGGCGGTATGGCTACGCTGGTGGGTACGCCGCCAAATCTCTCATTTATTCGTATCCTGGAAATCATATATCCTAATGCGCCTGAAATAGCTTTTGGTGAATGGCTCATTTTTGCCCTGCCGCTCAGCACGTTGATGTTTGTCTTAACGCTCGTGATTCTATTTTTCTTTTTTCCGGCGGGAAAGGGCATGCGCATTGAAAATAAATCTTTTTTTAAAGAAAAATATTTGGCGCTTGGGCCAACAACCTCAGAGCAGAAACGTGTGTTTGTGTTATTTATCATGCTTGTATTTTTGTGGGTGTTTCGCAAATCGCTTGCTATCGGAGACCTTCACATTCCCGGTTGGAGCTCTCTGATGCCGGTCCCAAAATTTATCAACGACGGTACGATTGCTATTTTTGTGGCATTTTTGCTATTTGTGGTGCCTTCATCCAAATCGGACAACCGTCAAGGGCTTGTTACCTGGGAGATTATTGCAAAAATTCCCTGGGGTATTGTGCTGCTCTTTGGCGGTGGTTTTGCGCTGGCTAAAGGTTTTATTGAGTCGGGGTTATCGAGTTACATCGGAGAGAGACTGGTTGCTGCCGGAAATTTAAGCGATCTTGGGCTCTTATTTACGGTAACCACCATGATGACCTTTCTCACCGAGTTTACTTCCAACACCGCCACCACCGAAATGATGCTTCCGATTGTTGCAGGGCTTTCAAATAAGATACAAATCCATCCGTTGTTTTTAATGATTCCTGTTACGCTGGCTGCTTCAATGGCGTTTATGTTCCCGGTAGCCACACCGCCAAACGCTGTCGTGTTTGGATCAGGGAAATTGAATATGGTTGATATGGTCAAAGCCGGGTTTATCATCAATATTCTTGGGATCATTGCAATGGCGCTTGTTTTTACAACCTGGGGTGCCATGATGTTTGATATTGATCCTTCAGTCGTGCCGCCTTGGGCTGAAGAGGTGGATATGAAAGCCGGAGAGTGAGCGGGGGTATGTTAATTTTATTAGTCTAAAGAATACCTCGAGGCTTTGCCCCGGGATAGTTCATTAAGAAATTTTACAAAAACTTGTCTGTTAAATATTTGTCATGTAAACCAACTGCTACTCCAAAACTTCTGCACTAAATTTTTGAAACAATGCCTATCGAATTTGCTAATGCAAAAAGTTTAATTAATCTTTGTGTTCCCAAACTTTTCCGACAAATGAATCAGCCAACCCCTTCGAACACGCATTATCCAGCTCGGGTTTGTTAAACAACCGGCTTTCTAACCACATACGTTCGGGATGCCACTGCACCAGCCAAATGGGGGCGGAACGATCCACAGATTCCAACGCTTCAATTACGCCATCTTGAGCGGTTGCTGCGATTTTCAGTCCCTTGCCCGGCGCTTTTACGGATTGGTGATGGCGACTGCTAACCAGGTTGTCCCCGGTTTGGCCGATCACATGGTTTAAAAATGAGGCTTTTTGAGTTTTGATAGGATGATAGCTGCTTTCTTCCTGTGAAAGGCGTTGATGATCAAAAGCATTTGGGTAGTCAAAGGTGTGATCCAAATAAATGCCGCCGCCTAAAAATACATTGATCACCTGCATACCCCGGCAAATGCCAAGAATGGGAAGGTTGAATTTGAGGCAAGATTCAGCAACATGAAACTCAATGGCATCGCGCTCGGGTTCGGGGATCAGGTTGCACGACTTTATTTCGTCTTCGGAAAGTTGAAGTCCTAAATTCTCCGGAGAAATATCATCGCCACCGGAAAACACAACGGCATCCAATCTGGCCAGATCAACCTTCGGATAAGTGTTTTGAGATGCCTTGGATGTGGCAATGATATGGCAGTTTAGCTCAAAACCTTCACGCTCAACGCTTTTTAACCAGTTGATGTACTCCATGGTTTTTTTATGGCTGCGCGGCCCGGATGAAGAGCATTCGGTAACGCCAATATGTAGAGGCAATTTTTGCATGCCTTAAAATAAAAAACTCACCTCCCTTGGGAAAGAGAAGTGAGTTTTAACGCTTGGAAATTTAAAAGTCCGAAAATCAGCTTCCAGTGCTTTGAGCCTCTGTTTTCTGCTGAAGCGCTTTGATGGAAAGCGCATAGCGCTGGCGACGCGGGTCTTTCGGATCTTTGGAAATACGAATGAGCTTTACCGACACTTTTTGCCCGACTTTTAACATCGAGCTCGGTTTAATGCCGCGTTCATGAGAAATTTCCGAGATGTGCAACAGACCGGTATAGTTTGGCATAAATTCAATAATAGCGCCAAGTTCATCGCGAACTTCTTTAACCTTACCATTATAAACAACACCAACTTCGGGATCAGAAACCAGCAGGTTAATGGCATTTACGGCAGCTGCAGTGCCTTCAGCCGAGCTTGAAGCAATGGTAACCGTGCCATCATCGGCGATATCAATTTCGGTTTCGGTTTCAGCCGTTAAGGTGCGAATGGTTTCGCCGCCTTTGCCAATAACAGCGCCAATGGCATCCGGTGGAATCTGGATGGTTGTCAGGCGTGGCGCATATTTAGCCAGTTCGGTACGAGGCTCGCTAATGGCTTTGTTCATGACATCCAAAATATGGAATCGTCCCTGACGGGCTTGTTCAAGGGCTTTTTCCAAAATGCTATAATCCAGGCCGTCAATTTTAATATCCATTTGGCAAGCCGTGATGCCTTCGGTAGTTCCGGCCACTTTAAAGTCCATATCGCCCAGGTGATCTTCGTTGCCTAAAATGTCGGAGAGAACGGCAAACTCATCCCCTTCTTTAATGAGTCCCATTGCAATTCCGGCAACCGGATGTTTTAGCGGAACGCCGCCATCCATTGCCGAGAGCGTGCCGCCACAAACCGAAGCCATAGATGATGAGCCGTTAGATTCCAAAATATCCGAAACCACTCGAATGGTATAAGGGAAATCATTTTCTTCCGGGATAACCATTTTGATGGCTCGTTCAGCCAGGTTTCCATGACCTACTTCACGACGACTTACCCCACCAACACGACCGGTTTCACCAACCGAAAAAGGAGGGAAGTTATAGTGAAGCATGAATCGTTTGTCGGCATCCTCAAATAACGTATCGGTAAGCTGAACATCTTTTTTGGTGCCGAGTGTAAGCGTTACCAGCGCCTGAGTTTCGCCGCGTGTAAAAAGCGCCGAACCGTGTGCGCGTGGAATCAGGCCGAGATCGATGCTGATCGGGCGAACTTCATCAAGCGCGCGGCCGTCCAAACGTTTACTATCGGAAAGGATCATTTGGCGCATGACCGCCTTTTCAATATCGTGAATGTAATCTTTGATGATCTTTTCATTGAGATACTTGGCTTTTTCAGGGTCGGCATCTATCATTTCATCGGTTATCTCTTCTTTAAATTTTGCTAGAAGCGTATCCGTGGTTTGGCTGTAGATTTCCGATGTTTTTTCAGCACGCTCTTCTTTGGAAAGTGGTTCGTAAGCCAGGTCGCGTAATTTTGTTTGGCATGCTTCCTGAATTTGAGTTTTCAGGTCGTCGGGAATGGATGGCGGAATGAATTCTCGTTTAGATTTACCGGCCTCGGCTCTTAACTCAATTTGCGAGGCACATATATTCTTAATTACATCGTGACCGAATTTAATGGCCTCAACCATTTCTGCTTCGGAAATTTCTTTCATTTCACCTTCCAACATACAAATGGTATTGGCAGTACCGCCAATGCTAATATCAATATCGCTTTCTTCGAGTTCCTGAACGTGGGGATTGATGAGATACTGCCCGTCTATTCGTCCGACACGAACTTCCGACATCGGTTCATCAAACGGGACATCGGAAACCATGAGCGCAGCCGAAGCGGCAATACCGCCGAGTACATCGGCATCGTTGAGCTGATCTGACGAAATAACTGAAATAATGATTTGTGTATCGTGATAGTAACCATGAGGGAAGAGTGGTCGTAAGGCACGATCTATGAGTCTGGCGCTTAAGATTTCTTTTTCAGAAGGGCGACCTTCTCGTTTAATGAATCCACCGGGAAATTTACCGGCAGCGGAATACTTTTCTCTATACTCAACTTGCAATGGGAAAAAATCTTGACCGGGAGCCGGGGTTTCTTTTTTGGAAACCACCGTAGCTAAAACCATCGTTTCTTCTAATGTCACAATTGCAGCACCATCAGCTTGTTTTGCCATTCGACCTGTTTCAATTTTTAAAATTTTTCCTTGTCCCAAGTCAATTTCTTTGGTAAAGACCATGTTTTGAAGCCTTTCTTTAAAATGAAGTTTGTTTTTTTATACAAATTGCATGTTATTATTAACTAATCTCGCAATATAAGTATTTTTCTGATTAAGATTTATCATTTTCAACATGAATGTTCTTATGTAAAAAGCAATTAAATACAAAATGATACGCATAATGGTATGAATAGCACACAAAAACTACGAGTTAACTTCCCCTTTGATAATTTGAAGAGGGGGATGTTTATTCTGCTGCTGCTAACTTTAATGACATACATTCCACTTTATGCTCAAAACACATCATTTATACAATCATCATTTGGTGTTCAGGTAGAGACCCGAAATGAAACCAGTTTAAAAGGGTTTTGTGATTTTCAGGTTGGCGGTTCGTCGGCTCAATATATTGCCGTTAATCCTGAAAATACGAATCAGATTTTTGTGGTCTACATGATTTCCTTGGATAAGAATAATCCGTCAGCAACACGCCGGATTGCCTACACATATAGCTTAGATGCCGGTGAAACATGGTCATCTACAGTTGTGCCTGTTGGCAATATAAATGTAGATCAGCGATTACCGGCAATCTCTTTTTTGCCGGATGGGAAGGGAAGCGGTTTTCCATTGATTGTTGGGCACATGGATCCCGGAACCGGTTTGCAAACCCTTTTATTTAAAGAGGAAATCCAATTGTCCGGTTTTTTTGACCTGGTCTATACCGATACCACACAATTTTCAACCACGGAACCAATATGGCCTAAAATTCTGGCAAGCCGCGATGGCTCAAAAGCATGGATGATGGTTAACCAACAGTGGCCGGATTTTACAACGTTTTATACGGAATATGATCCTGTTTCAAATGAATTTGGCGCTTTTATTGGGCCGTTGCATGATGACGATGAAAATTCTTTACTCAGCTTTGGCTATTATGGCATGGCGCAATCCAAAAGTTTAGAGAAAGTAGCCATGTACCACATTGATGTGGAGGATGATTTAACATTGAGTTATTCGGAATCACTGGATTCGGGCAAAACTTTCCCGGATTTTACACCCATAACGCCGTATCCAACGGTTTTCAATGGCGATACGATCGGGACATATGTCGGGTGCGATGGGGTTTATATCAATGAAGAACTTCACCTGATTTTTTCTTCAGCCAAGCCTTATTTTGATGATATTGTGGAGAGATGGGCAGTAGATACAACTGGCATGGGTATTTGGCACTGGTCGCCATCGGATGGATTTTCGCCGGTAGCCGGCCCGGCCGAGATGCAAAGTTTGTTTGGACCGTCATGGGACGGTCAGGGTATGCCAAATGGTGGAAATCCACAGGCCAATACTTTTCCGATGGATTACCCTTCTATTGGCACGGATGCCAATGGAAATCTGCACTGTGTGTTTCAGGTGGCAAGACCTAGCAAAGCCAAATCGGAATATAACTACTATACCCTCTGTTACACCATGTCTGATGACGGCGGTAATACCTGGACTGAGCCATTCTTGATTGAAACCGATACGCTGACCGATTATCGTTATCCATCCGTAGCCAAACACAATCCGCCTAACCACGTGTATGTGGTGTATCAGGAAGATTCCGAGCCGGGATCTGGCATTCGTGGTGAAACAAGCGTTACGGAAGCGCAACTTATTTTTGCAAAAATAATTTATGGAACAAGCGGTGTGGTTCAACGCATAAACCCGTTTGCAGAGTCGTTTCATTTGTATCAAAATTATCCGAATCCATTTAATCCCACAACAACCGTTCGTTACAGTTTAACCAAACCGGCGTTTGTTCAATTAAATATCTATGATATGCTTGGGCGAAACGTGAAGACTTTGGTGAACGAGCGTCAGCGGAAAGGCACCTACCAATTAAACCTGAATGGAAAATCGCTGGCAAGCGGGGTATATTGGTTGCGTTTGAATGCGGTTGGAGAGGGCGCGCAAACGCGCAAAATGGTTCTTGTGAAATGATCGGTTGCGCTGGGATTAAATTTTAGACCAGGTTACATGCACTTAACAAAACTACCTCATGTTCGTTGGTTTTCGTTAATTATTTTAGCCGGTATCCTTCATTATATAAACCCGGCTTCAGTTTCAGCAAAAACCGTTGGGCGCATCCAAGGTATTGTTTTGGATAGCCTAATCGGCAGGCCTCTTTCAAACGCCAGGATTAAAGTTAAGGATCGTTTCCAATGGGCAATATCAGATTCATTGGGGCGATTCAATTTGTTTCATATCCCGGTCGGTATGCAAACGTTAGTTATCAAAAAAGATGGGTACCACAACAAACAGTATCATAATGTTCTTGTGTTGCCTGGTGAGCCGGTATGGAAAACCCTATTGCTTTCCCCGGTGGTTGCAAAAGTTGCTGAAGTTGTCATCACATCATCAACGGTTGATGACGAGCAGGGCATGATGGAAAAGACCATGCATTTTTCAAAAGAAGCCATTTCAAGATTGCCCTACCAGGATGCCTATACCGTTGCAGGCTTATCTTCGGGGGTGATTTCCGATTCGCGTGATCCCGAATTGTTTTATGTTCGCGGCGGACGCTTGGGAGAAGCGGCCATTTATTTTGACGGGATTTTGCAAAATAGCCCTTTGGATTATACCGTGCCTATGAATTTTGATGCACGTTGGATGGAAGAGATAGTCTTAAAATCCGGTTTTAATGCCCGATACGGCAATGCGCTTTCCGGGGTCATGCACATTATGACCAAATCGCCCTCCGAAGATCAATACGTTGGCGTTATTGATGCGCTTACGGATGCCGGTGGCTATGGCGCTCGTAAGCTTTCGGCCGTATTTAGCGGTCCGGTATACCCGTCGTTTAAATCCCTCTCGTTTTTAGGCAGCGTCAATGTTGAACGTACCGGCGACACCTCCCCTGCTTTTGGATTTTCTGAGCGCGATGGCGCAGGATTTGAACAGCGCCAGGCTTTTCTGAAAATGGCCTATCGCCCTAATCAAAACTCGTCCTTGACGCTTGGCGCACTTTACCATTTTGGCAACCAAGACCTGTTTTCCGTAAAACGCTCCTATAACCGACACGCTAAGATTGTGACGAATTCCCAAGGCGACATTACCGGTTATTCGTTTTCCAACGAAAACAGCGCTGAAAATTCCGGGCGAAAGGAAACAAACGTCCGGCAGGCGTATTTAAGGTTTAACCGACTGCTATCTTCAAACCTGTTTTTAACGGCGCAAGCCAATTATTATGATGAAACGCAGGAAGTAGGCGATAACAGATTTTGGCGGGATTTTGAGCGATACCGTGAAAATGTATCCATTGGTACGGATGCATTTGGCCTGGTAAATCTTCCTGGAAATCCATACGGCGCATATTGGCGTGAATCGGTCAGTTATTTGGAAGGCCGTTTGGATTTGGAAGGCTTTTGGAACGAACACAATCTTCAGATGGGCGGCTTTTTTCGAACCTACAGCCTGAAAATCGCCGAATTTCAACCGGAAGTACTGCCGGATAACGACCCAACGCTAAACATTGTGGGTTACGATCCTTCCGATATTGGAAGTCCGGTGCTGGATGAGTTTTTGGTGCTGCATCCTGATTGGAGAAATCCCGAAACCGATGGCGTTCAACATCCATTTTTAGCCGGAATGTATGTTCAAGATCACCTGTATAAAGATAATTTCGGATTGAATGTTGGATTTCGGCTGGATTATTTCGACCCCAATACCTTAACCATAAAAGACCTTAAAAATCCGTTTATTGAAGGAACATCGGCGTTAAACTATGCCCAAAGCTCGGCCAGGTTGGAGTTTCAGCCCCGTGTTTCATTAAAATTACTTGCTTTCAAGGGGTTGATGTTTCACGCACATTTGGGACGATACGCACAAATGCCGCCATTACGGTTTATGTTCGCCGGCGATGCGCTCATGAAACGATACATGCAAGGCGGAAGAGGGCTAAGGTTGGTGAGCGCTCCAAATCCGAACTTGAAGCCTGAAAAAACAACCACATACGAAATCGGTGTGCAACTTGAGCCATACGCAGGATTGTGGTTCGATATCACCGTGTTTTATAAGCAAACCCGCGATCTGATACAAACCGTTTTTTTGGAACCGCTTGAAGATGGAAGTCTCCCTGGGCGTTACATCTATGGCAATGCCGATTTCGGAACCATCAAAGGGCTTGAACTCTCGTTTGAAACCCGGCGATGGCAACATGTAAAACTTCGGGGAACTTATACGCTTCAATATGCGACTGGCACGAACACCACGCCCGATGAATTGTTCGATTTTCTAAGGCGGTTTTCCCCGGATTATAATTCGCAGTTGGTTTCGGATGCCATTCCAAACACGGTGCATCCGCTGGATTTTGATCGCAGGCATGTGGCTACATTCAATGCCGATGTTCAGCTCAAGGAGCAGCTCAATCTTTCGTTCATGTACCAGGTGATGAGCGGGGTGGTTTATACCCCAAGAGCGTTAAGCTATGACCCGGTTACCGATCTTACCAGCCCGGAGTTGATCTCAACGGCTACAAAAAACGCCGAGTCGGCTTCCTGGCATCATCAATTGGATATGAAGCTTTCAAAAGCCTTTCAATTGGGGTACGGTCGGTATGTAACGGTATATCTCATTGGGATAAACATTTTGAATATAAAAAATGAGCGCCGGGTGTATGAAACCACCGGCGAGGCTGGCAAGGCAGGTTTTTCGGGAACGCCGGAATTTTCGGAGCGAATTGAAGGATTTGTTCAGCGCATACAGGATCCCCAAATTCAAGTCGCCCAGCGACCGGCAATTGAAAAAGCGTATCGGGATCATTATCATGAGCAGGAGCGAAACCCGGATCATTTTGGCCCTGCGCGTCAGTTTAAACTTGGTATCAGTGTATCGTTTTAAACGCTATGAAAATAAACCCATTAAACCATTCCCGTTTGAAATGCTTTTGGCTAGCGTTTTTTTTAAGCATGTGCTGCTTGCCCATGCAAAGTTTGGCTAAAGGCGTTCCAACCAAACAGCCAAAGCAAAATCGGGTAATGGGTGTTGAGCGTTTGCCGGCCCTTGATATCAATCAATTGCGGGCATGGATCAGCAATCAAGGGGTGTTGTTACAAGCCGCAACATCCGGCCCGGGACTGGAATGGCCAATTAACTCTGGAAAAACCATAGCGTTTATGATGGCGCCTTGGCTGGCTTGTCAGTTCGAAGGCGATACATCCGACATTCGAACCGCCGCCGTACGAAACATCATTGATGGATCGGAGTTTGTGCCGGGAAAAATTCTTCAAAATCCTGACGGCACAATTGAACCGGATAATCCGAATTTATCAAAATACCGGATTTATCGAATTCAGCGTGGAGATGATGCCAACTCAAATCCCGATTATCGCGATTGGCCGTTTGAAGACGGCGCGCCGTATGAAGCGCTCCAAAAATCGGATGGATCGGGCGATAGCCTGGATGCCTTCGGAAAGCCTGTTCCGAAGTTGGATCAATTTGGCAACAAAGTTCCAAAACTCTTTGGCGACCAAACCACATGGTGCGTGTATAATGACATGCGTCAGGATGGCCGAATATTCAGCGCTCAGCCGATGGGTTGCGAAATCAGGCAAACGGCATTTGCGTATCAAAGAGCCGGGGCATTGGGCCGAATGATATTCTTCAGGTTCGAAATTATCAATAAGCATGTGCCCGATCCACTAAAACCAAACAAAGGACGGTGGAAAAATTGCTATATCGGAATTTTTAGCGATCATGATGTCGGAAATTTGGTGGATGATCTTGTGGGCTGCGATACCTCGTTAGGTCTTGGGTTTACCTACAATGCCTCAAACAGCGATCAGGTGTATGGCCAAGCGCCGCCGGCAATTGGGGTGGATTTTTTTCAAGGCCCGATTGTTAAGCGTCAGAACGGACTCGACACGTTAAATGCAACAGGATTTGTCCGGTTCAACAATACCGTAGATGCCGCCGATGCCGATCCGCAATCCGGTAAACCACGGGAGGTCTATAATTATTTTTTGGGACGCGATCGTTTTGGAAATCCGTTGCCGGGCGTGGTTTCGGGCTCCAAATTCATGTATCCGGCAGATCCCGAATCCAATCCTTCATCGCCTTTGGTAGAACCGTTTGCGGATAAAAATGATAAGCGCCATGTGCTCAGTACAGGCCCGTTTGATATGGCTGCCGGCGATACCCAGGTGGTCTATTGCGCGGTTTTGGTGGCTCGCGGAACAAGTCATGTAAATTCTGTCACTGAGCTTAAAAAAACCGACGAGGTTGCCCAGGGCGTTTTTGACGCCGGATTTCAAATCCCATATGCAAATGCGCCAAAGCTCAGCGTCACGGAACTCGATCAGGCGTTGGTCTTAAACTGGCTTGATCCAAATCCCAACAATCCTTCTTACACGCCGGCTTTGGAGCAGGGTATTTTAACTCGCCCTGGCGCTGAGGATTCATTGGACCGGTACGAATTTCAGGGGTATGTGCTGTACCAGTATCGGAGTGTGGATGGCAAAGAAGATGCGTTTAAACCCATTCGGGTATTTGATAAAAAGGATGGCATCACCGATATCATTTCCGAAACGGAAGTTGAACTTAACGGCCAAACCCAAACCGTTGTGGCAACGGTGATCCAAGGAACGGATTCCGGCGTTAAACATAATGCGTTGTTACAAAAAGATGAGTTCGGTAATAAACCGTTTATAAATGGCCGGCGGTATTATTTTGGGCTAACGGCTTATTATATCAATCCCTACCAGTTGGAAAAATCGCCATATCCCGATCATCCCAATCCGAGAACCGCGCCAGCATATTTGGAAAGCCTGGATATACCATTGGTCGCTATTCCTCAAAAACCGGTTTCCACAATCCGGTTGCCGTATGAACCCGAAGATGAGGTTCAAACCCAGCGATTAAAGTTTGGCGGCGACGATAATGTTCGTGTGGATATTATCAATCCTTTAACCGTTAAATCCGGGAATTATGAAGTCAGGATTATTGATGAATTCGGGAGTTTGTGGCAATTGGTTGATCTGTCCAATAACGGCATTGCTCGCAATGAATTGGATCAAACTATGGATTCATTGGTTGTTTCGCAACAAGGCTCGGAAAACGCTTTGCCGCAATCCTATTATGGCGTTCATATTACCGTTAAGCAAAGTCCGTTGGGATTGCGAACCGATGGTCAGCAGCGTCCGTATCCCTTAAGCTATGAACCTATAGAAAATCGTTTTTTTCTACCCAAAGCCATGCTTTATAAAGGTTATGGCCCAAGCGAAACCAATTTGGCGTTTCAAAGTTCGGTGATGGGCAGCGAAAGCGGCAACGGTGCAATTTGGTATCCGGTGAAAAATTTGTTTACCGGAACATTGCCCGGCTCAACGGTAAAGCCCGAGGATTTGAAACCTGTTGAAATTGAATTCACACATGATATTCAAAAGCAGCAGTTGGCCTATCGGTATGTGTTGAACATTAATCCCGCGCAATTGGATGTTAATCAGCCTTTGGCAAAGATGATTTATGAGCCAAGTTTTGGCGCTCAGATTGATACCACAGGTTCGCCATTGATTCAACAGTTTAAAAAAAGTGCATTCGGGCCGTTCCAGGAAAACCTGAATCCGCATCCGAAAGTCCCGTTTAGGGTTTTTGAGCTTGATCCCGAAACCGGCGAGCGCCTGGGACAGCTTCATGTGCTCATCACCGAGCGCAACGATCCGTTTGAGGATGGCGGTTCCGTGGATGGCGCGTGGAACCCGAACGCTTCGCTTTCCGGGGGTCAGGAGCTCATATGCATCACGGCTACGCGTTACAACCCGGATCAACCCGATACACTGATTTCAACCTATCGTTACACGGATAAACTGTTAGGTACGCCACGCCTTTTTGCCCGCGATCAGGATAAGCTGGATATTCAGTATATGCTTTGGCTGAGGCAGGATACGGATGGCAATGGCAATCCGAAAACCTTTAAAGAAGGTGACCGGATTGTGATCACCCCAAATTATAAACTCACGCCTGCCACGGTGTATCGTTTTGAATTGGAAGGCATTCAAACCGGCAATGAGATTGCAAAACAACATTTAGATAAGATCGGCGTGTTTCCCAATCCCTATTTTGGATACAGCATGCGCGAACGGTCCGTTCGGGAAACCCTTGTGACATTCAATAATTTACCGCCAACGTGCACCATTCGCATTTTTACGCTCAATGGCGAGCTGGTTCGAACCATTCGCCGAAAAGAATCGCATCATACCAGTTTGGAGGATTGGAATCTCAAAAACCAGAGCGGCGTACCGGTGGCCAGTGGTATGTACATTGTGCATGTTGAAACGCCGGTTGGCAGTAAAGTTTTAAAATTAGCCATTGTTCAGCGCGAAAACCGGGAAAATAATTTTTGAGAATGAAAGGTTTAAATCATAGGATAGCCAGTTTGAAGACGTGGTTGCGCATAAGTGTTACTTTGCTTGGCATGTTAAGCATTTTATGTTTGCAAGCGGCATTGAATCCCGTTTTTGCTCAAACTGACAATCGGAGCGGTTCGGCCGGCGCTACCGAGCTTCTGATACCGGTTGGCGCAAAAAGCGTAGGGCTTGCCGGTGCAATCGGGGCTAGTGTTAGTGGCGCTGAGGCAATGTATTGGAATCCGGCTGGACTTGCGCGCGCCGCCAACCCGGAAATTATGGCATCAACCATGTCCTATATCGCTGATATTCAAATGCACAACGTTGCCGGCGCAATAGAGATCAGCAAGTTCGGCGCGTTTGGCCTCACTTTCCAATCGATTGATTTTGGGGATATACCATTAACCACAAACGATGATCCCGAAGGTAGGCTTGGCCGCAGTTATTCACCCACGTTTTTTGTTGGCGCGCTTTCCTGGGCAAGATCGCTCAACGAACGTGTCTTTATCGGGGCAAGCCTGAAATACATTCATGAAGAAATTGTACAATCCCTGGCCAGTGGCGTTGCCTTTGATCTTGGACTTCAGGTTCATACCCCGTTTAATGTTTGGTTGGGTTTGTCGGTTCGCAATTTCGGGCCAAACCTTCGCTTTAGCGGAAATTCTTTGGATAGCGATCAAAGCGACTTGCAAACCGAAATCAAAACCGCTGAGTTTGAGCTACCCACGATGTTTGATCTATCAATAGCCGGCGATGTTGAGCTTAATCCAATGAACGAACTTAGATGGATGCTCAGTTACGCTCAGCATAGCTTTCAAAGCGATGATCTTCATCTGGGTTTGGAATATGCTTTCAGAGCACAATTCTTTTTGCGTTCGGGTTATGAATACGATCTGGAGCAGGATGAGCATAGCGTGTACTCTTCAAGTTTTGCGTTGGGATGCGGCGTTCGTTATGCTGTTCAAAACACGCATGTTGAGTTCGACTACGCATACCGATCGGCTCGCTACTTTTCAGGAAACCACGTTTTCACGCTGAAGCTAATGTTATAAGGTGTCTACATTGTAAAATGCAGATTATCCAACAGCCTTGTTGATCCGAACTTTACCGCTAAAATAAAGATATACGCTTTCCCCTGAAGTAAGGATTGTGCGGGTTTAAAGGTTTCGGCGTCAACCAGTTGTACATAATCAACAGTTGCTAGAGGTGCTTTCTTAAGGTTCGTTTTAGCCTGGGCCAGGAGCGCTTCGATATCGTGAAAACCATTGTTTAAGGATGATTTCACCAGTTCAATGGTTTTAAACAATATGGTGGCTTCAACGCGCGCAGCTTTGGAGAGGTAAACATTTCGAGAGCTCATCGCCAGCCCGTCTTTTTCCCGCACAATCGATCCGGCAAGGATATCGATATCAAAATTAAGATCCCTGGTCATTTTTCTGATTACGGCCAATTGTTGGGCGTCTTTTTCGCCAAAAACCGCAACATGAGGTTTGGTGATATTAAACAACTTACTCACAACGGTGGTAACGCCTTTGAAATGATCTGGCCGGATATCGCCTTCAAAATACTCGGTTAGGGTATCCACACAGACATAACTGTGGTAATGCTCCGGGTAGAGTTCCTTCCGGCTGGGGTAGAACAAAATATCCACGCCGGCTTGTCGGGCGAGGTGTTCATCGTTTTTGATATCGCGCGGGTATTTATCAAAATCTTCATTTGCGCCAAACTGCAACGGATTTACAAATACGCTTAAAATAACCTGATCGGCACGCGATTTGGCCAGTTTAACCAAACTCAGGTGACCGGCATGCAATGCACCCATCGTTGGTACAACAGCAAGCGTTTGCCCATTATTTCGAAGCGATTCCGAATGAGCCTGCATTTCGGCTACAGTATGAATAATTTTCATGGCGTTAATGATGAGACGATGATGTTTTTAAAAAAGAGTGTTTGCCTTCAACAAGCAGCACAAATTCTCCGCGAATGTTTTTTTCGGAGAGTTGCTGTTTAAGGCTTGAAAGCTGTCCTATAAAATGTTCTTCATGCAATTTGCTGAGTTCCCGGCAAATCATTGCCTGACGGTCGCCAAAATACGTTAAAAGTTCATCACAAAGTTTCAGGACGCGAAACGGAGATTCATAAAACACGATACTGTCTTCAAGCTCAGCGAGGCTTTTGAGCCGGGTTTGCCGTCCTTTTTTATGTGGTAAAAAACCTTCAAAATGAAAGCGATTCATCGGAATGGGTGATATCGACATCGCTGCGGTTAAGGCGCTAGCGCCAGGTATTGGATATACCGGGATGCTGTGCTGATGGGCCAATCGAACCAAAAAAAATCCCGGGTCCGAAACGCATGGAGTGCCTGCATCGGAAACCAATGCTACAATTTTTCCTGACTTCAGCTCTGAAAGTAAATGTTGGCCTTGTTTGTTTTCATTAAAGTTATGGTAACTCAGCAGCTTTTTTGGTGTGATTTTAAAATGGGTAAGCAATTTTTTGGTTTGCCGTGTATCTTCACATGCCAGAATGTCGGCTTGATTTAATACTCGAAGCGCACGGTAAGTGATGTCTTCAAGATTGCCAATTGGCGTTGCGACAATGTATAAACCTCCCGCTAATTCAGATAGTTTGAGCAATGCTAAGGTGTTATAGTCCTAAATTCGGAAATAAATGGTATAAAATAATAAAAGGTACCTTGAAAGACCAAAGTACCTTTTTTAAACAGTTGAAATGAAGAAATTATCAAGGCCGGCCGATACTGAAATAGTCGTACCCCATAGCTTTCATTTTGTTAGGGTCAAACACGTTTCGTCCATCAAAGATGGTTTTGGATTTAAGCCTTTCATCAATTTTATCAAAATTCGGATTTCTGAATTCGTTCCATTCCGTAACAATTAACAGGGCATCGGCATTTTCAAGGGTACCGTACAAGGTATCAGAAAAGGTGATTTTATCCTGATACTTAGGTTTAACATTATCCATAGCTTCAGGATCGTAAGCTTGGATTTTTGAACCATAGCCAAGCAAGTCGTCAATGATCACCAATGCAGGCGCTTCGCGGATATCATCGGTATTGGGTTTAAATGACAGACCCCAAATAGCAAAGGTTTTTCCCTCTAAAGCGCTAGGCCCGCCATAGTAAGATTCCATTTTTTTAACCAGGATATGCTTTTGACAGTCATTGATTTCTTCGGCGGATTTTAGGATTTTAAAATTGTAATCATAGTCCCCGGCAGTTTTGATCAATGCTTTAACATCTTTTGGAAAGCAACTGCCGCCATAGCCCACACCGGAATAAAGAAAATGCTTGCCAATGCGGAAATCCGTTCCGATTCCACGGCGAACCATATCCACATTAGCGCCGACTTTGTCGCATAAATTGGCGATTTCATTCATGAACGAAATCCGAAGCGCAAGCATGGAATTTGCGGTATATTTTGTCATCTCTGCACTGGGCTCGTCCATCACGATGATTGGGTTGCCTTGACGTACAAATGGATCATAGAGTTCTTTCATGATTTCAATAGCACGAGGAGATGAACTGCCGATAACAACGCGGTCGGGTTTTAAAAAGTCATCCACGGCTACGCCTTCGCGCAAAAATTCAGGATTGCTTACCACATCAAAATTGCAGGTGGCATTTTCAGCAATTTTATCACGGACTTTTTTGGCCGTACCAACTGGAACGGTGCTTTTATTGACAACAACTTTATATTCGGTTATGATTTTTCCGATGTTTTCTGCTACGCCTAAAACATATTTAAGGTCTGCAGATCCATCTTCGTCGGGTGGTGTGGGCAGAGCTAAAAAGATGGTTTTACAGTTGTCTATGGCATATTTCAGATCGGTTGTAAAATGAAGGCGATCTTCACGGAGGTTGCGTTTGAAAATAACTTCAAGTCCGGGTTCATAGATCGTAACAAACCCTGATGAGAGCTTTTCAACTTTGTGTTGATCAATATCTACACAAATGACATCATTTCCCGTTTCAGCAAAACATGTCCCGGCAACCAGGCCAACATAACCGGTTCCAATGACAGCAACTTTTTTCATAACTGGTTAAATTTAATTTTGATTTTGATCTGATGAATTGTTTTCAAACATGTCTTTCAACTTACGTTCAAGATTAACGCTTAAGTATGCATTAATCGGCGCTAGCTTTTTCAAAATAGCTTTAGCTTTAGCTTGATTGCCCATATAACCATAACACAACCCTAAATTGTAGTAGGTATCGGTTTGTGCTGAATCAAGTTTTAAAACATGTTCATAAGTTAATGAGGCTTTTTGATATTTTTTGAGCTGGAAATATGCATTGGCCAGATCGAAATGATAATCAGCTTTCGTTGAGTCCAAAACAATAACTTTCTGAAACGCCTCTGTGGCTTGGTTATATTTTTCCATTTTAAAATAAGCTGCACCTAAAGCCGAGTAAGCCAAGGTATGTGTTGAATCGATCAAAATCAATTTGGTTAATGTTTTGCTGGCATTTTCATAATCCTCAATACTTCCGTATGCCATGCCAAGTTTGAACAATGCTCTTGTGTTGTTAGGATTTTTCCAAACCTCTTGCTGAAGCTTTTCAATGCCCTGTTCAGCTTGGCAACCAAAAATCAAATATCCTAAAGAACCAATGGCTAAAAAATACAATACGCGTTTCATGAAACGGTGAATTTACGGTTATAAGTAGCTTGAAAAAATCTCACTAATCTTAAAACCATATTGGATGAAGATTAGAAAGTTTAGCTAAGTTTTAACTAATATTTACATAATTTCAATACGCTGAAGCAGTTTTTTACTGAGTTTTGGATGGAGGATTTTCAGGCGTTTATAAACCGTTAACGCATCTTTTTTTTGATTGAGCTTCACATGGATCAGCCCTAATCGGTAAAACGCCGATGGTTTGGCGCCGGGAAACTTAATATGTTTTTGATACGATTTAACAGCATCCTGATAGTTTTCCATTTTTAAAAATGCATCGCCTAAATACTTATACGCCAAGGCATTTTTCGGATTAAGCTGAAGCGACTTTGTCATTGAACGCAAGCCTTCTCTATACTTACCTTGCTCAATTTTTGCTCGCCCATAAAATAAATAAGCCGATGCGGAATTGGTATCCAATGAAAGGGCATTGTAAGAAGCCGTAGAAGCCAGATTGTATTTTTTAAGATGGAGATAGCACTCGGCAATGCCATTGTATGCATCCAGTTGATACGGGTCTTGGTTAATTATAATTCGATATGTATTGGCGGCATCGGAGTAATGCTTTAACGATTTGTATGCCTTAGCTAGCATAAAACGAGTTCTTATGGAAGTTGGTTTAAGCTCAACGGCTTCTTTAAAATGCCAGGCCGATTCTTTAACCTTTCCTTTTTTGTACAACAGCGAGCCCAGCATTAACTGCGCCGAATAGTTCCGGTTGTTCTTGCTAAGTATCTTTTTAAGCGAATCAATGGCGTTGGGTTTGGTTTTTGCCGCTACAAGTTGTGGCTGAAGGCTTAAACAAAACACAATGAGTACTGTGATTTTTGAGAAAAAACTGTGCAGCGGATGATCTGAGTAGTAACGCATGATTTAAAATCTTAAGGGTAGAAAAGTTAAGCAAGACTTCCCATAAAAGATACGTTAATCTCTTTGAAAGTTAAACTCGTTGATGTGGTAAAGCTAATGATCATTTCGACTGGTTTCGAGAGGAAAATTGTGCGGAGCCGACGAGACTCGAACTCGCGACCTCCTGCGTGACAGGCAGGCGCTCTAACCAAACTGAGCTACGGCTCCAAACAATGAGCATCAATTATAAAAAAATGATTTTAGATTCCAAAAATATTTTTTTCATTTTATGTTTTTTATCTTTCATAAATCTTATAAAATTATGGCTTTCCGAATAATCCTTTAAAAAGACGAAAGTTCCGCTAACAAATGGCTCACTTCTTAATACTAATCACATTTTTTACAAGCAACTTTATAAGGAGAGCCTAATAAACATAAGCGGCCTAGCTTTACTAAGCTCTGATTACAAGACTATGACAAAAAAAATCTTTTTAAGCATCTGTTTTACAGTATTGAATACTTGTGTGGCTTTTGCACAATCTTCAGCTGAAAAAAGTATTGATGAATGGATCAACGAAATTGTAGAGCCCCTATCCGATTTATCGGTGAAAATCATTTTTTACTCGTTTCCGGTCGGAGATGCCTCGGTACCGTTTGTATTGGTCTGGTTAATCGTGGGCGCGCTCTTTTTTACAGCCTATATGGGGTTTATCAATTTCAGAGGATTTAGATTGGCTTTTGATTTGATCAGGGGCGTTTATGACAACCCTGACCATCAGAAAGGTGAATTGTCGCATTTTCAGGCGTTAACCGCAGCGCTTTCCGGTACGATTGGCCTTGGAAATATTGCCGGCGTTGCCGTGGCCATAACGCTTGGCGGGCCTGGCGCCACATTCTGGATGATCGTAGCAGGGCTATTAGGGATGTCTTCAAAATTTGTAGAATGTACGCTGGGGGTTAAATACCGAAATATTAACCCGGATGGTTCGGTTTCAGGCGGCCCAATGTATTATATCAGTAAAGGATTTGCAGAAAAAGGATGGCACGGTTTTGGAAAAGGCTTGGCCATCTTTTTTGCCATTATGTGTATTGGCGGTTCTTTCGGAGGTGGCAATATGTTTCAGATCAATCAAGCCTATAAACAGTTTGTTGTGGTTACCGGCGGGGAGGCTAGTTTCTTTTATAACCAGGGATGGTTGTTCGGATTGATTATCGCCATACTTGTTGGCGTCGTTATCATTGGCGGCATTAAAAGTATCGCGAGGGTGACCGATAAATTAGTGCCCCTGATGTTTGTGATCTATGTTTCAGCATCCTTGTTTATTATTCTGGTTTATATCCAGGATGTACCAAGGATTTTTTTATTTATCATTGAAAGCGCATTTACCGGACAGGCCGTTGCCGGCGGTGTGATCGGCGTAATGATCCAGGGATTCAGACGTGCAGCGTTTTCAAATGAAGCGGGCATTGGCTCGGCGCCAATCGCTCATTCGGCTGTAAAAACCGATGAGCCCATTACCGAAGGACTCGTGGCATTGTTGGAACCGTTTCTGGATACGGTTATTGTATGCACCATGACGGCATTGGTGATTATCTTAACCGGTCTGTATTCAACCCAAGGGATGGGTGGTATTGAGCTCACTTCAAATGCGTTTGAAAGCGTTATACCCTGGTTCCCGATTGTTTTATCCGTTGCGGTGCTTTTGTTTGCTTTTTCTACCATGATCGCATGGTCGTACTACGGTCTAAAAGCTTGGACCTATCTTTTTGGAGAAACAAAAGTTTCGGATTTAAGTTATAAATTTATCTTTTGTATGTTTGTGGTAATTGGCGCAGCTATGGAATTGGATAGTGTGATCAATTTTACCGATGCCATGATCTTTGCCATGTGTTTCCCGAACGTGCTCGGTTTATATGTTTTAGCGCCAAAAGTCAAAGAAGAGTTGGATTCGTATTTAAGCCGGCTTAAATCCGGTGAGATCAGACGATTTCGTTGAGGTTAGTTTTTTTAGCGGATCGTTTTTTTTATTTCATACTAACTAAGGAATTCAGATTATGTCTGTTACTATAAAAGATGTTGAGTACATTGCAACGCTTGCAAAATTACGTTTCAACGAGCGTGAAAAAGAAAAAATGACATCTGAGCTCAATACAATTCTTCATTATGTTGAGCAATTAAATGAATGCGATACCACACATGTTGAGCCTCTTGCAAACATGAACGACCGAACCAATGTGTTAAGAAAAGACGAGGTAATACCATCCATTCCAAACGAAGATGCGTTAAAAAACGCCCCGGATAGCCAGGAGCGATTTTTCAAAGTCCCGAAAGTTATCGGTTAAGAATCTTGAATGGTTCGGTTTTCGGAAGAGGAATCGGGCATAAGATTTCAGGTTAAGGTTCAACCGAATGCCAAAAAAACAGAGATTCTTGGGGAATTTGACGGTGCATTAAAAATCAAGATATCTTCGCCGCCGGTTGAAAATGCCGCCAACAAAGCATGTATTGAGCTATTGGCCAAATCATTCGGGTTGACTAAACGCCAGGTACATGTTGTTTCCGGCAAACAATCCAAACTCAAAACCATTTATCTGGAAGGCCTGAGCAAAGAGGCTTTTCTATGTTTTTTAACACAGGTGTGTTAAGTTTTTCGCAATCTGTTTAATCTTGGTACAATGTGTTCGGTTTTCCCTCAGTTTCGTTGTACGTTTGATTATCAAGAGGTTTTTTTAATTGCCATTATATTCTATGCGGGTTCTGATTCAACGCGTAACGAAGGCTTCCGTAAAAGTTGAGGGAAAAACGATTGGCGCGATAACCAATGGGTTATTGCTTTTGGTTGGTATTACGCACAGCGATACTGAAAAAGATGTAAAATGGCTCGCTAAAAAAATATTAAACCTTCGAATTTTTGAAGATGATGAAGGTAAGATGAACCGGTCGTTATTGGATGTTGGTGGAAGTATATTATCTGTTTCGCAATTTACGCTGTATGGCGATGCCAGGAAAGGAAACCGTCCGGGATTTGGCCAGGCAGCGCCACCGGAAGAAGCTCAAAAAACATATGCCATGTTTGTCGACAGTTTAAAGCAAACCGGTAAAGTTATTGTGGAAACCGGTAAATTTGCTGCATACATGCAGGTTGAATTGATTAACGATGGCCCGGTGACCTTATTGTTGGAATCCCCGCCTGTTGACTGATTTCAAATGAAAATATCCATTGTTATTCCTGCACGCTTGCAATCAACAAGATTGCCTGAAAAGATGCTTGCTGATATTCACCGCAAACCCTTAATTGTAAGAACATACGAACAAGCAAGGCAATCCAGGCTGGCTGAAGATGTTGTGGTGGCTACCGACAGTCAAAAAATTTTGGATGCGCTTTCAACCTGGAAATGCAACGCTGTTTTAACGCCCGAGGATATTCCGAGCGGATCGGATCGGATTGCATATGTGGCTAGGGATATGGATGCCGATGTGATCATTAACGTTCAAGGTGATGAACCCCTCATTCCGCCTGAAATGATAGATGCCGCCATTGAACCGTTTTTAAATGACGCCAATCTTGAATGCACCACGCTTGTTCAGAAAACGGATGTTTCTGACCAAGCTGAAATCCTAAATCCGAATGTGGTGAAGGTTGTGGTGGATCGCAACATGAACGCCATGTATTTTTCCCGGTCGCCGATACCCTACACTCGCAATCAGATTAAGGATCATTATTATTACAGGCACATCGGGTTGTATGGCTATAAAAGAGAAACTTTGATGGCATTTGCCGATTGGCCGAAATCCAATTTGGAGCGCATAGAAAGCCTGGAGCAATTAAGACTCCTGGAAAATGGCATTTCAATACGATGCATTGAAACAGCATTAACATCTCATGCTGTGGATACTTTGGAGGATTTAGAAAAAGTTAGGCAAATGTTTCAGGTAAGCTGAAGTTACTCTAAGAGTAGAATTTTGCCCCAAATCGGATCCTGGTTTTTCTGCTCAATTTTGTAGAAATAAACCCCATTGGTAACGTTTCCGCCAAAATCGCTTTTACCATCCCAGCTGTCTTCGGATTCGGGCAGCTGTGTACGAAGTTCTTGTTGGATAAGCGTTCTGACGGGAGTCATTGCAAAATCGAAAATTTCTATTGTAACCGGACCTTTTTCGGCAAGCCGGTATCGCAATCTGACGACCCGATCAATTTTAGGTGAAAATGGGTTGGGGTAGGCATACGTTTTTTTGGATGAGGTGGCTTTTTCAGTTCGGAACACCTGCCAGGTTGTACCTTCATCCGTACTTTCGGCAAGGCCATCTTCCGTTCCAACCCAAACTCTCGTTGTGTTAAAGTTCACAACGTCGGTTTCGGTAGCATAAAATTCCGAACCGGCAAGAATTTGTTTACGTGGATTGGTTTTATCGGTGATGACTACTTTATGCAGCCAACTGTTGCCGCCATCGTGCGAAATAAACAAGCCATTAACCCCGGTTGCGTAAATGGTTTGATGATCAAAACTCAGATCATAAATGCGTTCACCGGCAAGGGTTGTTTGCCAGGTTTTACCATTATCTAGCGTATAAGATAAAGCGTCGTATTCATCGCTGCCTTCGGCTTTCCAGGTGGCTGCCCAAATGGCATTTCCCGAAGGTTGTTCTTTAATTAAGGTAACCCAGTTCCCGCTAATGTTGCTGTAGCCGCGATTAAATTTTATCCAGCTTGGAAATTCATCCGATGGATTAATGGATTTGCATAACCCGTCAACCGTGCCAACCCATAACGCCCCATCCGAAGCAAGAAGCACGGAAAACCCTAAAAAGACCAAATGGCCAGCGCTACCGCGTTGGGGTTCAACCACAAAATCCAGGGCCTCTTCCGGCGAAATGGTTTGTTTGCCGGTTGGCGGCAATACCACGGGCGACCATGTTTCACCGAAGTCTTTGGATCGGCGAATGCCTCCCGACCAGGTGGCCGCCCAGATCATCCCTGATGATGGCCCGATGGCCAGATCATAAATGACATTTTGCTCGGGAACGATAATCGGCAAGGCTTTAAGTTGATTATCGCCATATTGAATTAAGGTATTTTCGGGATTGTCCAAAGGTTGCTTGCGCTCGATCCAGGATGCGCCATTATCGGTTGAAATGAAAAACCCGTCGCCGGTTGTGGGATTGCCGCTTTTGGTTGAGCGAAATGCAGTTGAAACCAGAATGGTATCGTGTCGGGCAATTAAACTATAGACGCCTTGTTTGTTTACTCGCTCCAAGCCGGAAATCTGCCGGAAGTTCTGACCGCCATCGTTGGTTACATTCAGCCCGTCGCCAGAGCCAAACCAGATATCGCCTTTAGCCTCGTTTTTGGCCATGTGGCTGATGCTGTTGGAACTGATTGAGCCTTGTTTTTGATCGGCAAGGCTATACTTCTTTAAAAGGTTATGATTTAAAGATTGTCCATATAAAACAGGCAACCAAAACCAAACCGTTACTACGGAAACAAGTTTTAAGAAGTGATGCATATTAGTTTTTACTCTGAATATAAAATGAACCGGTTTTAACTTGGCTCGTATCGCCGGATGAATCTATGGCTCGGAATAGAAATGTGCGCAAGCCGCTGGTGTTTGATGAATCCACTGAAAAGCCACGGGTATAAACGCCATCCCCATAAAACTTATCGCCATGTTCAACCACGTTGCCATCATCGAACATCTCGAAGGTGAAAGGTTCAAAGATCGCTTCAACCTGTGCGATATCCGATAAGCCATCTGGATCTGAAACGCTAGCCATGACAAATAAAATGTCGCTATATGGAGGGCTATCGACGCGAATGGTATCGGCTGAAAACATAACGGTATCGATGTGCGGCACGGCGTTGTTTTTAAACAATTGAATTTGGCGTTGAATGCTTTGGCTAAAGGTTTCTTCGGCGCTTTCTGCAAAGGCATAAATGGTATAAAGCCCGATATCGGTTCGCGGCAAGAGAACGGGCAATGAGCCTTCATAGATCAGTGTATCCTGCTGCGATTGCAACAGATCAAGAAAGGCAGTTGAAATGGCCGTCTCGGTACCGGATTTGGCAAGGCTAACCTGAACAGTTTGAATGCTGGCGCCATTATCCAAAAGCATGCATCGAACGGTTAATTGAAATTCGGCTACGGTATCGGAGATCAAAAAATCATCAACATTAAGCGCAGCAATGGCCGAATCGCTCAGTTTCAAACTATCCAAACTCAGCATTATCGGTGTGGCATGATCCGGGGAGATCAGTTTGTCGTTGTTAGAACAAGCAAAACTAAAACTGAATAAGCAGAGGAAAACCAAAAACGTGTTTTTCATAAAAATTTACTGGTTGCAAAACCAAAGGTTAAAGAAAACTAAGGGTGCAATCAAGGTCAGAATGAATCACTTATGGGATATTTTTTTTTCAAGATCGGCAATCATTTCTTTGATTTCGCGTTTTCTACGATGATCGTTTTTCATTTTAACCGGAAGATGCTGAGCTGTTTTTAAAAGCGTCAATGCTTTTTCGGGTTTGTCCCAATCCATATAGAGTAGCGCAAATTCGTAATAATGCCTGATAATGGTTGAATCAATGGAAATGGCTTTTTGATAAGCCCGTTCGGATTGTTCGAAACTGCCGTCGGGAACCGATCCTAAAAATGTGTTGGCAAAAAAACGCTCCAACCAACCGATGTTGGAGACGGCATGGTAAAATGATCCTAAAATTGAATACGCGATGTCTTCATTGGGATTAAGCGCCAGAGCATTATCAAGGGCGCCTTTTATTTCGTTGGCTTTTTTGATGCGCTCTTTTGACGAGGAAATATCCGCCGAAACGCCTAAAGCCGCAGCCAGCCAAGTGTAACCTTTGGCACTTTTATCGTTTAGTTCAATGCTTTTTTTTGCGTATCGGATCGCAGTATCGTAAAACGGTGCGCGTTGGTCTTTATATTCTGGATTGATGCCATCGCCGATGCAGACATAAAGCCTAGCCAGTCGCCAATGCAATTCGGCATTGGTTGAATCCATAGCAAGCGCTTGTAAATACAACGAATCAGCAAGCTCATAATCAATTTGATGAAACGATTCATCGGCAAGTTTTATAAGCTCTTGAACTGATTTGTCGGGTTTTATTTCAGGAGAAGCAATTTTGGTTATGAGTGAATCTTGAGCAGCGCCGGAAGTATCATTTTGAACCCTATGTAAAGAATCGACCAGCAGTGAATCGCTATATAAAAAGAGAATAATAACAAGTAGTTTCATGAATGATGTTTTAAAATGCCCGATTGATGGTTTTTACCAAAAAATACGCATTTGATATGATAATGAAAACGTTGTTGGAAAAGAGGGGAAGATATATCCAATTCCGGGGATGATGGAAACGATTAACCCGGCGTTTTTGCAAAATCGATGTTTCGGCTCCGCCCCCGATTTTTTTTAGAAAACATCAACTATTCTGATCCCTAACTATACACACCGGATCAATATTAACTCACACTGATCCATTCGGTGAGCGTATGATCATTTTTAGGGATTGTTATAAACTAATGATTAAAAGGCTCCACCTTGGTCATGCCCCGATTTAGTCGGGGCATCCAGTAGCCAACTCTGTATATAGATCTTTCCAATTTGGAGTGTTTTTTTCAATCAAATTAAGTTTCCACTTACGAGGGTATTTACAAAGTGTCATTACGTTTGCCAGCCAGGATATAGATGTCGTATTTTTTTGCCATCGTTATGGATCACCCGGATAAACCGGGCGATGACATTAAGGTAGAGAAAATGATTTTTCACTTAAGAAAACACCATATTTTTCAAACCAGCTTATTATTAACCCGGCGTTTTTATAGTGGCATTATTTTCTTTCCCGGGTTGTTTACCAGGCGGCTAAAGAAAGCCTGCCGAAGCAATTCTTAACCATCGTTAACAAAAAAAGGCCGGCATTTCCGCCGGCCCCAATTCATAATTTATCATTCATCATTTTACTTCACCAGCATCATCTTTAGGGTTTTGCTGAACCCGTCCGCGCTAAGCTGGTAATAATACACCCCGCTTGTCAGTTTGCTTCCGTTAAAGTTGATTTGGTTTTCGCCTTTCACAGACGCTTTGGTTTGCTCAATCACTAACCGTCCCAATACATCATACACTTTTAAGGTTGCCACGCCAACTTCCTTCATCGTGTATTTTATCGTTGTGCTTGGATTGAACGGGTTCGGGTAGTTTTGCTCCAATGCATATTCAATCGGTTTGCCGGAGGTGATGGCGAAAACCACTTTCGCTTCCACGGTTTGGCTGTACGAATGGCGCGCGCCGGAGTAGTCCACGCTAATCAATTCATAAGTGTATGTTTTGTTTAAGCTCACATCGCCATCGATATACGCGTAAGTTTGTTTGTTAGATGTTGACCCATGTCCTTCTAATACCTCACTGGTTTTATAGCCGGCGATTTCAATCCCGTTTCTTAATACCACAAATCCGGCATTGTTGGTCTCGGATTGGGTGTGCCAACTCAGTTCAATGCCGTTTGAATTAGACACACCTGAAAATCCAGCTAGTTCCACCGGTAATGGATTATCTGCCCCACCACCAATGACAAAATCAGAAAATCCGGTTAAGCCTCTTATGATTAAGGTATTCGGGCAACCGCTAAAGTCCAAAACACCGCCTAAAGTTTCAGCATCTTCCCAGTCAGAAGAGCTATCATTGCGTTTTAAAACTTTTAA
>JANQGG010000059.1 GCA_028277445.1 Chloroherpetonaceae bacterium | reverse complement strand
TCAATGCGAGTATAAATTTTTGGCAATGTAAGCCAAAAAGACAAAACGGAAATGACGAATTACTTTTTAACGGGTCATCGCGAACGCCTGGAAGGCGTGTGGCGATCCAGAAAATGCCTCTGGATTGCTTCATTTCATTTCCAATGACGCATTTACGTTATTGGTCACCTTGAATTAATTTCAGGGTCTCAGAAAATGCCAATTTGGTTTAGATGCTGAAACAAATTCAGCATGACTAGAAAAAAGAGTGTCATTTTCTGTTTGTTTATTGTCAAGTATTTTAGCTCGCAATGACACTTAAGAATGCGTGTTCTTAATTTTTAAATCCGTCATTAGAAATTTTAACCTATTAACTGATTTGGGATAACATTTACAAAACTTCAAATTCAATAGTTGGTGGATTACCAATTCGTTTGAAGGCTGGCTGGTTAGTGAACTTTGTCTATGAAATTTGACCGTTATCTTGGCATAGGAGACGTTTATAAATCGTGGCGTTTTCTTATTTCCCAAAGTGATTTGGAGGTTATGCCCAAAATTTTGGCGGCTTCGGTATAACTGTTCGGGTTTTCTTTCAACACGGCTTGAATGTAGGCCAATTTGACATCTTCAAGCGATTTGCCAAAATCCATACTGAATTGCTTTTGTGAACGAGAATTCAACGGTTGCTCGGAAAATGATGTCAAGCTGATTTGATTTTCTGTAACCGATTCGCCAACCGGTGTAAATATGACAGCCCGCTCAATGACATTTCTCAATTCTCTGACATTGCCTTTCCAAACATGAGAGCGGATTTGTTTTTTTGCCTCGTCGGTCAGTCCCTTAATGGGTTTGTTCATCTCGTTTGAAAACCGCTGGATAAATTGCTCGGCCAGCGAGATGACATCATCGCCAAGTTCGCGCAAAGGCGGCATGATTATGCTGACAACATTGATGCGGTAAAACAAATCTTCCCGGAATTTACCCTCGGAAACCTTTTCCTCCAACGACGCATTTGTGGCGCATATTAATCTTACATCCACCGAAAAGGTTTTTGTCCCCCCAACGCGCCTAAATGAACGCGTTTCCAAAACAGACAGTAATTTAGATTGAACCGAAAGTGAGGCCGAATCAATTTCATCCAAAAACAATGTGCCTTTGTCGGCAACTTCAAACAACCCTTTTTTGGTGGTTTTGGCATCGGTGAAAGCGCCTTGTTCGTGTCCAAAAAGCTCGGCTTCCAGGAGCGTTTCGGGTAACGCCGCGCAATTTATCTCAACAAAACGTCCGCTTTCTTTGCGTTTCGACATTTTGTGGATAATGGCCGCCGCCAGGTTTTTACCCGTTCCCGTTTCACCTCGAATAAGCACCGTGGAATCAATATTGGCGACTTGCTCCATCATTTTTCGCAATGTTTGAATTGCATCGCTGTTGCCAACCAAAGTTGTTGGCCGAAACTCCGTAACTTGTTTTTTTAAATTTTCAACCTCTGTTTTATATCGCGCTGTTTCGTTTTGAAGATCAACCCGTTCAAGCGCTCGGCGAATCAATTCTTTTAACACTGTAAAGTTCGCCGTAGAAACTGTACCTGAGGTATTCTTTTCCAAATAGTGGAAGGCGCCTTTTTTTAACACTTCTACCGCAGCTTCTATGCTGCCATAAGCCGTAAGAACAATTACAGGCAATTCGGGGTATTTTTCCTTTATTTTAATGGTAAGCTCCATACCATTGGTTTCGGGCATAGCATAATCTGTAATGATGAGATCGGGTTTATCTTTTTCCAATTGGCTCAGGCAGGTTTGAGCATCAGGTATGGTTACCACCTGGTACTCTTTAGATAAAACCGTATTTAAAAGTATCCGAAAACTGGGATCATCATCGACTACAAATAATGTACGCTTCATAAAAATGTCTATTTAGCTAAAGACTGTTTTTCAATCTTTATAAGTTAGGATAACTACTTTAGCACACGAGCTACATTAACCTAAAGATAAGATAGTAAAATTGAGATTATATTAGAATTAGTCTAAAGAATTACTAATCGCAATTTTGAGAGATTAAATTTCAGGTCAGGGGGTGAAACTTACGTGATCAAACCCATCTATTCAGTGATGGCACTTGCTAAGAGTAGTCATCCCTACTATTAAACGCTTAATACCCTTTCTTTTTTGAAAGTATATCTTGCGCGGCCTTTAAATTTGATCTTAAATCCGAAGACTTGTTATGCAACGAATTGCTTGACTCTACCTCAGATTTATGAGACCTGAATAAATCCAAGCGGGTTTTACTTTTAAACTCATCACTCCGCCTGAACGCTTCATCCACTAATGATCGAAATTCATCATCATCTATGGGAGGCGTTAGATATCTGAAAACATTCAAATCGTTGATTGCACGAATGGCAAAATTTGCATCAATACTCTTTGTAAGCATTATGGTAACCACGTTTGGAAAGCCTTGTTTGATTTTAATCAGAAAATCCAATGTGGATGTGATGCCTAAATTGATTTCACTGACAATTACAGAGACATCCATTTTTTTAAGATCATCCAAAGCTTCCTGGGTTGTATGGACATTCACCACATTATATTTGCTTTTCAGGACAGAATGGTAATGATCAAAAACTTTATCCGAGTACCCAATCATTAATACCGTTTTGGTTTCTGCTTTAACTTCTTCAGGCTGCTCTTGCTCGGGGAGTTCTTTTTGTAATGACTTCTTTGCATGTTTAGAAGTATCCAATGCCATCATTTGATCATAAAGCTTAACGGCTAATCGAAACACATTAAGTAATGTTTCGGATTTCCAAGGTTTGTTGATGTAACGAAAAATTTCGCCAACATTTACCGAGTACATAATTGACTCTAAATCCGAATAGCCTGTCAGTAGCAGTCGAATCGTATTGGGTCTGATTTTCTTGGCTTCCCTCAATAGTTCATGACCATACATGCCTGGCATTCGTTGATCGCTCATAATCACTTTCAGCTCATATCTATCATCCTTGATAATACTCAGCGCTTCGTGAGGGTTGTCGGATTGATGGACGGTGTACTCAAACTCAAGCAAATCAGATACTGAAGCTAAAACCAGTGGTTCGTCATCAACAATTAATATGTGAGGTTTCTCCATTATACTTATCTAAAAACGTTTTTTAATTTACCAGATCGGAATACTCAATATCAAATTTCTCTTTGCCAGCCAATTTCATTGGTAAAGATATCTCAAAACGGGTACCTTTTCCAACAGTGCTTTTCACTTTAATCTTTCCGGCATGTTTCTCAATTATTTTATAGACAATGGCTAAACCCAGTCCTGTTCCTTCTCCCACAGGTTTTGTCGTGAAAAACGGCTCAAAGATTTTTTTCATTTTTTGAGGATCAATTCCAGTGCCGTTGTCTTCGATGCTTATATGTATCAATCCGTCTTTTTGACGGGTTTTAATAGCGATGGTACCCAGCTCCGGTTTACCATCAGTTGTTTGATTAACCGGCATAGCCTGAGCAGCGTTTGTTATCAAATTCAGAAACACTTGATTGAGTTGTGCCGGGAAACATTCCGCATCTATGCTCTGTCCATAATCTTTAATTATGTTGGCGCGATTTTTTACAAGATGATTTGCGATTAATAAAGACGTGTCGATGCATTCATTGATATTTACATTTTGCGCACTAGCTTCATCAAGTCTTGAAAAGTTTTTCAAATTTAAAACCAGATCGCTCAACCGATCCAAACCCATGATCGAATCGTTTAAGCGTTGATTGGTTTTATCAATTAAGTTATAAGAATTTAATTGATCATAGAGTTCCTGCACTTTATGCAACTGCGCTTCCAAATCATCGAGATCGCCATCGGCTAATTTCTCCACCAAAAGCCTGTTTTCTTGAAGCGTTTGCTCAAAAAGGCCAACGTTTCTTTTAAGTATATCAACATTACTTTTTATGAAACCCAACGGCGTATTTACCTCATGAACCAAACCGGCAACCATTTGACCTAATGTGGCCATTTTTTCGGATTGGATCAATTGGGTTTGGGTATTCTGTAAGTCTCCCAAAAGTTCTTCAATGGTTTCTTTTTCTTTTGCAATGGTATCGCGCTGTTTCTTGAGCTCCTGGTTACGTTCATCAATCACCTTGTCTCTGGCTCTCAACGAAATGGTACTTCTAACACCCATAGCAATAAATACAAGAAAACTTAAAACTAGCGCGCTGATCTGGGAGGTCTGCAACTGACCGACACGCTCATCCGACAATTGACTTAATTTTACCATGAACTCTTGGCAATAATCCAATATTTGATCATCATTTCGTACGGCAAACTCAAGCATTTGCTCAACCAACTCTGGATTGATGGCTCCTTTTCCGATGCTATCTATCAATCGGTTCATATCATCTTTACCCGAAAGCCAAATATTATATATACTGGCGATAATTTGTTGCGTAACCTCATCATCCGGCGGCAACACGTTCAGTTCCTGTTGCTCAATCATGAGCAGCTTGCCTTTATGAAGTGCAATTGTACATTGCCCAAACTTCTTCATCGACGTGCTGAAAGCTATAAAGGCGCTATCGGTTGGTTGGCCGGTATAAAGTCCTATTCTGGCTTGCTCAAGAGATTTCAGGGCTTTTTGCCATGCCCGTTGTTGATGCTGAGCACATAAAATGCGAACCGTGTGCTCACGACTTTTATCGGATAAATTAATATTAAACACAAAAATGGACGTAATAAATAAGATGAACAATAAGGCGTAGACAATTAACTCGCCATACCCTTTTTGTGTTAATGATTCATTGTTTACATCAGAAGGCTCGGGATTGGACATAACGATATTTAATTGATGAACTAGTTGTTGGGCGAAAAATTAACGACAACCGTCATGGTTCCGGCAATGGGCTCGGAATCGAACTCTGCAGGTTCAAACGTGATTTTTTCAGTAAGTACCCGATATACTTCTTCATTAAAGATTTCAGGCCCTTTTTTGATCATGTCAATTCTTCGAAGATTGCCCTGTTTATCAACATAGACCTGAGCAATAACATATACACTTTTCGACACATTTTTTGCTGAGAGCGGGTACTCTAAATAGTTATAAATTTTTTCAACGCCTCCTTCAATAGAAATGCCCTTTTCAAACACAATTTTAGAATAACCCTCAGTAGTTTCGGCTTCAATTAACGATTTCTTGATCGCTTCATTCTGAAGGTTCTCAGCTAAAGTTACGGTTTGAGCGATCAATGTATCTTCCCGTAAATCAGGCTTATTTGTGGCTTCAGCTACCATAACCGGTTTTTGAGGTATAACTTCCGGCGCTTTTTCTTTTTGAACAGGCTTACGCGGCTTGGGTTTGGGTTTTCTCTTTTTTGCTTTTTCTACCGTTCGTCGAATTTCTTTTTTTGGCGGCGCGCTTGCAATTAATGGCGGCTCAACGGCAAGCGGCTTAAACTCTTCCGATTGTATTTTAAGGTTAAACATCAAGGTATTGTTGTCTTTCAACATCACCAGTTTTTTACTAGAGCTTCGCCCGCTTTTTAATGCTTTTATGTTGTATTCGCCTTCAGGCAAGTCTAAAAACGTATAATAGCCCTGATTATTGCTTATAACCGCTCCGGTTCTGCCATTTCCGGTAATAGATACAATGGCAGCCACAACAGGTTTTCCACTGTCATCCAGAATCCGTCCTAATAACCTGGCTTGTGCAAAAACATCTTTAAAGCACAATACCAAGCCAAAACTTACAATTAAACAAGTTTTAAGAAAACGGTTCGTTGTTATAAACGGCGTTTTTAGCATGCCTTAAAGCATCTGATTTTTTGATTCTTTGGGAGGCAATTTACAGAATTTTTTATAAGAAGTAATGACGCTGAAAAAGAATTTTAACGTCTATAAATTTGGCAGGCCCGTCTCATTCTATGATTTCAGAGAGAGATAGTATCTCTCCAAAAAACTCTTTTTGCTCAGCTTTTGCTGAAGTTGAATTAATTAAAATTTTGATTTTTCCGTCGTTAAAAAATATGCCTAACGTAGCTTTTCCACTTTTCACATAATCGCTCACCCTGGTAACACTTAAAAGATGATGCGCTTTGGTTAAATCGGATAGTTTATCTATATCAACTGAATTCTCATAATACACCACATCAAATTCACTTAAACGTTGTGCAATATCATTTTCATGGACCGGTTCAACCTTAATGATGTTATCACTAAACTCCGTGAGAAGATCATTAAGCTTATCACTGTTTAGGTCTTCATAGACCAATGCAAGAGAAATTGTATCTTTTTTATAAAGCGCTTTTTCATACACCAACGCTCGTTTACAAACCGCAATCCGAAGCGAGAGCGCCGCTTTGGAATCGTTTTTTGGCGCTGCTTCCAGCAATTGAGAAAAACAAATGAACCCTAAAAAAATGATCCGGGTTTTTAAAAAGCGATAAAAAACAGATTGTTTTAGCACATTTACCTTAATTAGTGATTTAGTAACGTGATCATTTGAATTGAGTAGCAGTAATTTAGTGTGAAATATAAAGATTCTTTGTTTATAACTAAAAGAACCTTTAAAATCCCAAGTTTTTATTGGTTTACATTGAAATGGTTTTGTAATCCAAACGAATTAGCTTATATCTTCCTCTTATGATTATTATGGCCGGCGTATTCAGCAATCGGAAATTTTTGGCCAAAAACACAAAGGGTAATGACGAATGAATTTCATGAATGAAATTTAATTTATGGTATGTCATGCCTGTGAAAACAGGCATCTAAAGATTCCTGCTTGCGCAGGAATGACAAACATTTAAAATATATCGTCATTGGAAGTTTTCATATTTAGCAATAAACAAACTGGTAATGACGATAAAAGAAAATAACATGTCTTTGCGAGCCGGTGTAACCGGCGTGGCAAACCATAAACATAAGCTGGATTGCTTCACTTCGTTCGCAATGACACTTGAGAATGCGTGTTATTAATTTTTAAATCCGTCATTTGAAGTATCAATTGAATTCTGAAATATATTATGGCATTCCAAGAATTTTTTGTTGAAAACACTCAAAAAACCGACGTTGATATTTCCATTGTTGTTCCGCTATACAACGAAGTTGAGTCAATGCCAGAACTTGTTTCTCAAATTGATTCTGCAATTAAAGAAAGTTCGCTTCACGATATCTTTAAGCGCTCGCCTACTTATGAAATCCTGTGTATAAACGACGGAAGCACCGATGGTTCGGATAAGGTCATCAAAGACCTCTACCAAAACGGCCACTCGGAAGTTAAGCTGGTTTCGTTTCAAAAGAATTATGGCAAATCAGCTGGTTTAAATATTGGCTTTAAACTGTGCAAAGGCGCTTATGTCATTACCATGGATGCCGATTTGCAAGACAATCCTGACGAAATTGAGCCGTTAATTCGAAAACTAAACGACGGTTACGATTTGGTGAGCGGCTGGAAGAAAAAACGTTACGATCCTCTTACAAAAACACTTCCTTCAAAACTGTTCAATTATGTAACCGGGCTGTTGAGCGGCGTTCATATCCACGATTTTAATTGCGGTTTAAAAGCCTATCGGCATGAAGTGGTTAAAACGTTAGAGATATATGGTGAAATGCACCGTTATATTCCGGTTATTGCAAAAATGAACGGATTCAGAATTTCTGAAATTGAAGTCAGGCATCGAGCCAGGAAATACGGAACCACCAAATTCGGCATCAGCCGGTTTTTTAATGGCTTTTTTGATTTGCTGACCATAATATTCATTACCAAATACCTCCAGCGCCCCATGCATTTTTTTGGTATGATCGGCTCGGTAAGCGCTTTGCTGGGATTTGCCATCAATTTGTACATTACTTATGAAAAGATTTTTTTCAATATTCCAGTGAGCAACCGACCCATTTTATTTTTAGGTGTGTTGCTAATAATTTTAGGCGTGCTATTCTTTTCAACCGGATTGCTAGGGGAAATGATCACGAAGACTTACACCAAAAACGACCCGTTGATCATCAAAGAACTGTTAAATGTTAAGAAATGAAAGCTGGATTCCGCCATTATCTGATTTATACGCTCATTGCATGGTTTTCCTATGCATGCGAAAATGTATCGTCGGAAGAAGATATTTCAAATTTTCCGGATGGAAGTTACACCCATACCGATTCCAATGGCAAAATCACCGATACAGATAACGACGACTGGCGGATTCAAAATTACTTCAAAAATGAATTTTATATCGTTCAAGTTCCCTTTCCTAACCCAACCATTGAGGCTCAAATTGCCATAACCATTCAATTTAGTCAAACTTTCAACAGCCTTGGCTTCTATGTTATGGGCATGAACACGAATGATTTTCCAGTGGAGTTATATCGCTCGAGCAATGTTGGTTTTGGCACAAAAACATTTTTTTTAAATCTCAGCCCGCTTTCGGCATCCGGATCATTGCAGGACTTAAAGGGCAAGCTGTTTCGCTTGCGCTTTTATGACTCACAAAACCGTTTGATGACCTACGGAGATATAAAAATCAATTAATCGCTCACCCAAACTTTATTTAAGTGGGTTAGAACGGCTTCATTAAACGCGGCTGGATTTTCCAGGTTAGATACATGACCGCAAGAAACGATTCTGCACAACTCCGATCCTTTCACCTTTTTATGCATGGCTTCGGCCAGGTCAGGCGGCGTTAATCGATCCTCCGTACCAACCAAAAACAGGGTTGGCATATTGAGCGTTTTAAGCGCCGCTGTGCTATCTTGGCGTGAGGCCAAGGCGAATAATTGATTCTGGATAGCTTTGGGATCTTTAGATTCAATCTGGGCTTTAACGTGCTGAACAAGCTGAGGGTTGTCTTTGTAGGTTTTTTCGGCGAAAAACATCGGCAGCATTCGCTTGGAAGCTTCCTTCGATCCCTTTTTTTTGAGCGCCTCAATAAACTCAAAACGGGCGGCTTTGGCCTCTTTTGTATCGGCTTCTGAGCGTGTATCGCAAAAGACTAACGACTTGATCCGATCGCTAAAATGTTTGGCAAATGTAAACGATTGATACCCACCCATTGAAAGCCCGACCACCGAAACCTGCGCAATGTTCTTTTGGTCTAAAATCGCTACAACTTCCCGGATATACTCCTGAAACGTCCATTCATCCCTTGGCTCGGAACCTTCAACGCCAAAAACATTCGGAGCTATGGCGTAAAACCCTTCTTTGGCAACGGCTTCAATCTGGTCATCCCACATTCGTGATGAGAGAGGAAATGCATGTAAAAACAAGACATACCCACGAGGCAAGGCTCTGGGATGCGCTTCACTAAACGTTAATGTTGATGTCATGAATCAATAGAGTTTTCTTTGGTTTTTTGTTCTTTAATCTCCTTTAAAATGCTGTTTGCTTCATCAATCAGCTCTTTGGCTTCCGATTTGGCCTTATCAATGATTGCCTGGGAGCGAATTTTTGCATCGTTATCAATATCTCCGGTTCGTGTGGGATTCAAACCGCCGGCTGCTGAAATTGATCCGATTTGATTGATCAGTTCATTTATATTATCAGCTAAGGCTTGTTGAGTTTCCGAGCCTTTTCGCGGCGCAAATAATAGCCCGATAATCGTACCTGCAGCAGCGCCAAAAAACACCCCTAAAGTGACGCCTTTAACAAATCCGATGCTTTCTTTGTCTTTATTCATCTTAAAAAACGTTTGTATTAAGTTTATGATATAATTAAACCGATAATCATCTCCTGTGATTCCTTAAGCACATGTAAAAGATCTTGGCGAGCAACCACGCGAATTTTCTTTGTGGTCATTTCAAATCGATGGATAAATTCGGATTGAAATGCCGATTCGCCACAATCATTAAATGGTACGAACGAATGGTTGCCTTGTTTATGGGTTTGATACACCCTGAGCCGGCAAAAATCATCATAATCAAAAATATGCTTTTTTGTAGGTAAATCTATAATGATTTCATGACCCATCAGCCGCTTTGAGGTCTTCTGGCTTATTTTTGAATGGATTTCCAATTCGATCCGCCGTTTTTCATCGGGATGATTGGCCAAATGATGAATCTTTTTCTGAATCTCGTCATTGAGCAGTCGATGATCATTAAAGTTTATTTCAAACACACGTTTGTAAGGTATTCTATCCAGTATGGCCTCAATCAACGCTTTAGAAGCCGAGGGCTTGCCGGTTAAACGATTTTGAAGATCGTAGAGTACCCGCTCATCGGCATTATGGTAAAATAGCGCCCTTAATTGGTTTGCATTGAGTATCGATTCCTGCAACGCATCCTGGATCACATGCTGAAGCATTAACGAAAATGTTCTCACCGTATGATGCCAATACACATTTCGCATCATCATGTATTTGGCAAACATTAAACTTTCCAATGGCGCAATGCCCTTTTCGGTGATGGCAAACCGGCCAAGCTCCGCATCAGGCACTAACGATTCAACCAGGCGTTCGATATCAATGGTGCCATACGGAATGCTGCAATGATGGGCGTCGCGCATGAGATAATCCATTTTATCGGGATCCAATGTGCCGCTAATGAGCTTTGCGTGCCGGTGCTCTTTGCGGGAAATTAAATCTACCACATCCTGCGGCTCAACCTGCCAGTCATCGCGGATAATATCGGCAAGGCTTACCTTAGTTTTATCGATATCGTTTAAACGCTCCATTACCAGGTGTTCATGCTCATCAAAAACCGCCGAACCGGATAAGGGGATTTTTTCCAAAATATGTGCGTGTGGATAATGACCGATATCATGAAGCAGGCTTGAAACCAAGAGTGTCCGTTGCGAATACTCATCAAACTGAAACGCCTGGGTTTGAAGCGAGGCTGTGAGCGGATTGCTTAACACGCGCTGTAAAATCATTTTCATCAAATGATACACGCCAATGGAATGCTCAAACCGGGTATGGGTTGCACCGGGAAACACATAATGCGCAAACGAGAGCTGTTTAACGCCTTTTAAACGAAAAAAAGTCGGATGCGCAATAATGCGTTTTAAGGGTTTGATCAACGGGATATGGCCCCAAACCGGGATTCGGATAAATCCGCCGTCGGATCGCCATAAAAAGTCGTGGGTGTTTGTCATAACGGATAAAAAACGATTTAACTTGCGGTTGCCACTGTAAAGCGAGAACCAATACCGACTTCTTTTTTAACGGTGATTTTAACTTCAAACGCATCGCGAAGCTTATCAAGGTGTGTAATCATGATGATTTTTTCAAATTCATCGCTGATCCTGTCGATGGAATCAATAATCACTTCCAAGCCTTCTTCATCCTGCGTGCCAAAGCCTTCATCAATGATCAGCATTTTAATGGAAACGCCGGATTGAGCCGCAAGCATTTTTGAAAGCGCAATTCTTAGCGCCAGATCAATCCGAAAACGCTCGCCGCCCGAAAAAGTATTGTAATCACGAATGGTGCCGGTAGCGTCGGAAATATCAATTTCAAGGCTTTCAACGGTTTTTTGTTGTGAAGCCAATTCGCGTTGGGTTCTTAGCATCAACGACATTTGATTATGGCTTAGCTTGGTCAGCAACACATTCGCCTGCGCTTCCAGCTCCGGCACAGCGTTTTCTATAATTAAACTTTGAATGCCATTCACCCCAAAGGCCGTTTTTAAGAAATCATAAATATCTTTGCGCTCCGATTTCTCAGCGATAGCTTTTTGCAAGTTATCACGAGTTTGTTTTTTAGCATTTAGCTCGTCTTTTTTTTGCCGGAGTTGCCGAAGTTGAAATTCCAGTTCACTAAACCTGTTTTTCTGGGTTGATAAGGCCTCTTTTGAAGAAAAATAGTTGTTTTCCAACTCTGTTTTTTCAGCCAATTGGATTTCCAGTTTTGAAATTTCCGCCTGAAGCAACGCTTTTTCGGTTTCGTGCTTTTCTAATTTTGCGTTAAGCGTTTTGACCTCCTCGTTTAACTCTTGCTCTCTATCCCTGGCATGTTTCAGTTCAACCAATTTTTGCGGCACATCCTGAAGCGCTTTAAATGCAATGCGAATTTCATTATGGTTTTCTTCGGAATACCCTATTCGTTCAAAGCTTTGCCTCAATTCCTGCAACTCAGTTCGCGCTTTCTCGGCATTTAAATGCTCCGTTGATGAACCAGAATTTAAGCCTTCAAGCTCCTCTTGAGCCACTTTATGCTCGGCTTCAAGTTTTTTTAATTGCGCCTGATGCTCTGCGAGCTCGTTTTTTCGATGCTTTAGAAGCGCCCGTTCTTGCTCGAGCTTTATTTTTTCATCTTTCCGTTTCACGAGCGCTAGCTCCTGCTCGCTAAGTCCCGTGAGCACTTGCTCTTTTTGAGTGAATTGCGCTTGCAACGATGTTCTTAGCTCTTGCTTTGATTTATAACTCGTTCGATACTCTTCCAAAATATGCGACTTGTGCGTTTCATCTAACGGACTTTTACATAACGGGCAATTTGGGTCTTTCAAATCCTTGATGGTTTTCCCTTTCCGGGTGATCTCGGCCATTTCCTCCTCGCAAAATGCCAATTGATGCTTTATCGAAGCCATCTCATCTTTTAAGGCTTCAACACGCTTGTTATTGCTTTGAATGTCCCGCTCCAACGAGCGATGCGTTTTAAGGGTTTGCTCAATCTGTTCCAATTCCGATAAAACCGACTGAAGGGATTCCAGCTTAAGATTTTCGGTCTGGATTGATTGCGCCAATCGCGAGAGATTTTGCTGAACCCACGTTTTTTTGGAAGCCAGCGCCAAATTGCTTTGCTCGATTGTTTGCGAGAGCTGCTGAATTTCCCGCTCGATTTGGCGCGCTTGCATTTGAAGCTTCTCCTCTTTTTCCAGCTTCATTTGAAGCTCATCGTAGTTCTGCTTTTTCTCGTTTAGCGTTTCCGAATCTTTTAATAAGTCATGGATATCCCCGATAATTTTTTCTTTTTGCAGCTTTTCGCGCTTGATATCCTTTTGGGCGGCCAAAAGTGTTTGTAAGCGATCGGAGGTTTTTTCATACTGGAGCTGATTTGCCCTGAGCGTTTCATAATGGGTTTCAGCCTCTTGAAACGCTTGCTTAGCCTTCTCTAAGCGTTCTGAAGATGCTTTGAACTCAGTTTCGGTTTCGATGATTTTTTCTTCAACGGATTTGGTTTGCTCGAGCTCTTCGGCCAGCGTTTCAATCTTGCCTAGGGTTTTGCTGATCTCTTTTGAGAGTTCAAGCGCTTTTTTCTGAGCCAGTTCCGATAAAGCATTATATCGATCAATCTGGAGGATTTTAATTAAAATCTCTTTTCGCTGATTGGGATTTTTTAAGCTAAACTCACTAGCCCTGCCCTGAACAATGAACGCAGAATTCATGAACACTTCGTACGTGATCCCCACAAAGCGAAGTATTTTTTCCTGTGTTGCGGTTTTGCTCGCTTCAGTCAGCGCAATAAACTCATCCGTGGAAGAATTAAACGCCTGAAATTCAAGCGATTCGGTTGGGCTTCCTTTTTTTTTTCGCTTTAATATCCGAATGATCCGGTAGCGATCGCGCTGTAAATTGAACTCATACTCCACGCGAGTTTCCTGACTGCCTTCATGCATCAACTCGCCGGATTTGGCGCGCCCTTTTCCCCAAACACACCAGCTAATGGCTTCAATCAAACTGGATTTTCCGGCGCCGTTCGAACCCACCATGCACACCACCTGAAACTGATCGAAATCAAGCTCTTGCATGGGCTCGGCAAAACTTAGGAAATTTTTAAGGCGTAATCGACGAGGTATCATTTTCGCGGGTTAATCCTGACCTTGATAGCGTTCAAAAACCAAATCGGTAAAAAACACGGCTTCTTGCATGTATTCATCGATATTGTAACGCGAGAAAATTTCTTCATCTATATAAACCGATGCTTCGCGCCAACTTTTTTTCGCATTGATATCGGAAATGGCCTGATCAAAATTTTCGGACTTTCCTTTGAACAATTTTTTAATCAAGCGTTTGCGATCACTATCGCTGATGAGTGCACGCAAGTCTTTAATTTTAGGGTCTTCTTCCGGCTTTGCGGGCTGAGAAAGCTCATTTGAACCCACCATGGTTGGCAATTCGATTGGCTCGGGATCCGGTTCTGGCATTGGCATGGATGAATGGGGCTCAGGATTGATTGGCGCTTTTTCCAGAAAACTCAAATCATTTTCAAAATTTTTCGGGAGATTTTCTTCAAACGGCACATTGGAGTCATCAAGAAAAATCTCCTGTTCTTGTTCATCAGGCAACGGCTTTGGCTCACTGCTTTTGTTATCATCTTTATTCTCTTGATGGTTTTTTAGTTCGGGCTTAAAGTCAGCCATTGCTGCATTTATTTCTGCCGCCAGTTCATCATCGTCAAGGGTCTTAATTTCATCTGGCAAGGGCGGGTATTCTACAATTGGCTCCAGAAACGCTTCATCTAAAATCTGCTCTTGCTCTAAAGGTTGCTCAACGGACTCGGTTGGTTCTACAGGCAACGCTGCAACAGGTTCATCTTGGATGGGTTCGGGCAGTTCTTCAGCCGGTTTTTCTGCAACCATAGCGTTTTCAATGACGGCTTTCGACTCACCATTTAAGATCAGCTCAACATCCTTGAGCGATAAGCTTTCAAGCCCCTGATCTCTTAACGCTATGAGTTCTTTTTCAAGATCAAGCAGTTTTTTTTCATTCAAAAACGTGATCAGTAAATCAATCGGGGCTTCATCCTTGCCGCCAAGTTTGAAGAAATCAAACAAATGATGAAACAATGCCAGCAGATCGGCTTTCCCATACGTTTGAATAATTTTACGATCAATATCCGAAATGATCTTTTGAAATTTTTCGACTGAAATACTAGCCACCTGTTTTTTTTCAAGGTATTGCAAAAAGACGTCCGTCAGGTAGCTGTAATCTGAAAAGTTTTTAAGTCGGTCGTGAATTTCCGTGGATTCCTGCTCGGATTTTGAACCGAAAATCAATTCCGATAATACTTGTTGGGGTTGATATAGATACCGGCAATTAAGCAGAATGGCTTCTTCAAGGTATTTAGAAAAGTCTTGTTCGGTCAGTTTTGCAGTCATTAACACGTCTTTGGCAAAACGATTGCGCGACTGGGCTAAGCTTTGATGACTAAAATCGAAACGTGGGGAGTGAAGATGTTTTAAAAACGAACGGGCCGAAAATTCTACTTCGGCAATCAGAAACGTTTTGATCTGGTATGGCAGATGATCCTGTTCAATCATCGCCTTTATCGTAATCTCACTATTCTTAAATACCGTTTTACCCATAAGGGCGTTGTGGATCGCAAATAACGTTTGTTTTAATGACGCTTCATTCATTCGTTTATTGACAATTAATTCGTTGATAACGCTATGGGATTTTATGGCAACTGGTTATTTTGAAGTTAAGCAAGAAAACAGAAATGGTTAATCTCGTAGAATTAAACATTTAACTTAGCTCAAAAATTTGTTATAATTCATTAACTTATTAAAAGTTAATTTTACATATACACTTTATAAACAATGCTTGCCAGAATACAAACACTGTATTTAATTTTAGCCTTAGTTATAATTGTTCTCAATATTTTTGTTTTTCCACTTTGGTTGTTTGAATATCAACCGAGTCAAATAGAAACCGTTCGTCAGTTTGAACTTTTCGCACTCAACCCACCCGAATCTCTAAATACTAATATGGCATGGTTTTGGGGATTTAACGTGTTGATTGTCACAACACTGATCTTAACATTCGGTTCGATTTTCCTATTCTCACAACGCAATTTACAACTTCTGTTTGTAAAATCCGGTATAATTAGCAGTTTTCTAACAATTGCTCTGGGCGTGGTTTCCGCATTAACTTACAGTACGCCACTCAAGGAATCGTTTCCTTCCAGCGAACCCGGAATTGGTTTTTATCTACTGTTTTTACTTCCTCTGCTTCTGTTTTTAGCCATGCAAGGCATCAAAAAAGATGAAAAAATAGCAACCGCTTATAAACGTCTCTAATGTATGGTTATTCTATGGACAATTGGAGATGTAAATGGCATTGGGCCCGAAATTATTTTAAAAGCCTTTTCCAGCTTTAAAAACTCATCGGTTAGATTCGTAGTCGTAGGTTCATATAAAGCCATGACATACTATGCCAATCGTTTTGGCTCGGATATTGATTTGATTAAGTTGAAAGGGATGGCCGATTTAGAGCGGCTTGATCCATCAAACTCACAACTCCCGGTTCTGGACGTTCATAAATCCTTGAAAATTAATCCTGGCTCTATCAGTTCTGCAGCCGGCGAGCTGAGTATGCTTTCGATTGAAACAGCCACGAACTTTTGTTTGATGAAACGGGCTCAAGCAATGGTAACGGCGCCGATTCAAAAAGAAGCGATCGCCAAAGCCGGCTATTCGTTTATCGGCCATACCGATTACCTTTCGTATTTATGCGATGTGCCATTAACACTGATGATGTTTAACGACCGGCAGCTCAACTTGCGAGTGATGCTCTCAACCATTCATGTTCCGCTAACAAAAGTTGCCTCGTTAATCAAGCAACAAGGATTGGAAAAAAAAATCAACCTTTTGACCGCATCGCTTGAACGCGATTTTGGCATTCGGTCGCCAAAAATTGCGATTCTTGGCTTAAATCCTCATGCATCCGATGGCGGTATCCTGGGTTCGGAAGAGCAACTGGTGATTATCCCGGAAATCAAAAAGCTTCAAAAAACCATTGATGTTCACGGGCCCTTCCCTGCCGATGCATTTTTTGGAACCAAATCATACCGACATTATGATGCCGTTGTGGCGATGTATCACGATCAAGGCTTGATCCCGTTTAAATTATTAGCATTTAATACCGGTGTGAATCTTACCCTGGGTTTGCCGATTATTCGAAGCTCACCCGACCATGGCACCGCGTTCGATATTGCCGGTAAGAACCTCGCCGATCCAACCAGCTTTATTGAAGCAACGCATCTGGTCATCGAAATTGCACAAGCTCACAAAAAAATTTCCAAAACAGAGACTACCCTGCCATGATTACGCTAACCAATCTCTCATTGCAACTTGGTCGCCGTCAGATCTTTGAAAATGTGAATCTAAACATCCCCAGGGGTGAGTTTGTCTATATCGTAGGCGCAAGCGGTACCGGAAAAAGTTCATTGCTTAAAATGCTTTATATGGATATTCGTCCCGATAAAGGCCAGATTCAAATCGGCGACTACCACTCGGATACCATCGTAAAAAAAGAAATCCCCAATCTAAGGCGGCATCTGGGCATTGTGTTTCAGGACTTCAGGCTGTTTGATGACCGGACGGTCTTTGAAAATGTGGCATTTGTTTTGGAAGTGACGGGCGTTAAAAAAAAGCTGATTGCCAAAAAAGTAGCCGAAGCCTTAAGCGAAGTTGGGCTCTCACAAAAACGCAACGAGATGCCCGTTCATCTTTCCGGCGGCGAGCAGCAACGCGTGGTTATTGCCAGGGCCATTGTTCGCGAACCCTATGTGATCATTGCCGACGAACCCACCGGAAATCTTGATCCGAAAGTTGCCGTTGAAATCATGGGACTTTTAAAAAAAATCAACCAGCGCGGGATTACCGTTTTAACGGTCACTCATGACTATTCGCTGGTCCAAAAAATCCCAGGTCGAATTCTCCAAATAAAAGACGGCCAGATTTTTGATGTAGCGCTTAAAACCTCATCTTCAAACTAACCTCTCTTTAAAACTACCATTTTTATCATTCTTTTTTGGCTTAACATACCCAAAAGAAGTTGTTAGGGTTGATTCAAATTTCAAAAGTATCCAAACACACCAAATGATTAGGCCTGCAAATTTTATTAAACACGTTTTTTTCAGGGTTTAGTGACAAAACTCAAAGAAATGTTTTTATCCTTTTTAGATAATTTTCTTAACTTAGTTACATAAACTAACGCTTTAAGCCAATCTGTATGAGGCTTGCAGTAAAACGAACTTTTTGTTGTAAGAGCATGAAAAGGATTTTGTTGAAGGCATTAACTATCAACATCCGCATCAGTTCTTAAACATAAACTTTCAAGGGTTTACTCAGGCTTTCTCTTCATTGTTTAGTTGATTTTCAGTTAACGACGGTTTTCTTATCCAAAACTCTAACAAATAATGACCTTTCTCAGATTACTCCTATTGGCGCTTTGTTGTTTTACACTGTCTGCACAGGCTCAAACTGCAACACCTCCTTCTATAGGAGATGGTTCTTCGGGAAATCCTTATCAAATAGCAACCCTCAATAATCTCTATTGGCTTACTCAGACTTCTACAGCTTGGGATAAACACTTTGTTCAAACC
>JANQGG010000054.1 GCA_028277445.1 Chloroherpetonaceae bacterium | reverse complement strand
AAAATTAGTGTTCCCTGAGCGTGCCGAAGGGAACATGATCTTCAAAATCGGCATTTCGGCAGGCTCAATGCACGATTTTATTGTTGTCATTACCTGTTTATTTATCTTTTAAATATGAAAACTCAACATGACAAACAAAAAACCATATCGTTTCTTGGTGATCAACATTATTGTATTCTTTGCATTCGTAAATCTAGCTAAGGCCGAACTGCCAAATAAAGCTGCGCTTGAAAGTCCCGGCACGTTTGAATCGTTAATCTCACAAGGCGATTCGGCATATCAGGCCTTTAATTACGATCATGCCATATCGTGTTACGAATCGGCCAAACAACAGGATTCTTCGGCATGCTCGTTGCTCTTAAAATTAGCCGACGCTTATTTCTATGGCGCGTATGTTAAACCGGAATCCCAGCAGGAAGCGTTCTATGAAAAAGCGCAACAAGTTCTGATGAAAGCGAAACAAGATAATCCTCGTCATGCCGGCATTTATGCACGTCTTGGTCAGGTTACCGGTCAATTGGCGCTTTTCCGTGGCGGAAAAGAAAAAGTAAAACTTGGCCTGAAGATTAAATTTTATGCCGATACCTCCCTTCATTACAATCCCGATCATCCTATAGGCAATGCCGTTATGGGAATCTGGCATTATCAATTGGCCAACCTAAGCTTTTTTGAGCGTTTTTTCGGCGGGATCTTTTTTGGCGATATTCCGGATGGCAGTTTCGATACTGCAGCTGTGTATCTTAAAAAAGCGGTTGATCTGTGGCCTCACATGATCTATTATCGCTATGCCTATGCCCAAGTATTGCGCGAGCTTGATCGGGAAGAAGAAGCCAGAAAGCAACTGCAAACAGCGCTTGCACTTCCACTATTTATTGAAGGCGATCGAAAAAACAAGCAACTCGTAACGAAACTTTTGGAAGATATATAACCTGTTTACTTGCCCCGCTCATTTAAACTTTTTACACTTTTTGTTGCAAAAATCGCCAACTTAGTGTTTACTTAGGTAGATATAGAACTTTGTATCTACTGTAATAGTTGGTAATTATCAAGAACTTTATCCCTAATTCCTAAAAGCAATTGATAATGTTCTCCCTTATTCAAAAAAAAACTATTCTTTTTTTGCTTGAACCTGAAGATCAGAACGTTTTAACCCCATTCATCCAAGAAGAAAACGTCCAATCCAAATACCACACGCATTTGGAAACCAACTTTGGCAGTGCCGAAGAACTCATCCGTTCAACCCAAGCCGATTGCGTTGTTATATCTGGGTCTAAACAAGGCATGAACACCCTATTAAATCTTGAAGGTCGTTTAAAATCATCCGAATTGCCAGTTTTCATCCTTCTTCTCGAAAACCCTGACCTGTCTATCTCAATAAAATGCCTAAAGTGCAATGTTAGGGACTATCTGATTCGTTCGGAATGCAATGAACTTTCACTTTTACAAACGCTGGATTTAGCCCTACAACCACTTGATTGCGAGCTAAGTTTAAATCAAGCCTACAATTTTATTAACCAATTACCCAGCATATCCTACAAATGTAAAAATGATGAAATTTGGACAATGCTTTTTATTAGCCAAAGCTCCAAAACCATTACTGGTTACACTCCTGATGAGTTAATCAATAATAAAAGAATAGCATACGGAAACTTAATCCATCCCGACGATCGCCAAATGGTTAAAGAAAAAGTTTTGGCGGCGTTATCGCAAAATCAACCGTTTTCATTAACATACCGGATAACCGATAAATCAGGGATTACCAAATGGGTCTTTGAACAAGGTGATTCTATCGAAGAAAACGGCCAGGTTATTTTATTTGGGTTTGTTTTCGATATTACTGAAATAAAACTGTCAGAAAATCAGGCCAAATCATTATTTAACCGAATTCAAACCATATTAGAATATTTTTCTGACTTTGTCTATATCACAGATCTAGAGACCAAAGAGATTTTATTTGCTAATACAAAACTCAAAAATTTTCTAGGTTACGATCCAACCGGAAAAACTTGTTGTAAATCACTTTTTGGCGTCGATGATTTATGTCCGTTTTGTAATAGCTCTAATACACTGAGCTACGATAACTACGAAACCCATCAGTTGCACTGCGATTTTTTAAACCTCGATCTTATGCAAACTGAAACATTAATTCAATGGCCGGATAGGAAAAATGTTCGTTTGGTACTTGCTGTTGATATTACGCAAAAAACGGCTTTAGAAAACGAAAAAACGAAACTTCTTTGGGATATCCAGGCAAGGATTAAGGAAAAAGATTGCCTTTATAAAATGACCTCCTTACTAAACGAAACTGATTCGGATATAGAATTATTGAACAAAAAACCTTTCGAATTAGTAAAAATTATCTCAAGCGGCTTTTCAAACCCTCAGCACACCCATTGTAGAATTCAATACCTTGATGTCGAGTACAAAGATGTTCAGTTTCAAGAGTCAAAAAAAATCATACATTCTGATTTAATGCTTAAACATGAAAAAGTCGGCATACTTGAGGTTTGTATTGATGATATAGAAGAATTAAGCTTTTTGCCTGATGAAAAAGAAATGTTGGATGAACTTGCATCCAGAATATCAATTTTTCTTGAAAAAGCCGAGCTTCTCAGATCCATTCAATCTAACGAAAGGCGTTTTCAAATGGCTTTAAGAGCCGGCAATCAAGGGCTTTACGACTGGAACATGGCAACCGGCGAAATTATCTTTAACGATCAATTTGCCACTATGCTGGAGTACGATCCTAAAACATTTTCGTACTCCTATCGGAAATGGAAAAACGATATTCATCCGGCAGATTATGAACAAACGATGAAGACACTCATGGAGTACTTTTCCGGTCAATCACGAGAATACCACGCTGAATTCCGTTTAAAAACCAAATCCAAGAAATGGAAATGGATACTTTCGGTTGGAGAAATTGTTGAATGGGATTCCGCGCATAATCCGGTTCGTCTTATAGGAACTCACACCGATATTGATGCAATAAAACGACATAAAGAACTTCTTGAACTTCGAGTAAAAGAGCGAACAATTCAACTCGAAGAAGTGGCTAAACAATTGGAATCATTTAGTTATTCGGTCTCTCACGATCTGCGCGCGCCATTGCGCCATATCAATAGTTTCTCGAATATGTTGGCCAAAAACGCCTACGAACAACTGGACAAAAAATCCAAACATTATATAGATGTCATTATAAGCGCTTCAACCCAAATGAGTAAATTAATAGACGATCTTTTGGATTTTTCAAGGACCGGCCGAGTCAAAATTTCACCGAATGATATTGATCTTATAACCCTCATTAATGAATCCGTTTCATCATTTAGCGATGAGATTGAAATTAGAACTATTCAATTTGTAATATCTCCTGAAATGCCTAAGCTACGTGCTGATCCAACTCTTTTAAAACAAGTGTTTAATAACCTTATTTCTAATGCTATAAAATACACCCGCCCCATTAAAAACGCTCGGATTAACATCAGCTACTCTGAAAATGAGAATGAGCATATTGTATCCATTTCTGACAACGGTGTTGGCTTTGAAATGAAATTTAGCAATAAATTATTTGGCGTTTTTCAACGCTTGCATCATAACCAAGAATTTGAAGGCACAGGCATTGGTTTAGCCAATGTGAAACGCATTATAGCACGCCATGGTGGGAAAGTATGGGCAAAAGGCGAACCTAACAAAGGGGCGACATTTTCTTTTTCAATTCCAAAACATTATGCTACATCATGAAATTAAAACCCCAACCTATATTGCTTGCGGAAGACAATCCGTATGATGCCGAACTGACAATTCAGGCATTAAAAGAAAACGCTATTTTAAACCCTATCATTCATGTTTCCGATGGGGCCGAGGTTTTGAATTATTTGTATCAAACCGAAAGTTATCAAGGGAAAAAAACGACAAAACCAATTCTGATTTTACTTGATTTGAAAATGCCAAAAATTGATGGTCTGGAAGTCCTGGAAAAGCTAAAACAAGACCTTAACTTCCAACCGATACCAATTATAATGCTAACTTCTTCCAAAGAAGAAATTGATTTAATTCAAAGTTATAAAAACGGCGCTAATGCATATGTTGTTAAACCTGTTGACTTCGACAATTTTGTAGATGCCGTGAAAATCGTGGGTCATTTTTGGTGTATTGTTAATGAACCCCCGCCTTTAAACAAATCAGATTGGGATAATGCAAAAAAACATTAAAATTTTGCATCTGGAAGATAATTCTAACGACGCAGAGCTCATTCATGATGTTCTTGAATCCGAATCACTGAACTTTTCCCTAAGTTTGTGTTCTTCAAAAAAAGACTTTCTTGCAAAATTAGATTCTGAGACATTTGATCTGATCTTATCAGATTTTAACATTCCTGATATAACCGGCATTGAAGCCATTCGATACTGCAAACAAAAACAACCCGACGTGCCCGTTATTGTTATATCCGGGGCAATTGGGGAGGAACAAGCCATTGAGTGCTTAAAAAATGGCGCAACAGATTATGTACTCAAAGATAAAACGCAACGTTTAAAGCCTGCTATTGATCGAGCTTTAAAAGATGCTGAAAGACATCAAAAGTATCTAAAAGCTGAAAAAGATATCCACAATAAAAATATCTTATTATCTAAAATCATTAATTCATCCAATGATGGCATTATCATTCTAAATGTCTTTTTTGAAATTATCTTGATGAATCCTGCCGCCGAAGAGCTTTTTAAACTTAAGGTTGATCATGCTATTGGAAAATCTGTCACGGACTTATTCCCCAAAACACAATACTCAGAATTTCAAAATTTGGCCGATAATACTAAGGTTTTAGAATCAATTCGTAAATCCAGATCTACAACAAAAATTGCGCTTCGCTCCGATGATTATGAGTTCCTAGCACAAATTGTTTGCTCAAGTTTTGAAATGGATAATGAAAAGTTCTACACAATAATCACACGAAATATTACCGAGAAAGCCCTTTATGAAAATGAATTACGGTATCAACGAACAAACCTGAACGCTCTTATAGAAAGCACAACCGATGCTATTCTGATGTATTCACGCGAAGGCCAGCTCACCATTGCCAATTCAGCTGCAAAAAAATATTTCAAAATGTTTTTCAATAGTGAACTTTCATTAGGGGATATCATTAAAGATAAATTGCCAAAAAACTTTCGGAAGGGATTTTTGTTTCACACCAGAGAAGCCTTGAACGGAAAATCAACAAATGTGGAACTTGTTGAAAATCTCAATTCCCAACGCTATTATTTTGATATGATTTACCACCCGATTTTTAACGATAATACCAACGAAGTCGAAAGCATTTCTTTATTTGCCCGTAATATTACGCATCAAAAAGTAACCAATATTAAAATTCGAGAACAAGCATTGTTTTTGGATCAGGCCAATGATGCTATTTCGGCTTGCGACTTAAATCATAACATTACCTTCTGGAACAAAGCTGCTGAAAACTTATTTGGCATACCAATAGAATCCGTACTCAACAGCCCTATTGTAAAAGTGTTTCACCCTGTCGATGAAGACAATTTTAATTCGTCTATTAAACATACCTTCAATCATGGCGAGTGGCTCGGAGAATTCAAATTGATGCATAAATCCGGGAAAGAACTATTAATTCAATGCAGAATATCATTAATTCAAAACGAGAACAAGGTTCCTTATGCATTCCTGTTTATCTGTTCCGATATTACACAAAAAAAACAAATTGAACGTCAATTGTTACGTTCACAGCGTATTGAAAATATCGGCACACTTGCCGGGGGCGTTGCTCACGACCTTAACAACATCTTAAGCCCCATTGTTCTTTCATCGCAATTATTAAAATTAAAGCTTGAAAATACGGATGATCAATCAACATTGGAAACCATTGAGCAAAGTGCGTTAAGAGGTTCTGAAATTGTAAAACAAATACTCTCGTTTACCCGGGTGAATGATGAGAACAAAACCATCGTACAAATTGAAGTTCTAATCAAAGAAATACATAAGTTAATTCGAGAAACATTTCCCAAAAATATTCACGTTGTTTTTGATGTTCCTGAAAATCTCCCTCCAATTGAATCAAATCCAACTGAATTGCACCAGGTATTATTAAACTTATGTTTAAATGCTCGCGATGCTATGCCGCATGGCGGTAAGTTAACCATTGAAATAAATGTTGATTTTTTTGACGAGGCGTTTTGCCATATGCACCCCAATGTAAAACCTGGTAAAAATATTGTTATCCGAATTACAGATACGGGAACCGGAATGTCAAACGAGGTATTGGATAACATCTTTGATCCATTCTATACTACCAAACCACGTGATAAAGGAACGGGTTTGGGATTGTTTACGGTTCATAACATTATAAAAAAGCACAACGGCTTTATTTCAGTATTTAGTAAAGAAGAGGAAGGTACCACATTTACGATTTTCTTACCTGTTATTCAAAACGCAGAACCTGAGTATTCTCAAGAATCATTTGAAAAAGCTGAAATTGAAGGTAGAGGTGAAACAATTTTAATCATCGAAGATGAGCTTCCGATTCGCAAAATCATGTCTCAAATTCTTGAGTCAAAAAATTTTCGAGTGTTTTTGGCCGAAAATGGCGCTACCGGTCTTGAAACATACGTTAAACATAAAAATGAGATCGATCTGATCATTACCGATTTAATGATGCCCGTCATGGATGGCCACTCAACGATTATGGCTTTGCACCACATAGATCCGTCTGTGAAAATAATTGCCGTAAGCGGTGAACCCTCCAAAATTTCCGAAGTGAAAGACTTGAATATAGTTGGTTATATTCAAAAGCCGTTTAGTACAAATGTGTTGCTTCAGTTAATCGCTAAAATTTTTCATTATTAACTGAAAACTTAAATCATTTTATACAAGTTTACCATTTCTATTGCCGCCAAACTTGCTTCCCATCCTTTATTACCTGCTTTAGTGCCTGCACGTTCAATGGCTTGTTCGATGGTATCGGTTGTTAGAACGCCATAAGATATCGGAACATTGGTTTCTAACGATGCTTGTGCAATACCCTTGGTGGTTTCTGCCGCAATGTAATCAAAATGTGCCGTAGCGCCCCTTATGAGAACGCCTATGGCAATAATTGCATCAAATTTGCCAGATTCGGCTAATTTCTTTGAAACCATTGGTACTTCAAAAGAACCGGGACACTTATACACAGAAATATGTTCCAGATTGCCGCCATGGCGTACAATACAATCCGAAGCGCCATCCAATAAACGGCTGCCAATAAAATCGTTGAATCGCGATAAAACGATACCAAATTTTAATCCTTCGGCTGAAAGATTACCTTGATGAATCTGAATTGTCATATGTAATAGTTTCGTTTTTTATAGAATGTAACTGTTTTGTAACCAAACAAATCAAGTCAGAGATGTTTTGTTGATTACGATTAATTTCAGAGTCTGCCCTGCTGGTTTGCTTCAATATGAAGATTGATGATTAATTATAACCGTAAAGTTTTTCAACCAACTCAATGATAACATGCCCAACAGCAATGTGGCATTCCTGTATGCGATCAGCTGCGCCAAAATGAGGAACAATTAATGCTAAATCAGCATATTTGAAAATTTCACCACCGTCTTTTCCTAACAATGCCAGTGTTTTAAGCTCATGCGCATTAGCAAACCGAATGGCGTTTAAAACGCTTTTGCTTTGCCCGCTGGTTGAAATACCCAACAATATATCGCCAGGAGTGCCATAGGCCTCTACAAGCCGGGCAAAAACATTGTCGTACCCCAAATCGTTAGCGCCTGCCGTTAAAGCAGAAGTATCAGCCGTTAGGGCAATCGCCGGTAACGCTTGCCGATTGACTGAGCTTCTATAACGTATGGTAAACTCGGTTGCCAAATGTTGTGAATCAGAAGCGCTTCCACCATTACCACAAATAAGCAACTTATTCCCGGACTTAAATGCATCAAAAATGCTTAAAGCCATATTATAAACAACTTCCGAGGATGTTTCTGCAACCTTACGCTTTAAGTCTGCGCTATAATTAAGGGTATCGCGGATGCTTTGTATATGTGTTTCTTTGTAGCTTTGGCTTTCTTGTGCACTCATCAGTTACTGAAAAAATACGTTTGGTATTTGTTGAATATATTAAATTTGCCCAATTTTAACTCATTGAACTTTTGTTGGGGTAAATTATAATTGTTTAACCATTACGTTTTTGCTTTTATATCTCATTCATTAGCTATGAACAAAATTCTATTGCCAACTGATTTTTCAGAGCAAGCCTATAATGCTGCTAAGGTAGCCGCATCAATTGCAAAAAAGGCGGGCGCTTCAATTCAAATTTTACATGTTATAGATCTTCCCAGCTATGCCGATAGCCCATCATTTCGATTAATTTCTGAAAGTTCAGACCTAAAAAAGCAAGCTGAAGAAGCCATGAAAGAGCTTTTAGAAAAAGTTGATTTTGAAGGAATTGATGTTACAACAACCATCGAGTTTGATTCTATTTACCAACGTATCGTTGATATTGCCAAACAGGAACCCATAGACTTAATTGTTATTGGATCGCATGGCACAAGCGGCATTGAAAAATTCCTTATCGGTTCGGTAACTGAAAAAGTGATTCAACTTGCCCCTTGCCTGGTTTTGGCCATAAAGTACCCAATGGAAACTATCGATATTCAATCCATGGTATTTGCGTCATCATTTTATGGAGAGGTTTATGAAAATTTTCCCAAAATTCAAGCCTTTGCCGATATCTTCAATGCAAAAATTCACTTATTAAAAGTCAATACAAGGCACCACTTCGAAACCACACGTTACAGCAAAAAAGCTATTGAAGCATTTGTAAATGAATGCAACTTAAAAAATTACTCGATCAATATTTACAACGATGATACTGAAGAAGAAGGGATTTTACATTTTGCTGAAGATGCCGGTGTCGATTTGATTGCATTAGCAACGCATGGCCGAACCGGTTTGAGCCATTTGATTAACGGCAGCTTAACCGAGCACCTTAGCGATCACTCACCCAAACCGTTACTTTGCTACAAAACCAAACATATAAAAATCAAGTATGGCATTATTGGCCCTTACAGCCGATAACTAAAGTTCAAACCATTACCGGTAATTTCGTCCCACAATATTTGCAATAAAGTGCACGCTCAATGTGATCATTGGATTTGCATTGAGGGCAAACTCGTTTGGATTGTGAGTCTTCCTTTGCTTTTGAAAGCTCAACGGTTACAATACCTGTCGGTACGGCAATAATTGCATAACCCAAAATCATTACTACCGATGCTACTGCCCGGCCTAAAGGTGTTTGGGGCGATATATCGCCGTATCCGACCGTTGTGAGGGTTACGATAGCCCAATATATACTATGCGGAATGCTGCTAAACCCATGTTCTTCACCTTCAATCACATACATAAATGAACCAATGATGATCACAATGGTCATAACAGCGTAGAGAAAAACAGTAATTTTTCGCCGGCTGGCAATTAGGGCCGTTATTAAAAAGTTTGCTTCGCCAAGGTATTTAACCAGTTTTAATACACGAAATATTCTCAGAACTCTCAAGAGACGCAAAACCAAAAAGTACTGTGTTCCCGGTAAGATTAATGCTAAGTAGGTCGGTAAAACTGAGATCACATCTACGATTCCAAAAAAACTTTTGATATACAACCAAGGATACCTAACCGAAATGATTCTTAAAATATATTCGATGGTGAAAATTATGGTGAATCCCCATTCGAAAGCTCGAAGCATATCGCCATAAACCGCTGAAATGCTTTTCACACTATCCAGCATTTCAACAATTACGCTCACAATAATGCTAACAATCAGTAACACGTCAAATGCTTTTCCAGCCGGGGTTGTAGATCCGAAAATGATTTGGCTGAGCATTACACGCCACGGTTGAACATTCTTCTCAGTTTTTGCCATGATAACGGATTTAAAAAAACGATGAAAGATTTGGTTATTAATGTCAGGGAAACCGAAGAAAAATAAAAGCAGAGTTGCCGTTTATTTATTGATGATATACAAGCACATTTTAAAACACAAGTTGTGCCATTAAAACATAAAGTTGTATTCGGCATCTTTCAATAAAGCGCCTTTTTTGTCCTTTTCAGACAAAATCAAATCAATATCGAGCTTTGGCCACTGTATTCCAATTTCAGGATCATTCCATAGAATGGTTCGTTCCAAATGGGGTGCATATTTTGCTGTAACTTTGTAGCTAAATTCAGCATCATCGGAAAGGACTAAAAAGCCATGAGCAAAGCCCGGCGGTATCCAAATAATTCGTTTGTTTTCTGCCGAAATGTTTTCACCATACCACCTACCAAATGTTGGCGAACCTTTTCGTAAATCAACCGCCACGTCAAAAACTTCGCCTACCGATACCCGAACAATTTTACCTTGTGAAAATGGATTAAGTTGATAATGCAACCCTCTTAACACGCCTTTTACAGACCGACTCACATTATCCTGCCAATACAAGGTTGGCAATCCGGCATCGGAAAATTTACCCATTTCAAAACTTTCAAAAAAGAAGCCTCTGGAATCCTGAAAAACTTTGGGCTCAATAACTTTCAAGCCCTGTAGTGGCGTATCAATAATTTTCATAACTAAATTTGAAGAACGGAAGAACTTATTGTAAGGTGTTAAGCTAATGCTTTCTTATAGAATAGCAGTTTTTTAATCTGGTTTAAACATGTTGAGGCGTCCATGCGCCTCAACGATAAATAATAAATACCGAATTATGAGAATTCAGTAATACAAGCTACATCATCTGTGATTAATGATATTTTGAACTTTCTTCTTTAATGTAATCGACCAGTACCTTCAAATGCGCCGGTTTAACATCAGGCAATATTCCATGACCTAAGTTAAAGACATGACCTGAGCTATCGGTATGCTGGCCAAACTTCTGAAGAATTTTTGAGGCTTCTTCTCTAATTCGATCAGGGCTTGCATAAAGCATGGTTGGATCAAGATTGCCCTGCAAAGCCACTTTATCCTTAAGAATGCCTCGCGCTCTTGCAATATCGATGTTCCAACTTAACCCTAATGCATCACAGCCTGTATCGGCAAGTTCAGGTAAAATGGTGTTGGCATCTTTTGCAAAAACAATGACAGGGATTTCGGGATGCTTTGCTTTAACGGCTTCAACCGATTGTTTAATATAAGGCAATGAAAACTCTTTGTAATCATCTTCGCTTAAAGCGCTTGCCCAGGAATCAAAAATCTGGACGGCATTTGCACCACACTCAATTTGCATCAGCAAAAAGTCAGTAATGACTTGTGTAATCATACCCAAGAGCTTGTGAGCTTCTTTAGGATGATTATAAATCATTTCTTTGGCGTATTTGTAATTCTTGGATCCACCGCCTTCAACCGCATACGTAAATAAAGTCCAGGCTGCGCCGGCAAAACCAATCAAAGGCACACGATCATCCAATTGTTTTTTGGTTAATCGAATGGCATCTTCAACATATCGTAGAGCCTCGGAAACATCCGGAACTTTCAGATTATCGATATCAGCGCCGCTTCGAATAGGTTCATACAAACGCGGACCTTTTGATTCAATAATTTCCAATCTCATTCCCATGGCTTCGGGAATTACAAGAATATCGGAGAAAATAATAGCCGCATCAACTCCAATGATATCAACCGGTTGAATCGTAACTTCCGCAGCCAGTTCAGGAGTTTTGCAAAGTGTAACAAAATCAGCTTTACTTCTGACTTCCATGTATTCAGGCAAGTAACGACCAGCTTGTCGCATTACCCAAATCGGCGTTCTCGGGCAAGCTTGTCGTTTTAAAGCCCGAATCAATAAATCATTTTTGAGCATTGAGCACCTCAATTTTTATAGACTAGAAATATTACCCCTTTAAAAGAAGGTGTAAAATATTAAAAAAGAGCATATTATGAAGGCTTTTATGGAATAATGATAAAAATTATTGCGGCTGTTTTGCCGTTAAAAGCGCTAAAGGAAAATCTTTGAACACATTACCGACCAAAAGGTTATTTGAGATTTTTATCGACTCACCTGTAAAGGTATGCTTCCATTCACCATCGAAATCAGAATGAAGTTCAATTGCGGTGTCTTTCCAAACATCCATTCCCAAAGGCAGCTTGTTTTCAGGAATAATATGAGTGAGAAAACGAGGAACAATGGTTAGCGTTATTTGTGAATGATTGTGTTTTCTTGCAAAAGCAACAACATGATCCTTAAATTCACCGGTCGTTTCCAACGGGATATAACTGGCATGGTTAAACACATCCTGGTAAGCCAATCGTGTTGCTAAGGTTTTGTAAATCACATACAGTTTGATTTGCGGATCAAAAATGTCCTCAAGCAATGTTTTTAAAAGAGCCGCATGATCCTTTTTTTCGGCATCCTTTAACGACTTGAGCGCTTTAATCCGCATGGCAAAATCCACCGGTCGACGATTGTCGGGATCCACCAGGCTTAAATCCCAAAATTCTGTTCCCTGATAAAGATCGGGAATTCCAGGAGCGGTTAATTTAATGAGGGTTTGTGAAAGCGAATTAAAAATGCCGTAATACGAAATTTTTTTCTGAAACGGGATAAAATCCTCTAAAAATTCATTAGAGGCATGAGGCGTGAGAATGGATTCAACAAAAGCAATAAAAAAATCTTCGTACTCAAAATCCGGTTTAAGCCATGCCGTATGAACTTTTGCTTCCCGAACCGCTTTTATGACATACTCGGTTATGCGTGCAATAAAATCGACGGCAGTTTTTTCATTGTAGTCTGTGTGGGATGGAAATGCGCCAATTAAGGTTTGGTATAAAAAATACTCGTCGTTTTTATCCGGAAATTTAAATCGCCCCCGCTTCTTTTTTACACCCGAGTTAATTTTGCTCCACTTTTTCAGTTTTTGATCCCATTCTTTTGGCATCTCACTGAGCACGTTAATTCGCGCTCTGTTATCTTCGCCGCGTTTTGTATCATGAGTGGCTGAAGCATTGAGTGTATGAGGCCATAAATCGGCCTGGTACTGGCAAAAGTCATGAAATTCTTCCAACTTATACCCAAACCGCGCCGGATTACCGCCAACTTCATTAATTGAAATCAACCGGTTATAAATATAAAACACCGTATCTTCCAGGCCCTTTGCCATTAGCGGCCCGGTTAATTGTTGAAAGCGCATGACAAAATCCATAGCATCTTTGCGCTGCTCTTCCGAAAAATATTCGGCAAACTTTGGCAAAAGAAACCGTTCAATGAAGTTAAATTCATGCAACAAACCCGGATTTTCTTCCCGCGCAAACTTAATAACATCGCGCATGCAATCGCGATCGGTTTTACTGATAAAATCGTTGCTGATATAGGTTCGATACACCGGAAAGTAAGCCAGTAATTCCACCAATGCCCGTTTCAACCCATACAAAGTAATATCGCTTCCGTAACGATTGCGGCTGGAAATGGCTTCAATTTGATGCGCCAGTCGCTCTACATCGCCGGCCATATGCTTGCCGATAATCAAACGCTTTTTTTCGTATGTCATCTCAACGACATCGTAACGCGAGCCGATAAATTTGGCGTATATCCTGTCGAATTCTTTTTCATGCTTGGTTTGGCAAAACACGCCATTGGCATAATTGAGGTAATCATAACCGGTTGTTCCCTGTACCGGCCAAAAGGCAGGCAGATCTTCTTCAGGCTCTAAAATTTTTTCCACCGCCACATAAGCATCCGGCGCTTTTTCTCGCAAATACTGCAAATAACCGGTCGGATCGTAGAGGCCGTCAACATGGTCAATTCTAAATCCCTGAACGTATTTCTTTTTATACAGATCAAGCATTAAGCCATGCTTGATTTCAAACACATTGTTGTTTTCCATTTTCAGGGAAATCAATCCGTTAATGTTGAAAAAGCGCCGGTAGTTGATCTCTTCGGTGGCTACTTTCCAAAACGATAGCCGATAATGCTGTTCATGCAACAGGTTATCGAGGAGGTTAAAACTTTCGGGCATGCCTTTGGCGCCGTTAAACAAGCGAATGTTCTCATCCAGGAACGCTTTGATCTCAGGGCTTTGTTCATAAAGCTCCCAAAGAATTGATTTGAAAAAAAAGACCTGATCGTACCAACTGCTTTGCTCATCATCCGAAGAAAGGCCTTTGAGTATAAACACCAACCCTAAAAACTTGATGATATCGGGATGATCTTTGCCCAATTTGGTTTTAAGCGCGTTTAAGCGATAGGTGATGATCTGTTCATACGTCTCAATTTTTAGCGGCAGGCGATGCTCATAATAATTAATGCTGAAACCTTGCTTATCGAATTTCAACCGGATCTCGCCATCTTCCAACGCATCTTCATAAAACTTACCCAGAAACGGCGCCAGAATTTGTCCACGAACACTTTCGTGGCGATGCTCCCATTCAATATCAAACACATGAATGTACTTTGAACGCTGGCCATTTTCCAGGATATCCATCAACATGAAGTTCTCGCTATCATACGCCATGTGATTGGGCACAATATCCTGAATCCAGGACATTTTATGGGAATGAACATCGGCTATGAGTTCGGAGAACTCTTCCATCGTACCCAAATCAGGGTTGATCCGGGTTGGATCAACCACATCATAACCGTGAGCGCTTCCGGTTTTAGGCTTTAAAACCGGCGAGGCATAGATATCCGAAATACCAAGTTGACTAAGGTACTGAACAATCTGGCTGGCTTGTTTAAAGGTAAACTCCGGTGAGAATTGTAATCTATAGGTTGCTAAAGGAACATGCATAAACTAAGGATTAATCATATTATAAATTTATCAAACTTTAACTTTCAGAGAATCGGCCAATTTGTCAAATAAATCGAGCCATGCTTTGGCGTCGCTATCTCCGGAGTCTGCATCTACATGTTTATTATCGTAGTAGGTTTTTGCAATCCAAAACATCTCATTTTGCGAATTCCAAAAGTCCAGTTCCAACGGCATTCGGCTCAATACACTGACGGCTTCTTCAACTGAGCCCAAAAGCTCAATATTTTCGGGATCAATTTTAAACTGGTTAACCAAGTCGCTGATTTTTTGCGTAGCCACTAAACCAAGCTGAAGTTTATCGAGCTCAATGGAAAGTCGCTTTACTTCATCGGTAATCCGCTCCAAACGATTCAAATCCATATCCTCATCGCTATCGATAATCCGGCGAACTTCGTTATTGAGTGTAAACTCGGCGGCTGTTTTCAAGGGTTTGGGCAGGGCTGATCGCATATTGCCCATTGCCGTCATAATGGGGTACTGATTTTCATAAATTTGCCTGAAATACACTTCCATTTCTTCGAGCGTGGATTCCAAAATGTGGTTAAACACTTTTCGATTTTCATCCCGGAACAAATGCCACAACGAGTAATTGTTGTTATCGAACTGCTCGCTGATGCTTTGAATAACTTGTGGCACATCGCTTCGTTCAAAAGGCTCGGTGATGGTTTGTTGCATCTTATCGAAAGTTTCATCATCAATAAACTCCCGAATACCCGCATAGAGATTGTGATCGCCTAAATGAAAAACCGCATACGTTATGGCTCGTTCATCCAAAGTGATGTTCGATTTCAAACGAACACGTCCAAAAGCAAGCTTTCTAAGACCGGCTTCTTTAAGAATATGGATATCCGACACCGCCGTATAAGAATACATATCGGTTTGCATGGGATAATCCTCAAACAGAGACGAGATGGCATAATGCGCACCTACGCGCAACAAATCCACAACAGCCGGCCTGACAAAATACTCATAGACCTTTGCCCCATTTTCAATTTCAGGTATGTTGCTCGGCGCTTCCTGAAGGTATTCCAAAAAGATCTCTTCCAATTGCTTACCGCATACTTCGTAAGCAATCTGAATGGCGCGCGCTGCATATTGTATGATCTGAACGGTTTCAATACCGGATATCTCATCAAAAAACCATCCGCAACTGGTGTACATCAAAAGGCTATGGCGTTGCATTTCCAGCAGCCTTAAAATTTTGGTTTTTTCCTGGCGGGTTAATTTCTTTTTGATGTTTTCGGATAAAAATCGCTCGAGATGATCTTCTTTACGATTTAAGATAATGTCGATATAGGCATTTCTAAGCGCCCATGCATCCTCCGTATATCCCTTTAATTCTTTTTCGAATATTTTGGCCAGTTCATCCCGAAGCCAATCCAATGCGTTGCGTAAAGGTTCGCGCCAGGCTTGTTTCCATCCTTGCCGACCCGAATTGCACCCGCAATCCTTTTGCCATCGCTCAATACCATGAAAGCAACTCCAAGAGGTATTTTCAATAATTTCCACCTCATATGTCGGGGGATGCCTCTCTAAAAACTCCCCATAGACGGTTGGTTTAGCCAGGTTGTTTTTCTCCACATAATACAAGCAGTAAGAAAGCGAGCGATCGGCATGGCGATGGTGATGGCCATACGTTTCGCCATCCGTTGCAATGTTAGCCAAAAACGCTTCGCTTTCATTGTCATTAAACACGGCAAGCAATCTTCTTGCAATATTTTCACCGTTATAAACCAATCCCCCGAATGCCAAATCCTGTGAGATCATCCCGTCATAAAAAAACAGGGTAATGCTTGCACCTGAGGGCAATTGACACAAATACGCCCGACGCGTATCCAATTTTTCTCCGCTAACATCATGCCAATCCCCGTCACCGATCCTGCGAACCCGCCTGGCTTGCCTGGGCGCGAGAATTGTAAATTTAATGCCATGACGTGCCAATGTTTCCAATGTGGGAATATCAACCGCAGTTTCGGCCAGCCACATGCCTTCAGGCTTGCGATTAAACCGATGTTCAAAGTCTTTAATCCCCCAAATCACTTGCGTATCTTTATCACGCTCACTAGCAAGCGGCATGATAATGTGATTGTAGACCTGAGCGAGGGCCGAACCATGCCCGGAAAAATTTCGCCGACTATCGCGGTCGGCTTCCAAAATCGCATGATATACTTTAGGCGCTTTTTTCTCCATCCATGAAAGCAGTGTCGGCCCAAAGTTGAAGCTGATTTTTGAATAATTATTGACAATCTGAATGATGCGCTCCTCATCAAAAATGCGCGAAGCGGTATTCGGGGCATAACATTCTGCATTTATACGCTCGTTCCAATTGCTAAACGGGTAAGCTGAATCCTGTAATTCAATTTCTTCCAACCACGGGTTTTCCCTTGGCGGTTGATAAAAATGTCCATGAATACATATATATCGGTTCATAAATGGCTTTTTAAATGATAAATAGCAACGTGATACGGCTTGAGATTTATTTCCTGATTCGGATGAATTTCACCGGGCAATTTTGTAAGATCGCGCTCCAAAACCTCGGTTTGCTGTGTTTGAGCAAACCACTCCGTATCGTATGAATCTAAAAGTTTTTCTCCTACGGTTGCCCCGATTTGAACCAAAGCCGTCATATCATGCGAGTTGAAATTGAGTAAAACCACCACGCGATCGCGCTCCTGCCATCGTGTCAAAAACAGCAAACGCTCTTCTTCGCGCATATCGATGTGCAAATACTCTTTACTTAGATTGGAAAGCGCCGGAATGTTTTTTCGCAATGCTAAAAGTTTCTTGTAGAACCGCAACATCACATGGTGCTTACCTTGCAGACGCTTTTCCCAATTTATTTTTGATTTCAAAAATGTCTGTTCATCCTGTGGATCTGGCGGTTCTCCCATCCATTTAAACGATTTGAACTCATCTTTTCGCCCGTCTCTAACACCCTTGATTAAGTTCGGATCGCCATGACTGGTAAAGTATAAAAACGGCGCTTCTTCGGCGTACTCTTCACCCATAAACAACATGGGGATGTAAGGTGAAACCATAACGGTTGCAATTGCAAGTTTTAACGCATGAAAGTCCACCAGGCTTGTGAGCCGCTCGCCAAGCATCCGGTTACCAACCTGGTCGTGGGTTTGAGCGCTGACAATAAACTGCCTGCCGGGTAAATCTGCCGCTGAATTGCCATGCCTGCGTTTTCGGTGCACCGAATACTCGCCGGTATAGACATAACTTTGTTTAATGGCCTTTGCCAAATGCTCAATTTTACCATAATCGGCATAGTAGCCACTTTTTTCGCCGGTAAGCAATGTATGAACGCAATGATGAATATCATCCAGCCATTGCGCATCGTGGGCAAATCCACATTCCGATTTCGGACGCAGAATTCTGGAATCGCTTAAATCACTTTCCGAAATCACATAATAGGTACGTTGTTTTTGTTTGGAATAGGTATCCACCACTTCGGCCAGCTCCTTTAAAAAAGGATGTGCGCTCATATCAACAATCGCATGAATGGCATCCAACCGAAATGCATCGATATGAAAATGCTCCATCCAATACAACAAATTCTGATAAAAGAAATGGCGCACCTCTTCGTTGTAAGTATCGTCAAAATTGTTGGAGCGCCCCCAGGGGGTTTGGTATTTTTCGGTGTAATACGGACAAAAATCACCCAAATAATTTCCTTCGGGGCCAAAATGGTTGTAGACCACATCCAGAATAACCGCCATATTTTTTTCGTGGCATGCATTCACAAGCGCTTTCAGACCATTAACGCCGCCATAAGCATGATGCGGCGCAAAAAAACTAACGCCATCGTAACCCCAATTTCTAGTACCGGGAAATTCCGCAACCGGCATAATATCTATGGCTGTTACACCCAAGTCCCGAAGATCATCCAGCCGAGGAATAATGGCTTCGAATGTTCCTTCCGGGGTAAAAGTACCGACATGCAATTCATAGATCACATACTCTTCAAGGGCTTTTCCCCGCCATGTTCCATCACTCCAGGAATAGGTATGATCAACCACTTGCGATGGCCCATGAACCCCTTCCGGTTGAAGATTACTGATTGGATCAGGGCGTTCCAAATTGCCGTTCAATACAAAGTAATAGTTATCTCCCGGCTTGATGTTTTCTACTTGCCCTGTCCAATAGCCACTTGGCTGTTTTAGTAACGAAACTCGCCTGTTATTTTGCGTAACAATTAAAAGTTCTAAAGTTTCCAGGTGTGGCGCCCAGATATTAAAACTGCATGTTTGATCACCTAAGTACGTATGACCTAAATTCATAGTCAATGCCTTCTCCAACATCATTTCAGCTCCTTATTAATTAGTGATTTCATGCTTACTCCGACGATAAAATTTGTTTGATCCCTTTTATCGGAATTTCAATCCAGTCGGGTCGGTTGTTTAACTCATAGCTCAATTCATAAATGGATTTATCCAACAAATAGGCTTTTAACAAGATAACCAGGGTTTCTTCATTTTTTGGAATAAAACTTGCCTCTTTAACTGTCGCCAAATAGGCTTCTAAAAATGTGTTCTTCAAGGTTTGGTACAAGAGTTCAGCCCAAGGCTCCAATGCATTTTTATCTTCAAACTCAAAGGATGTGTTTTGAAGCAGTACATTATAAATGGCGTAATGGAATGAACGGATCATGCCGGCAATATCTCGAAACGCCGAACGCTTTAGCCGGCGCTCATTAATAGGTTTGACCGGTTCGCCTTCAAAATCCAAAATGATAAAGTCTTTACCGGTATATAAAACCTGCCCCAAATGATAGTCGCCATGAATCCGAATTCGGGTAGCGGTCATTTTATGTTTGATCATGCGTTGATAATGCTTTAGAATATCCGGCTCAAAACCGAGCACGTCTTTGGCTTCGTCTTTGACCGGCTGAGGCAACCTGTTAAGATTCTTTTGAAACAACTGCATGGTTCGGCGTGCCTGTTCACGCATGCTTTGGTAAATACTTCGCTGAGTCATGCTGGTAATCGGCTCAGGTGCAAATTCCGGGTCGTCTTCCACAGAGGCAAACGCCAGGTGCATTTCACCGGTTCTTTTGCCCAACAGGGTAACCATTTCGATATACAAACCGCCAATCATATCTTTTAAAAGCTCCGGCATCGCATCCGCCGACCAATTTAAAAAGGTTTGATCAAGCTTAGGCGGTTCAATCTTTTCAGTGACTCTGGATATGGCTTCTTCAAGATACCGGCTGACAAAATCCAATGAAAGTTTCCAGGCATCGCCCTGGTTGGGTTCAAAGGTTTGCAACATGCCAAATACAAAAGGCTCCATTTTTTCACAATGGTATTCCAATGTGCCTGCAAACTCAGGAATGTTTTGAAATTTTGTTTTTTCCGTTAAAACTTTAGACACTTCAGGATCAGGATTTAATCCGTCGGTAACTTTTCTATAAAGCTTTAATATTAGCTCATCGCCGTAGAGAATTGAGGAATTGCTTTGCTCGGTTTTCATCACTTGGGATTGCCATTCGCCCTCATGATTTCTATACATTGCCTTTAATTTTTTTCCGGGTATGCCCAAAACCGTCCCATTTTTACCTCGAAGCAGCTTTTTTCGGTAAATCAGGTTCAACAACATAAGTTGAAACTCCGGATCATATAAAGCATCGTATAATACGCCATGTATTTGCCCGATGGTCAGTTTGGCCAGTATGCACTGTGGCGAATTGGTACGAATCGACTCTGCCCGAGAATCAGTATCAAAGCTGATTGGTAATTGGTAGGTTTCGGACTGAGCATCTCTGTAACTGAGTTTAACCAACAGCAACATGCCTTCCATACCTCTTGGCAGTTTGATTTGCTCAACAATGCTAATCCGCCGAACCGATAACGCTTTACTGGCATACCATCGGCATTTTTTGATAAATGGCGCAATGATACGTGTAAGCACAAACTCCTGGTTGTCTTTGCTGAAAATTTCAGTCCAGGAACTCTCCAGCTCCATCTCCGGGATTACACCGCTTTCTTCAATAAAGGCTTTTCGTCGTTCTTCCTTGAGCGAAAACCAATAATAACCAAAAGCCCCGCATGTGATCACGTAGGGTTTGTTTTCAATGATTGGAAAATGATTTTGACTGAACACTTCTTCAGGTATGAACCCGGCATAATCCGAAAGATCCAGTTCAACAGGCTGGGAATATTTTGAAAGATTAATGACAATCAGCAGTTTTTCATCCTCATAAGATCGGGTAAAGGCCAATACTTTCGGGTTTTCAGGAAAAATAAATTCAATATCGCCGCGGCTTAAGGCTTTGAAGCGTTTGGTGGTACTAATCAAATGCTTCATCCACCGAAGTAATGAATTTGCGCTTCGAGATTGTACTTCAACATTAATGGCTTCGTAATGGTATTCAGGGTCGATGATCACCGGCAAGAGTAATTTCTGCGGATTGGCACGGGAAAATCCGCCGTTGCGATCGCCATCCCATTGCATGGGGGTACGAACGCCGTTGCGGTCGCCCAAATAATAATTATCCCCCATTCCGATCTCATCGCCATAATACAAAACCGGCGTGCCCGGCAAGGAAAACAGCATGATGTTCATTAACTCGATCTGCCGACGGTCGTTACCTAAGAGCGGAGCCAGTCTTCGCCTGATGCCCAGATTTATGCGGGCTTTGGTGTCGGTGGCATAAACTTTATACATGTAATCACGCTCTTCGTCAGTAACCATTTCCAACGTCAGCTCATCATGATTGCGCAAAAACGACGCCCATTGGCAATCGTCGGGTATTTCAGGGGTTTGATCCAAAATATCAATAATGGGAAAACGGTCTTCCATTTGAATGGCCATAAACATCCGCGGCATCAACGGAAAATGGAAGCACATGTGGCACTCATCGCTCTGGCCAAAATACTCTACCGCGTCTTCCGGCCACTGATTGGCTTCGGCAAGCAGCATTCGGTTGGGGTAATTTTTTTCCACATACTTTCGAAGCTTTTGCAAAAACGCGTGGGTTTTGGGTAAGTTTTCACAGTTTGAACCTTCTTCTTCAAACAAATACGGCACGGCATCCAAACGCAGACCATCCACGCCCAAACCCAGCCAAAAATCCAGAACCTGGAAAATGGCTTTTTGAACCGATGGGCTTTCAAAATTCAAATCCGGTTGATGATGGTAAAATCGGTGCCAATAATACGCGTTGGCTATGGGATCAAATGTCCAGTTCGATGACTCAAAATCCTTAAATATGATTCGTGCTTCCGTGTATTTGTTCGGCGTATCGTTCCAAACATAAAAATTGCGATTTGCCGAACCTTTTCGCGATTGCCTGGCACGCTGAAACCAATGGTGCTGATCGGAGGTGTGGTTAATCACCAACTCGGTTATCACTTGCAAGCCCCGTTTATGGGCTTCTTTCAAAAATGTTTTAAAATCCTGAAGGTTGCCGTAATCGGAGTGGACATTCATGTAATCGGCAATATCATAACCATCGTCGCGGAGCGGAGAAGGATAAAAGGGCAGTAGCCAAATTGCAGTGATACCAATGCTTTGCAGATAATCCAATCGTTCGGTAAGCCCGATGAAATCGCCTATGCCATCCCCATTTCCATCCTGAAAGGTTTTGACATGGGCTTCATAAATAATCGCATCTTTGTACCATAGCGGTTTTAATGAATACCCATTTTGTTTGTTTGATTTAGCTGCCATACGTCATCGACATTTTTTTGAGGCAACTGCCTATAAACAGCTATCCGTTGTTCATCCTTAGAATATGCGCCGGCATTTGAAATGGATTCAGTTCAATGTAATTCCACTCACCCTGCCAATGATAGCGCGAAGAACTTAAAAGGTCATGCACGATGTATGTTCGATTGTGCTCCAATCCCAATTCACGAACCGGAACCTGCACCCATCCGGATTGCACATTTTTCGGATCAAGATTCACAATCACCATGATGCGGTTTTTCTTATCTTCCGATGTTTTTAAATATGCAATCAGTTGCTGGTTTTCCTGGTTTTCGGTTGCATTTACGGTCAGAAACCGAATGGTGTCGGTGGCTTGAAGCGCACGATTTTCGAGCCGAATACGATTCACCCTGGTAATGACATCACGAATGCTACCGGGATCGTTCCGATTCCAACTTTTGATTTCATATTTTTCGGAGTTCAAATACTCTTCTTTGCCTGGCGCTATCGGCTCATTAATGCATAACTCATACGCCGGGCCGTAAATCCCATAATTTGAAGAAAGCGTGGCCGCCAAAACCAATCTTGAAATAAACATTGGCTTGCCGCCTTTTTGCAACGACTCATGAAGGATATCGGGCGTGTTAGGCCAAAAATTCGGCCTGAAATACTCTTTCAGCTCCGTCTGAGTCAGTTCAGTTAAATAATCCTCCAACTCTTGCTTTGTATTGCGCCATGTGAAATACGTGTAAGATTGAGAAAAGCCTCCTTTGGCCAAACGCTGCATGACTTTTGGACGCGTAAAGGCTTCGGCCAAAAACACGGTATCAGGAAAGGTTTGTTTAAGTTCATTGATTAACCAATCCCAAAAAATAAACGGCTTGGTATGAGGATTATCTACCCGGAAAATTTTAATGCCTTTTTCAATCCAAAATTCAAAAATGCTTTTCAGCTCCAACCACAAATTTTGCCAATCTTCCGATTCGTAATTGATCGGCAAAATATCCTGGTATTTTTTAGGTGGATTTTCGGCATACTGCACCGTTCCATCAGGACGCCAACGAAACCACTCTGGATGCGACTTTACATAAGGGTGATCGGGCGCACACTGAAAGGCTATATCCATTGCGACACGAATACCTTGTTTCGCCGCTTTTTTTATCAAATTCTCAAAATCCTTTACACCACCTAACGCTTTTAGGATGTCCTTATGACCGCCTTCCGGCGAGCCGATTGCCCAAGGGCTTCCCGGATCTTCAGCAGTAGTTTCCAGCGCATTGTTTTTGCCTTTTCGTTTTTCAAACCCAATCGGGTGAATCGGTGGAAAGTAAAGCACATCAAAGCCCATACTTTGCAATTCCGGCAAAATCCGCTCAATATCTTTAAATGTTCCGTGCTTGCCGGGCGTTTTGCTCCAAGACCTTGGAAAAAGTTCGTACCAGCTGCTAAACCTTGCAAAAGTCTCATCCACGGTAATTTTAAGAATTCTATCGTAAGCCTTTGCCAAACTGCGGTCGGGGTAAGCAATGGTTAAGGCTTTCAAATCTTCGCTTTGGGCAGTTTCAATGGCTTTGGCTAAATTTTTTCCGCGCAATTGTCCGGCAAATTGCTTCAACGCTTTGGCATCGTTTCCGGCGGCTCTTCCGGCAGCTTTTTCAACCAATTCAGCCCCGATAAGAAGCTCAACCGAAACATCTTGCTGGGCAGCAATGCGTTTTTTAAAATCCAGTTCCCATGTTAAAAGATGATCAACCCAGGCCAAAATGGTATATTCATACTCGCCGCATCGCTCAACGGCAAATTCACCTTGCCATCTGTCGTTATCGATAGGTTTCATTGGGGTTTCCTGCCACGCGGTTTCGCCCGAAAAGCGATAACAACAAACCGCTTCAAGGACATTGTGCCCATCGGTAAAAATATCCGCTTCAACGTTTATGGTATCGCCAACAATTCGTTTAATGGGAAATTGCCCGCCGTCCAATTCAGGTTTGACATGTTCAATAATGGCATGCCGACGTCCATTGATATCCTTCAAGCGAGTTTTAACCTCATGCGGCTCACTTTGTTGCGATTTTGTCTGCGAGGTAGCTTTTTTTGTTCGGGTTCGTTTTGGCACCACTGTAGTCATAACGATTTTTCGGAAAGGTTTTTGAGAACTGAAAATTGACGATTACTTCCCCGATGGCTAAGCGAGGTTTTTTGATAGGATAAAATACACAATGTTTCATCATAAACGCTAGAGCTAATGAGCATGTAATAATAACTAAACAAATTATGACTTAGATGCAAATCTCATCCGTGCAAAATTCACGAACATTCATCTGAATTTAGTATAATTAAACAAGCGCTTTTTGTGGATAAACTCGGTTCTTTTAGCGCCGATCTTTACAATTCCAAAAATCATTATCATTATGAAAAAGGTACTTGTTGCAGGCTCAACCGGCTATTTAGGCAGGTATGTGGTCAGAGAATTCAAAAAACAAGGGTATTATGTCAGGGCTGTTGCGCGAAACACTAAAAAGCTTGATGATGTATCCGGACAGATTGATGAAATATTGGAAGCCGAAGTCACCAAACCTGAAACGCTTACCACTTGCTGCCAGGATATAGATATCGTGTTTTCAAGCGTAGGCATTACCCGGCAACAAGATGGTTTGAGTTACTACGATGTCGATTACCAGGCAAATAAAAACCTGCTACAAGAAGCGATAAAAAACAGAGTTAAAAAGTTCATGTTTATTTCGGTATTAAATGCCGATAAAATGTCGGAACTAAGCGTTATGGACGCTAAGCTGAAATTCGTTCACGACCTTGAAAAATCCGGTATGGATTATACCATCATCAATCCTTCAGGCTTCTTTTCGGATATCAAGCAGTATTATGAAATGGCTAAAGTGGGATTTTCACTGATTTTAGGCGATGGTCAAGTAAAAATTAACCCTATTCATGGCGAGGATTTGGCCAAATATTGCCTTACAAAATTGGATAAGCCCAAATCAAGCTTCAATGTTGGCGGTCCTGATATTTTCACGCATCGTGAAATGCTTGAACTTGCATTTAAAATCATAGGCAACTCCCCAAATATTATTTCAGTGCCACAATGGATTGGCGATCTCTCCAGCAATATCGTTAAAACCTTAGCGCCCGAAAACATATCTACGCCATTCCAATTTGCAATAGCGGCATTAACGCTAGAGATGGTTGGCGAGCAAACCGGCGCTCATACTTTAGAAGACTATTTCAAACAGCTTCATAAAGCTAAGAATTAAAAACTTTGTTTATTGCACTTAACGAATAAGAAAATTGGGTATATGAAGCCAAATTTTAAGGCTTTGATTTAAAAGATAACTTTCGCTGAAATGAAGTCCCTGCTTTAAAACTGGTGCATTAGTTGATTGAAACACGTCTAATATCCGATTTGTTTTGGAATCGTAGTCGCAATCACAGTCATTGATCAACGACAAGTTATCTCAGCAATTTTCGTTTAAATTTTGGCGTATCTTTTTATCACCGATTCGATTGATTTGTCAAAAAAGATATATGAACGTTTAAACCTTCTATCCCGATAATTAGTCTATGCATAAAATTGTATTAAAGCATAGATTTGCTTTTTCAATTTTCCAATCATCGTTTTCCGGCCACATGCTAAAAAAGATGACATTCACTTTTTCTTTGCATGACCATTCCAAGCAGAAAAGCTAAAGGTTATCCTTTGTTTTTAGGTTGATAATCATAAACAGGGAAAACAATTATGAACAATGAGAATCAATATCGCGTCATCATTCTTGAACAAACCGATGTCATCCGCAACATATTATCAGATTTTTTTAACGACCGTGGCTACGAGGTTCATGCGTATTCGGAAACCACGTTCTGCCCGCTACATCTTCTACCTGAATGCCGGTGCAGCTATGAAGAAACGTGTTGCGATATGATGATCGTTGATGTGGATAACCCCGAAATCGATGGGTTGACGTTTGTAGAAAACGTTCGAAAAAAAGACTGTAAATGTTCACATATTCTCCTGATCTCATCACTCTGGAATCAAGCCCATTCACAAAAAGCCTTAAGCTTAAACTGCAGAGTCATCAGCAAACCATTTCCCGTTTCTTCGCTCGTGGAATGGGTGACGGAGGCTGAAGCCCAAATAAATACAAAACGGCATCTTCGGGATTGGATTTTTGAAACCAAAGCATAACCGTTAATACATCTTACCCCAAAATGAACGACTTCGGTTATAACTCATGTTCGTTAACCCAAAACGTCCATAGTAACAGTAATCGAAAACCTCATGAAGATTCATCATTCTGCTTCAATTGTTTTTAACTATCATAACCAAACCAAACACCATTTCCACAAGTATGCCAATTCATTGGGTTTTTTAGATTGGTCGTCGCAACCCAATCCATTTAGATTTTATGAAAATTGTCCCCGGATTTCACTGCCATTTATCCAAGACCGACCCACTTTAAGCGCATCGGAATTATTTTCTGGATCAGTTGCGCCTACACAATCTTTAACCGCGGAAAACCTATCTACTTTGCTTGAATTAAGTTTGGGACTCTCAGCGTGGAAGGCCATTGGCGACAGCAAATGGTCGCTGCGCATGAATCCATCCAGTGGCAACTTGCATCCCACCGAAGCATACCTCATTATACCACAGCTTGGCGATCTAAAATCCGGCCTCTACCATTACAATCCGTTTCTTCACGCTTTGGAACTGCGTTCGGCATACCCTTTAACGCTACAAAACATGCTATTTGATTCAAATAATCCTTCGAGCATGTTTTTGGCTTTGACCAGCATTTTCTGGCGCGAAAGCTGGAAATACGGCGAACGCGCCTTTCGTTATTGCCAACACGATCTTGGGCACGCCATTGCCGCTTTGCGTTTTGCTGCGCAGTTATTTGGCTGGAAACTTCAGATTATTCATAACGTTACGGATGAGATGCTATCAACGCTTCTTGGATTTCCACAAACAGAATGGATGGATCAAGAAAGAGAAGATGTGGATGTTTTGTGCCGGATTTCGCTTCAAAACAGAACCCATGTTGAAGATTTAACCCTTACAGAATGGATCGAACACAGCACAAAACTGAGTTATTCAGGTGATGTTCAAGCTTTAAGTTCAGGGCATCATTCCTGGCCCATTATTGACGAGGTGGCAAAAGCCACACAAAATCATCAAACCTCAATCCAAACCTTCAACTATAAGGAGTATCCTCAATACACCTTAAGCTCATCAAACTTAAGCGCTGCGGATATCATTTGCCAAAGACGAAGCGCACAAGCGTTTCATCGCGAAAAAAGCCGTATTTCCAAATCGAATTTTCTTTCATGCCTTTCTGCAATACTTCCTCAAAGAGATTGCCCGCCATTTGATGTTAAGCTTTCCGAGCCAAAGGTTCATTGTATAATTTTTGCCCATCAGGTTGAAGAACTCTCTCCGGGTTTGTATGCCTTCGTCAGGAACCCGGATCATTTAAACATGCTCAAATTACAGATGCATCCTGAGTTTAGCTGGCAACTCTACTCTGAAGATTACCCGTTATATTTATTAAGCGAAGGCGATTACCGTAATACTGCCATGCATGTCAGTTGCCACCAGGATATCGCGGGCGATAGCGCTTTTTCGTTAGGTATGATTGCTCAATTTAGAGAACCGATTTCGCAAAATCCCCATCGCTACAAAACCCTGTTTTGGGAGTGCGGCATGATAGGCCAGGCGCTGTATTTACAAGCTGAAGCGTATGGACTTCGTGGAACGGGCATCGGGTGCTTTTTTGATGATGTCATGAATGAAAAGGTGTGCGGATTTAAGAACAATTCTTTTCAAAGCTTGTATCACTTTACCGTGGGGTATCCTCAAGAAGATATGCGATTAAGTACCCTTTTACCGTATTGGCATCTTGATCGCTAACCTTAAACACTTAAGCCAGTTTATCATGATACCACAATTAATTCAGCCGTCAGTCTAATAACATCCTTTAATGTCATCACCCGGTTTATCCGGGTGATCCATAACGATGGCAAAGAAATACGACATCTATATCCTGGCTAACAAATGTAATTGCGCTTTGTAAATATCCTCGTAAGTGGAAGCTTAATTTGATTGAAAAAAACAATCCAAATTGGAAGGGTTTATATACAGCGTTGGCTACTGGATGCCCCGACTAAATCGGGGGATGACCAGGGTGGAGACTTTTTAATCATTAGTTTTATAACAATCCCTAAAATGATCAAACGCTCACCGAATGGATCAGTGTGAGTTAATATTAATCCGGTGAGTATATCTAAAAAAATCGGCACTTCGGCTCCGCTCAGCACAAGCATTTCGGCTTCGCTCAATGACCGATTTTGCAGTTTGTATACCCTTCGTTAGTTTTTCGGCAGTGCTTCTGCAGGCAATCAGCAAGCTGCCTGGTAACCAACTCAGGAAAGAAAATAATACGATTATAAAAACACTGGGTTAACAATCGAGAAAACGGTTTCTTTAAAAAAATGGTTTGAAACTACATAAATGTTTTTTAAATTAAATCAATTGCTGCATTTGTACCCTTAACATCTTACCCAAGTCACCATCCTTAGTTTTTAACGAGCTTTTTTAACACCCCCCCTTAACCATATGAAGAGATGAACGAAGTTAACTTGTTTAATTTTGGGGTGGATTGTGATTTCAGCGCCAACGTCGCAAATGATGTTCTAATTGGTGGCCATTCGGAGAGCAGGGTTTTTATATCCGCGCGTGCCCAGGCAGTTTTTTCAGGGCATTTATCGGATTTCATTCAAAATTGTTTTGCTTCCGTCCGATTTTCCAAACACAACCTTTCTTTAGAAGGCATCGAAGGCCTTTATATGAAAGTAATGGGTGATGGAAAACGCTATGAATGCCGATTAAGGACGCAATCGCAATTGGATGAAATTGAATATGTTTCAGAATTTCAAACCAAAAAAAATGAATGGATGCTGGTAAAATTACCATTTAAGAATTTCATCCCGATCTATCGGGGACATTACTTAAATAATGTGTCGCCAATCGATCCAAAAAGCATCCAACAAATCTGCTTTTTTGTGTCGCATCATTCCCAATCCGGTGATTTTCAACTTGTTTTTGATTGGATAAATGCTTATCGAACCAACCAAGCCATAGTAAATGCCTATGCAGAAAATTTACGATATCGTGCCAGCGCCAGCGATAAAATTACAGCGCCATAACCTATAAGCCATAACACCTGCGTTTGAATATCACTTATTCCTGAACCTTTCAACATCACCCGACGCATGATATCTACGAAATATCGAACCGGGTTGAAATCCGTAATGGTTTGCGCCCATTTTGGCATGCTTTCGATGGGTGTAAACAAACCGCTCATCAAAATAAAGATCACCATAAAAAACCAGGCAACAAACATGGCTTGTTGCTGGGTATTGGTGATGGTTGAAATCAATAAACCAATACCTAACACCACAATCAGGTAAATTGCCGCCACAAAATAAATCACCCAAAACTCACCCTGCATTGGCACTTTAAACACAACCATTGCAATTAAAATCCCTATTGTAAGTTCACCCATCCCGATGATCCAAAACGGAAGTAACTTACCAACAATAAATTGCGACTTTTTTAATGGTGAAACATTCAACTGCTCGATTGTTCCAATTTCACGTTCTCGGACAATGTTCATCGCCGTAAGAAACACCCCGATCATGGTTACCAAAATCACCAGGATTCCCGGAACCATGTAAATTCGATAATCCAATTCCGGGTTGTACCAGCTTTGGGTTCGAATATCTATGCCCTGACGCGTTTGGATATCGGGCGCTAAACTTGCATGCGCGGCAATTTCCCCAAAAACCTCTTGTTGAAACGATGCTAAAATATCAGTGGCGTAGGTTTGCACAATGCCTGCCGAATAACCATCCTGCGCATCTAAAATCAGTTGAACGTTTGCGCGTTGATTGGTCAATGCTGTTTTTTCAAAATCCTGAGGGATAACGACCATCAATGACGCCTGATTTTTCAATATGCGTTCAATTCCAAATGCTTCTACAGGCTCTTGTGAGCGAACGGTGAAATAGGGCGAAGCATAAAACGATTCAACCAGATTGTTAGAAAGAGTGCTTCGATCGTGGTCAACAATTACAAAATCCACATTTTTAACATCAAACGTGGCTGCATTGGATAAAATCAACAACTGAATAACCGGCATCAAAAACATGATGGGCAACATGCCTTTGTTGCGGAAAATCTGGAGGAACTCTTTTTGAAGAAGAAATTTAATGGATCGGAACATGGCTCAGGTTAATCGGATTTTAAACTTTTTCACACTGATCACGACAAGCAAAACCGTCATGCCAAAAAGTATCAGGGTTTCTTTCCAAAAGATTTCCAGCCCAACTCCTTTAAGCATCAGCCCACGAACAATAATCAAAAACCATTTTGCCGGAATAATATTACTAATAAGCTCTAACGGCCAGGGCATGCTGGTAATGGGAAAAACAAACCCCGAAAGTAAAACGGTTGGCAAAAGCAATCCTGCCAGGGATATCATCATAGCTACTTGCTGTGAAGCCGCTATTGTGGAAATGAGGATGCCCAGCGAAAGCGCCGTTAAAATGTAGAGGAACGATTCAGCCAAAAGCAACACAATGCTACCTTTACACGGTACGCCGAAAACGATCTGAGCCGTAATTAAAATTGTGAGCACATTGATAAATGATAAAACCAGGTATGGAATTACTTTCCCTAAAATGATTTGATACGGCCTTAAGGGTGAAACCAGCAAAATTTCCATAGTTCCATATTCTTTTTCGCGGGTAATGGTGATGGATGTCATGAGTGCGGAGACGAGGAGCAAAATCAGCGCCATTAATCCCGGCACAAACAAATACACGCTTTTAAGTTCGGGATTAAATAACATGGTAAATTCAGGTTGAATCAAAACCTTGCGGTTTTGCATATCGGCCAGTTCCTGCTGATACTGTTGTAACACCGCTGATGTATAACCGGTAACGATTCTGGATACATTCGGGTTTGAGCCGTCAGTTATGATCTGAACGCTAGCCGAGCCATCTTTTAAAAGTTGATGGCCGAAATTGGGTTCGAAGAGTATGGCTTCGTCTATAAGCCCTTGTTTAAACGCGTCATCAATTTCCGATGCGGCGGTTAATTGACGTACGCCTAAAAAGTATCCCGATGAAAGTAGTTTATCGGTAATTTCTTTCGTGATCGTGTCTTTGGACAAATCCAGAATTGCCAGCTTTACTTCATCAATTTCGTTGCGGATCGCAAACCCGAAAAGCAATATCTGGATGATGGGCATTCCAAACAAAATGGTCATGGTTCGCCGATCACGAAAAATATGATAGAACTCTTTTCTTACAAATCCGATAAAGCTGTTCATAAGTTACTCATGTTCATGTTCAGTAATCTTCACGCTGTTTGCGCACCGGTCGGTCTAGCCAGTTTCACAAACACATCATCCATCTTTTTGACCTGAAATGCCGTTTTTAATTCACGGGGTGAATCCATGGCCGCAATCCGGCCATCGACCATAATCGATACCCTGTTGCAATATTCGGCTTCATCCATGTAATGCGTGGTTACAAAAATAGTTACGCCATTGTCTGCCGATGCATAAATCATATCCCAGAACTGACGCCTTGTAATCGGGTCTACCCCGCCTGTAGGTTCATCCAAAAACACAATTTTCGGATCATGGATCATGGCAATGGAAAAGGCCAGTTTTTGTTTCCAGCCCAGGGGCAATTCTTTAATTAAGGATTTTCGTACCGGGTGAAGCGCCAAGCGCTCCAATACGTCGGCTGATTTTTCAACGATGTTCTCGTCGCTCAATCCATAGATACCGGCATAGAAGCGAATGTTTTCTTCCACCGTCAAGTCCTGATACAACGAAAACTTTTGGCTCATATACCCAATGCTTTTTTTGATGGCTTCGGTTTGAGTATAGACATCGAAGCCGCTAACTGACGCTTTGCCGGAAGTCGGCCTTAACAGCCCGATGAGCATTCGAATGGCTGTCGTTTTTCCGGCGCCATTAGCGCCTAAAAATCCAAAAATCTCGCCTTTCAAAACCTGAAAGGAAATACGATCCACGGCTGTGAAATCGCCAAACTTTCGTGTTAGCTCCGAAACGTCAATAACAGTAGTTGTCATAAGGATTCGGATTTATGTTCCATCAATGCCATAAATGTATCTTCAATGCCAGGCCGAATTTCTTCAATTTCCAGATCATCAAATCCGTGGCGCTGAAGATGTTGGCGAATGGCTTTTATCGGATTTTCCGCTCGAACATCGGTATAGTGAATGCTATCGCCAAACGCAAAAACCGACTTGGTATGCTCATAAGCTTTTAAGCATCGCATTAACCTGTACATCTGTTTTGACTTTAGAGCGAAGAGCGGCCCGGAAAATGTTGAGGTTATTGCGCTCGGGCGGTCTATGTCCATGATCCTGCCATGCTGAATTAAAGCCACGCGGTCGCACAATTCGGCTTCATCCATATAAGGCGTTGAAACCAGGATGGTAATGCCCGATTGCTTTAATTTGGCAAGCATTTGCCAAAATTCTTTACGGGATACCGCATCCACGCCGGTTGTAGGTTCATCTAAAAAAATAACTTGTGGTTTATGAATCAACGCGCAGCTTAACGCCAGTTTTTGTTTCATCCCACCGGAAAGATCGCCGGCACGGCGGTTTTTGAACGGTTCAATCTGCTCATAGATATCTTGAATTAACTCGTAATTAGCCCTGATGGTTGTACCGAAAACCGATGCAAAAAACGCCAGATTTTCTTCAACGGTTAAATCCTGGTACAGTGAAAACCGCTCGGGCATATAGCCAATGCTGGCTCGGACGGCTTTGTAGTCTTTTTGAACATCGAATCCACAAACGGCAACCGAGCCTGAATCCGGCAGAAGCAATGTGGTCAGAATTCGAAACAGGGTGGTTTTTCCGGCGCCATCCGGGCCAATCAAGCCGAAACTCTCGCCTTGCATGACCTTAATATTTATGTCATGCAAGGCTGAAATCTCGCCATACGTCTTAGAGAGATTTTGAATCACAACAACGGCATTACTCATGAAAACTACTCTTTAACTCTGTTCCAATAACTGGTTCGCCCAATAAATGAAAATCCGATGTAGCCTCTCAACCGTAACGAATCAATATTGACAAGCTCCATGTAGGACGAATACGTGCTTCCTTTGTTCGGATCATATATTTTTCCATCCTCCCATTCATCGGTATCAAACACAAAATCGTGGAGCATTACCAAACCCATCAAGGGTCTTGTTCGCAAGTCTTCTTCCGGGTTTTCCTTATCAACTTTCGGCTTACCTGTTGTAGTATCGATGGGATCCCGCAACCAAATAATTTTTCCACTATACGTGTTGTTGGGTTCTTTGTAAATCTCAACTTTTGCCTTTTTATCTTTGGTGAGCCATACACCGAGAATATCATCGGCTTTAAAATCCTGAGCTGATGCCAAAAGCGATCCTGCCACAAGGCAAATACCGAGTAAAAACACCATACGTTTTTTCATAATTGATTTTTTTGTTGGTTTAATGAAATGTTTCAGGGTACTACATAAAATTTATTTCGCCCGGCATTCCAATTTTTATGCGCCCATCATTTTTCACCCTAATTTTAACCGCATAGACCATTGAGACGCGCTCCTCTTTGGTTTGAATCGTTTTTGGGGTGAACTCGGCTTTATCCGAAATCCAGCTAATTGCGCCGGATAGGGTTTCATTTTCAGTATCGTTCTTATCAATGAGCACTTCAACGCTTTGGCCTAGTTTCACGCCGGGCAGTTGTGCACCTGAAATATACACCCTCAAATACAAAGTGTCTAAATCGGCAATTTTATATAAAGGTTTACCATAAGAGACAACCTCGTTTTCTTCAGAATATTTTGTAAGTACAATACCGGAGATTGGATTTCTAATGACACTTTTTTCAAGTTGATCCCTAATGAGCTTTAACTGGGCATCCATGGCTTGAACTTCAGCCATAATGTTAGCATTTCGGGTTTGTGTGGCATTGATTTGTTTAGTGATCACACGAACCTGATCTTGCATATCATCCAACTTTTTTTTGGCCACCGCATTATCTTCAACCAACAAGGTGAATCGCACCACTTCTTTTTGGGCGATGTGTTTTTGTTCCTCCAAAACCGCAATTTCGGAGCGCACATTCTGGATTTGAGAGGCTATGGCCGAGCGGCGCGCTCGCATTTGCCGATAATTCAAATGCAATTGCAGCGTATCTACGAATCCTACAATTGCGCCTTTTTCCAAATGCTTACCTTCATCGACAATAAAACGCATGAGTTTGCCATTGGCTTCAGCGGAAATCACAATTTCAGTGGCTTCAAAATTGCCATAGGCATCGGACTTGTTGTTGTTTGTGCAACCAAGCCCAAACGGCAATACAAAAATCAGCGCCCATAATGGTTTAAACTTCATAATTCTTCTCCTGCAATAAGCTTTAGCTTGGCATAAGCTTTTATAAGTTCAAGGTTATGACGATCACGGGAAAAAGTGGCTTGTATTTTTTTGTTTAACTCGGTCAGGTATTCGGTGGCCGATATAATACCCTGATCCAATTGCCGGGATGACTGCTGCGCCACATTTTCCCTTAACGTGATAATTTCCCGGTCTTTTTTGATCAATTGCTTGATTTTTTCAATCTGTTTTTGTTGTGACTCAAGCTCACGGGAAAGATTCAGGGAAAATTCATCTTTTTTGATTCTTGTATGCTCTTTTTTTAAATCAATGAGCTCTTTTTCCAATCCGGTTTGATTCCAGTTCCATAATGTCCATTGAGCCTGAAGGCCAACAACGGCATGGCTTGAAAACTCCGTTTCAAATACATCCAAGCCTGGCCGGCCATAAGCGCCTTGAAAAAACGCAGAAAGCTTTGGGAAATACGCGGTTGATGCAAGCTGTTTTTGCCGCTGATAAAGAAACGATTGGTCTTGGAAGACTTTATACTCAGGTCTTTTGAATTGATTTTCTTCTATGAACCTTTTTGCGTTTTCCGGCGGTTTTAACGTGGTGTGTTTATCCAACCTTAACCCGGTAAGCAGCGATAAGGATTTTAGCGCGGTTTGGCGCGCCGTTTCGGTTTCAATTAATCCCTGCTCGGTTTTCCTGATTTCAGCTAAAATGGTTTCGGATGCGCCTTTTGGCAACAACCCATGCTTCACGTTTGACTCAATCGCCCGATATTTTTCGGTTAATTCATCATGAAGAAGATTAAGGTTTTTTTTATGCTCATCCGACAACAGCACCCCAAAATAATAGTCAAGAATTCGGAATCTAAGGTTATATAATGCCACAGTGGTGTTGGCATAATTTAAGCTTCGCTCAGCCAATGCCATATCTTTCATGGCCGAAATTGATCCGCCATCATAAATCAATTGTTCAACATTCACGGATACCTGATAATTTTCATGATGATACTCAGGCGCTTGGATTAACGGCAGGTTATCAAATGGAAATTCCGTTACCTTAGATTGGGCGCTGGCTTTCCCGTTGAATTTAACCTGCGGCAAATAATTGCCTGTCAATTTTTTTTGAGTCAGGGTTTCTTTGTTGCTGCTTAACTCAAACTCTCGTTGCAACGGGTAATGTTTTAGTGAGGCATTGTAACAGTCTTGTAATGAAATGGTGGTTTGGCTGGCAAATAATCCATCGGCGCAATCGCTCAGGATAAAAACCAATAGCCATATAAACGTGGTCTGCTTCATTTCTTTAATGACATTAGTATGATTTCGGGGATAAGTTTTTTTCGTTCTTCCAATACCTTCCGATAACCTGCATCATCTATATCCAGCACGGTTTGAAAAACCGGTCGTGCGGCAAAGGGAAACGCGCATAATGAAAACACATTTATGATGAGCTGCTCAACCGATACGTTTTTGTATTGCCCTTTATCGATACCTTCTTTAAGTTGTGATTTTAGTTTATTTAGCTTGATTATACCATGTTTATTTTCTTTTAAAAACGTTTTAAAACGTGTTTTATTCGTATGCATTTCGTGCATAATGAACCCAGGTATGAACGGATGTTTTGTGACCAAATCAATGTAGTTGCTTACAAACATTTTCAATTTTTTTTCCAAAGGTACCTCCCGGTCTAAGGCCTCAAACATAATTGGGCCAATTCGCTTTAGCGCTTCCCTGAAGACAGCTTCAAAAAGTTTATCTTTACTTCGATAGTAGTAATGCAATAGCGCTTTATTAATCTTAGCCTTGTCGGCAATTTCCTGCATTCGTGCGCCATCAAATCCACGCCTGTGAAACACATCGCGTGCGGCTTCAAATATTTTTTTTTCGGTTTCGGATTTATCATTCATAGTTTGATAGAACACTACGCTATTAATCATTAGGTTTAACCATATGGTTAAAATATACTTTTTAATTTAAAAATCAATATCTTGACATGTAATTCTCTCAATTAACCCTGAGAAAAATCAAATTTTGTTACTTTAAGCAAATACGCACTTTTAATTTCCAAATAACCATACTATGAGCTCACCGGAAAAGGTTGATATAGATTCCGTCAATCAAAAAAGCATATCTGAAAAATACTTGAGCTTATTCAAAGGCATAAATGATGCAATTTTCGTGCATCCATTTTCCGTGGAAGGTTTCCGAACCTTTATTGAAGTCAATGATGCAGCCTGCAAGTTGTTGGGGTATACCAGGGAAGAACTGCTTAATCTTTCGGCGAAGGATATTTCATATAAAAAAGATGTTCAGCTACAAGGATCCGTTGAAAAGCGATTAAATTTAATGACCGAAGGTCAAAAGATTTTTGAAGCCTCATTTATTACAAAAAATGGTCGCCATATTCCGGTTGAAATCAACTCTCAGGTTTTTGATCACATGGGTCAAAAAGTCATTCTATCAATTGCAAGAGACCTTTCTGAACGAATAAAGTCGAATGCTAAAATCAAAGAAAATGAAGAGCTTTTGGAATTAATTTTTAATAATGTTTCGGAAGGACTCACATTTACTGATTTACATGGAACCATACAAAAGATTAACAAAGGCGCGCTTAACATGCATGGCTATTTGGATAAGGAAGAGCTGCTGGGAAAATCCATATATACCTTAATTGCACCAATTGACCACAATCGCGCATTTGCGAACTTGCAACAAACCATAGATGGAATTAGATCGATTTCGCTTTTATACACATTTCTAAAAAAGGACGGTACATTTTTTACAGGCGAATTACTCACTTCACTCATAACGAATTCACAAAAACAATCCATTGGTTTTTTAGTTGTCACAAAAAATGTTACCGAACAGGTAAGGACTCAACAAGCCCTTCTGGAAAGTGAAACGCGTTATAAACTCCTTTCTGAAGCTACTTTTGAAGGAATTTTTATATGCTCCCGAGGAAAATGTAACAGTTACAATCATTCGGCGAGAACGATGTTTGGTTTCTCAGAACTTGATGTTATCGATCAACCATTCACCAAATGGATTCAGCCAGATATGCAAAAATTCGTTGCAAAATATTTAAAACAGGGGTTTGAAAAACCATTCGAAGCTATTGCGCAACGAATTGATGGTACAACGTTCCCATGCGAAATACAGCTAAAAAATCGCACCGATCGTGGTTCAATTCTTCAATTCATTGCATTAAGAGATATCTCGGCACGCAAAAAAGCCGAAGAAACCAATAGTGAACTTGAAGAGCAACTCCGCCAATCTTTAAAAATGGAAGCCATTGGTCGTTTGACCGGCGGCGTTGCGCATGATTTCAATAACATTTTAACGGTAATCATTAGTCAAAGTGAATTGCTCTTAAAACAGAGCTTATCGCCAAAAACAATGTCTGATCTGAAACGAATTTATACGTCAGGCAAGAGGGCATCAAGACTAACCAATCAGCTCCTGGCATTTAGCCGTAAACAAATAACCCATCCAAAAGTTATTAATTTTAATGCGGTCATTAAAGATCATATTAAAATGTTGAAACGCTTATTAGGCGAGCATATTGAAGTTAAAGCCAGATTTTCAAAAGAAGACATTTTTGTGACCATCGATACCGGGCAGCTTGAGCAAATCATCATGAATTTGTGTGTTAATGCGCGTGATGCCATGCTTTCTGGCGGTACACTATTCCTGGAAACGTCTTTAAAACCCATCGATGCTAAAATAAATAATCCACAATTTGAAATTAACGATGGATTATATGCAAGTTTAACCGTTACCGATAGTGGTTGCGGTATGGATGAAAAAACCCTTTCGCATATCTTTGAGCCATTCTTTACGACAAAAGGTCGTGGTGAAGGTACAGGCTTAGGTCTATCAACGGTTTATGGGATTGTTCAACAAAATCATGGGTTCATTCAGGTTAAAAGCACGATTGATTCAGGCACAACATTTAAAGTTTGCCTTCCAACCACAAGTAAAAATGCTGAGCTTCAACCCCCAAAGAACGAGTTAAATTATTTAAACTCATATAAAGCCACGATTTTGCTTGTCGAAGATGATGACAGTGTCAGAGATATAGCCAAAGAAACATTGCTTCACATCGGGTATGATGTTCTAACTGCCGAAAACGGACAATCCGGCTATGATTTGTTTTTAGAAAAAATAGATTCCATTGATTTTCTATTAACAGACATTGTTATGCCAATAATGGATGGAAAAGAACTGGCAACGCTTGCTTTAAAATTAAAACCCGATCTTCCGGTTCTTTACATGACCGGATACCCGGAAGATATTATATCCAATTACGGGGTTCATGTCAATGAAATAAATCTTCTACAAAAACCGTTTAATTTGTCTGAACTTGGCGATACCATTTCAAAGATGTTAATCAATTAGTTCGGATTTCTCCTTTCTTATTTCTGCTTCTAGATCAAATTTTTTACATTTCAAGTCGCCTCAATCAATTTTTTAATTAACGGAGCTATCATGTTTGAACTACAAAAAGAAGACCTAAAAAAATTAAGAGAACGCATTTCAAATTTACGGGGGTTTCTTTGACATCGATCATCGTTTGAAAGAAATTAAAACCCATGAAGAAAAAACTGCCGTTGATGGATTTTGGAACGACCAGGCCGCTGCTCAAAAACTGCTAAAAGAAATTCGCTCCCATAAAGATTGGACCGAAGCCTATTTAGGCCTCGAACACAAATGCGCCGATATTGAAGAAGGGTTGGAAATTGCTACCGAGCTTGAAGATGAAACCTACGATGAAGAAGCATCAAACAATCTGAAAGAATTGGAGCAACGGGTCGATGATCTGGAGTTTAAAAACATGCTCTCAGAAAAAGATGATCAACGAAATGCCCTTTTAACGATTCATGCCGGAGCAGGAGGAACCGAAGCCCAGGATTGGGCCGATATGCTTTATCGAATGTACATGCGGTGGGCTGAACGGCATGGCTACAAAGTCTTTACGGATGACTATCAGGAAGGGGATGGCGCAGGCATTAAAACTGCCACTTTAGAAATTCAAGGCGATTATGCCTATGGGTACTTAAAAGCTGAAAACGGTGTTCATCGGCTTGTGCGTGTTTCGCCTTTCGATGCTAATGCAAGAAGACATACTTCGTTTGCCAGTGTTTTTACCTATCCGGAAGCCCCTGAAGATATTGATATTGAGATCCGAAAAGAAGACTTGGAAGTAGATACGTTCAGAAGCGGTGGAAAAGGCGGCCAAAATGTAAATAAAGTTGAAACCGCCGTTCGAATTAAACATGTTCCAACAGGCATTGTTGTGGCTTGTCAACAGGAACGCTCTCAATTTCAGAATCGAGAACGCGCCATGAAAATGCTCAAATCGAGAATGTATCAATTAAAACGCGAAGAGGAAGAAGCTGCCAAACGGCAAGAAGAAGGCAAAAAGAAAAAAATTGAATGGGGTAGCCAAATCCGCAGTTATGTTCTGGATGATCGTAGAATTAAAGATCACCGCACCAACCTGGAAAGCTTTAACATTGAAGCGGTTCTGGATGGCGATATTGATGAGTTCATCCAGCGATATCTATCGGAATTTGGAGGCCGTTAAACCATTCGTATGGCTGGCTAACAGCTAAAAATGCCATAAATTCTTCGCATCAAAAACCTGCAATTTCCCGTATAAAAACAATTGAAGCAGTTGGTTTTCAGTTGCATTTACGATGTTTTTTAGACAGGACCTTATGTGAATTTTCAAGTTATGTTGTATAGTTACTGACCTTTTGGAAGATCAATTGCTTACTGGAAGTTGTTATGATGTGATAAAGAAAGATGGACATTAGGTTATGTTAGGTATAGTTATAACCACATTTGAAGTGGAACTTCCAGTTTATTAACCTCAATATCTTAACACGAGATATTGAGGTTTTTTTTGACACCGATTATGTTTTTTTCTTTTTCTTTTTTGCAGCAGGAAACAGAACATTATTTAAAATCAAACGATAACCCGGAGAGGTTTTATGAAGTTCTAAATCTGTTGGAGGCTCGCCAACCATGTGTTGGTAATCCTCGGGATCGTGCCCACCGTAAAAACAAAACTGGCCCCGCCCATAATTTCCATGAATATACTTCACCTCTTTTGAGTCGTGCTTTTCACCCATAATCACCACTGATGATTTTATCAGGTCTTTGTTAAACGCCGTAGTTTGACCGTAAAAATTCTTGATCAATTTTGTGTGGCATTGTGTAAGCATTGTGGGAACCGGATCGTACTTTGCACTAAACTCAAATAATGTAAAATAGTCGTTCTGCTCATTTGTTGCTGAACGCGTAAGTATAGGACTAATATCGATATTCGATTTTTTATACTTAAGCGGATTTGTTTCCAATTCAAAATTTTCAAATGCAAACGTTAACTCAAAATTTAGCTTTTGCTGAGCGTTTGGATCAATAGGATCGCCGTCAAACTCTTTGGGTACGATATCAACAGTCTCAGCAGCCAATGCAATATCATAACTATCCGGCGCCGAACACATGGCAAACATGAATCCCCCATTACCCACATAATCTCTTATCATGCGGGCAACCGCTTTTTTTGCCTGGCTAACTTTAGTAAAGCCAAGCTCAACTGCAAGCTGTTCAGATTGACGTTTCTGACGCATGTACCAGGGTGCAAAACGATACGCCGAATAAAACTTTCCATACTGACCGGTAAAGTCTTCATGATGCACATGTAGCCAATCGTAGTCGTTTAACTTTCCTTGTAAAACTTCCTTATCCCAAAGCGTTTCATAAGGAATATTTGCGTAAGTGAGTACCAAGGTTACCGCGTCGTCCCATGGCATGTTGGTTGGCGGAACATAAACAACAATTTTGGGCGCTTTTTCCAGTTTCATGATCGCCATGTTAGTATGCTCAGGTTCAATTTCAGCAACGATTTCCAAAGCTTGCTGATCAGAAATCACTTGCGCGGAAACATCGTTTAATAGCACATCTTCCGATACCCGATCATTTAACGGCAACAAAAACGCTCCACCTCTGTAATTGAGCAGCCAATCCAGAGAAACCTGATGTTGCAATGCCCGATAAACAATTCCATAGGCTTTGAGATGATTTTTTTGAGCATCATCCATTGGTATCAAAAGCTTTTCAGCCTGGGTTGAAACCGGCATTCCAACCAAAATGATAAACATCAGGCTAAACACACGTGCTTTTTTAAGCATGTTTTTTCGCACAGCTTATTGGCTAGTTTTCACTTGCTGAAATAAATCTACGGTTACGGTATCCTGACCTTGTTTTTGAGCAAACAGTTCGACTTGTTTTTTTAAACTTCGGCTAAACGATATTTGACTGATGAACGGGGCTTTTTTTGTCATTTCATGAAGCAAGCGCTGCGCTTCCGGCGTCCATTTTAGTGTTTGGGTAAGCTCTTCATTTGCCATCCGGTTCGGATCATCGGCAGGCAAAAAGGTAAACAAGGTTTCATACATGATATTGATGATTTCCTGAACCAAGTATACCGCACCGCTAAATCCCATAAAAGGCGTACCTAACGCTCTTCGGACTATCGGCCCGGGAAAACCTGCCGGAATAAACCGTGTTTTTGCTTTTGCCTCATTTAAATAAATTTTGTCAACAATCCGTCCGAACATAATCTGTGGCGGTTGTGTCGTTAAAGCCTGCTTGACATTTTGGTTATCATCTTCCCGCGAATCAAATGCGTACATGCACGACATACCCAAGTCATCCTGCAAGCACTGTTTAAGCCCATCCACGTAAGTTTTTGTTGAAGCTACGCCAAACATAACAGTTGGGAACCACTCCGATTGCGGGCCTTTCCAGACATCCCAGATAAGTTTGAGTGTGGTTTGTTTTTCGTTTGCTAAAAACGATTCGGCCTGCTGCTCGGTATTTAATAGCTTACCCAAATCTTTGATAAATGCCTCCGTTTCGTGCAATCCAAATGGTGCGTGCAATACCGGCCGTCCTAATTTTTCGGCCAGGCTATCACCAAACTCTTTATACATAACCACAATAGCATTGGCGTTTTTTAACGATGAAATGTCGTTTATCTCCGCTTCCAAAGGAAACACCGTTTGCAGAGTTCCGCCGGAGCCTTCAATCAAGCGTTTTAGTTCGGCCAGATCGGCATAAGAATTGAAACAACCGTAGGTTGGGCCGATAATGCTTACGGTTCGATGTTCAATGTTTGGTTCCTGGCCGTCATCAAATGTATCAAAACACCATTCAAGAACCTTATCGCGACCGGTCCATTCATCATCTTCTAATGTATTACATGAAAAATATTTTACATCCGGGAAATGCTTGTTTAGAAAGCCTTCGTGAGATTGTCCCATTAATTCACTTTCTGCAGATGATAGAACAATCAACTGTTTGGTTGTCGGTTGCAGTTTTTCAATGATGGATTTGGTGATCTCTAAGGTTCCTGTTTGCGAAACCTCAACTTCGGTAATATTGGTTGGCGTTAAGTTTTCCAGGTACGAAATTGCGTCCGTATAATCAATAACAGCCACCCCGGTTAAATTGTAGCAGCCAACTGGTGCATCAGCTATCACATGTACATCGTTTAATGCGCAAAGTGTGTTGATTGCACCCCAAAATGCACTGGATGTAGACTCATCTCGAATAATTTTAGTCGTCATCGCTTTGAAATTAATTGGATTAACTACTGACCATCAGCCGTTTGTGTTTTTGGAAAATGTTCCAACAAGGCTTTTGGCTTTGGCAGGGGACTGGTAAAATCAAGTCCTTGATTGAATTTGAACGCGCCCGGAATGGTAATCGGCAAATATCCTTTTGGGGATATTTCACCCTTTAAGAGCTTAGCAACAGCATTTTGCGAAACGGTTGAACCGCTGTATGCGCATAAATAAACCGGAACATCATCGTGCCCCATCACAATATACGGGCTTCCGAACGATACCAGTACTAATGGAACATTGCGCTCTTTGGCGATAAATGTCAATTTTTTTAAAAATCGAGTTTGGGTTTCATCCAAACCGAAATTATCGGCCCATAACCTTACATCAACAAAACAGGCTACAACGATGGCCGACGCTTTTTTTGAGGCCAAATAAACATCCTCGTAATTCAGACTATTGCTGAATGGATCGATGCGATGATGCTCCGTAACAAATCGTTTCCTGAGTTCTCTTTGAAAAGTATTTCCAATTCTGTGACTTTCAATCGTTTGCAATGTTACATGTAGCATTTTTTTACGCCACGTGGTTTTAATATCCAATGGCAATACTTTGCCATCGTTGCGCAATAAGGTAATTGAACGGTCGGCAATTTCCTGGGCTAACGCTTTATGCTTCTCAATACCTACCAGGCCAGATATTTCATTTAAATTCACAAATTTTGTTTCATTCAGATTTAGCCATTCTTTTGCGATCAATATTCTGCGTACGGATTCTTCTAATCGATCATGTGATATTTTATTGGTTTTTACGGCTTGCAAAAGTTCATGATGAGCAATATCTAAATCGGGCGACATGAGGACCAAATCATTGCCTGCATTTACAGCCCGAATAGCGGCTTCACCGGTGCTAAATCCTTTTTTTACGCCATTCATCGTCATGGCGTCGGTCACCACGAGCCCATTAAACCCGATTTCTTCACGAAGAATTTTCGAGGTGATTTCTTTTGAGAGGGTTGCAGGCACCGACTCATCATTGACAATCTTCGGCAATGCCAAATGCCCGACCATTACGCTCATAATACCTTCGGAAACCGCCGACTTAAACGGCTGAAGCTCTAAAGCATCCAAACGTGATTTTTTAAACGGCAAAATGGGTAAATCTTTATGGCTATCGATGTCCGTATCGCCATGCCCGGGAAAATGCTTTGCCGTTGCAATTAAACCGCCATCCTGAATACCTTTAATAAACGCATTGGCCATCACGTTTGTCAGTTCGATATCTTCACTGTAAGCTCTGGTATTAATTATCGGATTGTCGGGATTGTTGTTTAAATCAACGGACGGCGCATAGTTTTGATGAATACCTAACGCTCTGGCTTCCTTTGCAATAACTTGTCCCATTCGATAGGCGTAATCGGATGACCTGGTTGCCGAAAGGCCCATGTTCGAAGGAAATTCTGTAGTTCGATGAATTCGCATGGCCACGCCGTATTCCATATCGGCGCTCATCAACAAAGGAATTTTAGCTTTGGATTGAAATTGATTGGCCAGCATGGCAACTTCGTATACATTTCCACGCGAAAACATTATGCCGCCAATTTTGTTTTGTTCAATCAATCGCGATAACTCTTGAAATGTCTCATCATCCTGACTTTTGTAATACGAACTGCTGTAGGCCAAAAGCAACTGACCAACCTTTTCTTCCAAGGTCATGATGTTCAGAACAGAATCTACCCAGCTCGAAGATGTGGCATAGAGAAATTTTGTGCTATGGGGATTTAAGAGATCATTTTTAATGACCATTAATGAATCCGTTTGCTCTTTATGAGGGATGGCAATTTTAGTCGACAGTTGGGCGAATATCTCCAGCGGTTGCACGATTAACCATGAAGCCAATATTAGTCTAAGAATGCCCACGCCATGTTTCATCTTCATACTGATGATAAGACTTATCGATAATTTTCAAATTGTAAGGGCAAATCCAAATCCATAGCTTTTAACGATGCAATAACTTCTTGCAATTCATTTTTGGACTTGCTGCTTACCCTGACTTCTTCGCCTTGTACTTGCACTTGAACTTTTAACTTCAAATCTTTGATGTGCTTTGTAATCTTTTTGCTGGTTTCTTTATCAATGCCTTGCTTAAAGGTTACTTTTTGGCGAACGGATTTATGCGTAGCCGGTTCAACCTTCTCAAATGATAATGCCTTAACCGAAACGCCTCGTTTAATCATTTTTGACTGAAGAATATCCAAAACGGTTTTAAGCGTAAATTCATCAGCCGACTCCAACTTAAGCTCCATTTCTGTTTTATTAAACGAAATGTCCGAGTTTGTTCCTTTTAAATCATAACGTTGAGCAAGCTCTTTTTGTGCCTGATTTATCGCATTATCTAACTCATGAATATTAATTTTAGATACAACATCAAAAGAATTCACTGAAGCCATAAACGGTTGATTTTGGGATTAAGAAGTAAGATTCCATACAAATTTATAGTATAAATAAAAAAACCGGGCAATCCCGGTTTTCCAAATTATTATTGCTTATAACTCAATTTTTTCAAATTTTTTTTGATTTGATTCCAGCTCCCTGCCTTTCAACATCTTCTTAGGCTCAGGCCGTTCTTGCTCATGGCCTTTATTAAATTGATGATACAACAATCGATTCAATTTACCCATAAACAACGATTGGAAAACCCCAAAACCGCCGCCCAAAAATGCGCCTTCAACCATCACATAAAAAGCGATTTGAGAAACCCCGGCAGACATATCCCCAAAAACACCAATGATAAATGCATGTAAATTTATACCAAAAACAAGATGCGTGGCAAATGATGCCATTGTTCCTGAAACAGTGCCTGAAAACCCATTGGTGATTAACCCAGCCGAGCCATCCCCAACAAATTGATTCACTTTTCGACTAACCCAATAAAACAAACCGCCAAAAACACCGCCCCAAATAAGACCGATCCGGAATCCATAACCACTTTTATCAACAACCCAAAAAAGAATGGCGCAAAGCCCACTAAAAAACAACACATTTAGAGTAGCCGGCGTTAGTAAATTCACGTTTATTGTATCTTTTGAACTTTTCATAACAATTATTATTCATTAGCATTTAACATCAATAGTAAGAGCCTATTTAAATGAATGTTTTTACGTGCAATAAACGTTTAAAAAATTAATGAAAACATAAACTAAGAACATTTTATTGAAAAGATGTGTGTTATATACTTGATTTGTCCATTTGGGTCAGCAGAGGGATTGAGCAAGTCCATAATTTGTATTTTTAGAAAAAGTAATCGATATTACGGGATTATTTTTCCCTTAGCCCTACCTGTTCTTTTTACATTTTGAACATTTCATCGGATGATTTATTTCAAATAACTCTTAATCGTATGAAATTACTGAACTCAAAAGTTCTAGTTCTGAATCAGAGCTACGAACCCATGAGTATTTGCGACGCAAAAAAGGCCATAGTGTTGGTATTTGCCGGGAAAGCACAAATGGTTGCGGCGCACGAAGATCAATGCGTTCGTGCCGTATCTTTGGAATTTCCAATGCCAAGCGTAGTAAGGCTGAATTTTTATGTCGCTGTACCATTTAAACGTATAATGCTCAGTCGTAAGAATATTTTACGACGCGATAATTTCCAATGTCAGTATTGCGAAAGAACTGATCTACCCTTAACCATTGATCATGTGGTACCCAAATCGCAAGGTGGCGGGGATACGTGGGATAACCTGGTTACGGCTTGCACACGATGCAATAACATCAAAGCAAACCGTACCCCGGAGCAAGCCAAAATGCCTTTAATGAGCAAACCTATTAGGCCGAGCCATGTTATGTTTATGAGGCAATATGTTGGCAATGTGTCCGATTCGTGGAAGCCATTCTTGTTTATGACATAAAAAGGCAACTCACCATTACGAGAGTTGCCTTTTTTGTTTTACGCAAACTGATACCTACAAAAAATTGCTTGCACCGATAAGCAATAGAATGTTATCCCCAAATTTAAATTCTACATGGAACCTTAAGCCATTTGGGCTTCTACTTCCGGCGCTTTATACCTGACATTAATGTTCCGTGATGCATAGGCGTCATCCAAGCGTTTAACCGGAGTGGTGTGCGGCGCATTTAAAACAACTTCGGGATTTTGATCTATTTCTTCAGCAATTTTCAACATTACTTCAGCAAATGAATCAAGCGTTTCTTTTGTTTCGGACTCCGTCGGTTCAATCATCATACTTTCCCGAACAATTAATGGGAAATAAATGGTTGGCGCATGAAAGCCATAATCCAGCATGCGTTTAGCCATATCCAGCGTTTTAACCCCTTTAGCCTTTTGCAAATCACCTGATAAACAGAACTCATGCATAACTTGACTTTCGTACTGAATTTTAAAGTGGTCTTTCAACAAACTCAGCAAATAGTTGGCATTGATAATCGCATTCTTTGAAATATCATACAATCCTTTAGCGCCATGCATCATGAGGTAGGTATAAGCTCTAACCATAATGCCAACATTGCCATAAAAACCCATCGTCGGGCCAATGCTATTTGGATACGACGAGTTCAATACATACCGTTCAACAGGCGAAGATTGTTTTTCAATACGCGGGCATGGCAGAAATTCAACCAACCTCTCACTAACGCCAACAGGGCCCGAACCTGGCCCACCGCCGCCATGAGGGGTTGAAAACGTTTTATGTAAGTTATAGTGCACGACATCAAACCCCATATCGCCGGGTTTGGCTATTCCCAACAAGGCATTCATATTAGCGCCATCCATATAAAGCAAACTGCCATTTTGATGCAACACTTCGGATATTTCAAGAATTTGAGATTCAAAAATGCCAAGTGTGTTCGGATTGGTAAGCATCAACGCGGCTACATCTTCATCCAGGTTTGCTTTTAAATCATCCAAATCGGTAAGGCCATTTTCGTTCGTTTTAATCCCAACGGTTGTATATCCTGCAATCGCTGCTGTGGCTGGATTTGTACCATGCGCCGAATCAGGAACCAACACTTTTTTCCTGAGATTTCCTTTCGATTCATGATATTTACGAATCATTAATACCCCTGTAAGTTCGCCATGTGCGCCCGCTGCAGGTTGTAGTGAAACTGCGGCCATGCCACAGATTTCTTTCAACCATTCCTGTAAATCGTACATCAGCTTTAAAATTCCCTGCACGCTTTCAACCGGTTGATGAGGATGAATTTTGCTGAACCCGCTCATCGAGGCAACCGTTTCATTGATTTTAGGATTGTATTTCATGGTACAGCTGCCCAGAGGGTACATGTCTTTATCCACATGATGATTTAGTGTGGAGAGATGTATAAAGTGACGAAGAACCTCGTTTTCCGAAATCTCCGGCAAATGCGGGGCTTCCTTGCGGAGCATTGCCGAAGGGATGCACTCCGAAATAGTCTGCTTTGGCACATCACACGTTGGAAGCGTATAGCCTTTTCTACCCGGGTGCGATTTTTCAAAAATCAATGTCGATTGCGATTTTCTCTGATTTAACATGTTCATTTGCTATTAGTGTTGCTATAAAAAGCCTTACGTCTTATTTAACAATACTACATCGCGTGAATGCTTAAAGCTCGTCCTTATCGGCTTGTTTCAAGAGCGTTTCTTCAACATCCATCACTTTTAATTTTTCAATGGCCTGATGCGCAGCTAACTGCTCGGCCGCTTTTTTACTTCTTCCAATGCCTTCACCCAAAAATTGCCCGTTAATATGCACGGCAACCGTAAAAACTTTTTTGTGTGATGGGCCTTCTTCGGCGATCACACTATATGAGGGTATACTTAAATGATAAGCCTGAGCAAACTCAAGTAATACGCTCTTGTAATTGTTTTCCGTTTTGACAAGTTCATTAAAGTTTACGTTTCCTAGAATCCGCTTCTCCAGGAAATTTTTTACATGGTCGTAATTACTATCAAGGTAGATAGCGCCAACTAAGGCTTCAAAAGCATCAGCCAGCGTTGTTTCACTATCGCGGACGCCAATGGCTTCTGCCGCATCACTGACAATCAAGAGTGAGCCCAAATGGATTTTTCGAGCAAATGTGGCCAGCGTTCGTGCATTGACTAATTGCGACCTTAACTTGGTTAATTTCCCTTCGTCATAATCTGGGAAATTGTGATAGAGATTTTCAGCGACCACCATATCGAGCACCGCATCCCCCAAAAACTCCAACCGTTCGTTGGAAACAAAATTCTTTTTATTGTAAATATTTAGATCGATTGCCGATCGGTGAGTTAAGGCAATTTCATAAAGGGCTTTTTCATTAAGTGAAAAACCAATGAGGGTTTCAATTTCCTCAATGGTTTTTTCACTTAACATGGAACCTGGTTTCAGGACTTGATCTTCAGAACCATCTGATTCATTAGCCCTAAATATATGAAGGTAGTAGTTTCGTAATATGTCTGAAAGCTTATCCATATGGAAGCGGTCTTCTAAACACGCGCTTCAAGCCTTACACGTTAAACTTTTTTGAATATCAATGTTGCATTATGCCCGCCAAACCCAAAACCATTGTTAAGCACATAATTAATTTCGCGCGCTTTGGGTTGATTTGGCGTTACATCAACATCTACTTCAGGATCCAAGTTCTCTATGTTGATGGTTGGCGGTACGATTTGATTCTGAATCGCCAGCAAACAAGCCGCTGATTCAACAACTCCGGCTGCACCTAACAAATGCCCAATCATTGATTTTGTAGAACTGATGTTAATATTTTTAACGTGCTCGCCAAGCAGTGATTTTACAGCTTTTAATTCAGCCAAATCACCTAATGGCGTTGAAGTACCGTGAGTATTAACATAATCTATTTCATCCACTGAAATTTCTGCTTCTTTCAGAGCCATACTCATAGCGATAATAGCGCCTTTTCCTTCCGGATGAGGAGCGGTTAGATGATTGGCATCGGCGCTGAATCCAACACCGGCAATTTCACCATATATTTTAGCGCCACGAGCTTCTGCAGAAGCAAGGGTTTCGAGGATCAGCGCTCCTGAACCTTCACCCATAACAAATCCGTCTCGATCTTTATCATATGGTCTTGATGCAGTCTCAGGTGAATCGTTTCGTGTAGATATTGCACGAGAAGCATTAAAACCAGCTATGCCCATCTGGGTAATCGGCGCTTCGGCGCCGCCGCAAACCATATAATCAGCAAAACCTAATTTTAAAATCATATAAGCGTCTATAATGGCATGTAACGATGTGGCACAAGCCGATACAGTAGCATAGTTTGGCCCCATCAATCCGTTACGAATGGAAATCTGACCTGCCGCTATATCAGGAATCAGCATAGGAATAAAAAACGGGCTTATGCGCGTTGGCCCGTTTTCCATGTAAATTCTAAACTGATCGTCGTACGTTGTCATACCGCCAATGCCGGAACCAAAAATCACCCCGAAACGCGTTAAATCCATCTCTTTAAGATCCAATTGGGAATCTCTAATGGCCATTTCAGCTGCCGCTACGCCATATTGGGTGTATCTGTCCATACGACGAGCCGCTTTAAAATCAATGTAATCCTTGACATCAAATCCTTTTAACTCACAAGCAAACTTTGTAACAAAATTGGATGGATCAAAATAGGTGATAGGCGCACTACCACTTTTTCCTTCCTTCATTGCGTTCCAAAAATCTTCCGGTCCGCAACCGATAGGCGTTAAATTTCCTATTCCGGTTACAACAATGCGTTGGTTTTTTTCTTTCATGTGGTTTTATGAATAAATTAACCCAACTTTGTAGAACCGTCTTACAAAATTGGGTTTAACTGAAGTTGGCAAAAAGCGCAAAATTGATGACTAACGATTCAGAAAAATCTTAAGATTTTTTTTCTGCGATGTAGTTAATTGCATCCTGAACAGTACTTATTTTTTCAGCTTCTTCATCTGGGATCTGAATTCCGAATTTGTTTTCGAATTCCATAATTAATTCCACAGTATCTAAAGAATCCGCACCTAAATCGTCAGTAAATTTAGACTCATCTTTAATTTGATCTTTCCCTACACCCATCTTTGAAACAATAATATCATAAACTTGATCTTTAATTTCCGCTGCACTCATTTTTTTCCTCCAGAAAATAGTTTTTTGATTATAAAGCAAATTAAATTTAAAAAATCTAGCGAATATACAAATCTATATGCCTAGCGCCAAACTCTGAACTTACATCGCCATGCCGCCATCAACTTTTAAAGTTTCACCGGTAATATAGCCCGATAAATCACTAGCCAAAAACAGAACGGCATTGGCAATATCTTCAACAGCGCCTGCTTTTTTTAAAGGAATAATGTCGGTAATTTTTTTCAATTGATCTTCAGAAAGCTTATCTGTCATTTCAGTTGAAATGTACCCTGGGGCAATGGCATTCACTAAAATGTTTCGGGAAGCAAATTCTTTGGCAATTGATTTTGTAAAACCAATAATACCCGCCTTGGTGGCCGCATAATTGGCCTGACCGGCATTTCCCATCAGCCCAACAATTGAACTAATATTGATAATTCGTCCGGCTCGTTTTTGCATCATGGGCTTAGCTGCAGCTTTTGTGTAGTTAAATACACTTTTCAGATTGCTATCCAGCACTTCATCCCACTGTTCTTCGGTCATTCTTAAAAGCAATGTATCGCGTGTAATACCGGCATTATTCACTAAAATATCCAATGTGCCAAATGCCTCCACAACTTGGTTTATCGTGGTTTGAGCGCTCTGAAAATTCCCGGCATCACTTTGAATAGAAAGCGCTTTTACGCCCAAACTTTCAATATCTTTTTTTAGCGCTTCAGCCACTTGTGCCGAGGATTTGTATGTAAAGGCAACATTGCATCCGGTTTTTGCCAAAAGCATCACAATGGCTTTTCCAATACCTCTAGTGCCTCCGGTTACGAGAGCTGATTTTCCGTTTAGCGTAATTTCCATGGTTTTTTAATTCTTTAATTATGCCGGATTTAAGATAGATGCCAGATTTTCGGCCGTATCAATTCCTGAAAGCAATGCAGATCGATCAATTCGTTTAATAAGCCCTTGCAACACTTTCTGTGGCCCAACTTCCATAAACTCTTTGATGCCGCCCTGAACCATCTGTTTTATAGATTGTTCCCATAATACCGGGCTTGTAAGTTGATTGACCAGATTTTCACGAATCTGATTAGCATCTTTTACCGGTTTGGCTACAGTGTTCATACAAACCGGTATTTTTGCATCCTTAATATCAATTTTAGACAATTCGCTTTCCAGTTCGTTTTGCGCTGGTTTCATGAGCATAGAGTGAAACGCGCCGGAAACTTCAAGTTCTTTGGCTATCTTTGCGCCTTTTTCTTTTGCGACAACAAGAGATTGTTTAATGGCTTGAACATCGCCCGAAACCACAACCTGTCCTGGAGAATTAAAATTAGCGGCCTGAATTGTGCCAATGGCATTACATTCGGCCAATACATCATTTAATGCCTCTTCTTGCAATCCGATGATGGCTGCCATAGAACCAGGATTATTCTCTCCGGCTTCCTGCATTAATTTCCCACGAATTGAGACGATTTTAACAGCATCTTCAAAATTAAGCGACTCCGAAAAACAAAGCGCACTGTACTCGCCCAGGCTATGTCCGGCGGTCATCACCACATCATTTTTATCAAGAAAGCGGGAAATAACCATGCTATGAAGAAAAATAGCAAGTTGGGTATATTTGGTTTGTTTTAGATCGGCATCCCCTCCGTTAAACATGATATCAGAGATTGAAAATCCAACAATCTCATCAGCTTGTTTAACCATAGCCATGCACTCGGGGTACGCTTCACATATATCTTTTGCCATGCCAGGATACTGTGATCCTTGTCCAGGAAAAACAATTGCTTTCATATGCTTTTGGATTTAAAAGGTTTATTGCCACTTTATGTACATGCCACCCCAAGTGTAGCCTGCCCCAAAACTAACCAAAATCAAATTATCACCTCGTTGAAGCTTATTTTCTTCATCAAGCTCTGCAATGCAAAGGGGGATGGTTGCCCCGGTTGTATTCCCGTACTTGTGAATATTAATCCCAACTTTACTTAAATCGATGTTCATACGATTGGCTGTTGCCGAAATAATTCTGTGATTGGCCTGATGAGGAATCAGGTAAGCAATATCATCACCTGTTAAATTATTATTTTCCATCATTTCAACCGCCGCATCGGCCATACCGACAACTGCCGATTTGAATACCACTTTACCATTCTGTCGAATGGCGTGCATTTTTTTATCAACCGTTTCATGAGATGATGGTCTTAAGCTACCGCCCGCCAACATATAAATATGATCTTTGCCGGTTGTTCCGTCCGAATACATATGATGATCCAAAATACCGAAACCCTCTTCAGCCGGTTCCAAAAGCACCGCGCCTGCACCATCGCCAAACAAAATTGCTGTTGTACGATCCGTAAAATCCGTAATTGCAGACATTTTATCGGCGCCTAAAACCAAGACTTTTTTGTGCGTACCAGCCTGTATAAACTGTGCGCCAACCACCAAGGAATACAGAAATCCCGAACAGGCTCCTGAAAGATCAAATCCCCATGCATTCTTGGCGCCGAGCATATCTTGTATGAGACAAGCCGTTGCCGGAAATACCATATCGGGTGTAATTGTTCCAACAATGATTAAATCAATTTCTTCAGCGCTTATTCCTCGTTTATCCAGAATATCTTTTGCAGCCTGGCTACACATATAAGCCGTGGCTTTGGAAGGATCTTTTAAGATTCGGCGTTCTGAAATTCCAGTTCGTGTTTTTATCCATTCATCATTGGTATCTAATATCTTTTCCAAATCATGATTGGTTAAAACATCATCGGGGACAAATTTTGACGTGGCTGTTATTGCTGCTCTCATTCGAAATGCTATTGATTACCCGTTTACAAATTGGTTATAAACCGAAACAGTGGGTTAAAAACTTTAACTATCTGCCAAAACTTCAGCAATGTGGGCGTTAACTTGCTGCTCAATCATTTCTTCGGCTCTGTAAATCATATTTTTAATAGCCGTTGCCGAAGATCGCCCATGACCAATAATAGAAACACCATTTACACCCAGGAGCGGCACACCGCCAAATCGCTCATCATCAAAACTTGCAAACATACCTTTAAATGCTTTTCCCACAACTTCAGCCGATTCAGGATTTATTTTTTGTTCTTTAACCAGCTTTCCTACAACAGATTTAAATAAACCGCCCAGAAAATGAGGCATGCTTTCTCCAAATTTCAAAAGCATGTTTCCATTAAGGCCATCGCAAAGAACAATATTAACTTTACTAAACAGAATATCGCCGCCTTCAATATTGCCCACAAAATTTAATTTCCCTTTTTCATGCGCGCTTATTAACATTTGGTAGGTCTGCTTTAAAACTTCCGTACCCTTAGTTTCTTCCGAACCCACATTTAATAAACCGACTTTTGGATTTTTCACTTGTCCGGCATACAACAAATAAATTGATGCCATTTCGGCAAATTGCACCAAATGCTCCGGCTTACAATCAATATTAGCGCCGATATCATAAACCATCGTCACTTCAGAAACCGAAGGGAAATAGGCGCCAATCGTCGGGCGCATCACTTTATCTAACCGCCCAAGCACAAGGAGTGATGCAGCCATCTGAGCCCCTGTGTTTCCAGCGCTTACAAATGCATCGGCTTTTTTTTCCTTGCATAGCATCAAGCCTCTGACCATCGACGAATTTTGTTTTGATTTTACCGCCGACGATGCCGATTCATGCATTTCGATAACCTGAGGTGTATCAACGAATTCAAGAGGTAAGAATTGGATATCGTGTTCATCCAATATTGGTTGAACTTTTTCCTTTTGGCCGGTAAGGATTATTTTAAATCGTCCTGAAGTTTCCTGAAGCGCTTGAATGGCTCCTTCCACTACATTTTTTGGAGCATAGTCACCACCCATTGCATCAACTGCAATTGTAACCATTGAAGTTTATGATTAAGGTTTTTTTGAAACTGTGAATTAAGTCAAAATACTAAATATACGTTCATGAACAATGCGCTCAGCCGATGGATTGCTTACGCACTTTCTTTGGTCATAACCACTTTACCCTTAAAGTACAATTTACCTTCATGCCAATGTGCACGATGTGTCAAATGCATTTGGCCTGTGGCTGGACACATGGTTAAACTAGGCTCTTTGGTTTTTGCATTATACTGTGCACGGCGTTTATCGCGTCTTGACTTAGATTGTTTCGCTTTTGGATGTGCCATAATTCACCTTTAATTAGTTTTAAGCTTTGTCTCTATTTCTCTTAATGCTTTTTTCCAATCCGATTCACCGGACTGCGCTTCATTTTGGTTTGAAGGCTCGCCGGTATAAGTAATCGATTTATTTTTCTCCCAATTTGCCTTGCATTCACTTTCATCCCGGCAAACATTTTTCAACGGTATGGCTAACAGCAAGGTATCTCGAACATCTTCCAACAAATCAATTTCCGAGGCGGTCTTTTCTATCACTCGAACATCATCACCTGCCTGCCCGTGTTCTTCCGACGACTCAAATAAAAAGTACGCTTTGTATGTCTCTTCTATTTCAGAAAGTATTGGACTCAGGCACAGATCGCACTCTAAAGCCGCTTCAGCGTTCACATGAATTTCAGCGACAAGTTCCGAGTAGGATTTGTGAATGGTAATGCCAACATTGATCTTACTTGGGAAAAGCTTACTCGTAACTTCAGGATCAGAAAACTCGTGTGCATCAGCGCTATACTTATACTCATAAGACCCAAATGAAAGTCCCGAAATCTTAATCGAAAATAAAGATCCCGATTTGCCCGAACTTTTCAATCTGTTCATACTTCTTTTAGAAGAAAGTTTTTAATATACACGTGTTCTAATAAAAAATAAAATGAAATTCATGATTAATCAGCTTTTCTAACCTCACTCTTTTAACCAAATTTGTAAAAGCGCTTTTTCAAATTGAACGATCTTACTACTATTGTGATTATGAAAAGATAATTCCAGGAATTCCATTGATGACAGCATGATTCAAAAAACAGAAGCCATTGTTTTACGTGCAATAGACTATAGCGATCAATCTAAAATTATAACGTTATTTAGCAAAGAATTTGGGAAAATTTCAACCATTGCTAAAGGGTATAAAAAAACGGCCAGTAAATACGCCTCGCTATTTGAAATCGGCAATTATGTTGAAGTCGTTCTTTATGTGAAACCCACTCGCCAGATGCAGGTTATTTCAGACGGTTTCTTAAAGCACAGTTTTTTGACGAGCGATCACTCGCTTGAGAGCTACGCCATTCTCCATCAAGTTTTAGAGCTCTTGCGTTTAACAACGGAAGAAAGCGACAAGCATTTCGCATTATTTAATCTTTTGATCGAAGTTTTAACCGAACTTTCAACAACCCAAAGCAATCCAATCGGAATTTTCTTTTTCTTTCAAATTCATTTGATCTCATTGTTGGGGTTTAAACCAGGCTTTTTAGAATGTGCTTACACAAAAACAGCCATCACACAAAAGCATCTTCAGGATCAATCCAAAAAATTAGTTTTGGTCCCAGAGCTTGGCGGAATTTGTTTACTTGAGCCGACCAACTCGTATGCTTTTAAGAAAACGCCAATATCTTACGAAGCTTATGAAACCATTACACAGCTTTCCAGCATGAAACTTTCGGATGCGAAAAATCTTTTGATCCCAAAAATGGTTAGTAATGAAGTGTATCAAATTTTAGATACCTATATTAGATTTCATGTTGAACATTTGCCACCATTACGATCGCGGGATATCTCAATGCAATTACTTTCGTAAGACGATTGCCCGTTTTTAACTTTTAGATTATTGTGAAAAAACACTTTTTTATAACTGCTGCCGGCTTTATTACTTTAGGAATCGTTATTGGCGTTATCGGTTTAATTGGATTTAAGCGTACCAATAATTCAACAGCTAACGAAATTCCCTCAGTAAGCATTGGAAAAGCCACAACCCAAAATCATCTTCCACTGCCTTCCCCTGGATCATTTAATCAACGGTTTAAAACCATTGCAAAAGAAAGTCTCCCTACGGTTGTTAGCGTTCAAATAAAATCTGCGCCATTTGATTCGGAAACGTTGCTCAACTATTTCGATGAGTTTAATGATCTCTTCTCCGAAGAAGACAATCCTGAGGGATTTAAAGAGAAAAATGATTTTGAAAAATGGCATCCTAAATTGCCAAGAACCCCATCGTTTGGCTCAGGCTCCGGGGTGATTTTAAGCGCCGATGGTTATATCATCACCAACGAACACGTGATAAAAAGTGTTCGTTCCGTTAGCGATATCGTTGTAACACTCATGGATAAACGACAATACCAGGCCGAATTAATCGGAAGCGACCCGCTTACGGATTTGGCCATTATAAAAATTAATGCATCCAACCTTCCCGTTGTTGCGCTTGGAAACTCAGAAACCGTTGAAGTAGGGGAATGGGTGATGGCTGTCGGCAATCCGTTTGAACTTAATTCCACGGTTACGGCTGGTATTGTCAGCGCAAAAAACCGTAGCATAAATATTATAAGAGATAGTTTTGGGGTTGAAAACTTTATTCAAACCGATGCGGCAATCAACCCCGGCAACAGCGGCGGAGCCTTAATTAATCTTAACGGCGAGTTGATTGGCATTAATACGGCCATTGCCTCCAAAAATGGCGGTTATCAGGGCTATGGCTTTGCGGTTCCAATAAATCTGGCCCGACGCGTTTCCGAAGACATCATCCAATATGGAAAAGTTCAGCGAGGCTATATCGGGATTGTTTTAGGCGATATTGATGCGGCTATGGCAAAAGCCTTAAATATGGACATACCGTATGGCGTTTTGGTTCAGGATGTATTGCCAAATAGCCCGGGCAAAGACGCCGGATTAAAACAAATGGACATTATTTTGCAAATCAACGGTCAGAATTTTAAAGAACGAAATGAATTGCAGGCTTATGTTGCCAGTAAAAAACCCGGCGATCGTTTGAATATTAAATTGTGGCGCAAAAGTGGCCTTAAAGAAATCAACCTAAAATTAAAGCCTTTGGAAAGTAACTCCCCGGCTATTCGCGCTGTTATAACAAAACCAAAAAAAACCTTTGGATTGGAAGTTCAACCTCTAAGTCTTCAAGAAAAAAATAAATTAAAACTCTCTTACGGGGTTAAAGTTAAAACCAGTCACCCTTATGGCCAGGCGTATGCCAAAGGCATTCTAAAAGACGATATCATCCTTGAAATCAACCAAAAGCCGATCCAAACCGTGGATGATTTTACAAAAAGCCTCTTAAATGCTGGCTCCGGGAAAGCATTCTTATTTAAAATCAGAAAACCGTTCTCCAAATCCCCGAATTTTCTTGCCCTAGAAATCCCCTAAGCTGATTTTATACATTTAAATCACCAGCGCCATTCCTCCCACAATTCTTTTAGTAGACATGACCGGTTTGAAGCAAAACATTGATCTTTATTATTTTTCAATTCAATTGCATTAAAATGCTTCAAATCCACCCTCAGCATTTTTTTCTAAGTGGTAAAATTTTATCTTCAACTCTTACAACATTACATACACTGGAAAAAACCAGATTTTTATACTTCACTCATTAAAAGCTTCTTGACAATGCTAAATCTGAACAAGTCCAAAGAACTCTTTGAAAGAGCTAAAAAAGTTATTCCCGGCGGCGTAAACTCGCCGGTACGTGCTTTCAATTCTGTTGGCGGCACCCCTGCATTTGTAACTCGCGGTGAAGGCGCATATATGACGGATGTTGATGGCAACACCTACATTGATTATGTTGGATCCTGGGGTCCGTTTATTGTTGGGCACGCTCACCCAAGAGTGGTTGCAGCCATTGAAAAAACCATGAAAGTACATGGCACCAGCTTTGGCGCACCTACCGAGTTGGAAATTGAGCTCGCTGAGCTCATCACCAAAATTGTGCCTTCGATTGAAATGGTTCGTATGGTCAATAGCGGTACCGAAGCTACCATGTCGGCAATTCGTTTGGCTCGTGGATACACCAAACGCGAAAAGATCATCAAATTTGAAGGGTGTTATCATGGTCATGGCGATAGCTTTTTAATTAAAGCCGGTTCCGGCGCTTTAACGCTTGGCGCGCCCAGCAGCCCCGGCGTTACCGAAGGCACGGCAAAAGATACATTAAATGCCACTTACAACGATATTGAATCGGTTCGTGAATTGGTAGAAAGTAACAAAGGCAATGTTGCTGCGATTATTATTGAAGCAGTCGGCGGTAACATGGGCGTTGTTCCCTCTAAAAAAGAATTTTTGGTTGCGCTTCGCGAGCTTTGTGATAAAGAAGGTATCGTTTTGATTTTTGATGAAGTCATGACCGGTTTTCGTGTTGCTCTTGGCGGCGCTCAGGAAGTTTATGGCATTACGCCCGATTTGACCACTTTGGGTAAAATTATCGGTGGCGGCCTTCCCGTAGGCGCTTATGGCGGAAAAAAAGAAATTATGGAATGCATCTCTCCGGTTGGCACGGTTTATCAGGCCGGCACACTTTCCGGAAACCCGCTGGCAATGTCGGCAGGCCTTGAAACCTTAAAAATTCTCTCTGAGGAAAATCCATATCCCGAACTAGAGAAAAAAGCCGTTATGGTTGAAGAAGGCTTCAAAAATAACCTGCAAAAACTTGGCTTGAACCTTTGCCAAACTCGCGTAGGCTCAATGTCGTGCCTGTTCTTCACCGACAAAGATGTTGTAGATTTCGAGACGGCTAACAGCTCCGATACTCAAAAATTTGCAGCTTACTTTAATGGCATGCTTGAACGAGGCATTTACCTGGCTTGCTCGCAGTTTGAAGCGATGTTTATTTCAACCAAGCATACGGAAGAAGATCTTCAGAAAACCATTGATGCTAACTACGAATCGCTTGAGATCGCATACAAATTGCAAAATGCTTAAGCCATTGGTTTGCAATTAAAACGCAATTTCAATTTTCCAGAATTCAAGCGGAGTTATAGGTTCAATTCTATTGGACTTTTGCTCCGCTTCTTTATTTACCATTTTACCAACCGCAATACCTATGGTTGTGCCGATAGCGGCTCCCATTAACGTATCCGAAAACCAGTGCATATCATCGTACATCCGATTCATTAGCGTGAGCGTTGCCAAACTATAAAGCCCGGCCGTTGCCCAAGCACGGTTTACGCGAACGCTAAGCGCCGAAGATAATGCAAATGCCGATGTAGCATGACCTGAAGGAAATGATCGCCGATCCTGGGAGAGTTCAAACCAATTAAAATCCATGTGCCCCTGATTCGTATATGGTCTGCTGCGCCCAAAAATCACTTTCATACTACCGGTAATTAAAAGCGAAAATGAAAGCGCTTCTATCATTGCCCGGCCTGTTAAACGTGTTTCTTCATCATCAATGGCAAGACCGGTTAAAAAGACCAACGAACTCAGGCTTGTGGTTGTTAAAAATTTTCCGTAAAAATCCCCGACCGGCATTAAGCGATCTAAAAATGGCGTGCGGTGCTCATTGGCATACGCGCGAACATCTTCATCAATCAAAAACGATGATGTGGTTGCGCCTACTATAGCCACAGTGGTAACCCATTGCGAATTTGAAAATCGTGTCGGCGAAGAAAAGATGCGTTTGAAGTCTTTGGCGTATTCGGTAGCATCGCTATCGAGGGTTCGACCAATCGGCCGGGCATCAATGTTTGAAACTGTTAAGCTTATTAAAGAAACAAAAAAAACGAAACGTATCATGGTTTATGAATGATTTGAATAACTATTGCGGTATAGGTTAATGATTTATACTCATTTTGCAAACGAATCACAAAAAGTAGCTTTTATTGAACATCAATCCATTTGCCGCTTACCCAACCTTCCGCTTCAACTTTTACTTTTAACCAATCGCCTTTTTGGTCAATTATTTTTACACGCGTGCCTTTTTGTAGAGGCGCCGTTACACGTCCCGATTGCAAGGATGGCCTATGACGAATATTTAATTGATTTGCTTTTACAAATCCTTCCGTGAATGCCGGTTCATCCGATATTTCATCATCTGATAATTCATCCGATTTTCGGTCGGCATAAAGTAAACGCTCCCGGAGTTTATCCAAGGGAAAGGCCGGACCTGGATCGATTTTACGCCCTGGGGATATTTCTTCATGCCCAACAATCGTATGAATTGGATATGACTCCATTAATGACTCACATATCTCAAACACCAAACCGATCTGATCTTCGGTATACCGATGCCAAAACGACAGGTTGGTTTCATTACGATGCCTGGCTTGAACAACATCCTGTTTTCGATACGATTTCTTAAACCACGAGATATACTCTCCATCCAAACCTAATTCTAAACGCCCGGCATTATCGATTTCAATGCCAACGCTATAGTTGTTTAAGCGGCTTCGTGTTTTCCAATTGCTTTTACCGGCATGCCAAGTAATTACATTAAATGGCGCCAATTGATAAATTTTTAAATCCCTTCCAACCACTAAGTGTGCCGAAGCTTTTATTGAAGGCTTTGTCAGTGTTCTTACCGCTGAAATGGCATCTTTTCCGGCGGTATAATGAATGACGACCGTATCCGGTAATCCACTTGCAAACTCGCCGCTCGTTTTTGATGTAGGGTGCGAGTGATCGACATGCTCATCTTCGAGCTTATGATTTAAAATTTTCATCACGACCTCCCAGATTCATATGAACTTTAGTATTAAACCCTGTTTTCTCTAAAAGGACTTCCGGTAGAACTGTTTAGGGAATGTATTGAACTCAGTAACACTCTATACCACATAAAAATTTTAAGCGTATGTTTTTTTTAGACAATGACGCTTAAAAAAGAAACTCAATATAGTTTCCTTAGTTTTTAATTTATAATTTTATAGACTTAATCACTATGCAGGAAATTGGTTTAAGCGCTTTTAGGGCGCTCATAGATCTGGAAAACTGGAAAATTTGGAAAGAAAAGCTTTAGGCAAAGAAACGCACAAAAATAAACCCAAGAATCATACTAAATGCAATAGCAAGCTTTGCCGCAACGCTAATTGCTAAGCCCAAAGTGGCGCCAATTCCTGACCTTCCGGCCTGAACAGCATCGCCCTGAACGGTTAATTCTCCAATCACCGCGCCAATAAAAGGTCCGACTATAATCCCAATAAGTCCGAAAAACATTCCAACAGCACCGCCAATTGTCGCCCCTAAGAGCGCTCGGTTCGAAGCGCCGTATTTTTTAGCACCAAAAAGCGTTGAAAGAAAATCTACGATATATAAAAAAAGTGACAGGACAATCAGCACACTCAATGCGCCCCAACTGATATACTCAAAATCTTCTGCCCAGGCCCCTAATACAAATCCAAGAATTAAAAGGGGCGGGCCGGGCAAAACCGGAAGCAACAACCCAACAAGTCCTGCCCCTAAACACACGATCGATAATATCCAAAAAATAACCGCTTGTTCCATAATCAGTTTTTTGCTTGTTTTTCTAAAACAGACTCTTGAATTTTTTTAAAATCATTTCCAAAATAGGCGCCTAGCTTTATTGATCGATTTGCGCCGGCAAATAGCGACCAAGGCGTTGCCCCCGGTTCATGATGTTGTTGAAACAATGTTACCCGCATGCAATTGCCTTGTTGAACATAAGCCTCAAATGATGGGTAGCTTGAAACAGCGCCATTAAACTTTAACTGTTTTTCTTTAAAATTGATGCACAATTCATCAGCTTTATACCGAAGATCGGGAGAACCGTCCAAACATGGATTGCTTGCCCCAACATTTAATTCAAATGAAATGCTAGTCAAAGTTATTTCTTTGAGTTTGAAACTCATATTTGAAATATTAGCACGTTTGGTGCAGGTTACCCTACCGGTTTTGCCGTTGAGTTCAACCGTTTCATCCGCACGATGATGCTGCCACCATTTGAATTCATGGTTAAGATTATCTATGAGAAGTAACGATTGAAGCCTAACACTTGCTGATGGATTTGAACTAAACTCTCGGCTATCGGTTAAAAAATGTCCATTCCATGGCGCTGGCCCAAGCATCATGGATTTGCCTTTATATGCGCCGTCAGGAACAATTTCACAATTGGTCGTATTCTTTGGAATAAACGCATTTATCCAGAAAACAACCGTGGAGTCTTTAAGCTGAATCGTTGAGCCAAAATATGTTTGTAGCGTTTTTAGTAGTTCAGGCATTGGTTTTTGATTGCTAAACATGTCATTTTAAATGCTAGTATAAAAATAATCAATTTGAAAAACACCTGATTAGAATGATGCAAAAATCGCACATTCGTCAATAAACATCAGAATTTCTTTGCCAGACGCTTTGTTAAAAAAGCATATGCAAAGCCGAAAGAATTGTGATTGATTCATTTTACAATATGTGTTTTCAATCGCAGAAAATTTTGTCATTAAACGCCTATCATTTCATGCAATCAAATGCATCCACAGTAGTCGAATATTTAAATCAGCTCCCCGATGATCGTAGAACTGCCATATCCAAAGTTAGAGACACCATTTTAAATCATCTACCTAAAGGATTTGAAGAGGTTATGAATTGGGGCATGATTACTTACCAAGTGCCTCTTAAAACATACCCCGATACATACAATGGAAAAGCGTTGATGTATGCGGCATTAGCCTCTCAAAAGCATTATATGGCCGTGTATTTGACAGGAATTTATATGGACGACAGGTTAAGAAACCAGTTTGAACAGGATTATAAACGCTCAGGCAAACGATTAAATGCCGGCAAATCTTGCGTGCGATTCAAAAAACTTGAAGATTTACCATTGGATGTGATTGGAAAATCAATTGCCGCATTCGATGTAGAAAAGTTTCTAAAGAAATACGAAGAAATTCGGGATCAAGAAAAACGTAATTCTCTATAAAAATAAACCCCTCGCAAGTCAAGAATACAAATGTTATTTATTCAGCTTTGTTCAAAATCTTATCCGTTTTGGCTGCCATAATAAAATCGTTCAGGTGCAGGCCTTTAATTTCATGCGACCACCACCAAACCGTCAGCGCACTGTACTCCACAAGCAACATCGGATGATGACCTTCCGATTCGGCAAGATCTGCAATAGCATTTACCAACGACATGGTTTCCACAAAATCTTTGGTCTTAACCATACGTTTCAATTTTTTTATCCCATCCTCTTCAATCAACTTCCATTTTGGAATTATCGGAAGATGGTTTTGAATCTCTTCATCTGTAGCTTTTGGCGCATCAGGCCGGCAGGCTTCGCATTTGATACTGGCTAAATCTGTCATAGTACAAAATGAATTTTATCTATCGAGAGCTTTGGGACTTAACATTAATTCAGTGCAATGCCGTTCATCAATGAACCATCATTTTGGTGCAAGAACGGATTCGATGCGCTCAATCAATGCATCTGCATCCTTTGTTTTGGCAAGGTCTTCGGCGCTCATCACCGTATCCAGTGTATCGCCGTTTTCGGATAACACAACGGGGTAGGTAAATTTGGTATGAAACGTTTGCTCAAACTCATCTTTATGATAAAATGACATCTGAGCATGGTTTCGCTCACGGAAGTCTTTCCAGGTTTGTTTTTCAGCAAAGGTGTCGTGGGTTAGGCTGCAAAGTGCGCACTGATATGTTTCGGGTTGAAAAAGTTTGTGTGCAATATCAAAGAGGCCATTCAACGCGCCGCTATCGGCGTTATAAACAAAGATAAGTTTCATTGTCATCGAAGTTTCATTAAACGATATGGCTCGTTTACGAGAAGGAATGTGATTGGTTGAAGGGATTTTTTTAGCAAATCCCTTTATTTAACAAGGATTGATAAACCTCTAAATCATGTTTTGAAAAGCAGCAAAATGTAATTTCAATATCCGATTGAAGCTCATTCAATTTTTTTTGACAGGTTTGTATAGCAATATGAGCCGCCTCGTTTATCGGATAGCCATAAACGCCCGTGCTGATGGAAGGAAAGGCAATGGTTTTGATGCGATGTTCCAGGGCAAGTTTCAATGAATTTGTGTAGCAATTTTCAAGTAACCCGGCCTCGTTGTGATTACCGCCAAGCCAAACCGGTCCAACGGTGTGTATCACAAATTTTGCGGGAAGCTTGTAGCCTTTGGTGAGCTTGGCTTCACCGGTTGGGCACCCACCGAGAATTTTGCATTCAGCTAAAAGCTCCGAACCTGCAGCCCGGTGAATTGCGCCATCCACACCGCCCCCGCCTAGCAAACTTGAGTTCGCGGCATTGACAATCGCATCGACTTTAAGCGTGGTTATATCAGCTTGAATGGCATTAAGCATACATTAACGACGTCCTTTGGGTTCTGGGATTGGTTCGCCAAGCTCTTTTGCAGTTTCTATCCAAAGCTGATTCATAAGTATCTCCATGCACCATGCTTCCTTGTAATTGTAGAAGTCCAGCTACATAAGCGTTATCTTCTTCACACCAAAAAATAATGGTTTCGTATTTTGTGTAGTGGCAGATTGCATGGTCCAAAGTACTCGTGATCAAACCGTAATGAAGTTTGAGCGGGAGAACAAACCCCTTGATATTTCGCACTTTTACTGCTATTACTTATAAAATGTTGTGGTTAGTCTCTCTATCCAATCGTCAAGTTCACTCTTTTCCCGAACCCTAATTCAACTAAGCGGTAAAGAGTTGATAATTGAATATCACTATGTCCATTTTCAATTCGAGAAATAAAGCTTTTTCGCGTTCCTGTCTTTTCAGCTAGTTGCTCTTGAGTCATGTGAGCTTCTTTTCTAGCTTCTCTAAGAATCTCCCCGATTGCAAAAGCTTTGGCCTTAATCTCAAATTCAGTTCTTTTTTCTGTACCAATCTTTCCATATCGCTGGTCTAAGTGATCGTCAAATGAAGTTAAATTTTTCATGATAGCTCTCCTTTCTTTTTTAACTCAAAATACTCATCTTTTATTCGCATCGCTTTTTCAATCTCTTTCTTCGGTGTCTTCTGACTTTTCTTTTGAAATCCATTGAATAAAACAACTAGATGTCCTTCATCGAAACAGCAAAAAACTCGATAGATATTGCTCTGATATTCTATCCGGATTTCCCAAAGCCCATCGTATCCAATGATACGATCAAAGAACTTCTTGGGAATCTTTTCTGCTACTGTTACCATGAAAAGAACATAATCTATTTTGTCCTTTACTTTGTCAGTTTGTGCATCAAAGAAATTTCTGAAGTAATTCTTGAAGTAGAAAATCTTTCTTTTCGCTTCCATGATACAAAGTTAACGAATAATGGAACAAGATTCAATCCCTAAATGTTGCATCATTCCTGATTAACTACAACAACTTGATAAATTAAACGATGCTCGCTATTAATCCTTCGCGACCAAAATCCTTGATACTTATGTTTTAGGGGTTGAGGTTTTCCTATACCTGTAAATGGATGATGGGAAATGTCTTTTATTAATTCATTGATACGTTTTAAAATCGTTTTGTCAGAGCCTGAACAATCTGTTTCATTTTTTTACGTTTGACATGCTCTATGTATCGATTTATACAATGAATATTCTTTTATCAAAACGACAAACCAAACTAAAAATTAACGCCAATCATCAATTGCAAAAAACTTATTGTTTCCTCAATTTTTACGTCAGGCCTATTAAATCGTTTCATCTCATAACTTGGTCTAGCTTGATTATATCGCACACTCACGTGTATTAACTTATATTTTGTCCCGCCACCAATTGAATATGCAAACGCTTTACCTAAATCAAATTTTCTTAAGGAGATAGGAATAGTATAATTATCAGGAATATCCGGAACTGAAAATAACATGATACCTACTTGACCCAATGCATATAGTTTTACATATTTTGTTGTTGTAGTCTCAAGTCCCAATCCCGTCATTATTAATGTTGTTGTAAAATTATCATCATATTTGCCTGTATTTAACTTTGTCTCGTTAACTGAAATGGAGCCTGATGCACCCCAAAAAATATTGTCATTTAACATTAAGGCTATATCAATCAATGCTGTATAACCCATGAATGCGCCCAATGCATTTGGATTTTCCCAAATATCATTGTCCCCAAAATTTCCACTAGGTACAGATGCACCTATTGACAAACTAAAATCTATTGGAAAAGCCTTGTTTTGTGAATATGATATATTTGAAATACACAAAGAAAGACCTATGAAAAAACAAACAAAAAATTGCTTCATTATTGGGGATACCATTTATAAAGGTTAACAAAAGTAACAGTCTGATAAATATCATATTTTTGAAAAAATGATAGAATCAAACATTAATAACATTATGGTTTTAGGCGGTTCTAAATACTGATTTATTTCAATTATTTCTTCTCCAGATTTTTTGGGGCGTATTTCAGGATTTTCACAGTTTCGATGGTTACTAAACCCCCACAACCGTTTGCTTCCAACAATTCATCCAGTTTATGCAAAAACGCATAAATGGCTTCTTTTTTATCCACAATCTCGATGACCATCGGCATGTCTTGCGATAGCTCAAAAATTTTCGCCGTATGAATCCGATTGCTTGCGCCATACGAAAGCACCCCTTTAAACACGCTTGCCCCTGCCAAGCCGGCATCTTTTGCCATATGCACAATCACTTCGTAAAGGGGTTTATGATCCTGCTGATCCTGTTCTCCGATATAAATGCGCAACAATTGCGCTTCGCCTTTTAACGCCATACTCTCTCCTTACTTAACTCCAGAGTTTAGAAAGTTGCAAACCCATAACAAGGGCCAAAAAACCTAACACAGCGCTTAATCCCACATAAACAGAGGCATAGAAAATCTCCCCATCTCTTAATAAGCTCATCACTTCGTACATGAGCGACGAAAACGTGGTAAAACCGCCACAAAAACCTGTTGCCAGCAAAAGCCGCATATCGGGCGAAATCAGGGACGTTTCGGCAGCCAGTTCTGCAATAAATCCGATTAGAAAGCTGCCAACAACATTTACGGTAAGCGTTCCGTATGGAAATTCTGTAGAAACAAACTGACCTAAAATCGTTACGCCATAGCGTGCTATTGCTCCGGCCATTCCACCCAAACCCACCAAAACTAACGGCCAAAGCTGTTGAATCATAACCAGGTTTTTTCTATTAATGTGAATCTGTTTTTCAGGTAAAACGAACACGCTTAAGTTTTAGGGAATTGGTTAGCACCGATACCGAACTCATTGCCATAGCCGCTGCGGCAATCATCGGCGAAAGCATCAGGCCAAAAGCAGGGTACAAGACGCCCGCTGCAATGGGAATTCCCAGGGTATTGTAAATAAACGCAAAAAAAAGATTTTCGCGAAGCGTTTGCATGGTTTCTTTCGAAAGTTTTATGGCCTGAATGGCTTTATTCAGCTCGCCTCCCACTAAAGTGATATCGGAAGCGGAATTGGCAATATCTGTTCCTGTGCCCAGTGCAATACCCACATCGGCTTGAGCTAGCGCCGGTGCATCGTTAATGCCGTCGCCAACCATCGCAATTTTTTTCCCATCCGCTTGAAGCGATTGAATAAACCTCAGCTTTTCATCGGGCAACACCTCTGCTTCAACCCAGCCAATCCCTGCCTGCTTGGCGATTTCCATGGCCGTGGTTTGGTTGTCGCCGGTGATCATGGCCACATCCAACCCCATTGCTTTTAAGGCATGAACCGCTTGCGAAGCATCCGGTTTTAAACCATCGGCCAGCGCAAAACCGGCTACACAATTTCCATCAACAGCCACAAAACTGATGCTCTGAGCAAGAGATTCGGCCTCCCTGGCAAATGCTTCTATATCGGATGCAATCGTTATCTGTTGCTCTATCATCAACGCACGATTACCGATACACAATTGATGTTCTTGAACCTGCGCCTCAGCGCCCCGACCTTCCAGAGCCTTGAACTGTTCGGCCTGCATCACCTCAATGTCTTGTTCCTTGCAATACTCAGAAATAGCTTTAGCCAAGGGATGCTCCGAGCGTGATTCTACAGCATGTATCCAGGCGAGCAGCTCTTTTTTGGCGTGGTTGGATCCTTTTGAAACTATGAATGAAGCCACCTGAGGTTTGCCTTCGGTAAGCGTTCCGGTTTTATCCATAACGACCGCATCGAGTTTTCCGGCCAGCTCCAAACTTTCGGCTTGTTTGAACAAAATGCCAAGCTCAGCGCCCTTTCCTGTGGCAACGGTAATAGCCGCCGGGGTCGCCAAACCCAGCGCGCAAGGGCATGCAATAATTAACACCGATACAAAATTCAATAACGATAGCGTAACACGCAGTTCGGCAGGAGCCAGGAAAAACCAGACCAGGAATGTTAGAATTGCTATGGCCACAACAATCGGCACGAACACGGCGCTAACCTGATCGGCCAATCGCTGTATGGGCGCTTTTGAGCCTTGGGCTTCGGCAATCATTCTAATCATCTGAGCCAGCATGGTCTCTTTTCCAACGCGTGTGGCTCTAAACCGAAAACTCCCGGTTTGATTCAGCGTGCCGCCAATAACCACTTGATCTTTTGATTTTTCAACTGGCATGCTTTCGCCCGTCATCATGGATTCATCCAATGTGGAAGCCCCGTCAATGATTATTCCATCTACAGCTACTTTTTCACCCGGACGCACCAAAAGCGTATCCCCCTTTTTTACCTGCTCAATCGGAATTTCCTTTTCCAACCCATTTCGTACAACGCGCGCCGATTTCGCGCTCAGCGACATGAGTTTCTTCATAGCTTCCGTGGTTCGGATTTTGGCTCGGTTTTCCAATAATCGACCAAATAAAATTAACGTGATAATGGTTACCGTAGTATCGAAATAAACCTCGCCGGTCCGACCAACCGATGAAAATAATTCCGGTTGAATGGTTACTGCCGTGCTAAAAAGAAACGCCGCCCCGGTTCCAACGGCAATTAATGTATCCATGCTGGCCGTGCCGTGCCAAAGCCCTTTCCAGGCCGTCACATAAAACTCCCTGCCGCTCCATGTGACAACTGGAAGGGTCAACAAAAATAAAAATCCATTTACGACAGTTTGATCTGCCCATCCTTCAAATCCCGGTAGCATATGGAGCATGGACAATCCCATAATAATTAAGGTCAGTGCGCCCGAAAACATGGTTTTGCGTTTTAAGAGCGTAACTTCGGCTTGTTTTTTAGCCTCTTTTTTTTCTTCAGCTTCAATCAGCGAATCTGATTCGGAAATTCCGGCTTCATAGCCAGCTTCTTCAACGGCTTTAATGAGGTTTTGCTTGGCTTCTTTGTAAGGATGGATCTCAACGGTCGCGGTTTCAAGCGTTAGATTTACCGTTGCACGTGTTACGCCATCAACGTTTTTAAGCGCCTTCTCAACAGCGGATACGCACGAAGCGCAATGCATCCCAACCACATTGAGATGGTAGATTTCTATATTTTCAGCGTGATCGGATTTGATTTCAACCTGGGGTTCAACACCACTGCCAGTTAATTCAGGCTTTTTTTTTGATTGCCTGAACTCTCAGTGTCATCGACTTTAAATCCGGCTTTACGGATCGCATTGTTGAAATCTTCGGGTGAGCTTTGCGTGGGTTCGTAAGAGATCCATGCACGACCATCCGATAAACTTACCGAAACTTCCCTGACACCTTCCACTTCATTAATGCTTGATGTTACGGATTTCACACAATGCTCGCACGACATGCCTTCAATATCAACCACCATAGTAACAACCGGCGTTTTTTCAGAGGGCTGGTAACCGGTCTTTTCAATCGTAAATTTTAAATCCTCTAAGGTGAGCAAGTCTGAGTTATAAGAAATCTCAACTTCAGCCTGTTGTAAATCAACTTTGGCCGCTTCAACGCCATTTAAAGCGTTGAGCGCCGTTTCTATTTTTTGCGAGCATGCATTGCATCCCATACCGGATATGTGGAGAGAAATAGATTTTGTCATGATTATACTTTTTTAACAACTACTACCGAAGCGTATTTAAGAATGGTTGAACTAAAATACAACAAATATGTTCAAACCGCATCAGTATGCTCAATATAGGTTAACACATTTTACATTGGATTTCGTTGTAAGAGGGGTGAAAAATATTTTTGGGGAAAGAACCGTTACCGATGCATGTCATCATGCTCATCGTCTTCCAATTCTTTGCGCTGACGGAGCATTTCTTCGTAAATGTTCAACAACTCATTATAAATTCCCAATCCGATAATGGTTGGCGCCCACAACCCAATAAAAATTGCCGCACTTTCGTGATTTGGAGAAGAACCGAAAATAAACAAATACACGGAGAGAATGATAGAAATGGCTACACCGGCGAAGTAATAAATGGGCTTCATGAATGTGTTGAAAATTTATGATTTACGTCTAATTTATCAAGTTTTCAGGTTAAACCTTGAAACGCACCCTCTATAAATAAAAAGTTGATTATAAATTTCATAATTTAAATTGCAAAGACCTCAAAATTAAACTTATACGTCATTTTCACATGAACAACGCCCTGAAAATTTTGCTTGGTTTTATTGGTCTATTGATTGTCGCCTTTCTCGGAGTATGGATTTATCTCAAAATCGAGTTTTCCGACGAGGCTTTAACCCAAAAAGTTAATGACGCGCTCGGCGCTCAGCTCAATCGACCGGCGAAGCTGGAAAAGGTATCCCTTGCCATTTGGCCGCCCATCAGTCTAGAAATCACGAATTTCACCATAGCCAATCCATCGGATAGCGCGTTTTCTCAAGCCCGGCCGATGATAGAAATCCCAAAACTCCAACTCAGGTTGGATGTTTTCGCCTTGCTCAATAGTCAGATTGCAATCCGAGAAATTTTAATGATCTCGCCTTACATCCTCCAAGAAACCGCCTTAAATGGGAAAACAAATTTGGAAGGGTTGATGAAGGCCGATACCCTCGCTAAATCCGAATCAACTCAAGCACCTGAGCCACAAGCCGAAGAGAGCTTATTTTCACCGGATTTGTTGATCGACCGTTTGGTTGTTGAGGACTTAACCTATGAAAAGCTTGATCGCAAAGGCAATTCAACATTAACCCTTTCCGAAAGCTCGATACAGCTCCAGGCATCGCTTGAACCCAAAGCCTCGTTATTAACAACGGATGGGCAGTTTTCATTGGGCAAGCTTAGTTTTTCCAATGCGTTCGGATCGTTGGTTGAAAATCTCAGGGTTGAAGGCTTTCAAAAAAGTCGGTTTTGGTTAAACACAGGCAAATTGGTTTTTGACGAGGCATCGGCAAAAGCTGGCGAGCTAACGCTCACCATGAAAGGCGGTATGGATAGCCTTCTAACCGAGCAAATGCTGTTGGACTTGCATCTTCATGCGCCAGCATCGGATTTAAAATCTGCGCTATCCCTTTTATCCAAAGACCTCACAAAAGATATTTCGGAAGCAAAAACCAGCGGCTCGTTTTGGTTTGATTTAGATTTGGTTGGCACGCTTTCCGACTCACTATTGCCCGATTATAATTTAACGTTCAATTTGGACGACGGACGCATTCAATACCCCTCGCTTCCAAAACCCATTACAAACCTTCAATTAAACGGAACGGTTAAAAACACCTCGTTCGAGCTTTCCCGGTTTATGGCAACGCTTGGCTCTAATGGCGTTGAAGGCGCTTTAAAAGTTCAAAATTTTGAAAACCCATATTTGAATATTCGCTTAAATACCAAACTGAACCTTTCGGAAATCCTGGAATTTTACCCTTTGGAAAAAGGCACGTCATTATCGGGATTTTTAAGTTCAAACCTTAACGCTTCAGGACTTATAAATAATCCGCAAAAGATACAAGCCACTGGCACGGCTCAGTTTTCAAAAGTTGGATTTAACAGCCCAGGTATGCAAACGCCGCTAAAAAATCTTCAGGGGTCATTGGAACTCAGTAACAACCGCCTGGAAATCCGAGACCTTTCGATGCAGCTTGGTAAGAGCGATCTGCAGTTAAATGGATATGCTACCAATTATTTAAATCTTGTTCTTGATCAACCCCAAAATAAAAACACGCCTTATATCTATAGCTCGCTAAGCTCCAAAACGCTTAATTTGGATGAATTGCTGCCGCCCGATACCGCTCAAACGAAACGTGAACAACCTAACGCTGCACCGCAAAAGCGCGAGCAACTCCCCGATATTAATGCCAAATTGAACGTTGCCATTCAATCATTAACCATAAATGGCATTAACGCCAAGCAGGCCAAAGGCACGGTTTTGCTTCAAAACAAAATCCTTGATCTCTCGGGCTTAAGCCTGATGATGTTTGGCGGTAAAGCATCAATGAATGGCAAAATCACCCTAAAAGATATTAACAAACCTAAATTCGACCTTAATGTGTCCTTAAAATCGCTCCAGGTTTCAAACATGTTTAAGGAAATTCCCAGCCTGGATAAATTTGCCGGACTGGGTAATTATCTCTCGGCCGAGCTAAGCTTAAACTCATCCATGAAAGGCAAGTTGAACGACACGTTGGGTCTGGATTTGCCATCGTTTTTAGCCAATGGCGATTTTAAAATGCCGTTTGGAAAGCTGAGCGGTATGCCTGTTCAAAAAAATATTGCCAAAGCGCTCAAAAACGATAAGCTTAAATCGGTGTCGTTCAAAAACTGGAAACACCGTTTCAATATTAAGAACGGACGCGTGTATGTAAACGATTTGTCGTTAAATGTTGATGGCACGGAAGTCAAAGCGGATGGCTCTCAGGGAATTGATAATTCGCTGGATTATAAAGTTCAACTGAAATTGCCCAAATCTGCCACAAAAGGCTTGCAAAAAAGCATTGGCTCGTTAGGCACAAAATTAGTCACCGACAAATCGGGTAAGGTTCCTGTGGATTTGCTTGTGAAAGGCACCTTAACCGATCCGAAAATCACGCTCAATAAAGAGGCGTTGATTTCCAATGCTGCCAAAAATGTTATCGAGCCTTATAAAAAAGAAGTGAAAACAAAAGTTGAAAAGCGAACTAAAGAAATCAAAAAAGATATTCAGAAAAAGGTTGATAAAAACAAAAAGAAGCTGGAGAAAGAAACGAAAAAGTCATTAAAAAAACTGTTTAATTTTTAACATTCACGCTATGCAAAAGCCTCTTTTTGTATGGTTTTTTATCGCTTTCATGGCATTGCCGATTTTGCTTCCGGCACGTTCATCTCATGAATCTTTCCCCGGTTTGTTTTTCAAGCAAAACCGTGCGCGCTTTCTGGCCGACATGCCCGATTCAACCATCGCGGTGTTTTTTTCGGCTGACAAACGCCATAAGCATGTGGATTTATATTATCCTTACCGCCAGGAAAGTTCGTTTTATTACCTCGCCGGCGTTGAAGAACCCGGCGCTAAACTCATGTACCTCAAGCCTTCAATAACCCTTAATGGCAAGAGCGTTTCAAACATTTTGTTTCTTAATCCACCTAGCGAAAAACAAGCCAAATGGTCTGGTGAAGGATTGCAAAGAGAAGAAGCAAAAGCGCGCTTAGACTTCGAGATGGTTTTGCACGATTCGCTATTCCGGGAAACATTTTTTAGAGCGGTGAAACGTTCTCAAACCCCTTATGCAAACGTTATGCTCTATCAACCGAAGCTTGCCCTAAAATACCCCGATATGATAAGCTCGGCTCAGCGAGAATTTGAAATCAGTTGCTTAAACCTTCAAATCCCGGTAAAAAACTCGGCGTCAATCGTTGCCAAATTGCGCGCCACAAAACAACCCGAAGAACGCCTGGCCATAAAAACTGCCGTTCAGGCTTCGGTTCTGGGACTTATAGCGGCGATCAAACGCTGCAAACCTGGCCTTTATGAATATGAGCTTGCCGCCGAAGCAAGCGACGATTACGCCAAAAACGGCGGCTTAAAACCGGCTTATTCGCCAATCGTTGGCAGTGGGCCCAACGCGTTAATTTTACATTACGCCAAAAACACCCGAAAAATCCAGCCCAACGATCTGGTGTTAATGGATATGGGGGCTGAGTATAACCATTATGCCTCGGATATCACACGCACCGTTCCGGCTTCGGGAACATTTACTAACGCTCAGCGCTTGATTTATAATCTGGTATTGAATGCCCAGGCGCAAGCCATTCGAGCCTGCAGAGTTGGCGCAACGCTGCTTGATGTTCACGAAGCTGCAAAATCCGAGCTGACCCAAGGGCTTGTTAAAGCAGGGATTTTGACATCCGAAGAAGATATCCGAAAGTACATGTGGCATTTCAGTTGCCACCATGTCGGGTTGGATGTTCACGATCCCTATCATTCACTGCTTGGCCAAAACATGATCCTTGCCGTTGAACCCGGGGTGTACATCCCCAAAAATTCACCTTGCGATTCCAGTTTTTGGGGAATTGGCATTCGAATTGAAGACATGGTGCTCATCACTGCAAATCAACCGGAAGTTTTAAGCCGGGGCTTGCCTAAAAAAGTCAACGAGCTGGAAAAACTCATTCGGAACGCTCATTCCAAAACCAACCCCTAATTTATCCTTAGATTAAGCTATGGCTTCAACACTCTTTTTTTGTGGTTTATTTCGTAAGTTAACTGTATAAAATACAATGACATCAATCGTGGATTTGTATGATTTCTCAACAACACACACCACTGAGTTCCATGTTTTCAGATTTTCCACCTATTTCAAAAGATCGTTGGAAAGAAAAAGTTGTGGCGGACTTAAAAGGCGCTGACTTCACCAAAAAGTGCGTCTGGAAAACGCTCGAAGGCTTTGAAATTGATCCGTTTTACACCGCAGAAGATTTACAAAATATAACCATTCCCGATGCCTTGCCTGGTGAATTTCCTTACGTAAGAGGAACCGAATCCTCGCCAGGATGGACGATTCAACAGGATATCGAGGTGATTGATGCCCAAGTCTCCAATCAATTTGCGCGTCAGGCCATTGAAGGCGGCGTTTCATCTATTGGCTTCCTGATCGCCAATCCTCAATCATTCTCGAATCAAGACCTCTCCCAACTCATTGAAGACATTGATTTTTCAAAGGTAAGCGTGCATTTCAGCGCTGGTTCCGAAAGCCCGAATTTATTTTTAAGCTTTGTCGATATGATCATGGCCCGGAACTTTCCCATTGAAGAACTCTCCGTATCGCTCGGCTACGATCCCATTGGCGATTTTTCCACCTATGGCATTTTCAACCCGGATGATGAAAAATGCTTTAGGGATATTGGCATTATGATTGAATCGTTAAAAAGCAGTGCGTTTTACAAACCGGTTACCATCCAAAGCAGTCCGTATCATTTAAGCGGCGCTTCGGTGGTTCAGGAACTCGCCTATACCCTCGCTGCGGCAAACGAAACCCTTTATAAGCTTTCGAATCTGGGATTGGATCCCGCTACCGTAGCCAAGCACATGCAATTTTCATTTGATATCGGATCAAACTTTTTTATGGAGATTGCAAAACTTCGGGCGGCAAGGTTGCTCTGGGCGCAGATTGTTTCGGCTTATGACGGCTCCGATCCTGAGGCTCAAAAAATGATCGTGTTAGCCAAAACCTCATCATGGAATAAAACCGTCTATGATCCTTATGTCAACCTGTTGCGAACAACCACCGAAGCGTTATCGGCTGTGATTGGCGGTTGCCAAAAGCTGAGCCTTCTGACGTTTGATGTGGTCGGTAAAACGCCCGATTCCTTTTCCTATCGCCTGGCGCGAAACATTCAGCATCTTTTGAAAGGCGAATCGTACATGGATAAGGTTGTTGATCCGGCTGCCGGATCGTATTACATCGAAACCCTTACTGACAAGCTAGCCCAACATGCCTGGAAAGTGTTTCAAGAGATTGAAAAAGAAGGCGGATTTATTGCCAGCCTGAAAAACAGTACGGTTCAGAAATCCATAGAATCTTTACAAACCGAGCGTAAAAAACGGCTTGAATCCAGAAAAACGGTTTTTGTTGGGGTGAATCAATACCCGAATTTGGAGGAGCAAGTCGCCGAATCCATCAAACGCCTTGATCTTGAGCCGGAAACGCCCGCTGCAGAAATAGAGACCTTAATACCGACGCGTGGCGCTAAAACCTTCGAAGCCGGCCGGCTTGCCACTGAGTTTTTTGTCAATAAAGGCGGAAAGCAACCGGTTGTCTTTTTGCTGCCAATCGGGCATTTGGCCATGAGTGTGGCCCGTTCAACCTTCTCAAGTAACTTTTTCGGATGTGCCGGCTTTAAAATCATCCAAAACAATACGTTTAAAACCGTTGAAGAAGGCGTTGATGCGGCCATAAACGCCAAACCGGATTTTGTGGTGGTATGCAGCTCGGATGATGAATACCCTTCGGTTGTTACGCAAATTTGCAGCGCCCTAAATGCCAAACAAAGCTCGGCAAAAGTAATTGTTGCGGGATACCCAAAAGAGCACCTAGATACTTTAACAGCAGCAGGGGTTCATAGTTTTATACACCTTCGAACCAATGCGCTCGAAGCCTTACGAAGCTATCAAAAAGAAGTCGGTATTCCATCCTGATTTTTTGAATTTTAACCATTGTTTAAACCTATGCGACCGGATTTTACAGCCATAGATTATAAGTCAAACAACCGTAGCGGCAAGTTACCCGATGCGCAGCAATCGGTTTCGGACGAACCTTGTCTTACCCCGGAACAAATTCTCATTAAGTCGGTTTATACCAAAGCGGATTTGGCGGATTGCGAGCATTTGAATTACGCGGCCGGTTTGCCGCCTTTCCTGCGTGGGCCATATTCTACGATGTATGTCACCCGCCCATGGACGATCCGCCAATACGCCGGTTACTCGACAGCCGAGGAATCCAATGCGTTTTATCGCCGCAACTTGGCTTCGGGACAAAAAGGCTTGTCGGTTGCGTTCGATTTGGCAACCCACCGCGGTTACGATTCCGATCATGAACGCGTGTTGGGCGATGTTGGAAAAGCCGGCGTTGCCATCGATTCGGTTTTGGATATGAAGATTTTGTTTGATCAAATTCCGTTGGATCAAATGTCGGTATCGATGACGATGAACGGCGCTGTGTTGCCCGTTATGGCTTTTTATATCGTTGCCGCCGAAGAGCAGGGTGTGCCACTAGAAAAACTTTCGGGCACGATCCAAAACGATATCCTTAAAGAGTTCATGGTGCGCAACACCTATATTTACCCGCCTGTGGCATCCATGAAGATCATTGCCGATATCTTCAGTTTCACGGCTGAGCACATGCCAAAATTCAACTCCATCAGCATTAGCGGCTATCATATGCAGGAAGCCGGCGCAACGGCTGATATTGAGCTGGCTTACACCCTGGCCGACGGGCTGGAATACATCCGAACCGGCATAAAAACCGGATTAAAAATTGATGAATTTGCACCGCGCTTGTCGTTTTTTTGGGCAATCGGCATGAATCATTTTATGGAAATAGCCAAAATGCGCGCGGCAAGGCTGCTTTGGGCAAAAATTGTCAAACAGTTCAATCCTGAAAATCCAAAATCCATGGCGCTCAGAACCCACTCACAAACATCCGGGTGGAGTTTAACCGAGCAGGATCCGTTCAATAATGTTGCACGAACTTGCATTGAGGCAATGGCTGCTGCCATGGGACATACACAGTCGCTGCACACCAATGCCCTTGATGAAGCCATTGCGCTGCCTACGGATTTTTCCGCACGCATTGCGCGCAATACCCAGCTTTACTTGCAAGAAGAAACCGATATTTGCCGTGTGGTTGATCCATGGGGCGGCTCGTACTATGTTGAATCATTAACACATAGCCTGGCAAAGAAAGCTTGGGGATTAATTGAAGAAGTTGAAAAGCTTGGGGGAATGGCCAAAGCCATCGATACAGGATTACCGAAAATGCGCATCGAAGAAGCTGCAGCCCGAAGGCAGGCCCGCATTGATGCTGGCAAAGATATTATCGTCGGTAGCAATCGGTATCGGTTAGAAGAAGAAGACCCGATAGAAATTTTGGAAGTAGACAACACTGCTGTGCGTGAAGCGCAGATCAAACGCCTGACCGAATTAAAAGCGTCGCGGAATAACGATGATGTTCAAGTCGCGCTTGATGCATTAACCCGGTGCGCCGAAAGCGGCCAAGGCAATTTATTAGCGCTGGCCGTTGATGCGGCCAGAAAACGCGCAACCCTTGGGGAAATTTCAGGGGCATGCGAAAACATATTCGGGAGGTACAAAGCCGTGATCCGTTCAATTTCGGGCGTTTATGCCTCTGAAATTTCCGAGGATGAAAATTTCCGTAAAGCCCATGAGCTGGCCGATGAGTTTGCCAAACTGGATGGAAGGCGGCCTAGAATTATGGTGGCTAAAATCGGACAGGATGGCCACGACCGCGGGGCTAAAGTCATTGCCACCAGCTTTGCCGATCTTGGTTTTGATGTGGATATCGGCGCGCTGTTCCAAACTCCGCAGGAAGTGGTAAAACAAGCCATCGAAAATGATGTGCATATCCTGGGCATTTCAAGCCTGGCCGCCGGGCATAAAACGCTTGTGCCGGCAGTGATAGAAGCGCTTAAGAAAGCCGACCGGGATGATATTATGGTTATTGTCGGCGGGGTTATCCCAACCCAGGATTATGAATTTCTGTACAACGCCGGCGCTACCGGTATTTTTGGTCCTGGCACGGTCATTTCTTTGGCAGCTCAGGAAATTTTGAGGATTTTAATTAACTCGCATCGGGAGTAAGTTTTCTATACCTTCTCACTCTTAAGAGATGAAGGAGCAAAATCAATTTTATTTTCTTCATTATACAAATGAGGGTATAATAACAATACTAATATTTGCTAAAGGATATAGCATTATTTTTCAGTTTTACTATTTTACGTAAAATTTATTAAGTCTTCTGTTCTGCTTTTCGATGAATCATAGGTAATTATTCTTTCTATTTTTGTAAGTTTTATGTAGTTATTTTCATATAAACCCTCCACCCAAACCCTAATTAATTACCCAACCACCCTAATCAATAATAATTACTTACCCTTCTACGCCCTATTGATTTTACTATGTGCTTCTTGATTCAAAACATTATTCATACTCGTTTTATGACTAAAATTTTTTAATAATAAGAAATGAAATTTCTCATTATGCAATAAAAGTATTAGAAGAGTTCATTTTAGTCATAGTTGAATGCAGCGATGATCTGTTATGTCAATAAGTACTTCAAAGAATTTTTGATTAGTCAATAGATATGTACCAACGATTAATAAGATTTTTGAAGTAGTCATTTTTTGTTATTGTTTTATTCATTTTTTATAATCAATTCCTCCAATTATGAACGTTATACGTTTCCCTAACAGACAATTCATTTCAACTGTTCTTCTAATAAATATTTGGATAATACTTTCAAGAATTTTTGTACTTAACAAGCTTTATGCCTCTGAAATAGCATATAATATTACTGAAGCATTAGTTAACCAAGGTTTTGAAAATGTTCGCGTTGCAAAACATAACAATCATATTTTCGCTAGTATTGAAAATAGCTTATATCGTTCGAATGCAAATGATATAGCTAATGCACTCGATATTATTTCAGAGAACAGTCTTTCAGGAATTGAATTTCATTTATATGCACTAAAACATGACATCCCCAAAGTTTTAGTTATTATTTCAAGAGATAATTGGGTAAAAATCCGACAGTCTAATTTCAATCATCATAATATAGATGATAGTTTAATTGTCTCTTATGATCTTGCATATTCTTGGAAATATCTAAAAAACATTAAACCTAAAAATCCTCATATTTTCAAATCAGATTTAGTTTTATACCCTCAAATAAAATTACGAAATGTTTATTTGCGCCAGCTCTATGAGGCGCAGTTTAATTTAGCGCCTGCATGGGAATTTTCGCTTTGGAAAGGTATGAAGTTTACAGGCCAGTGTGTTGTACCCGTTTTTAATGAATACAAGGAATATTCTAACGAAGGCGATTTTGTTCGCCCTGGTTTTCTTACTATTTCTCAATCACTTCGCCTACCCGGTCCAATTTTTACTAAAGCAACCATTGGAAATTTTAATGCGCACCGTTTCGGCGGCGACTTAAACATTTTGTACCCGGTTTTAGATGGTTTTTTGGATGTTGAATTTCAAACTGGTATTACAGGTAAATCTTGGTTTAGTAAAAATAAATGGTATACAACCTCCATTAATACAATAACTTGGTTTTTAAAAACACGCTATTTCGCCCCCATCTATAACCTGCGCTTTGATCTTAGCTATGGAAAATACTTATATGGCGATCAAGGCATTCGCGCTGATTTATCCAGATTTTTTAATGAAACCGTTATTGGTTTTTATGCCATGCAAACTAGCGGCGAACTAAATGGCGGATTTCATTTCGCAATACCCATTTTTCCCTCAAATCGAGGCAGTCCAAAAATAATCAGGCTACAATTACCCAAATACTTTGACTGGGAATATAATGCCGGAACTGAGTTCACACTTGGTCGTTATTACGAAACCCGGCCAAATGAAAACCGATATGAGCATTTTAGTAACCCTAACTTTATAAAAAAACAACTTCTCAAACTTAAATCCCTAACAAGATGAAAATCAATTTTAGTCCAGCACAAAAAATTAACGTCCTATTTATCATAGCGCTATGTAATTGTTTTTTAGCGTTTCAAGCTTGCGATGATTATCCCGACCCTTCATTAGTTACAATCGAGGGAATGGTCGTAAATGAAGAAACCGGTGAGGGAATTGCTTCTGCTGAAGTAGAGATGTTAAATAATACAGAAACCACTGATGTTACGGGAAAATTTACACTTATAGTTCCTGAAGAGCTTATACCCGATACCTCATTTGTTATTACAACAAAAGCAACTGGTTTTGTTAGCGGTATGACTTATGCGAATAAACAAACACTATCTGCATTACCGTTTATTTCTTTAATACCAACTCGTGAGCCCGTTAGTATTGGCCCCGAAGGAGGAAATGTAATTATTCCGGAAGTGACAGAGTCTTTAAATCCCAATGACCATATACAATTAATTATTCCTCAAAATGCATTAACGGAAACCGAGGATATTTCTGTTACGCCACTCCAAGGAAATGATGTGCCTGGTCGCTCCCCTATGGCGTCTCTCGGATTATTGAATATGGCCACGGTGAACCTTGAACCTAGCGGTTTAGAGTTAGCTCAAGATGGACAATTGGAATTCCCGCTTCCTTTCCAGTCAGATCAGGGTGAAGTTATACCATTGCTGTTGTTCAACGATCAAACCATGCAATGGGAAGATACTGGAGATTCAGCAGTTGTAGATCAAAGCGGCACAAAAGCCACTGCAAATATTTCTCATTTTTCAACTTATTCTATTGGTGTTCAAGGACAATATACTGAAGAAACTCCTATAGTTAATAATACCGAAGTTGTAACCCCTATAGATTGTAAAATTATTGTTCAAGATAGTTTAACATATCCCAATGGAATACCTGATAATATTAATCCAGTATGGCTTAAAAATATTGTGGCTCAAAACAGTATTGAAGCTAGTCGTCCTGATTTCTATAAAACAAAATCTATTTGGATTTGTAATAACGAATCTGAATTTACTACTTCATACAATGAAAATGTTTTTTCTAGTAAAAAAAGTAAAATTGGCAGACATAATACAACCTTGAATGACACTTTAACTTGTTGCCCTAACATCGAGCCAGCCCCAGAATGTATTAATTGTAGCCCTAAAAAAATATATAAATGGATGAAATGTGGTTTATGGGTTCACGAATCTTTAGAGTTTGAATATGTGTTTTCAGGTTTTAAAGTTGAGGAAAGGATAGCCAACTTAATATGGGTTACTAAATATTCAAAATGCCAAACTGGATGGGATTGTCCTTGCCATGAAGGAGGCGGCGGTGAATAAAATCACAACCCTCATAATAATTACATGTTTATTAATTATTAGACCGGTTTATAGTCATACTCTCACTGGGCTAACCGGTCTAATGAATGTCCCTTCGGCTGTTATGCAGAAGGATGGCTCGCTTATTTTTGGGGTTAGTTACCTCAATCATCATCACGCAAAAGTGTTTCATGCGGAATATAATCGTGATGTATTGGTCTACTATGCAAACCTTACATTTCTTCCTTTTGTTGAAATGGCATTTAGAAATAGCGGGCCGTTAAATGTACCAGGCAAAGCATTCCAGGTTGATAGAATGTTTTCAGCGCGCATTCAGCTTTTGAAAGAATATAAACACATTCCATCTTTTGTATTTGGCGCACATGATTTCTTATCAACAAGCGGTAGAAAAAACCCGTTTTTTGGGGCAATTTATACTGTTGCAACCAAACATTTCAATATCGTCAAGAACAGCCTAGGTTTAACTTTAGGGTATGGTTTTGATTATTTCAAACATAACCAATTTGAGGGACTATTTGGCGGCTTAACATTCACCCCATCATTTCTACCCCAAATAAAATTAATGGTTGAACATGATAGCAAGGTTATTAACATTGGGAGTGAACTTATTTTATTTAATCGCCTAGAACTTCTTGGCGTTTTGCAGGATTGGAAAAACTTTTCTGGCAATTTAGCCTTCAAAATTCTTTTGTAAAATTTCATTAAAACATTTTCATATTTGCTGAAATTACTTTTACAAATGATATTAAACTTTGTTCTTATCAACATACATTAAATTTTTCTACTATCTTTCTTTGGAACAGAGTACGCTGAAGGAAAAAAAACAGGATAAACAAGGGATTGCAACCCCTTGCTTGCTGAAGATATTTTAACATCATTGTAGATGCTATAACAACTTCAGTATTACTTAACAAAAAATTGAAAACGGTTTTAGCAATAATCTATTTTGCCAGAAAAGCCCAACAAATCCGCGTTGAATGTCATGCCAGGCGCAGCTTCGCCTGGCTCTATAAACCCTCGCCACAAAAAAGGGCTTCCGCGAAAAAAACGCCCGTCTTACTCGTGCCAGGATTACGTGGATGCCATTTTCAAAGGCGACTGTGTAATGCTTGGGCAGGCCATTACATTGATTGAAAGCACCACACACTCGCATCAGCAGCTTGCCCAGGATATTTTAAACACGGTATTGCCCCGTACCGGAAAATCTCTTCGTATTGGCATAACCGGCGTGCCCGGCGTAGGAAAAAGCACGTTTATTGAATCGTTTGGCAGCATGCTCATAGAGCGCGGGAAAAAAGTAGCGGTGCTGGCTGTTGATCCGAGCAGCGCTCGTTCGAAAGGCAGCATACTTGGCGATAAAGTCCGCATGGAAAAACTGGGCGCTAATCCTAACGCATTTATTCGCCCGTCACCTTCAGCCGGTTCGCTTGGCGGGGTAGCGCATAAAACCCGCGAAACCATGCTCCTGTGCGAAGCGGCCGGCTATGAGATCATTTTGGTTGAAACCGTTGGGGTCGGTCAATCGGAAACAGCCGTGCATGCCATGGTTGATTTTTTCTTGCTTTTGATGCTTTCCGGCGCGGGCGATGAGCTCCAGGGCATAAAACGCGGCATTATGGAAATGGCCGATACCATTGCCATCACCAAAGCCGATGGGGATAATCATAAAAAGTCGCTTCATGCCAAGCAGGAATATGAACATGCCTTGCACCTTTTTCCCAAATCCCGATCCGGATGGACGCCTAAAGTTCTGACATGCTCATCTTATACCAATGAGGGAATTGAAGACATTTGGGAGATCATTGCCGAACATCATCAACTCATGAATGAAAAAGGGCTGTTTTTAACCAAGCGCCAAAATCAAGCGCAAACCTGGCTCAATGACATTATCAATAATGAATTAAAATCTCGTTTTTATGCTCACGGAGCGATTCAATCCGAATATGAAGCATGCCAAAAAAAGGTATTAGCCGGCGCGCTTACCCCGTATCGCGCTGCCGAGCAATTGCTTACGATGTATTTCAGTTAAACCTTCAATGTTCAAGTTTATTGTCACATGCTTTTGTTTCAGCTGTTTTCTTGTTTGCCATGCTCAAGCGTAGCTCTTTCCTCGTCATCACATTTCATTTGCGCTTGAAAAGCGGCGTGATGTGGCAACTAAATTCCATATCATTAAGCTATACGCTGACATTGATCTCCAAAGAAATTGATTATATCTCAACAACAGGCCATCGATACGGACGCCTTTATACCGGCTTTGCATTTTAAAAACCACCAAATTTTACAGAATACCATGAGATGTTTTTTAACAGATAGCCAGTTAGATGATCTGATCCGGGAAGATGTTCCGTATTACGATCTTACCACAATGGCGCTTGGCATTTCAGAGAAAACCGGTATGATGCGTTTCCAAACACGTCACGATACCGTTATTTGCGGCACGGAAGAATCGGCAAAAATTGCTGAGAAATGCGGCTGCAGAGTTATAGATTTCTTGCCATCCGGTTCACATTTGGAAAAAAATCAAACCTTTTTAGAAGTGGAAGGTTCAGCCGAAGCCTTGCATCGGGTGTGGAAAGTTTCGCTTAACATTCTGGAGTACGCCTCCAGCATTGCCACGCGAACTCATCACGTGGTTAGCGCGGTAAAAGCCATTAATCCCAAAGCAAGCGTAGTGACTACACGAAAAGTGTTTCCGGGCACCAAACAACTTTCCGTAAAAGGCGTGCTTGCCGGTGGCGGAATGCTTCATCGATTGGGGCTATCGGAAACGGTGCTTATTTTTAAGCATCATCTTACCTTTTCCGGCGGCTTGGAAACGCTCGCTGAAAAAATGCCTCAGCTTCGCCAAATGTGTATGGAGCAAAAACTGGCGATTGAAGCCGAATCGGAAGAAGAAGCCATGCAAATGGCTAAACTGGGTTTTGATATTATACAATTTGATAAATTCACCCCGGAAAAATTAGCCCCGATTATTAAGGATTTAAAGACAGAGTACCCGAACTTGCAGATAGCAGCAGCAGGTGGTATCCATGCTGAAAATGCCGGCGCATACGCCAAAGCAGGGGCTGAGCTCATTGTCACCACTTGGCCTTATTTTGGCAAACCTGCCGATATTGGGGTGAGTATGGTGGAGAAGTGACTTAAATTATAATTTCTTTCATTAACCTGAGATAAAAAAAATTTATATCTCAGATTAATCGGTTTACATGAGATATAAAATATTATATTGTGCTTTTAATAGACATGTTAAAATAGCATGATACAACTTGAGAAATATCAATCCGGTCATTTTCAAAAAAGCCTTACTGGTTATGATTTTTTTGTGCCAACCAAAATTAATGATAGGTGGGTATGGGAAGACTCAAAGTTAAATCTGTTGATTGAAAAGGCGGCGATTAAACTTGGCGAGCTCAATTCATTTTCTAAACTGGTTCCAAATATCGATTTATTTATTCAGCTCCATGTCACAAAAGAAGCGGTAATATCAAGTAGAATCGAAGGTACCCAAACACAGATGGATGAAGCGTTGATGGATGAGGCTGATATTTCTCCAGAACGAAAAAATGACTGGAAAGAAGTTAATAATTATATCAAATCCTTAAATACCGCTATTGAAAAATTAAATGAATTACCCATTTCATCTAGGCTTCTTAAGGATATTCATAGGATTTTATTAGATAGTGTAAGAGGTGAACATAAACTACCTGAAGAATTTCGATCAAGCCAAAACTGGATTGGTGGAAATAGTCTGGCCGATGCAACATTTGTCCCTCCACACCAAGATTATGTTGGCGAATTAATGGGCGATCTGGAAAATTTTATTCATAACGACGATATAAATGTACCTGACCTAATAAAAATTGCCATTGCACATTATCAATTCGAAACAATACACCCTTTTTTAGATGGAAATGGTAGAGTTGGTAGATTGTTAATCACTCTTTTTTTAATGGATAAAAAGATTTTAACTAAGCCATTGTTATACCTCTCTGCATTTTTCGAAAAAAACAAAGGATTATACTACGACAACTTAACTTTCGTACGAACAAAAAACGACATGAAGCAATGGGTTAAATATTTTTTAGTTGGTATTGCAGAAACTGCAGACATCGCTTCCCAAACATTGGCTAACATACTCGAGTTAAAAGAAAAAACTGAACTCAAGATCAACAAAGAGTTTGGGAGAAAAAGCCAAAGCGCCATTGTTTTACTTCATTATTTATTCAAAAAACCCATTGTAAATGTAAATCAAGCAAAGAAAGCTACAGGTTTAAGCTATAACGCGGCAAACGCTTTGATTTCGGACTTTAAAGAAGCAGGTTTTCTGAACGAAATAACCGGATACAATAGAAATAGAGAATTTATTTTTGAAAGCTACCTGAAGCAATTTTACAAATAGGCTTTTTGAGAATCACGTATAACCAAACTTGCAGATAGCAGCAGCAGGCGGTATCCATGCTGAAAATGCCGGAGCGTATGCCAAAGCCGGAGCTGAGCTCATTGTTACCACCTGGCCGTATTTCGGAAAACCCGCCGATATTGGTGTGAGTATGGTGAATTATGAGTCATAAGCGGTTGGCAATTTGTTTTGGCGGTTGAAAATGATTTTGTAATGAAGCTTTGCTATTCTGGAGCGGTTTTCAATGATTTTCTTATGGTAAAATGCGATGTTTCTATGGCGTTGAATGATTCGCTCAGGGTCGATTGTATCTTGTTGATAGAATAAGAAAAGACATGGCTATACATTTGCGAGATTTCTAATTCTTTATGACTGAAAAAAAACTAAATGATTAGAAATAAAACCCAAACTATTCTGCTGTCGATAACAGCCATAATTTTAATGACGGTTGGCGTGCATTTTTTAAGTAAATCAAGATCATATCAACTTTTTGGGGAAATCTATCCTCGAATAAATACAACACAAAAAGTTGTGGCATTAACTTTTGACGACGGGCCAACAGAAAAAGTAGATTCGGTATTATCCATACTTGACGCTAAAAATATTAAAGCCACTTTTTTTCTTACAGGCAATTCAATTCAAAATAGATTATCAGAAACCAAGAAAATCGTATTGGCCGGGCATGAAATTGGAAACCACTCCTATTCTCACAATCGATTAATTTTTAAATCATATCAATCAATAAGCGAAGAGATTGAGAAAACAGATTCGCTAATACGAAAAGCCGGGTATCTTCAGGAGATCCATTTCAGACCGCCTCATGGGAAGAAATTATTAGTTCTTCCTTACTACATGAAGCGGAATGATCGAAAGACCATTATGTGGGACGTTGCACCCGAATCGATACCTGAAATTGCAAATGATTCTAAAAAGCTTGCAAACCATGTGATAGAGAACTCAAAAAATGGTTCAATCATATTAATGCATGTTATGTATAAGGGACGGGCAACATCTCTCGAATCTTTAAATGACATTATTGAAGGGTTAAAAAATAAAGGGTTTGAGTTTAAAACTGTTTCTGAAATAATTAACTATGAAAATACTTAAGGAATACCTGAAGATGGATTAGAAAAATTAGAGACAACGCGCTAAGAATAAACCTAAACCAGTAGTTTCAAGCGATAATAATTTTGGGCAACTCGCATTTTACCAAAATCTTACCGCTTTTGGCGTTAGTCTCGAATTGAAATTCAAATGAGTTTGCGCCTCTATTTCCAAACATGAAAATGAGATTCTTGGTGATTTTAATGTAATTTCATCAAACCGAATTAGGATTCAAAAACTCACTTAGCTCTGACATGCGCATAACATTTTGTTATATATTCCTCATAATTATGATCTTAGCCTGCACAACTTCTTCCAAAAAGCCGATGCCTGAAAACCAAGAAACCAATAAAACAGCATTTGACCTGCAAGGCCACCGTGGGACAAGGGGACTTTACCCGGAAAACAGCATACCTGGGTTTTTACATGCATTGGATTTAGGCGTAACCACCCTGGAACTGGATGTATGCGTCAGTAAAGATTCTCAACTCATTGTATCGCATGAGCCGTGGTTTTCTCATGAAATATGTTTAGACCCAAATGGCAACCCTATTTTACAATCGAATGAAAAAGAACATAACCTGTACCAGTTAACGACAAAACAGATTGCCACTTACGATTGCGGCACAAAACTGCACCCAAGATTTCCGGGACAAAAAAAGTTTCGGGTTCATAAACCCACACTTCAAGAAATGGTTGTAGCAGTAGAAGCCAAAATCAAAACCGATTCATTAGATCCTGTTTATTATAACATCGAAACCAAGTCCACTCCAGATGGGGATGGCCGGTTTCACCCTGAACCCAAGACCTTCTCCGGCTTACTTTATGAAGAGCTCAAAAAATTGGGTATTTTGGAGCGTACGATTGTGCAATCCTTCGATGTTCGCACGCTTCAGGCTATGCGCAAAATAGACACCACGCTAACTCTGGCCCTTCTGGTTGAAAACAAAGAAGGCTTGGAACAGAATCTAGAACGCTTGGGATTTGTACCTGAAATTTACAGCCCCTACTATAAGCTCGTTACTGAAGATTTGGTGAAATCCTGCCATAAAAAACACATGAAACTGATTCCCTGGACTGTTAATACACCCGAAGATATGAAACACCTTAAAAATCTTGGCGTAGATGGCTTGATAACCGACTACCCGGATCAGGCACAATTTTTAATCCAACCCAATACCTTATGATACGTCTAGCAATTTTTCTCTTTTTATTTTCTTCCTGTCAATCGGTTGCCCGATACAACCATCCTGAACCGAAAGCGCAAAAACCGCTCATAAAAGAGAGTGAACGAAAACCGGCTAGCACGCCTTTAAAACCTGCGCAAACAAAACCCAAGCCAAAAGCACCTGCAAGCGCCAAGCAACAACCCGTTAAGATTAAACCGCATAAAAATGCACCCAGATACGAAGCTGAAGGCCGTGCATCTTACTATGCTCATAAATTCCATGGACGAAAAACCTCAAGCGGAGAAATCTTCAACATGCATGAGATGACAGCCGCGCACCGCACCTTGCCTTTCGGTACGCTTGTTAAAGTGACAAATCTCACCAACAAAAAAAGCGTAGTGGTTAAAATCAATGATCGTGGCCCGTTTAAAAAAGATCGGTTGATAGATGTATCGTTGGAAGCGGCTAAGCGGCTTGGGATGATTGGACCGGGAATTGCTAAAGTTCGAATTGAAACCCTGAATTAACGATCAAATCTTGCCCAGTGTGGCCAGTTCAACCCATCCTTTATTGCCATCGGGGAGTTTGATTTCAACCCAACTGCCATCGTTTCGGGTAATGGTTACTTTCAATCCCTCGTGGATAATAAATAACGTGGAAGCGCTGGATTGAGGCTCGCTTTTGGCATTTACCTCCTCGGCTAAAACCACCGCGGTTTGAGTGGTTTCTTCCCGGTACGATTTTAACGCAAAAACCAAGGCAAAAAACGAACTGAAGACAATCATCACCACAACCAGCAATTTACCGAGACCGGGAGCAAGTAATTGCTTAAGATTTAAAATTGCCGCCAGGGTTAACAGATAAACGCTGGCCAGGGTTAAGTAACCGGCAACATTTGTTGTAAACAGGTCTAAAAATCCTTCTAAAACGCGGCTCAGAAAAAACTGCGGCACTTTGGCAATTTTATCTTTGGTTTTTAGACGGGCCATGTCCAGGTTGTTTTGCAGATCATCATCGTCTCTTAATATTCGCTGTGCTTTTTCATAATGCTGAATTGCGCGGCCGATATCGTTCATCTTATAATAGGCATTGCCCAAATTGTAATACAACTGACCGCTTTCGTAGCCGGAGCGCAAAATAGATTGCCATTTTTCAACGGCTTCGTCATACTGACCGCGTGTGTAAAGGCGGCTGCCTTGCCTGAACTCTTGTTCCTGAACGCTATCGGCCAGGAGTTGCTCCGATGCCAAAATGCTTAGCCAAAAACCTAAAAATGATATCGCCCACCGATATCTGTTGAAATGCATCATAATTTTGAAATCTCGGATATGGTTTTTTCAGCCATGTCGTAATAGCCATCCAAACTCTGCTGCGAATGCGTTGTTGGCGCAAACCGGTATGCTTCAGCCGTTTCAAGCACGTTAATAAAACGCCCGATGGTTTCTTCGGAAAGCTTCTTGCTCAAAAGCAGGTCTTTTAACTCCGGTTTTGTCATGGCTTGCTCATCAACATTAAATTTATTGCCGATATACTTTAGCAAGGCCGATTCCAATTCAGCAAAAAATGCTTTTTCTTTTCGTTCTTTTAATAAAGCTTTGGCTTTTTTGAGATGCTTGCGGGCTTCGGGCGTTGCCACATAAAGGCGGGCATACGCTTTATCGCCTTGCATTTTATCTTCTTTTTGTTTTTGCAATACAAACAAGAAAAATGCCAAAGCAGGCACTAAAAACGACGAGTAAAACCATACGGATTTATAAAGCGGAACGGAAAACGGACTTAGCGTTCCGGCTGACGTTTTCAAAAAATGGATATCGCTGCCAAATCGGGTAATGGCTTGTTTATTGGCAAAACCGGATGATCGCTCTTCAGGACTGGGTTCAACAAATATTTCAAACTCCGGGGATTTAAGCGTTTTATAGGTTTTCTTTGCCGGATCAAAGTAACTGAACAACACACGACCCAACTCGTAATTTCCAGATGCGCGGGGTATGGCCACAATTTCAACTGACTTGCTGCCTCTGATTTTTGTCCCCTTATTTAAAACTTCCTGACTGACCTTGGGATCGTATTTTTCAAATTCCGAAGGGAGTTCAATATCCAAAACCGGCAAGGTGGAAATATTCCCTTCACCCGAAATGTTAAACTTAAACGTTACGGGCGATCCGGTTTTGATGCTATCACGATCCAAAGAAGCTGCCAATTTGAACTTACCAACTGCGCCCAAAAAACCTTCCGGCTTAGGATCAGGCAATGGTTTTACGCGAAATTGAATCGCAGGTGCATAAACTTCAGCCTTCATGGTTTTACCCATGGAATTAAAAAATTGGTTGAAATTCATGGAAAGCCCCCATTTATTGCGCAACACATCGGTCATTAGCACTTCGCAAAGCGCACGATAGGGTGAAATTTCCAATTTCCCGGCGCGGGTTGGAAATACCTGGAATTTTTTGATAGTAGCCACGCGGTATAGCGTCCCGTTCAGGTATTCGTTCTGGCTGGCAATTTGCTGATCCACTTCAAACTCTTCTTTCCAAAACCCTTCCGGCTTGATGTCTTCAACCTGCTCGTAGCGTGTGATTTTAACACGATAGTATAATTTATAGGTCACCGTAGCGCCCTGGCCAACATACAGATTTTTTTTGCTGACAACCGGTTTGATAAAAATCTGATCTTTAGGCACTTTCAAAAAATCCTTCGAAGATGGCGGAGCGCCGCTGCCAACCTGGGGCGATTGCGAGCCTTTCATCACTGAAACTTGCAACGCATTGGTTAAGTGTGTTTCCCCATTTTTCATGGTTACTTTAGCCGGCGGTATGGTTAATTTACCGGATTTCTTCGGAACAAGCGTGTAGGTTAATGACTTGGCCCGATAGACTTTTCCATTAATGATGCTAAAGTTTTCCGAAGTTGAAGTGCGATTGCTTAAGAGCTGAAAATCCTCACCGGTATTTACTTTTGCGCGGTCAAAATCGGCTTTGCCTTCAACCGTAATGGTATAGCGAAACGGTTCGTTTTCATAAACCATCCGGGTGCTGAGACTGGCTTTTACCGTAACATCCTGAGCAAAAAGAGTCTTATACTGTGGGAAAAGAGTCAGTATAACAAGTATCATCATAAAAGCAGCCTGCACATTCAGACGCATATTTTGATGAAAAATCAACATAACCTTTAATCGTTTTGTGATAATTGTTCGGATCGTTCTTTCGCTTTAAGAACCGCATTGATAACGGTTGATCTAAATCCGTTGTTTTCAAATTCCACCAACCCTTCGATGGTTGTACCAGCTGGCGTTGTAACATCATCTTTTAATTTCACCGGCATTTCGCCGCTTTCCATTACAAGCTTTGCCGAACCCAGCATGGTTTGTGCGGCTAATTGAGTGGCTAGCGGTTTAGGTAAGCCCATTTTCAGACCTGCATCCGCCATAGCTTCCAACATTAAAAACATATAGGCCGGCCCACTGCCCGAAATTGCCGTTACCGCATCCATCATTTTTTCGTCAACGCTAGCCGTCTCTCCAACCGCTTCAAACATCTCCATTGCCAATGCCATATGATGTTTTCGGACTGATTTTCCCTGGCATAGCACACTCATTCCTTGATTGATCAACGCCGGTGTATTGGGCATCACACGTATTACCGGTACATCCTTGGGCAAACGCTTCTCCATATAGGCGGTGGAAATTGCTGCTGCAACGCTGATAACCAATTGATTCGGATGAACGGAGTCATAAATATCGTCGCAAACCATTTTGATATGATGCGGTTTAACGGCTAACAGCAACACATCGCAAGCCGAAGCCAGTTTTTTTGCATCCGAAACCATTTGAATACCAAGGGATTCCGAAACCCGGTTTCGGATGTCTTCCGAAGCATCGCAACCCATCAGCTGATTCGGCGTAATCACCTGCTTTTTAAGCATGCCGGCTACAATGGCCTGTCCCATTTTTCCTAATCCAATGACGCCTAATTTCTTTATATCAAGCATGGTTTGTTTCTCACTTGTTTGGGTTACCAATCTTTTTCAAATTTCACGGATGATGACGGCTTTTGTTGATACTTTTTTAGCATTTGTTTTTCATCCTGCTTAAGCGCATTCAAAATACGCTCGGCTTGCTCTTTTGAAAAATTATTTGGTTTGGGTTGTGGCTTATTTTCTTCTGTCTTTTCCTGCTTTTGTTCTTGCTGCTGTTGCTCTTGTTGCTGCTTTTGTTCCTCTTTCTGCTCCTGTTTTTTCTCTTCTTTCTTTTCTTCCTGCTTATTTTCTTGATCTTGATTTTGCTGCTGCTTTTTAAGCGCGTTAATTTGGTTGCTTACAAGTTCAAAATTTTGTTTCGCCTGAACATCGCCGGGATTTAATTTCAGCGCTTGCTTGTATTGATCCAACGCTTGCTCTAATTTTGGAAGTTTTTCGCCGGGATTGGTTATGTTTTCAGCTTGTTTAGCGATGGCATTTCCAGTGTTGTAAAACGCTTCAGATCGCAATGAGTTTTCCAAATCCGTATTTACAGCTAACTGCTCAAAGGCTTGTTGGGCCTCGCTATAATTTTCCTGGCGATAAGCGGCATTACCTTTATTAAATAACGCTTCCTTTTTAGCCTTAATTTTTTCTTCCGAATTTAGAACTTTTGAGTAATGCTCCTGGGCTTCCGAGAATTTTTCTTCTTCGTAAGCCTGGTTGCCGCTCCTGATATCAAAAAATTGGGCTTGCGCGCTTTGTATAAAGCCGGTGACCAGAAGCAGCCACCCCATCAACATCAAGCGGAATATGTTCGTTAGCTCAGTCATTCTTTAATCGCTTTCGATCGGTTAAGAGCGTTTCCAAAACCAAAAAGCAAAGGGCCAGAGCCAGAAAAAACTGAAATTGATGGTCGTAATCCATGATCTCTTTTGTTGCCAGTTCCTTCTTTTCGAGGTCATTAATGTCATTTACGATCTGGTCGTAAATTTTGCTTTGAGGTGTAATTCGATAAAAAAACCCATTGGTTTCACCGGCAATTTTGCGCAACAAGGGTTCTTGAAACTTTGTTGTTACAATGCTACTTTGTTTATCACGTTTAAAATCAATCTGTCGCCCGTACTCATCGCGAATCGGAATTGGCGTTGGCTTATCCGAACCAACGCCAACCGTATAAATCCGAACCTGTTGCTCCAAGGCTTTTTGGAGAATTGTTTCAATACCCGCCTCATGATCTTCGCCATCGCTAAAAATTACGATCACTTTGTTTCGGGTTTGATTTTTTTCTTCGGCGTTGGCGCCTTTTTCAATGCTTTTAATCGCCTTCAAAGATTGATTTATGGCTGATGAAAAATTTGTGCCTTGTGTGGCGATATCTTTTGTGCTGATCACATCCAGATACATTTTTAACGCGCTTTTATCGGAGGTCATGGGGCATTGAAGAAACGACTGGCCGGCAAAAGCCACCAACCCTACCCGATCGTTACCCAGATTATCGACCAGTTTTGAAATTGTGTATTTTGCTTTTTGAAGCCGGCTGGGTTTAATATCGTCGGCAAGCATACTGTTGGAAATATCCAGGGCAATTACAATTTCAATCCCTTTTCGTTTCACTTCTTTTAACCGTGAGCCAATTTGAGGCGCTGCATACGCAAACAAAACCGAGGAAAATGCTAAAAACAGTAATACCGATTTCCACATCACCTTACCCTTACTGAATGTCGGTATCAGCTTGCCCACAAGCCCCAAATCTCCCAATTGCCTGATGTCCTTAAACCGTCTATGCAATGCAAAGGCAAAAAGAATGGCCAGAGGCAAAAGAATCGTGAGATAGATTAAATGATCGGGATAACCAAACTTCATGGTTTAGCGTTTCGGATTGTTATAACTCAACTATTTTGCCTAATGTTATAGGAAAAACCACACAAATGCAAGAGAGCATTTAAGCAAAAAAATCATCGCTTCATAGGCTTATGGGACTTTTCGAAACCGGGTGTGCGCCAGCAAAACTTCCAGCCCCAAAAGGATGAGCGCCGGCATTAAGAAGACCGCAAACTTTTCCTGGTAATCGGTGTATTTTTCAACTTCAACCTTGGTTTTTTCAAGTTCATCAATTTCACGATAGGTTTTTTTCAGGCTTTCCATATCGGTCGCTCGAAAATACTTCGCCCCGGTAATGTCGGCGATTTTTGTCAGCGTGGAATCATCCACATCAACTTTAATTTGTACATAGCGTTTTCCGAAAAGCCGATCCTGTATCGGATAACGGGCGTATCCCCTTGTTCCTGCACCTATCGTGTAGATTTTAATGCCCAATGCGGAGGCAAGTTCAGCGGCAGTTACCGGCTCTATTTCGCCGGCATTGTTTTGCCCATCCGTTAAAAGCACCACCACTTTACTTTTGGCATTCGAGTCGCGCAATCGGTTGGTTGCCGTGGCAATCGCCGTTCCAATGGCAGTGCCTTCTTCTTCAATATTTCCAGCTTCAAGCTCTTCAATCAAACGATGCAAAAGCTGGTAGTCCAGCGTTAATGGGCATTGCGTAAATGACTTTCCGCTAAAAACCACCAACCCGATACGATCGCTTACGCGTTGATCAATAAAATCTCTGGCCACGGTTTTTGCGGCATTAATGCGGTTTTTTGGATCAAAATCCTCGGCAAGCATCGATCCGGAAAGGTCGATGGCAAGCACAATATCGATGCCATCGGCAAATACCTTTTGATATTCATTTTCCAAGCGGGGTCTGGCAAATGCTAAAATCAGGCAGGTTATCGCCAGCAGACGAAGTACTATAATGCTATGGCGAAACTTATGGACTTTTTGCTTTCGGGTTTCTTTGACATGCGAAATGTTGGCAAAAACATAGGGTGCGGTTTTTCCAAAACGTTCTTTAAAAAGATAATAAATCGCAAGTATTGGAATCAAAGCCAGTAAAAACAGGTATTCCGGGTTTTCAAAGGAAAAGTTTGGCGCTATAAGAACCTCGTACATGGCAGTGGTCTATGGTTTACTCTCGTTTGGCAAAGCCGCCTCACCTTGTTCCGATTTGGCCTGACCGTTAGACGTATTTTGTTCTTCTGAGATCGGTTTTGCAATCTCTATGGTAGCAAATGCTAGCTCCAAGCTTTTTTGGGCTTCAATTTTTGACGGAAAATACTTGGCAAATTTAACCATATCGGATGTTTGAAGAACGCCCTTAATTTTTTCAACCTGTTCCGATCCGGTTTTATGATGTAACGCCTGCAAAATTTCAAACGTCAATTGCTCATGGGCCGGTGTGCGATAATAAATCTCTATAAACTCCCGTAAAATATCACTAAGCTCAGTATAATATGTCTTATAAGACAATTGATCGTTTAACTCAAAACTTTTTAAGGACGAAAGCTTTTCCAACGCCCACTCATAAGGTTGGACAATTTTTTCCTCTACCGGCTGAGGCATTTCGGGACGATTTTTATGACGGTGATAGGCCCAATAGATCAACCCCGCTATAACCACAATTCCGGCAAGAACGGCCAAAGCCAGCCATATTGGAAAAGGCGCCGATTTTATGGGTTTAATATCTTCCATGGCTTGCGAAGCCGAATCCAAAACCGATTGAACCACGATCATTTTTCCGCCCACTTCAACCACCTTGGCTTCGGCATCGGGACGATCTTCCAGGTAATTTAATGCAATAGCCGGCAGCGGTAAATCACCGGTTTGAAAGGCCATCAAGCTGTATTCAAGCTCATCAACTTCAAGATTGTCATCTTTGGATTTCGTACGTTTTTTGATTTCTGTGATTTCAAACGGCGAAAAAATGGTATCGCTTTCGGTTGGATAAGCTACCGAAAAAGATGCAGGACGAATCACGTTTAATTTGTACGTAATAATATCTCCAATCGTACAGGTATCCGGCGATATCCGAACACTAACTCGTGGCTCTTCGGCCCAACCAGCGCTGATATTCCAGTTTAAACCAAGCGCCACAACCATCACGCCAAAGAGAAGTTTTAAGCGTTTTATATCCAAAAACTCAATAGCGTTTTTCACGTTGTTTAAAAAACTTAGTTAAAGGTTTTACAAATGACGATGCGGTAGAAACCGTCACCATATCTATTTTCATTTTTTGCAGTTGATTGGCTTTGAACGCATGATATTGAGCCATCCGTTTTTTATAACTGCGCTGAAATGTTTCATCCAACGTATCCACCAACAAAGGTTCGCCGGTTTCGGCGTCTTCCAATTGCAACAAGCCGACTTTGGGCAATGAATACTCACCCGGATCGGTGACATGGATCACCACAAAATCATGCTTTTTAGCGATGATTTGCAGCTTATCTTCATAGTTTTTATCCATCAAATCGCTCACCAAAAATACAATAGACCGGCGTTTTAATGCGCGCGTTGCAATATCAACGGCTGCACTGATGTTGGTTCGCTTTCCTTTGGGCTTGAAATAAAAAATATCGCGAAGAATACGCAGCACATGACTTCGGCCTTTGCGTGGCGGGATAAATTTTTCCACATGGTCGGTAAAGATCATCAAGCCAACTTTGTCGTTGTTCTTGATGGCGCTGAATGCAAGCGTAGCACAGATTTCGGCAGCCTGATCGCGCTTAAATTGATTTTGAGAGCCAAATGCGCCCGAACCCGAACCGTCAAACAAGATCATGAGGGTTTGCTCACGCTCTTCTTCAAAGACCTTGATGAACACATCATCGCGCCGCGCCGAAACATTCCAATCAATGGCCCGAACATCATCGCCGTATTGATACTCGCGAACTTCGGCAAACTCCATACCTTTGCCCTTGAAAACCGAATGGTATTCGCCGCCAAATATATTATTAACAATTCCCCGTGTTCGGATTTCAAGCTGGCGTATTTTATTAAACACCAACTTGTTTTCATTTTCGTTCATCGTAATGGTTTTTTAACAGCGTGTTTAGGCAGCAAGCGTTTTTTTGTGTTCGATACTCCTCTTTAACTTTTTCATAACTTTTTCAGCCTTCTGATATTTTCGGCGTTTAGGTCGTTTTTTCGTTTTTGGGAGCGCTGTATCGCCCATCATTGATTTTACCATTTTCGCCCTTAGCTCTTTTGCACGGCGAAAGGCTTCGCGCTTACCGTATTTGGTAATTGAAAACGAGGTGCATTTCTGAACATTCGGCTCCGGCGCCCAAGTTACCGAATAACACTCCGCTATTCGCCCGCTTGGAAGTTTTCGTTTTCTATAACATACCCCAACCACGCCAGTTTTATTACGTTTATTTTGGGTTACAACAGGTAGCCGGTTGTTTCGTCTAGGCTGTTTGTTTTTTTTATCCATTAACGACTCAAACTCATCACGATAGTTTTGAGCTGCTTTTAGCGCTTCATCTTTACTTTCGTAGCGAGTATCGCTAAACAGCTTTGAATAAATCACATCGTTACGATATATCCTTACAAACCATCCATGTGTATTGATACTATCTATTCTGCTAATACCTTTGTAGCGGGACTTATGCGCATGCCTTGGTTGATTATTTTGATCTGTTGAATGTCTGTTTTTACTACTCATATGGATACTACTATAGCTGGATTAAAAAAATGCATCAACGTATGTATAACACATTTTTATCACGGTACATTCACAGCATTTAAAATTTGCCGCACCAAATCCTCGGTTTGGATTTCCTGCGCTTCCGCTTCATATGTCGGTATAATTCTATGCCTCAATACATCGTAGGCAATTGTCTTAACATCTTCGGGCGTGGTATAGCCTCTGTGGCTTAAAAATGCATGCGCTTTTGCAGCCAGATTCAGATTGATGGTTGCACGAGGCGATGCGCCATAGGCAATTAACGATTTAACCTCATTCAAATTAACCGATTCAGGCTCGCGTGTTGCAAACACAATATCAACAATGTATTGTTCAACTTTCGGATCCATATAAACATCATTGACAACCTTTCTTGCATTTAAAATTTGCTCTCGCGTAATGCACGGTTCAATGGATTGGGTTTTTGTGGTGCTGGCCATCCGCCGCATAATTTCCAATTCCTCGGTTCGGCTCGGATAATCCACTTTGAGTTTCATCATGAACCGATCGACCTGTGCTTCCGGCAGAGGATACGTGCCCTCCTGCTCAACAGGATTTTGGGTGGATAGGACCAAAAAAGGATCATCCAATTTGAACGTTTCTTCGCCGATTGTCACTTGACGCTCCTGCATGGCTTCCAATAACGCCGATTGAACCTTGGCCGGCGATCTGTTTATTTCATCGGCAAGGATAATGTTGGCAAAAATCGGGCCTTTCTTGGTATAAAACTTCATTTCTTTTTGATTGTAGATCAATGTCCCGATCAAATCGGCAGGAAGCAAATCGGGGGTAAATTGCATGCGTTGAAATTTCAAATTTATAGCTGTGGCCAGCGAGCTAACCGTTAAGGTTTTGGCCAGTCCGGGTACGCCTTCCAGCAAAACATGGCCATTGGTTAAAAGACCAATCAATAAACGATTGATCACATAATCTTGTCCGATGATGACTTTGCGCATTTCTTGCCGAAGGTCTTCAACAAACATCGATTCGGCTTTAATCTTAGCATTTAATTCATCAATGGAGAGTGTTGTTTCCATAATATTATATTAATCACTTAAGTTTGTGGGTATAACTTTTTTGGCCCTAGACACATTAAGATTAAGGGCTTATTTCTTTTCATTCTTGTAATAAAGAGATTTAAATGCATAATAAATAAGCACCAGCCCTAAAATCGATGCCCCAAATGAAATAAAATCCCCGATATAATAAAAGGAATGTAAAAAACCCAAACCCGGTGCAAAAAGTAAAAGCAGATCAACGCCGGCAATAATTAATAACACGCGAGTAAAGCGAACATGAACTTGGGGTTTTGGTTTTTTATTTGATTTTTCAGAAGCTTTTGCCATATATCTAAGTCGTCAAAAAGTAATTCTTTGTTTTAAAATGATCATTTTAGGCCTTGAAACCAGTTGTGATGAAACGTCGGCTGCGGTGTTGCAATCCGAACTTGTTCGTTCCAATATCATCAGCTCTCAACATTGCCATCGCAAGTTTGGCGGCGTTGTCCCGGAACTTGCATCCCGTGAGCATGATCGGTTGATCGTTGATGTAGTCAATCAAGCTTTACAAGCCTCAAATATACATAAAAATCAATTGGATTTCATAGCCGCAACTGCCGGTCCAGGATTGATTGGCGCGGTACTTGTCGGCTTATGCTTCGGACAGGCTTTTGCCATGGGACTTGGCATCCCGTTTATCCCGATCAACCATATTGAAGCCCACATTTTTTCAAGCTTTATACAAGACGAAACCCATGCCTCGCCACCCACTTTTCCATTTATTTCCTTAACGGTTTCAGGCGGCCACACTTTAATAGCTTTAGTCAAAGAAGATTTATCCATCACCCCTATTGGCAAAACACTTGATGACGCTGCCGGCGAAGCCTTTGATAAAACTGGTAAAATGATCGGGTTGCCTTACCCGGCCGGGCCGGAAATCGATAAGCTAGCCCAATCCGGCGACCCATACTTTCATCAGTTTCCGCAAGCTTTAACCCGGCATTCACAAACCAGCAAAAGCTACGACGGGAATTTTGATTTTAGTTTTTCCGGGCTTAAAACCTCCGTGCATCGGTACTTAAGTCTTCAAACAACGGATTTTATCCGGGAAAATCTTCATCATATTTGCGCCTCCATCCAGGAAGCCATTACGTCTGTTCTGGTCAAAAAAACCCTTCAGGCTGCTTCGGCTTACGGGATCAATTGCATTTCGGTTTCAGGCGGCGTGAGCGCAAATTCCATGCTTCGAAAAAAATTCCAGGAGCAAACCAAAACACATGGCATTCAACTTTGTATTCCAAAACCGATCTACTCAACCGATAACGGCGCTATGATCGCTAACCTGGCAAAGCTTAAAATAGATCGCGGCCAATTTGAACCGCACACCTACACTTACCATGCATTTTCAAGCTACTTGTAAGCCAAATGAATGTTTTATAATTGATAGTCTGGGTCAAATAGCGTATCTTTCCTTAATGCATTATATTTTGAAAAACCTTTTATCAATCCTATGTCCATTTCATTTCTGAATGTTTTGTTTCTTATGGCGCCGCCAAGCGGTGGAGGAGAGCAAAATCCATTTGTGCAATTAATTCCACTGATTTTAATCTTTGTAATCTTTTACTTTTTCCTGATTCGACCGCAGCAAAAAAAGCAAAAAGACCGGGAAAAGGTTCTTGAATCCATTAAAAAAGGTGATAAAGTCGTTACCATCGGCGGCATACATGGCACGATTGTCGGTATCGATACTGAGAAAAAAACCGTTCTGGTTCAGGTCAGCGATACCTTAAAGTTAAAATTTGAGAAATCTGCGGTTTCTACCGTTGAAAAAAATGAAGCCGGCGAAAAGCTTCAAGCTAACGACTAATGCTCTAGCTTCGCTATCATTAAAAGTATCCGTTTCCAAATGAGCACTCAATCCAAAAAAGCAATATTAGCCCTCGAAAATGGCGTAATTTTTCAAGGAACCGCTTTTGGCCATCTTGGCGAAACTTCCGGAGAAGTTGTTTTTAATACGGCTCAAACCGGTTATCAGGAAATCTTAACCGATCCTTCCTATGCCGGTCAAATGGTTGTTATGACTTACCCGTTAATGGGTAATTATGGCGCTAATGAATACGATATTGAATCCCAAAAAATCTGGACTTCCGGGCTCATTGTCAGCGAGCTCTCGGAAATTTACAGCAATTACGCCGCCGAATTCAGTTTGGATGAATTCTTAATCTCACAAGGTGTAATGGGGATTTCAGGCATCGATACTCGTAAACTTGTAAGAATTCTCCGAAACGAAGGCGCCATGCGCGGCTATCTTTCTTGTGAAGATCTTGACAATAAATCCCTGGTAAAAAAAGCTCAATCTATTCCAAAAATGGAAGGAATGGATCTGGCTAAAAAAGTAACCACGCCCGAAAGCTACTCAGCCGAAGTTGAGCATGCTAAGTTTCACGTGGTGGCTTACGATTTTGGCATTAAAGAGAACATCTTGAGAATGCTTACCAATGTAGGTTGTACGGTTACTGTGGTGAATGCAAAAACCGCCCCGCATCGCGTTCTTGCCTTAAAGCCTGATGGCATTTTCTACTCGAATGGCCCTGGCGATCCCGATGCTGTTAAGTATGCCATTTCGCATATTCAAGAATTACTTGATGAAAAAAAATCCGGCAAAACCATCCCGATGTTTGGCATATGCCTGGGTCATCAATTACTGAGTTTAGCCTTGGGTGCGAAAACATTTAAAATGAAATTCGGTCATCATGGCGCGAATCATCCTGTCAAGAATTTGATGAACGGTAATATTGAAATTACTTCACAAAATCATGGGTTTGCGGTTTCTCAGGAGTCTTTGCCGAATTACCTGGAGCTTACCCACATTAATTTGTATGACAATACCGTAGCCGGCGTACGTCACAAAAACCTGCCGATTTTCTGCGTTCAATACCACCCGGAAGCCTCGCCGGGGCCGCACGATTCGCATTATCTGTTTGACCAGTTTGTTGAAGCAATGGCTGACGCGAAACGTGAGGTTGAGAGTTAATCAAAAGGTAATACCTTAGTAATCATAGCTTAAAAGATAAAGAGCAACTTTACACCATGAAAGTTGTTCTTTATAGATGTTTGCGTCATCTGTGTTTGGTTGGTCAAAGGGATTCTTATTCCCGATAAGAATCCCTGTATTTTTTTCCGCCAAAAGGTTACTGTAGAGCCCCTGGACATGCCTAGTGCAACCGTTGAGAAATGTTATCGCACGCCTTTATATTGCTTTTTTTACTTCGCACGGATTCCCAAACGCAACAACGTTATCCGGAATGCTTTTAGTAACAACGCTTCCAGCCCCAATTACCACATTATTTCCAACTGTCGTTCCCGGAAAAATTATCGCATTTCCGCCAATCCATACGTTATCTCCAATTACAACAGGTTTTGCGGCAGTCATATAGCGGGCGCGGGCGCCACTTTCTGTAATCCGTTCAGACGCTTTTAGTGGATGAGTTGCAGTGTAGATTTGAACGTATGGCGCAATAAGCCCATTTTCACCTATTGATATTTTGTTGTTGTCTTGAAACATACAATTTGTGTTGACAAATGTATTTCGTCCGATTGAAATATTTATCCCATAGTCGCAGAAAAATGGAGTTTCAATCCAAACGCCAGAACCTTTGCTTCCTAATAATTCCAATAAGATGTGTTCTCGTTCTTTGGTTAGTTCTGAATCAAGATTATTGTATTCCCTTAACAGTTTTCTTGCTCTGTGATACAATTTTAGTAATTCAGGGTCTCTTGAATTATAAAAATCACCATTAAGCATTTTTTCCTTTTCAGTCATGATTTTTATATGTGTGGTAGAAGATAGGCGTATGTACTAATGGCAGATTTTGGAGCGCTTTACTTTCAAAACACGCCAAACTTGAGCCAAAGCTAAACGCTAGAGTATGTTAAAAAATAATCATACTGATATTCATTGTTACAGCAATGTAGTTTTTATTTACATAATAATTTTCAGTCCCAATTCTTTCTTTTCTTAATACTTTCATCATGGGGTTGTTTGCATATGTTATTGCTGGATTGACAATGAATTCAATTTTTGTGTATGGATGTTTGAAAAGGTTGAATTTTTCATCCCGCGAATTATACCATGTCTCATCTCATTTCTATTAGCAAAACACAAGGTTTGCATATTGTGCCCATCAAGCCTTTAAAAAAATTCCTTTTCTTTTTACCTTGTACTCACTTTTTTTGTTTTCTATGAATTTTCAGCCTTTTAGCGCTGATGTTATAAAAACTATTTCTCACTTAAACATTTTCACCATGAAAAAAAGACTTTTTACGCCTGGTCCAACACCTGTTCCTGAAAATGTCATGCTTCGCATGGCCGAACCAATCATTCACCATAGAAATCCTGAATTTGTTGAAATTTTAGCTCGTGTTCATAAAAATTTGAAATACTTGTTTCAAACCGAGCAACCGGTTGTTGTCATGTCGGCGTCCGGCACCGGTGGTATGGAAGCAACAGTCAGCAGTCTTTTTTCCCCTGGCGATAAACTGATTAGCGTTAATGGCGGTAAATTCGGCGAACGTTGGACTCAGCTAGCCAACACTTATACCCAAAATTGTGTAGAAATAAAAGTAGAATGGGGAACGGCCGTTCAACCCGATCAACTCTTGGACACCTTAAAAGCAAACCCGGATACAAAAGGGGTATTATTAACCCATTCGGAAACCTCAACTGGTACGGCCACCGATATCAAAACCATTGCAAACCTCATTCGTGAAAACTCCGATGCTTTGATTTGCGTGGATGGCATTACGGCTGTTGGCGCCCATGAAGTTCGATTCGATGAATGGGGATTGGATGCTTGCATTACCGGTTCTCAAAAAGGACTGATGATGCCTCCCGGACTGGCTTTAATTGCGCTCTCGGAACGCGCGATTAAAGCGATTGAAGCTTCAACAACGCCAAATTTTTATTTCAGCCTGAAAAAAGCGCTAAAATCCCATGCCAAAGACGATACGCCATTTACGCCTGCGGTTTCTTTGGTTATCGGCCTTGATGAATCTTTGGAAATGATAAAAAACGAAGGCATCGAACAGGTTTGGCAGCGTCATGAACGTTTGGCTTCGGCTTGCCGCCAAGGCTGTGATGCGTTGGGTATGAAACTGTTTAGCAATTCGCCATCCTACGCCGTTACGCCAGTTTGGCTGCCCGAAGGTGTGGATTGGAGCAGCTTCAATAAGGTCTTAAAGTTTGAAAATGGCATTACCGTTGCAGCCGGTCAGGAAGAGTATAAAGGTAAAATTTTCAGAATTTCGCATCTGGGATTCTATGATGAACTTGATATGCTGCTTGTGATTGGGGCATTGGAGTTCACGCTCAAGAAAATCGGGTTTGATTTTGAACCGGGCGTTGGCGTTGCCGCCGTTCAAAAAGCATTCTTACAATCCTGAATCTTCATACCACTTTGATGATTAAAAACTAGGGCTCGGTTCATGAGCCCTTTTTTTATGGGGCTCCTTTTAACTTTTTTTACGCCTATGCCGTAAGATATATCTGTTTTTAAACACGTTACATTAAACATTAAGCGAACATTACGATGCAATTCGATCCGAATAAATTTACATTACGCGCACAAGAAAGCCTTCAGGCAGCAGCTGAACTTGCTTCATCCAACCATCATCAGCAGGTTGAACCCGAGCATTTGTTGCTTTCGTTTTTAAACGATAAAAAAAGCATTGTTTATCAATTGTGTGAAAAACTTGGCGCTCAAACTGAGTTTCTTGCAACCGTTGCCGAAAAGGAAGTTGAACGATTTCCTAAGGTTACCGGCGCTTCAGCCAGTGCGCCGTATATCTCTCAAAACCTGGCTAAAATTTTTGATCTCTCTTCTCAAGTTGCCGATACACTCAAAGACGAGTATATCAGTTCCGAACATTTGTTTATTGGAATGGCCGAATCGCAATCTGGCGTCGCTTCCATATTAAAAGATGCCGGCATAACCAAAGATTCAATTTTGAAGGCCTTAAGCGGCATCCGAGGCTCGCAGCGCATTACCAATCAAAACGCCGAAGATACTTACAACGCCCTGAAAAAATACTCCCGTGATCTCAACGAACTGGCCCGTAGCGGAAAGCTCGATCCGGTGATCGGCCGCGATGAAGAAGTTCGCCGGGTACTTCAAATTTTAAGTCGCCGAACGAAAAACAATCCGGTCTTGATTGGTGAACCTGGCGTTGGTAAGACAGCCATTGTTGAAGGCATCGCCCAGCGAATCGTCTCAGGTGATGTGCCCGAAAACCTGAAAACAAAAAAGATATCGGCATTGGATATTGCTCAATTGGTTGCCGGCACAAAATTCAGGGGAGAGTTTGAAGAACGCTTAAAAGCTGTCGTTAATGAAGTTCAACAATCTGATGGCGAGTACATCTTGTTTATTGATGAGATTCATTTACTAGTGGGCGCAGGAAGCGTTGAAGGCGGTATGGATGCAGCCAATATTTTAAAACCCGCGCTTGCAAGAGGCGAATTGCGATGCATCGGCGCTACAACTTTGGATGAATACCGCAAGCACATTGAAAAAGACAAAGCCCTTGAACGACGCTTTCAAACTGTGATGGTTGATCAACCCAGTGTTGAAAACACCATTTCCATTCTCAGGGGGTTGAAAGAAAAATACGAAATCCATCATGGCGTTCGTATTACCGATTCAGCGATTGTGGCGGCTGCTGAGCTTTCGAACCGATATATTTCCGATCGGTTCTTACCGGATAAAGCCATTGATTTAATTGATGAAGCCTCATCCCGTTTGCGTATTGAAATAGATAGCGTTCCGGAAGACCTTGATAAAATCAATCGTGAGATTCGGCGTTTGGAAATCGAACGTGAAGCGCTCCGGCGAGAGCTGGAGGCTTCGAAATCGTAGGAATTAAAAAGTTAAAGAATTATGCGAGGCTGCCATAAAAGGCGGCCTTTTTTTGTCTGAATCGTGGATTTGCAGTATTTAATCTTCAGCCAGAATTTCAATAAGTAGTTTGAGTTCCTGATCAGAAATTGAGGCTTTTTCTGATTTATCATACAATTCAAGAAGAAAAACAGTTTCCTTTGCAATCCTGACATAAGTAATCAATCTTGCCCTACCTGATTTTCCTTTACCTTTTGATGTAATAAGAACACGAATTTTATAACACGACTTTCCAAGTGAATCCCCCATTGTTGGATTTTCTGATAATTCTTCAAGGATGGGTAAAAGGTCTTGTTTGAGGGATGGGTATCTTTTTGAAAGCTTTTTGAGTTTGCGTTCAAAAGGAACAGTTGAAATAACTTTAAAGCTCATTAAGCAAATCTTTTGCTGACTTTAATTCTTTTTTTCCCTGTTCATAGAGTTTCACATCGTTAAATGCTTCAGTTAAGCTCTCAATGGCCTCACTTTTTTCTTTTGAACTGGTTTCTTTAATAACATGAACGAAGTCCAAGCTTTTGATAAGTTCCATAAAAAAAGGAACCCTGCTTTCTTTAATGTCCAAAATAACCTTCATACTTCACGAGTCTTAATTAAATATTTTTAAAACAATGAAAATACCTAAAATGCTCTGTTTAGATATTTTCTAATTTTTTTTAGAAAAATAAAACTACAAAAAAAACTTCAATAACTCTTTGTATTTATTTCGACAATACATCTAAAAAAGGGCATCTTGAAAAAGGCAGCCTTTTTTGTCTGAATCACGGATTTGCACCGATAAGCCAATTGCGCAGACTTGAAAATTGTTATTTCATAAAAACGGGTATAGCTGTTATGAACATAACATGCTTTGGAATATGTTATATTACGAATAACGTTTGATGCTTAGAAAATTCTAACTCTTTTGCACATGGATATTCAAACCAGAAAAATTGCGTTTATTCAGGAGTTTCTCAGGTTGGAAAATGAAGAAATCATTCTACTTTTTGAAAATTTATTGAAAGAAAAGCAAAGAGAGTATTATCAGAAACGTAAAGAACCGCTTACTTTGGATCAATTTAACCGGGAAATTGATCAAGCGCTGGAGGATTCTAAAAAAGGCGACGTCATTTCGGTAAATGAACTCCTGGAAAAAATAAGACTGTGGGATTAGCAATATATTGGACAAAGTTTGCTGAAAATAAACTTGTTGCTATTTACAATTTCTATAAAAAAGAAGCTGGTGCAAGGATTGCAAAAAAGTTAGTTCAGGGGATTGTTGAACAAACTGCTGCATTAAAAGAGAATCCATTTATCGGAAAAAAAGAGCCTTTGCTTAAAAATCGGACTCAAGAATTTAGGTATCTTGTATTTAAAAAGTACAAAATTATATACTGGATTAATAAAGCAGATCAAAGGATCGATATTGCAAATGTATTTGATTGCCGCCAAAATCCTGAGAAAATGAAAGAGATTGAATAATACTCCCAAAATTTCATTTCATCTTGCAAAGGTTGGCGTTTTATTTGCATCACGTTTTTTTATCTGGTTCCAATGTAAGACTTCTACAGATTAAACCACCTTTTTACTCTTCAACATCGGGATTGTTGTTTTGCTCAAAATCTATCTGAAAAGCTGTTGAAGTTTTTTATATTATTCAACTTCTGAATGTTGTTTTAACCTGAGAACCTGAAAGTATTGTCATGGATTACGAAATCGTCATTGGACTTGAAGTTCACTGCCAGCTCAATACCAAAACCAAAGCGTTTTGTGGATGTTCTACGGAATTCGGGCTGCCTTCAAATACCAATGTTTGCCCGGTTTGTTTGGGTATGCCCGGAACGCTGCCGACCCTGAATCAACAAGTTTTGGAATCTGCTATAAAATTAGGCTTGGCTACGCATTGCCAGATTGCGCCTCACTCAATCATGGCCAGAAAAAATTACTTTTATCCGGATTTACCTAAAGGGTATCAGATATCTCAATTTGAAGAACCGATTTGCAGCGAAGGCCACGTTGATTTTTTTGTCGGTGATACACCCAAACAGGCTCGCTTAATTCGGATCCATATTGAAGAGGATGCCGGTAAGTCCATTCATGATATCGGTGAAGATACCTACATGGATGCCAACCGGTGCGGCGTGCCTTTGCTTGAAATTGTCTCCTATCCTGATATCCGCAGTCCGAAAGAAGCGTCGCAGTACCTTCAAAAATTACGACAAATCATTAAATACTTAGGGATTTCCGATGGAAATATGGAAGAAGGTAGCCTACGTTGCGATGCCAATATTTCGCTTCGGGAATTTGGCGCAGAGAAGTATGGTACGCGAACCGAAGTTAAAAATATGAATTCGTTCAAAAGTGTTGAAAAAGCCATCGAGTTTGAAGCTTATCGCCAGCAAGACATCTTAAAATCTGGTGGTGAGGTGGTTCAGGAAACCCGACTGTGGGATGCGGATAAATTAGAAACCCGATCGATGCGCTCTAAAGAATTTGCACATGATTATCGCTATTTCCCTGAGCCGGATTTAGTGCCGATTACGGTTTCCAAAGAACAGCAACAACGAATTCAGGAGCGTTTGCCGGAATTTCCCGAAGCTCGAAAAACACGTTTCATTCAAGAGTATCAAATTCCAGAGTACGATGCTGGCGTTTTAACGGTTGAGCGAGAAATCGCGGATTATTTTGAAGAGACCGTTAAAATCTCAAACGATTCCAAAGTAGCTTCCAACTGGGTCATGGGTGAAGTATTACGAACCCTCAAAGAGAAAATTATTGATATTGATGAGTTTAGCATTCAACCGGAGCGTTTGGGCGCTTTGCTGAACTTAATTGGAAAGGGCGCCATCAGCAACTCGATGGGTAAAAGCGTGTTTGAAAAAATGCTCGATTCAGAAGATTCACCGGAGTCAATTGTTGAAAAAGAAGGCCTTGCCCAAGTATCCGATACTTCAGCGATTGAACAAGTTGTTGATGAGATACTGGCGCAGAGCAGCGCTCAAGTTGAAAAGTATAAATCCGGGAAAACCAATGTATTTGGATTTTTCGTCGGCCAAACCATGAAACAAATGAAAGGAAAAGCCAACCCGAAAATTGTTAATGACATTTTAAAAGCAAAACTGGAGGCCTAGTAATTAAATCTTATTAAAAAGTGATTAGCTTAACACAAAAGTTTTTTTCAATTCAAATGGAATTTATAACTTCCAACAAATTATATCTAAACAATTAGGCAATCATTCAATGATCCAAGCTTCAGATTCAGCGTGATTGTATTAATAGGAATTATTTACAACGTTTTTTTTAACAAAAACCTAGCCAAACATCATGAGACTCTCTAAAACTGTGAATAAAATTGTCGCTACTCTATGCTTAGTAATTATGGGTTTAGTTTCCTTAAATGCTAACGTATTGGCTCAATCCAAAAAACCGATTACTTACAAAGGTGAAATCACAAATCTGGATGCGTTTAACGCTGACATTCGTACAAAAGGCGCTGAAGCCACTCTTTTTGGCATTTACTTGCAGCGTGTAAAAACTCAAATTATTGAGTTTGAAAAAAATTATGCCAAATTAGAGTACAGCCCTGATTCTGTTCAATCCATTATTAATGGCGTTATTGTTTCCAACAAAAACGAAGTGATGGCTAATGCTATTGATCTTTCTCAAGGTATGGCGTTTAACATCAAACAATTTTCCGCCGCATCGGGTACATTTGATGGCAGATTAAGTCCTTCGGTTGAAAAACAAATCTTCGACCTTCAATGGACAAGCAAAAACAAAGCGCCATTGAAAAACCTTAAATCTCAAAAACCGGATTTTGGCGTAGATCTGGAGCAAATTTTAGTCAATGAAGCGAATGCCAACGGGTTGGTTGAAGCGCTTCTTCGCAACATCATTTACGACCGCGTTAAAGCTCGCTTAAGCAGTGGTATGATCTTTACATTGAGCCCAAAAGATTCATTGGGTAATAAAATCGGGCAGAAACTTGAGCAATACTTCCTTTCAAACTATCAAAAAGTATTAAGCAGTAAGAAAATTGATCAGCTCGTTCAAACTGCTGCTATCGTTGATAAATATTAAACACAGCAAGATTTTGGTAAAAGAAAGCCGCTACAATGCGGCTTTTTTTATTTAGGCAAATAAGGTGTCGCCTTCCAAATCTTGCTGTGGGGAATCATCGGAAGGGGGTGTTGATTTTGGTTTGATAACTTCGAGTTTCTTTTGAGCGCTCAACAGTCGTTTTTTACATTCTTCGGCAATACGTTTTCCTTCCTCATAAATCACCATGGACTCCTCTAAACCCACTTGATTGTCCTGAATTTGAGCCGAAATTTCTTCCAATCGCGATATCAATTCTTCTAAGGTTAACCCGGTTTCTTTAACTTTTCGCTTGGCCACAGTTCCTGATGGATCTAAAATTTTAAGTGAATTTCTCGCTAAACGAATTATAAACCGCTTAGCGCCTATAGTTTAGGACTCTTTTTCTAAATTTCCTTATATTTGGGATTTTAAAAGTGAAAATTCAAGGATTTAATGTTTATCGATAGCGCTGTCATTGAAGTTAAAGCTGGCAACGGTGGTAACGGATGCGTAAGTTTTCGTCATGAAAAATTTGTTCCTAAGGGCGGCCCTGATGGCGGTGATGGCGGGAATGGCGGTTCGATTTTTTTTGAAGCGGATAGCAATTTAAGCACGCTCCAAGATTTTAGATATCAACGGCATTACAAAGCTAAAAATGGCGTTCATGGCCAGGGTTCACGAAAAAAAGGAAAAAACGGAAAAGATATTTTGATTAAAGTTCCCCTTGGAACATTGATCAAAAATGCTGAAACCGGCGATTTAATCTGCGATTTAACGGCAAAAAATCAGCGTGAGCTCATTGCTAAAGGCGGCCAGGGCGGGAAAGGTAATCAGCATTTTGCAACCTCAACAAATCGAGCGCCGCGTCATGCAACTTCAGGAAAGAAGGGCGAAGAAAAACACATTGAACTGGAATTAAAGCTACTTGCCGATGTTGGGCTTGTTGGTTTTCCAAATGCTGGTAAATCCACGTTAATCTCATCCATTAGCGCTGCTCGTCCAAAAGTAGCCAATTACCCATTTACAACATTAGAACCGAATTTAGGCATTGTTCAGTATCATGACTATCAATCATTCGTGGTTGCTGATATACCGGGTATCATTGAAGGGGCTTCTTCCGGAAAAGGATTAGGATTAAAATTTCTGAAACATATTGAACGAACCAAAGTTTTAGCTATTTTATTGCCTGTTAATTCGGAGGATATTTCCCAGGAGTATAAAAAAATTGAAACCGAGCTTCACAAGTATAGCCAACAATTGGTTGCAAAACCTAAAGTGATTTTAATTTCAAAAATGGATATAGCCGAGCCGGATTTTAAACCGCCTGCATTTAATCACATACCGGTTTTACCGATTTCCAGCGTTAGTGGTAAAGGTTTAAACGAACTCAAAGATTTGTTTTGGTCTCAGATACAATTAACCAAAGATGCTCAAACTTCAAAAACAGGATGATCAATAAAAAAGTAGTGATTAATAATAAAGCCGGCCTTCATACTCGACCGGCAGCAACGTTAGTAAAATTGGCTTCAAAGTTTAAATCTGATTTTTTTATAGAAAAAGATGGCTTAGAGATCAATGCAAAGTCTATCATTAGTGTAATGACTTTAGCAGCGCCTAAAGGAACTTCCCTTGTCATAAAGCTTAGCGGTCAAGACGAAGAAGAAGCCGCATTGGCCATTACAAAACTATTTGAAGATGGCTTTGGCGAACCATAAGATTAGGCTATGCTTCATTACTTTTATTCATTTTATATTCAATCAAGAAGTCCTGTTTTCCTTACGATCTGCATCATTTTATTGTCCATCAACAAACTGAGCATTGCAATTTTGTGAAGATCTCCTTCATCAGCACATTTTATCCCTACAGAGGCGGAATCGCCCATTTTAATGCGCTATTATTTAATGAGCTCAGAGCTCGCAGCCACAAGCTTGAAGCCATTAATTTTATCCGGCAATACCCAAAGTTACTCTTCCCTGGAAAGTCGCAGGAAGAGCAGGATAAAACCTACAATGATGTCTATGATATTAATGCCAAACGCGTTTTGGATTCCATAAATCCATTTTCATGGATTAAAACTGCTCTGAAAGTCCGCGCTTCAAACCCAGAGATCATTCTATTTCGTTATTGGATTAGCTTTTTTGCGCCGGCATATTTTGTCATTTCATTTATTGCCACTTTGTTTCGAAAAACCAAAGTTATCTACATCGTCGATAATTTCCATCCGCATGAAAAACGACCGGGCAACAAAGTTCTGCTTTGGCTTGCTACACGACGTGTTGATGGGTATATGACCATGTCTTCCACCGTTGAATCCGATCTTAAACATTATCTCCCAAACGCTGTTCTAAAAAAGGCGCCTCATCCGGTTTATAACATTTTCGGAAAACCTGTTTCAAAAGAAGAAGCCAGGAAAAAACTTGACTTAACCCAAGATGCCAATGTAGTATTGTTTTTCGGATATATTCGAGACTATAAAGGATTGGATATTTTACTCAAAGCCATTCCTTCTATTGTAGATGAACGCCCAAACACAATGTTTGTTATTGCCGGTGAATTTTATAGTAATGAAAAGACCTATACAGAGTTAATTTCATCATTGAATCTTGAGCCTTATCTCATGATGCACACATCTTATATTCCAAATCAAGAGGTTGCTAAGTTTTTTTGCGCTGCCGACTGTGTTCTGCTCCCATATAAACAAGCGACACAATCCGGTATTGTTCAAATTGCTTATCACTTTAATAAACCGGTTATTGCAACAGAAGTGGGTGGCTTATCGGAAATGATAATCCATGGAAAAACAGGGTACTTGGTTAAAGGTTGCACACCGGAAGCCATTTCGGAGTCAGTTGTAAAATTCTTTACTGCTTTTGATCCGATGGCTTGTAGAACTGAGATAGAAAACGAAAAGAAAAAATATTCCTGGTCGCACTTTTCAGAAACGCTTGAAGAACTGTTCGACGAATTAACCAGATAGTTCATAAACTCGATATATGATACTTTCGGTAATCACGGTTGTAAGAAACGCCGCCAGCCACATAGAAAAAACAATTCAATCCGTCTTAAGTCAAACCTATGAGAAGATTGAATATATCGTCATCGATGGCGCATCTACGGATGGAACTGTTGAAACAATCAAGAGATATCAAACCCAAATTGATTACTGGGTAAGCGAGCCCGACAAAGGATTGTATGATGCCATGAACAAAGGCTTAAAAAAAGCCTCTGGCGACTATATCTGCTTCTTAAATTCCGGTGACATATTCTTGAATAGCGCCACCGTTACGCAAATGTTTTCGAGTGTTAAATATCCAGTAGATGTCCTCTATGGCGATACGATTATCGTGGATGATGATGGTCATGTAAAAGGCAAACGACGGCATAGACCGCCTAACGAGCTCACCTGGCAATCGTTTAAACATGGAATGTTGGTTGCTCACCAAGCCTTTATCCCTGCCCGTCGCTTAACCCCCGAGTATAATTTAACGTATAAATTCACCAGCGATTATGATTGGTGCATTAACATTTTAAAAAACGCCAACGCCATTCATAACACTCATCAAGTATTAATACAGTTTTTGGACGGGGGTATTTCAAAACAACATTTACGCGCAAGTCTGATCGAACGATTTAAAATTATGAGAAAAAACTACGGCCTTCTCCAAACCATTGCCACGCATATCAGGAATGCATTTCGAATGGCCAAATTTAAACTTACAAATGGATGGGTTTAATGATTAGCACAATCAAATTCGGGAGGATTGAAGATTATATCACTGATTTTATCAATTTTTTATATTTTCCGCGTATTTTTTAGTGAAAAAATCAATTGGTGCAAAAAGACTCTTAATCGTTAAGGTTGCCATTTGTTGATGCAAAAAAATAGAACGATTTTAACACCGAACAGATTCAAACAAAAACCAGGAACTTGAATAAAGCCCTTATCATAGCATACTTTTTCCCTCCCATGGGAATTTCGGGTGTTCAACGAACGGCTAAGTTTGTCAAATATTTACCTCAATATGGCTGGCATCCGATTATCCTTACTCACACGCCAAAAACTTACAGCGCCTATGATGAGCTGCTTTTGGAAGAATTAAAGCAGCCCAATATCACAATCTATCGAACAGGAAAAAAAAATCGTTCAGCGACCGGTTCAAAGCAATCCATAAAAAAAACATCCCTTCGTCCGGAATGGCTAAGGCAACTCATCAATAAATTCAATCAAACCTTTTTTATCCCTGATAACAAAATAACCTGGTTAAAAGAAGCCTTATCACTTTCTAAAGAGATCTATCAAAAACATCCCGATATAAAAGTTATTTTTTCAACAGCTCCGCCATTTAGTTCACTACTTTTAGCTACCGCATTACGAGAGATTTACCATACGCCAACGATATTGGACTTTCGCGACCCATGGGTGCAACATCCCAATCACTTTTATCCAACAATGGTTCATAAGCGCCGTCATAAATTTTATGAGGAAAAAGTTATTCGTGCCTCCGATAAAATCATTACGGCAAATCGCGAGCTAAAAGAACACCTGATCACCAAGTATTTTGATCGCTTAACCCATCAGGATATTAGCATTATTCCGCATGGATTTGATGAGGAAGATGTGCAAAAAGCTGCTCCTGATTCTCGGGGCGATAAAAAGCTTCGTTTTGTTTATTCGGGGCTATTTTGTGATGATCGCTCACCAAAACCTTTTTTCAAGGGATTGCTATATGCGTTCGACAAAGAACCATCATTAAAAGACAAAATTGATCTGCGCTTTGTTGGCCTTTTTCAAAAAGATTTTGAAAAGCTATCCGAGAAGATGGGCTTGCGTGATTACATGGTCATTAAAGGGTATAAAAACCATCAGGAAGCCGTTCAGGAAAATTTAAAAGCCGATGTCCTTTGGGCTATTTTAGGTCATATAAAAAACAATGAACTTGTATCTTTAGGTAAACTCTATGAGTATCTGGGCTGCAAAAAAACAATTTTTGGCATTGTACCTGACGGGGCATCTAAAAATTTGATCTTAAATGCCAATGGCATTGTTGCAAACCCAGATAGAACCCAAGATATTGGCGAAAAAATTCTTTACATTTTTGACTTATGGAAAAATAATCAGTTACCAATTCCTGATGATGCATTTGTTGAAACGCACAACAAATATAAACTCACTGGACTATTGGTTAAAGAATTTGAGGAGCTTTCACCTCTGGATTAATTATCACCAGTAAAAACTTATCTCATGAATATTCAATTAGTTGATCTTGTTTCCCTTCATAAAAAATTAAAACCGGAAATTGATGCTGAAATGGAGCATGTGCTTTCAACATCATACTTTATCAACGGACCAATCGTTCAGGAACTTGAAAAAAATCTAGCGGAATTTTTATCTGTTAAGCATGCCATTGGATGCGCTAGTGGAACCGATGGCTTAATTGTTGGTTTAATGGCATTAGGTGTTAAACCTGGCGATGAGGTGATCACCTCGCCATTTACATTTGCAGCAACCATTGAAGCCATTTTATTTGTTGGAGCAAAACCTCGTTACGTTGATATTGATCCCCAGACCTTTAATCTGGAACCCGCTTTTTTAACTGATGTTATTTCGGAAAAAACAAAAGTGATTTTACCGGTTCATCTTTATGGCCAAGGGTATAAACTTCCTGAAATCGTTGAGATCGCTTCAAAATACAACATTGATATTTTGGAGGATAACGCTCAGGCGTTTGGCGCTACATATAATGATAAGCCATTAGGTACATTTGGTAAAGTTAGCGCTACAAGTTTTTTTCCGGCCAAAAACTTGGGAGCTTTCGGTGACGCAGGTGGCATTTTTACCGATGATGATGCCCTGGCAGATAAGCTTCGGATGATTTCGCAGCATGGCTCAAAATTGCGATATCACCACGAGTTCTTAGGTCTGAACTCTCGTCTGGATGCACTGCAGGCAGCAGTTTTAAAAGCCAAACTCCCACATTTGAGTGAATTTAATCAAGCTCGGTTAAATGCGGCCAATTGGTATGATCGGTATTTAGCAAGCGCTAATGTAAAAGTACCGTATCGTGAGCCAAATAGCACACATATTTTTCATCAATACACTATCGTACTTCCCGAAGATGGTATGCGAGACAACCTGCAAGAAGCATTAAAAAAGCATGGTGTGCCAAGCGCCGTGCATTACCCCGTTCCAACGCATTTACAACCTGCATTTAAAGATAAAAACTACCCTGAAGGATCACTACCCATAGCAGAGCAAATAGCAAAACGCGTGCTATCTTTACCAATGCATACCGAACTTACCGAATCGCAAGTTCAATACGTTTCTGAAAAAATTGTAGAATGTGTTGGAAGGGCATAAAAAAGGGCACTAAATTGTGCCCTGAAACTGAAAATGCAATATTTGCGGTTATTTCATAGTTTTTAGCGAACCGAGTAAAACAACTGTCCCTACTTTTAATGCATCGCCAAGCATAAATAAAAGAGCGCCTTGAACAATTGCTTGATAAAACGATGCCTGAAGAACAACAATCAACCACAGGCTTCCTATTAAAAGAAACGCTGCATTAATAAGATTGAGCCCTATAAATTTTGTTATTGTCTTTGCGTATGATCTGAAAAGCAATCCTGTTGAAAACGCCAAAACCGGGAACATCAATAGATAACCTCCGGTTGGGCCTAAAAGTGAAGCCAGCCCAAAACCCGCGCCGGAAAAAACCGGTAGTACCAAACCTGCGGACAAATAAACAATTTGACTCAAAGCGCCATCTTTTGCGCCCAAATAAAGACCAGCAAGCATCACAGCTAATGTTTGCATTGTGATCGGAACCGGCCAAAACGGAATTTCAATCGCAGCGCCAACAGCGGTTAACCCTGCAAATAATGCAAGCTTGGTTATACGTAGTACGTTGGCATTGAATTTGATTTTTGAAAATGCTAATTGCATGGTAACTCAATCTAGTTAAAAAAAATCCTTGAATGAGATCAAAGATAAACAAAGCGCATATTCATTCAAAATGAATCCTGTAATGGAATTTTCGGGGATGAAGTTGCCCCCTATGACCTCTTGTTGTGATAAACATCACAGCATATAATGGTTTAAACATCCTTTATTTGATGCGTCGCGTATATTGATCTAAAGTTTTAGGTTTAGTTTTTTAATTGTGGCCACCTGAGTTTTGATAGGTTGAGTCGAGGGTGCAGCAGCCTTGATTCCCGAGAAAATTCATGTGGCCCTTTTTTATATCAAAAAAAGTGTTATGTTAAATTGAAGAGATTGCTTTTTAAGCCAGTTCTTTTTTTATTTATAGTTTACCCTAAGATTTAACATGAATTCCCAACACTCCTATGACTTTATACAAAACCCACAACTCGCGTAAAATTGCCCATACCCAAACACGTAGGGATTTAATTAAAATGGTTGCTAAACGATCTCAAAAAAGTGAAACCGCTGTATCCGAAATGGTTGATATCACAATCGACTCTTTATCAAAAATGCTGCGTTCAGCTGAAGAAGAAGTTCGTTTAGAACTTAGAGGGCTTGGTGTATTTGAAGTGAAATTTATGAAAAATGAAGCTACTGTTCGTGATCCCAGAACAGGTGAAACGATTAAATACGACGGCAGACGCAGAAAAGTGCATTTTAGACCGAGCAAACTCATTAAACGAGCGTTGCATAAGGATACACAAATCGATAGCTAAACCACTTAGTATGTCATCTGGCAATATCAAACCCAGAATTCTTGCTATTGATTATGGAACAAAACGCATTGGGCTCGCTATGAGCGATCCATTGTGTCTTTTTGCGCAAACCATAGGTACATTTAACGAAACCGAACTGGTTCACCAAATACATTCTATTCAACAACAGGATAAGATTGAAAAGATTCTTTTAGGTCTCCCAACCAATTCTGACGGATCAAGCAATCGTATGACGGACGTCACCAAACAATTTGCTCAACGTTTAAAAAATGAGGTTGACAATATTTCTATTGAATTTGTTGATGAATTCGGAAGCTCAAAATCGGCATCGTCATTATTAAAGACGATAGGTGTATCTAAAAAAAAACGTGGCAAAAAAGGCAGGCTGGATAAAGCCGTAGCGGCGATGCTTTTAGAAGATTATTTGCAAAATCGTTCTTAAACGTCATTTAAAATTTTTTCATACAAAGCAATATATTTTTTTGCAACGAGTTTGCTATCAAAGCTATTCACTACCTTTTCCCTTGCGTTTTGGCAAAGCTCATCATAGTTTGATGCGTTTAGTGCCCACTCTATCCCATTAGCCAAATCTTTGGTATCAAAAGCTTTTGCGAGGTATCCATTGACTTTGTGATCAACAATATCCAATAAACCCGTTGTGGCAAACGCAACAACAGGGGTTGCACACGACATTGCTTCACATGCTGTTTGGCCAAATGCTTCTTGCAATGAGGGAACCACCATTACATCCGCAGCATTGTACAAACTCACTAAACTTTTATCGTCATTGATATGCCCCATATAATGCGTGTTAATGCCAAAATCTATTGCATTTTTAGGCTGGCTGCTTCCAAAAACAATCAGTTCAACATCATCCTTTGGAAGAGCAGTTAGTGCTTCTAAAATCTCTTTGTAGCCTTTATTAGGGTCGCTTGTTGCGCTTACCGCACCAAATAAAATTAATTTCTTTTGTTGATGAAATCCCCATTGCTCTCTCGCCATTTCTTTTGAATGGTATTTAAATACTGAAGTATTGATTGGGTTTGGTAGGAGCGTAACAAATTTATCCCTCAATAATGCACTCTCTCTAACACAGTCCTCCATCCATCGGCTTACACCAACAATATTGAGGTTTTCCAGTTTTGAAAACACCTTTTGTTTCCTTTTAAATACCCATGTACTTAAATCTTGGTTTTTTTTTGAGTTTAAAATCGGGCAATTACCACATTGTGTTTTATATGCTTCACAATCCCATTTAATATTGCATCCGCCTGTAAACGCCCAGTTGTCGTGCATGCTCCAAACCATTGGCGCTTCGATTTTTGTAAAATCGTTAAGGCTCATCATGCCACCGCAAACCCAGTGGAAATGGACAATGTCGGGGTTAATATCTTTAATTGTTTGAGGAACCAAACCAAAAGGTAACCACGAAAGGTTAAAATATGTTTTTGGTTTGTAGTTGAAGAAATGAATTGGAAGTTGATCTAACACGGGTCTTAATTGACCAAAAGCTTTCAAAGCTTTGGAGTTTGAGCCAAAAATGTCGGGCTCATTTTTTGTTTGATGCTGAACAAATAGCTTACTTTGAATATCTTCATTTAATAATGCGTGATGAAGTCTGTAAGCTGCTTTGGAAGCGCCGCCCTTCACATCCGAAATGTTAATATGAAGAACTTTCACTTCTTGTACTTTTTTATCGATTGTTTAAACCTGTTTATTCCTTTTTTAAATAGGTTTTGATTTTCTTTCGTGTAAAATGCTTTAATTCTTTGAACTGCTAAAGGATTTTCATTGACTTCGTTTTCAAAGGATACATTGGATTTTCGGCTCATTTTAGCATTTAAAGTATCATTATCGATACAATTTTCTCCGCTATCATCGAGCCCGATATTACGAACATAAGTTTCCGTGGGATTTAAACAAAGACCTCCCTGTTTAAAAATTGTTGCATACCAAAAAATTGCCCAAGTGTTGATCTTCCCGCTTTTGTTATCCAAAACCTGACGCCAAAAATTGTTTTTACCATCAAGATTAAATCGTTTTATATCGTTGTTGGTAAGTTCGGATATCAACTGGGTCGTGTTTTTTTGATAATGTTGCCATCGATCTCTCCATGTGGCCCATCCCCAACAATTCATCGTGCGCCACAAAAAAGTGTCGCTTAATCCGTCGGGATTAATGGGGTAATTCCAACCACTGATGTGCCATACTTTCTTTTGATCTATATAAGTATCTAGGGCATTATTCATAAAATTTAGGAAAAAAGGGCTGGTTACTAAATCATCTTCCAAAACAATAATTTTTCCATATTTATTTACAACTTCAGTAACACCTTCAATAATAGATTTTGCTAATCCAAAATTGGTTTCCCGCTCCACAATGGTAATTTCCTTAAAACCATCAATAGTATAAATATATTTTCGTACTTCATTGACCAATTCATGTTGGCTGGAATCTTTTGGTGCATCAGAATAAATAATCAGATGACTTTTTGTGGCGAGTTCATTTTTTTGTAAAGATTCAATTGTCTGTTGAGTATGCCAGGCGCGATTATAGACAAAAAGAACTATTGGCGAAAAAGTGTTATTCATCACCCAAACACATTTAACTATTTTCTTGATTTTATAAATTTAAATACTTTAGCAGGAATTAGAAACCTAATAACTGCATTTTTTAATGTAATATCATTAGGCTTGTAGTTTGAAAATGGTGTAAGCTTTAAACAATTGAAATATTCTTTCTTATAAGGGTGTTTATTTACAAAATGCCATGGTTTTGATGAACCCGTATAATGAATTATTTTATATTGATCTGTAGTTGTTTTTACTTCGAGGTTAAATGCATTAAATGAAAAGTCTAGCTTTTCCCATGAGTCTTGAAATGCAATATTTAAAACATCTTGATCCCAAAACAGCAAATCATCTTTATATTTATTTGCTATATGCATCAATCTTTCTGATATTTTCTCTTCTCTCCATCTCATTAAATTTATATACATTACACCAGCATTAAAATAATCATCGCTTGTATATCCTATCTTCCTTAATCTTTGCATATCATCTTTATTATAGTTATGACTAGCAGCATAAATATATAGTTCATCATTTTTCAAAACACTATTATTTGAATGACAAAAATTCAAATCAGCAATCTCACTAATATCACCAATCACTAAAATATCCGAATCTAAAAAAAGAACTTCATTAATATCATTTGGCAAAATATCAGCTAACAATAATCTAAAATAAGTAGCCTTTGTAATATGATGACTTATTTTCAAGGAGTCGCAAACATTGCCATCCAAATATTTTAACTCAATATTTTTATGATACTTTTCTTTAAAATACTTGAGACTTATATCTAAATCAGCATTATCAGTTAATTCACTAACCAAAAAAACTCTATCAATACATTTATTATTATCCAACAATGATGTTAAAGCAACTGTAAAGTGTTGAATATAGTTTTCATCTATTGTAAATACAACATTAATACCACTAAACATTTATCAATTTATTTCTATTTTTTTAAAACGAAAACGATATTATGAAACACAAACATATTTGAAAAAATAGAATTCTCGTAAACATTTGGTTTTTTTATCGCAAAAACTGATAATATTTTTTTTATCACACTTTTATTATTTGGATCCAAATATATTTTGGCCGTTTTGAAATTTTCCATAAAAAAAGGGTAGGTGGAATTAAAATATGTTCCATTCACAAAATAATCCATACTTTGAATTGTAAAAAAGTGAACATGCGTGGGATCAACAAAGGCATGTTTGGATTTAAAATATGGTGTCTTAATAACTAAATATCCATCTTTTTTTAAAACCCGATAACATTCCCTGATTAACTGAATCAAATTCTGAACATGCTCAAACACGTTATCAGAATAAATAAGATCATATGTTTCATCATCCCAAGGCAACGTTTTGTTTAAATCAACAATTTGGTCTGCAAACTTTTCATTATACAAATCAACATTTACATATCCCTTCATTGGCTTATTGCCACAACCCAAATTAAGATTATCATCTTTTTTATAATCATCTAAAACAAAATCTTTAAACAGGATATCTTTTATATTTTTATTTATCATCGCAAACACTATTTATAACACTTAACTGAGTACGTCATGACATTTGTAATCATTTTACCCTTTTCTTGCATCAAAAACTCCCTTTTTTGAAAAAATAAAAACAACATATTTATTAGTGGAACGCTGAATCTAGTAAGCTTATTATTAAATAAACGAGCTAAATGCAGACCGATAATTGAGGATGTTGAATTTATTTCTTTAATTTCAATGTTTTCAAAACCTGTTTCTTTCAACATTTTTTCCAAGCCATATCTGGTATATCTAAAAAAATCATTAGGAGATTCGTGCTCTTCCCAGTATAAAGGTACAAGCATGAAGAGTATCCCACCCTTTTTTAAGATTCTATTTTTTTCTTTTAAAACAAGTTTTGGTTCACTTACATGCTCTAAAACAAAGAAACTTACAGCAACATCTGCTACTTCGGATTCAACCGGTACATTTGTAATATCAGCAAAAATATCAGCTCTAAAATTACTCTTATCTATATCAATACCATAATAATTTTTATTCTTACAAAAGGTTTCATAAGGTTTCTGCCCGCAACCAAAATCATAAATATCTAATTCTGACTCAGGTAAATTCAAAAAAAAACGTTTAACCGCATTTATTGAAAAATACATTTGTAAAAATAATGGATTCCATAATGATAAATCTTTATTAATATCTCTATCCCTAGCCAAACCTTTCCTTAAAACCATTGTGTAGTAGCTTTAGATTAAAAATACTCATAATCATATTATAAGAAACTGAAGGTTTATACAATGCATATACAACTATTGCAGATATCCAGTAACTTGCCAATGTTGCTATGGCTGCACCCAATGCTTTAAATTCAAGAATTAAAAACCAGTTAAATATCACATTTAGTATCGCTCCTAATATATGTCCATATAATGCAAGACGTTGTTGATTTTCTAACAATATCCATTTACTCCATGTTAATCCTATTGCCACATTAAAACCAGACCAGATATGAACAATTAGTATTGTTCCTGAAAGTTCATAAGCATGCCCATATAAAAGTACCATCACATCGTGAGAGAAAAAGCTAAAAAACAATGCAATTAAAATTGATATCCACCCTACAAGTACATACAAATATTTCAGTCTTTTTAGATATGTACTTTCATTCGTTTTTTTGGCTTTTATAATTGCTGGAAATAGGGACGCTGTAATTACTGTAGGAATAAAATACCAGGACTCACTTATTCGAACTGCTGCAGCATATATTCCAACGGCTTCATGATCAAGGAGTACTTTAATCATCACTTGATCTATTTTCATATAAATGGCTATAACAACGCCACTTAATGAAATCGGCCAACTATCTTTTAAAAAATTGATTGCTGTTGAAACATTAAATTTCCACTTGAAAAGCGATGAATGATTTGAAAAAAAATAAATAAACCCTAAAGCTAATATGATACTATCAAACAAAACCATCCATGCAAATACTATGAGAGGCGCATTTGTTAAAATCAAATAAATTTTAATGCCGGATGAAATAAAAAGCGTAATAACATTAGCAAAAACAACATACTTGCTCAACACCTGACTCTGAAAAAAAAAATCTATCACATTAAAACTCTGAAAAATCACCGCAGAGGCTATAATATATACAAGTGCATTCGTGTAAGAATCGTTAGATGTAAATTTTGTGGCAATAGCAAGAACAATAAATATTATTCCTCCTCCTATCAGCTTTAGAATAAACGCTGTTCCTAAAAGAACATCTTTTGATTGCTCGTTTTTCACCAGTTCTCTAACCACAATGCTATCAAGCCCTAATGTAGAGAACGCCATAAACAACCCAACAAAACTTTGTGCATAACTTAGAAGTCCAAATTGCTCAGGCCCTAAATATCGAGCCACCCATATGCCAACGAAAAGCCCAACAAGCATCCGAAAAACCTTTTCAGCCATGAGCCAAGAGGTATTCTTGAAATACTTTTTAAACCCTTGGTGTGAAAAAAGATTTTCAATTTTTGTTCTGAACACTACGATAATCTTAATTAAATAAAATGGATAACGTTAATAAACTGCCTGGAGCATGTGGGAATATACGTTTGCTCTGGGATTCATTTTTCCTTAATCAGATCGCCATTTTTGTTAAAGTAGCTCGTTTTATGCAATCGACCATTAACGTAGGTCTTGACGATTTGCTTTTGTCCGGCTTTATCAAATTCAATTTGCTTAGATAACTTGCTTTGTTTGTAATGTTTTTTTTCGGCGATTATTTTTCTCTGGCTTTTTTTAGTGATGTTATACGTTTTTTCTTCTAAAAGATTGGCATAATCATCATAGTTACGCTCGATAACCAGCGAAAGTCGTTGCTGGCGGTTATACTCCTCCCGCTTTAAAAGCTGCTCATAGCGATCAAACCAAACGTGGCTTTTGAGTTGATTTTGACTGTTGTATCGCTTTTCTTCGCGGATACTTCGCTTTTGGTCAATTTTTCGTTTCAAAATCGCCACATCAAACATATCGCCCAGCAACTCATTATTTGCATCCAACGTGCGTTCTTCAATTCGGTTGCCGATTTCATCATATTTATATAACGCGCGTTGCTTGATGTATTTAAAATTGTTTAACACCTGTTTTTCCAGAAGCTTGCCTTTAGCTGAAAATTTGAACTTAATTCGCTCGGTTACCTGCCCGGTGTTGTCCCTGATTATGGTTTCAATTTTTTGATTATGTTGATCATAACGATACGCCATCTTTCGCATAACGCTTCCCGTGGCAGTATAAACCGCCTCGTTTGCCACCTGATTTTTTTTGTTGTATTTAAATGTTCGGCGTGCATACCCCAAACGATTGTTGGTTAAAGTTCCTTTGGCATTTCTAAACGCGCGTTCAATTAAATTACCTTCATTATTGTATTGATACGTGATTTTTTCATTGAGCTTATTTTTATGGTTATACACACGTTCTTGCCGCAGCAAATCATTTTTGTAGGCGTAGGTTTTTTTTGATTGTAATCTCTTGAGATGATTAAACGATTTTTTTTCGATTCGATAATTTTTTGAATTATAGCGAAAATGAAGTTCCGCCGCATTTAAGGCATTGAAATCCCCGGAAGGCTTACCTTGATAGAGGTATAAAATTTGTAAAGGCCTTTGTTGGTTTTGATCGTTTTCATCAAACAGGAATTTGTAGCAATAATGAACCTGTTTAGCTTCTGATTCCGACATTGGAAATTTATACGTGTAATTTTCACCTTCCAATCGATTAACTTGTCTGGCATAAACTGCGATTTCTTTTGAAAATCCGTTTTTCATACCTAAGCCAAACTGGATTAAAACCACTAAGAAACTTAGGATTATGCTCAAATGAAATCGTTTAAATAAACCAATATTTTTCATTATTACTTAGATCACGCGTTAATCACCACGGGGGAAGTTATTAAAAGGCATTAAGATATGGGTACCCGAAAATATATTATAAAAACACAAGATTGCCCAACTTCGGAAATAAACCAGGAGCATCTTAACTTAAAGAAGTACACATCGGAATTAAATCCCGAACAATTTAACGCTGTTTCTACAACGGAAGGCTATGTTTTGGTTATAGCGGGCGCCGGCACCGGAAAAACCAAAACCCTGACATATCGCGTCAGTTATCTCATCGAATTAGGCATTCCGGCCTGGCAGATTTTACTCCTGACCTTTACCCGCCGCGCAGCTCAGGAAATGATGACAAGGGCCGCTGCTTTGGGCCAGGCAAGCTGTGCTAATATTCAAGGGGGCACTTTTCACGCATTCGCCCATAAAATTCTTCGGCAATATGCCCATCACATTGGTTTAAATGAAAATTTCACCATGCTGGATCAGCCCGATGCAGCCGATGTGATTGATCTGGTTCGAACCGAATTGGGCTTCAATAAAAAAGAAAAACGCTTTCCCAAAAAGAAAACGCTTCTACAAATTATAAGCGCCGCTCGAAATAAAGACTTGCCCATTGAGTTGATCTTAGAAGCCTCTTACCCGCATTTCTTGGACTATGCCCAAGAGATTGACACCCTTAAAAAAAGCTATGATGCCTATAAACGAGCAAATCATTTACTTGATTTCGATGATTTACTCTTTGAGCTCTATCGTCTTTTAACCCAATATCCTGAGCAAGGCCATCAAATCACTTCTCAACTTCGCTACATTATGGTTGATGAGTACCAGGATACCAATCTCATTCAGGCGCGAATTGTCGGCGAACTGGCCAAAGTGCATCAAAACCTCATGGTTGTGGGGGATGATGCGCAATCAATTTATTCGTTTCGCGGCGCGAATTACAAAAATATCCTGGATTTTCCCGCGCAGCATCCGGACTGCACAATCATTAAGCTTGAAACAAACTACAGAAGCACGCAGCAAATTTTGGATTTAACCAATGTGCTCATCAATCAAGCCAAAGAGAAATTCGCAAAAAAACTCATTAGCGCCAGCCCTGTTGGATCAGAATTGCCGGCTATTGTTTCAGCGCCCAATGAACAATTCCAATCCCAATTTATTGTTCAACGCATCCTGGAATGCCGGGAAGAAGGAACGCCATTGCGAGATATTGCTGTGCTTATGCGTAACAGCCGCGATTCTTTCGGTTTGGAACTTGAACTCGGCAAAGCAAACATTCCTTATGTAAAGTATGGCGGACAAAAAATTGTTGAAGCGGCGCACATTAAAGATTTCGTGGCTTACCTGAGAGTATTAAACAATCCAAGCGATATTATTAGCTGGAACCGAATTTTGCAATTGTTAGACGGCGTGGGACCAAAAACTGCCGGAGCGCTCATAGAATGGATCAAACAAAGCCCTACGCCTTATCAGCTCAATCAGGCAAATGTTTCACAAAAATATCTCTCGTCATTAAAGGCTTTAAGCGCTCTTTTTGATGCGCTTAATCAACCTGATTATCCCTTGTCATCCATATCCGATTCGCTTTTCAAGTATTACCATCCTTTGATGAAAATCACCTATCCCGATGATTTTCCAAAGCGTGAAAAGGACATGGAAAATTTCTTGTCCCTGATTCAAAATTACACATCGCTCACCGACTTGCTCTCGGATATGGCCTTGGATCCCGTGGATTTATCGGCCATGGAAACCATTGGCATGCATAAAGATGAAGACCCGGTCGTACTTTCCACCATTCACTCGGCCAAAGGATTGGAATGGCATACGGTGTTTTTAATCAATACCCTCGATGGGATTTTACCCTCCCGTTATGCCGTATTGGAACCCTCGCAACTCGACGAAGAATTGCGCCTGATGTACGTGGCTTTAACGCGCGCTAAAATGGAATTATATATCACATATCCCATAGTTTCAAAGCATCATCGCGACGATAATTTCATGAGCAATCCGTCGCGATTTATCTCTAATCTTCCCGAGCATTTGTATGATCGCTTGTGGCTCGTCATGGAATCTTCACATACCCGGCAACCGGGAATTGATGGCCCAACCGCTAAGAAACAGTTGTCGGACAAAAAACCAACGGAAATGATAAAAAACCCATCGGATGATTTGCCCTTTTAACTTTAGATTTTTAGCTTGTACTTTTTGGGTCAAAAAAACTTAACCGGGTTGTTTTAATTATGGCGCTTTCTCATGACGATATCCTTAGTATGTTTCGAGATTCCGAGGCATTGCTTCAAGGGCATTTTTTACTTACTTCCGGCAAGCACAGCCCGAATTATTTCCAATGTGCCAAAGTTCTCCAGTATCCCAAATACCTTACATCGCTTTGCCGTGAACTTTCCGAGCAGTTCAAAACCAGCAACATTGAAACGGTCATATCACCGGCGATAGGGGGCGTAATTGTTGGAACCGAAGTCGGCAGGCAGCTCAATGTAAAAACCATTTTTGCCGAACGAAAAGACGGGCAAATGCAGCTTCGCAGAGGCTTTAGTTTGAAAAAAGGGGAGCGGGTTCTGGTTGTTGAAGATGTTATCACAACCGGTGGATCCGTAAAAGAAGTTATCGAGATCGTTAAAGCAGAAGGCGCTGAAGTTTGCGGTGTAGCTTCAATTGTTGATCGCAGCAATGGCGCGGTTAAACTCTCTGAAAATCAATGCTGCTTGTTACCGATGGAAGTTACGATGTACGAACCTGAGAGCTGTCCTTTATGCCGGCAAAATATCCCTTTGGTAAAACCCGGAAGCCGTGCATCTAATGCAGTCCCATCCTGATAAACTTCAACTAAGTACTATGTTTTTTAAACGAATATCAATCATTGGATTGGGATTAATCGGAACATCTTTGGCAAGAGCCTTAAAACAGCTTAGCGAGAATCAAAAATCACCTCTCACGATTTTAGGCTACGACAATAACTTTAAGCAAAAAGACAAAAAAGAAATTCTCAACTATGGCATTGATGAATTTGAAACTGATTTCAAATATCTGTGCATGGCAGATTTAATCATTCTTTGCGCGCCCGTAGAAGAAAACTTAAAACTACTGACCAAAATCAAGCGATTTCTTGGCGCTAAAACGCTTGTGGTGGATACCTCAAGCACAAAAAAAATGATCACCGATTATGCTTACCAAGAAGGCATTGCATTTATCGGGCTGCACCCGATTGCCGGTAAAGAGTTATCGGGATATCAATACAGCGATCCGCTTTTATTCAAAGACAAACCGTTTATCGTTTGTCAGCAAGATCATCAGCAACAAGCCGAGCGCTTGATTCAATTGATTAAAAAGATCGGCGCTAAAGCAATTATGATGACGCCTGAAGAGCATGATGCAACTTTTGCACGCTTGAGCCATTTACCGCAATTGCTTTCCACGCTCCTGGTTAATTATTGTGAAAATGAGATAGAGTTAAGCGGTAAAGGATTTGCAGATTTAACCCGGTTGGCCGGAAGCCCTTGGAATGTTTGGAAAGACATTCTAAGCACAAATAAGCCGGAAATTCTTAAATCATTACAAGAATTTAATCAAACGATTTCTAAGCTATCGCAAGCCATTGAAACGGACGATTTTGAGTTGATCCAAAACCAATTTGAAATGGCCAACAAGAATTATCAAAAATTACAAACCATGCATTCAACATGAAATTTGGTGTGATTGTCAATACCAACAGACCAAAAGCCATTGCCGCTTCCAAAAACCTTATCAAATGGTTAAAGTTTAACCAAATCCCGTTTGTACTGGATATGGACTCAGCAAGGCATCTTAACGAAAAAGACCGCGCCGATATTGATGATATGGGCTCAGTTTGTGATGCCTTTATTTCTTTGGGTGGGGATGGCACATTGCTTAGAGTCACACATTATGCCAATTCAAAGCCAATAATCGGTATAAATTTAGGAACACTTGGATTTTTAGCCGAGTTCAGTGAAGCTGAAATGTATGAAGCCATTAAAAACTTAATGGATGGCAATATCACCCTTGAAAATCGAACGCAATTAGAAGTTAGCGTTCTGCAAAGCGGGCAGTTAAAAAAAATGAAGGCGCTTAACGATGTGGTTATTGAAAAAGGCAGTTACCCTCGAATACCCAATATTACCTTAAGCATTGATGGGAATTTGGTGACCTCGTATCGCTCGGATGGCATTATCATTGCCACGTCAACCGGTTCAACGGCATACTCTATGTCGGCAGGCGGGCCGATCATTTTACCTAAATCGCATGTTTTTGTCATAACCCCAATTTGTCCGCATATACTTACGGTTCGACCGATCATTGTCAGTGATGAAAAAACCATCGATGTTGCCGTGCAAACTTCCGACGACAGGTTCATCCTGAATTGCGACGGGTTGCTGGTTCACAAACTCACACCGGCTGATCAAATCACGGTTTGCAAATCACCAAATACTGTGAATTTAGTCAGAAATGAAAAACGCAATTATTACGATGTGTTAAGAACTAAATTTCATTGGAGTAGGGATCACGATTCTTAAAGCCCGTAAAATCTTTGTATCTTCCGTTAAAACTTACTGTAATACAAGACTGGTCAGTCTTTGGATTGAAATGATAAACCATGAGTAAAATTGCCCTTACTGGGATCAAACCTACCGGAACACCTCATATTGGAAATTATTTTGGCGCCATTTTACCAGCGCTAGAGCTCGCGAAAAGTTATACGGCGTTTTACTTTATTGCCGACTACCATGCCTTAACCACCGTTAAAGACGGCAAGGCGCTCCAAGCACAAACATATGAAGTAGCCGCAACCTGGCTGGCTTTGGGTTTGGATTATGAAAAAGCGACGTTTTTCCGCCAGTCCGATGTGCCCGAAGTTTTTGAGCTCCAATGGATTCTTTCATGTTTTACCCCAAAAGGACTTTTAAACCGCGCCCATGCTTATAAAGCTTCGGTTGATCAAAACATCGCCACGCAGAAAGATTCCGATGATGGCATTAATGCCGGGCTTTTTAATTACCCGGTCTTAATGGCTAGCGATATTTTAATGTTTGGCACAAACGTTGTTCCGGTAGGCCTGGATCAAAAACAGCATATAGAAATCACCCGCGATATTGCCGAAACGTTCAACAACGTTTATGGTGACTTATTAACCGTACCCGAAGGTCTTATCCAGGAAGATTTAATGACAATTCCCGGCATAGACGGGCGAAAGATGAGCAAAAACTACAACAACACTCTGCCCTTGTTTCTGCCGCCGAAAAAACTTCGCAAGCGCGTGATGCAAATCCAGACGGATTCCAAGACGGTTGAAGAACCAAAAAATCCTGACGAATGCAATGTGTTTGGGATTTATAAACTGTTTGCCCCGCCGCAACAAATTCAAGATTTAAGAACGCGCTACGAATCGAGTGGAATGGGTTATGGCGCTGCCAAACAAGAACTTTATGAACTCTTGGAAAACCGATTTGGCCAAAACCGCGAAAAGTATAATTCATACATCGAAAATCCAGCCGAAATTGAACGCATTTTGTTTGAAGGCGCTAAAAAAGCCAGGGCCATTGCCAGAGAACGTTTAAATAAAATCAGATCAGCCATTGGGACAACGCCGCTCTCAACCTAACCCTAATCCCTTAATGCTATGTATTGCCGTTCCACACCATTTTTGATTTGTTTAATTTTGCTGCTTGCCCATCCAACCGTCCAGGCTCAGTCATTTAAAAAAACCGAGCTTAAAAAAGAAACTGTAAAAATCGATACGCTTTCGGTGTCTGAAGATGGCTCTATTGAAACGGCCACCATCATTCGTTTGGTTACTAAACATGAACCTGTTCCTGATTTCACCTATTCGCTCAAACCGTTTATCTCGTTAGTTCAAGCCTCTTTTAAAGATTGGGCTGAAGGCGGCATAAATTCATTGGCATGGACTACCGGCCTTGATGCAAAGAGTATCCATGTGTTAGAAAACTTCACCTGGAAAAATCGCATGGAAATCAAATTCGGGCAAACCAAATCCGAAGGGATAACCACGCGTAAAATCACCGATATTATTGATTTTGAAACGAAACTAAATTACGGGAAAAGTATTTTTAAACCCGAATTTGTTGCCACATTGCAAACTCAATTTGCGCCGGGCTATGACTACGATGTCCTCGGTGAGCCTCAACTATCCGATTTTTTTGATCCGGCATACCTGGTTCAAAGCATCGGACTTTCATACCAGGAGCATAAACAGGCCGCGTTTTTTTTAGGTATTGCATTCCGTGAAATCGTAACCAGCACATACACGGCGTTTAGCGACGACCCCGAAACCGAAGAGATTGAAACCGTGAATTTTAAAACCGGCATTCGGGCATCGGCAAATTACCAGGTGGATTTGGCCGAAAATATCACACTGGAATCGCGCTTGCAATTGTTTTCAGGCTTTGATCACCTTGATGTTTGGGATGTGGATTCACGAAGCACATTATATTTAAAACTCAATGACTATTTGCAAACCAACCTTGGTTTATACCTTTTATTTCAGAAAAATGCATCAGAGCGTCTGCAGTTGCAAGAAACCTTTGAACTTAGTTTTAATTATACCTTAAGTAATTTTTAGACCGATATGTCCGAGAAGTATGCGTTCATTTTTGATATGGATGGCGTTATTGCCGATAATATGTCTTACCATGCCCAATCGTGGATAGAGCTATTTCGAGATAAAGGGCATCATGTGTCTTTGGATGATTTTTGTTTGTATGCAGCCGGAAGAAAAGCCGAAGAAGTGGTGAGGCATTATTTGAACCGGTCGCTGACAATGGATGAAATTAATTGCCTGGCTGAGCAAAAAGACGTCCTTTACCGTTACATGTACCGCCCGCATTTAAAACCGTTAAACGGTTTATTAAAATTTATTGAAAAGTCCACTGCGTTAGGGATTTCAATGGGCATTGGCACCGGAAGCAGTCCGGGCAATATTGCCTTTGTTCTATCGGGATTGAACTTAAAGGATTGTTTTTCATCAGTAGTTGGCGCAGCGCAAGTAAAAAAAGGAAAACCCGATCCTGAAATTTTTCTAACGGTGGCTTCCCAGCTCAATGTCAGCCCTGAAAACTGCATGGTGTTTGAGGATTCTCAGTTCGGCATACAAGCTGCCACAACGGCCAATATGAAAGTGGTTGGTTTAACCACATCGCATTCGAAAATGGAAATAGAAACATTTGGAAACTTAACCGACATTGTAAAAGACTTTACCGAACTCGATCCCCAACGATTGATTTCAACCTTTTAATTTTATTGATTTCATGAGAGACCGTTTAATCACAGCCCTTCTGGAAGCGTTGCAAAAACTTGATGTAAAGATTAACCGCGAAGATATCATTATAGAAAAACCGGCCGAAGAAAAATTTGGCGACGCCTCAACCAATGTGGCCATGGCGCTGGCCAGGCAACTCAAAAAGAACCCGCGACAAATCGCCCAGGATATTATTTCCAACATAGAGCTTGGCGAGGCCATTGAAAATATAGAAATCGCCGGCGCAGGGTTCATCAATTTTTACTTTTCCAAAAATGCGATTTCAACTGCCGTGCAAGGTATTCTTAAAGACGGTGAAACTTACGGAACGTCGGAAGTTGGAAAAGGAAAAACCGCCATTGTTGAATTTGTCAGCGCCAACCCAACCGGTCCTTTAACCGTGGGTCGGGGCCGTGGTGGCGTGCTTGGCGATTGTATCGCCAATATGCTTGAAGCTCAGGGCTACGACGTCACCCGCGAATATTATTTCAACAATGCCGGTCGCCAGATGCGCCTGCTTGCCGATTCGGTACGTCTTCGCTACCAGGAGCTTTGTGGAAAACAAATTTCGTTTCCGGATGATTACTACCAGGGCGGCTACATTCGGGACATCGCCCAAAAAATTTATGCCGAAAAAAACACCGAGCTTGCCGAAACTGAAGACCTTGCGTTTTTCAAAAACTTTGCCGAATCCGAAATATTTGCCAGCATCAAACATACCCTAAACCGCTTAGGCATTATCCACGATTCGTTTTTTAATGAGCTTTCATTATACGAAATTCAAAAAAATGGCTTAAGCCGAAATGATGATGTCATTAAAAAGCTCAGGGAAAAAGATTACATCAAACAAGAAGATGGCGCCACGTGGTTTTTAACGACCAAGTTTGGGCTTGAAAAAGATAAAGTGCTCATTAAATCTACGGGTGAACCCAGTTACCGCCTGCCTGATATCGCTTACCACATCACCAAGTACGAGCGTGGGTTTTCTAAAATGGTCAATGTATTTGGCGCCGATCATATTGATGAATACCCCGATGTTATTCGTGCGCTGGATGTGCTCGGATATTCCACTTGCAAACTTCATGTGGTTATCAACCAGTTTGTAACAACAACGGTTAATGGCGAGGTTGTGAAAATGTCCACCCGAAAGGGTAATGCCGATCTGTTGGATGACTTGATTGATGAAGTTGGCCCGGATGCCACACGTTTTTTCTTTATCATGCGAAATAAAGAATCGCATTTAAATTTCGATGTTGATCTGGCCAAAAAAGAATCCACCGATAACCCGGTTTTTTACCTCCAATATGCCCATGCCCGAATATGCAGCTTGTTACGAGTTGCTTCCGAAGAATCCCCATTCGAACCAACTGAAACCGAATACTCGATGTTGGATCATATCCAGGCCAAGGAAGAATTGGATCTGGCGAAAATTTTATTGGAATACCCAACCGCCTTAGAGCTTTCAACCAAGGCTTTGGAGCCCCAAAAAGTGATTGGCTATCTCAACAAAGTAGCTGAAGCGTTCCACAAGTTTTATCACGAATGCCGAATTGTAGGCCAAGCCGAAGAAATTCGCAAATCCCGGTTGTACCTTTGCTTAGCAACGCGTCAGGTTTTGCAAAATGGCTTCAGGATTTTGGGCATCGATGCGCCTGAAAAAATGTAAGCGGGTTACTTGATCGCCGGCGTTTTGGTAGCAAGCATCGGCAACTTTTTTTCATCCAGCATTTGCTTGAGAGGTTTAATCCTGGAAAGATAATCCTCTCGATACTTTTCCTCAATAGGATGAGCAGGCGGAAACTCAAGCATCCTGTAATTGACGAGGCTTCCATTTTTCCAGAATCTAAAATCCAAATGCGGCCCGGTAGAAAGACCGGTGCTGCCCACATAAGCGATGGTTTGCCCTTGTTTTACAGCAACGCCCGGTCTAATGCTTTTGGCATATTTCATAAGGTGCAAATACCCGCTGACGTAGGTGCTGTTGTGACGGATTTTTAAATAATACCCGGCGCTTTTGGAATAATCTTTTTTTGATACCACACCGTCGGCCACTGCCAGAACGGGTGTACCTCGTGGGGCGGCATAATCAATAGCCCGGTGAGGTCGATATCTTTTAAGAATAGGATGAAACCGGCTTCTGCTATATCCCGAACTGATCCTGGAAAACTTTAACGGGGCTTTCAAAAATTCTTTCTCCAAACTGTTGCCATTTTCATCAAAATAGGCTTGAATATCATCAATCACATATTCAAATCCGTAAAACGGCTCGCCAATATGATTAAAATACGCAGCCTTTACTTCACCAATGCTTATCAACTCATTATCTACATAGTGCTCTTCATAGAATACTTTAAAATGATCATCCTTCTGAATCCGATAAAAATCAATTTGCCAAGCAAACACATTGGCCAGTTTTAGCGCTAACATCGGGCTGATGCTATCCTGGATAAATGTCTCGTAAAGCGATGTTTCAATTTTTCCGGTAAAAAATCGCTGTTTCGTAACCACATCTTTTGCGCCAACCCTTACCTGAACGGAATCTTTTAATCCAAAAACCACATAATCAATCGGATTTTTTTCATAAACAAAGTAAAGCGGCGTTTGTGCGGAATCTTGTGCCAGATAAATGGTGTAATTATCACCGGGTTTCATGTATCGTTCATCAAAAACATCCACAGGCACATTGGCCATTTTAACAATATCAGGGTAAGGCACGTTAAACGACGTTAGAATATCGGCCAGGGTTTCATTGCGTTTAACTTGGCTGCTTTGTTTTCCTAGTGAATCCACAACAAATCCATACTCAATGGTTGGCGGAGGCGGCTCAATCTTTGGCGCCTGTAACGTTTGGCTCTGCTCACCCGATTTCTGCTCTGAGCAGGCGATCATTAAAGACGCAAGTATTATTGCAAAAACAGTTTTTTTCATGATTGCCATATGCAAATTTTATCCATAATTAAAACCCATACAAACGATGCTGCCGAATATAACCAGCAATTTTCGTTGGTAATTGGTTTAAACACGACGGTTCTTTTGATGCAATTGCATTCCGACACTCTGTCGACGAAAGTGGTAAATCTAAATCAATCCAAGTAAATTTATTGGGATTAAAGGGCGCATCAACAGAAGATGTGTGCGAACCGGGGCGAGCAAACACCACAATATGGCATAAGTTCAAAATCGTTTGATAGCCTTTCCACTTTGGGAATATAGCATAATTATCCTGCCCGATGCACAAAAATATTCGGGAATTGGGATAAATTTTTTGAAAATGCCTTATTGTATCAACAGTGAAAGATGGGCCATTTTGGCAAAGCTCCCAATCACTAACTTCAAACGATTTTCCGGTTTGGTTCAAATCATCCGAAAGTATCCTGAGCATTTTCAGTGAATGATTATCCGAAGATTCCTGATTGGGTTTTAACGGATTTTTGGAGGGTGAAAGGATGATTTTATCTGGGCTCAGTATTTCTCTGATTAATGTACACACCGCAAAGTGGCCGTAATGCGGCGGATCAAAAGTGCCCCCAAAAAACGCAATGTCCATAGCATAGGGTTAATTGACGGCAACGCGCTCTTGTTTGCGCATTTCTCTTAAAATCTGCCGGTGATCATCTTCAACTTCATCAACGTTATCCGGGAAACGCGCTTTATATTTTTCTATGGTTTCAAGCGCTTCATCCCACTGTTTTCTAATCACCAACACATCAATTTTTTCAAGGAGAGCCTGCTCATAATATGGGCTATCGGAGTAACTTAAAATGACTTCGTCGTAATAAATCGTTGCGGCTTTATAAGCCCGAAGCGTAATGTACTGATTTGCCGCCTCATAGTTTTTTCGCGCCAACTTATTTCTGCACTCACGAATCATTTTTTCAGCTTTCAGAACGGTATCCAATACGCCATATTTGGCCTTTAAACGCGAAAAGATGTTCTGATATTCCGGATTGTTTTTTTCTTCGCTTGAATAGGACTGCAACTCGGCAATTTGCTCGGCGATGGTTGCCGAATCCGGTACCGGAAACCCATCAATAAAAAACTGGAATTGATCTATCGCTAATTTTGTGTATTGCTGATCCAACGAATACCTGGGCGACATGTTGTAATAACATAAGCCTAACTGGAAATAAGCCTCTTTCCTGTAAACCGTGCTCGGCAAGTTCTGCACTAATCGTTTATAGCTATCGCCGGCCAGAAGGTATTGCTCGTTTTTAAAATAAGACTGCGCTAAATAGTACAGGACATCGTCTTCGTATTCGGTCGCCCTGCTTTTGTAGGTCAATTTTTCCAGCTCCAGAATAGCCTCGGTATAATCTTCATCGTCATACAAACGAATCGCGTAATCCAACATGTCTTTTAATGCTTCGGAAGCGGCGGGTTTTACCGAACTGCAATTTAAAAACACAGCCGAAAGCGCTGCGATGATAAGAAAGTTGTATAACGAAAAAGTAAGCGGTTTTGATTTGCGCATATTAACATTTAATCCTTAAAACTCTATTATTACCACCAATAACCCTTGGTGGAAAAATACAAAGGGTGAATTTAAGAAACCTTCTTTCATCAAACAACCTAAAAATTTTACGGTTGGCTTAGTTAATATTAAACAATGGCTGAAGCTCCAACATGACCCTTAAAAACACCTGAACATCAGAATCCGATGCACCGCTTACATGACCAAGATTACTTGTCCAAACTTTTGAAATTGCAAGTTCCGAGTTGAATTCATTGAACGGCTGGTAAAACGCACCGAGTTTTAACATTGTGGTTTTCTCCGGCGTGCCCGAAGGAGAAGAGGCATCATTTGGATTAAACAAACCTGTTGTTATGGACGATTCGCCCTTTGAAAGCATTGATAAGCTCAAATCCAGCCGCAACTGGCGATATAACCAGTGTGAAAGGCCCATTTCCAAATATTCAAAATCGCTACCGTTGGTATGAGCAATCGGATTGTCAACAAATAAAAATCGATAATTTCCAAATGCATTCGGCTGATCATATACACCTAAGGTGACTTTACTGAGTTCTATAAAAGCGTCTGTACCATATATATCAAAGCCTCTTAAAACATCGGCGGCGCGAACGCCTAAAATGCCACCCCACTTGTTTAAATCAATATCAATTGAATCCTGACTTTGCGACGACCAGTCATTAAACATCAAACTACCATAGACATTTACGCCATCATAAACATACACGCTTAAATCGGAACCGAGTATCGCATTAGTATTTTCATCGGGAGAATTTGCTTCGCCTTTATATAAGGTAATGGGATTTGCATAACGCAAATTCAACGGTTGGTTTTTCCCGCCATAAATGATAGCCTGCCAGAATCCAAACCGCAGCTTACTGCCAAGCACATTGAAATCAATGCGTTCGGCTGTGTAGTAGCGATCGAAATGGTCGCTGATCAAACCAATATCTTCAATATTTTGCTCATTAAACGTCTTTTGATCCAAAATTGCCGTAGCATACGTGAATCGCACAGTTTTCGATTTCAATTGAATCATCACATGATCAAAGCTCCCGGCAGAATTGCTTGCTAATAAACTGTTGCGACCATATCCCCAGTCTATATAATCCCTGCCAACTTTTACTTTTAATGCATCTTTTTCAAAACCGACATACGCTTGCTCGGTATAACTGGTGGTTCTTCCAAATGGCCTGGTTCTGGCAACAATATCATAAGCGCCGCTTTGCTGAATCACCGATGAATTATAAATCACAAGATTCTCTCCGTAATGCAGCGACATCCTTGCCCGGCCTCTGAACTTGGGCGAAAAACTTCGCCCTTCATTTTTCCGGGCAATTTCTGCTAATCTCAACCCAACTCTTAACGCTGTTTTTGGCATGCTCTCTTGCTCAATCCAGCTTAATTCACTATCCAGCTCATCTTCAAGCTTAATAAAGAGCCATAATGCCGTAATATCTTTAATTTCTGATTTATCGGATTCATAGATCGCTTTGGCAACATCGTAACGAGTATAAGGTTTCACGGCATCATATAAATGAGAAAGGTGACCTCTTACAACTAACTTTTCTATAGCATCATACGCCCAATGCCCGGCTGGCAATGTTTCACCTCTGGCAAATAAGGGAGATATTGTTATGGTTGAAAGAATGAATGTTTGAACAGCAAGAAAAGCTATAATTAAGTGAGCGCGTTTTTTCAAATTATTCTCCGGTTTATGGTACGTGTTCTGCGTAATGTGAATGTTAATTTAATAAACTCCGAAAACAATTTTATACCCAAGAGTGGTGCAAAAACGCCTGAACCGCCAAAAAGCCACTGCTCACCAGGGCCACTATAACTTTATAAGCCATTCTTCGCCGCTGCGTTTCTAATCGTTCAAGTAATGTGTATTTGTCTTGAATGGCTATGAAGGGGTCTTTAGACAAAATAATGACTTTCATGATGGGTTTGTAATAATGATATTTACCCTTTTTGTCTTTATAGCGAATCTGCATTTCTGGCAGCGCCACATTTAAATTCGGATAACTGAACCTATAATGTTTTCGACGGCTGAATTCAGTCCACTCACTGTTGATATTAAATCGCATTCGTGCTTCGAATATGGGATTGCGATCTATAAAACGCTGGAGATTATATGTCACCTGATTGTTTTCCCGATTGATTTTAGACGAAAAATCGTACCAGCAAACCTTGTTTGAATTTAACGATTGCAACCTGTTTTGTTGCTGCTTTTCCTGAATGGCTTTCAGGTTGACTGGCTCGTCTCTGGGTGTGTTTAACTTTTGAAACCGACGTGGGTAAAGACGTTCAAAATCGGCGTCGTATTGAGATTTTTTGTGTAAATCGGTAAGGATTGATCGGGCTTCTATGAGCAGTTTGGTTCGATGTAAGGCAATGTGCTTATCTTCCGGGGTTTCCCCGGTGTTTTTATCAGGGTGCCATTTTTTAATTTCAAGATAAAATGCATCCTGAATGGCGGCTTGAGAGTCGTAGGGCCTAACCCTCAATAACTCGTAATAGTTAATGAATTTAGCCGAAGTTGATCCTTGTCTACTCATGAATCATAAAAAAACAAATTAACCCCTAATACTTACGTACTTAAAAGTATTCATATAAACCATCTAAGCAAAGAACAATTCCATTTTTTGCTTTCAAAAGGCACAAAATAAAAAAGGAGCTCAATGCTCCTTTAAAACCGTAAACTTATTTCTGATAGTCTGTGCGCTAACTACAAAAGCCCAATCAGTTAAACGACCCTTGCTTAAAACTTTCGCTTAATTGACTGAGTTGATGGCGTATGCTACTATCCAGAACAGTATCGCCAATTTTTACCGTTAAGCCGCCAATCAACTCTTTATCCGTTGACAATCTGATTCGAGTGTTTTTTGAAGTAAATTTATCCAACTTTTGCTTAAGCTCGTTGGATTGGATTTTATCGAGCTCGACAGCGCTTTTTACTTCAACTTCAATAATCCCATTTTTCTCATCAAGCAATCCTTTAAATGCAACAATGATTTGTCTGAGATGATTTGCACGACCTTTTCTGGCAATCAGATCCAGAAAAACCGAAATATCTTTCGATACCTTGCCTTCAAAAATCGCTTTTAAAAATCCAGCCTTTTTTTCAACCTGAATCAACGGACTTGAAATGGCCAAATCAAGCTCTTTTGATTCGTTTAACGTCTGTTCTATGAGTTTAAAATCACTGAGAAATGTATCTACAATTTTTTTTTCTTCAGCCACTTCGAGCAAAGCGAGTGCGTATCTACGTCCAACAATTGATCGCATAGTTAAGCAATAGTTAATTTAATTCTTGATACTGGTAATATCTTCAAGCATGCCTTCAATAACAGCCTTTTGCTTTTCGGCATCCAAATTGGTTCTGATAATCTTTTCCGCGCCTTTTACAGCTAGCTCAGCGACTTCATCGCGAAGCGCCATTAATGCACGCTGTTTTTCCTGCTCAATTTCATTTTTGGCGTTTTCGGTCATTTTCTTTGCTTCAAGATGAGCCTTTTCAACAATTTCATCCTTCATTTTTTGAGCGTATTCTTTACCTTCTTTGATGATCCTATCCGACTCTACCTCGGCATTTTGTAATGCTTTTTTATTTTCTTCCAATGTTTTTTCTGCTTCTTCCTTTGCATTTTCAGCGCGTTCAATAGCTGATTTAATGTTTTTTTCGCGCTCGTCGAGAGCCGTTAAAATTGGCTGCCATGCTAATTTTTTAAGAAGAACAAGTAAAAGTAAAAACGTAATAGCTGTCCAAAAAATCAAACCTGGATTTGGACTTAAAAGTGATCCTTCCAATAGAAATACGAACCCTGATATTGGCATAGAGCTTAAATAAGTTTCCGGTTTTAAAATGAAGATTTTGGTAGCTCACAACTGAGCCACCAAAATCTTAAAATACTTTTATATAATCTGAATTATGCACCTTTTGTTGCAAGCAACACGCAAATAACCTCTGCAAAGAGTGCAACACCTTCAATAAGCGCTGCTGCGATAATCATTGTTGTACGGATATCACCAGTAGCTTGTGGCTGACGAGCTGTACCTTCAACTGCTTTTCCGGCAATATTACCGATACCATACCCTGCACCAACTGCTGCGATTCCTGCGCCTAAACCTGCGCCTAAAAATGCCATTGCTTCGTTACCCATGTTTTTTTAATCCTCCGTGAGTATTTTTTGTTCTTGTTATAATCTCAATAAAGAGACTTGTTGTTGATAAATGAAACTAAACCAATAAATACAAATAATTAGTGAGCCGAGGCCTCTTCGTGCCCTTCATGCGCCTGGGCCATTCCAATAAATAGCGCCGAAAGCAGCGTAAAGATATAAGCTTGTAAGAAAGACACTAAAATTTCCAGCAAATAAATAAACAATGCAAATGCTACCGACACCGGGGCAATCATGTAAGATTTGAACACAAAAATCAATCCTAATAAGCTAATAATAACAATGTGTCCGGCAGTCATGTTTGCAAATAAACGAACGGTGAGTGCAAAGGGCTTTGTAAATAAGCCGATAAATTCAACCGGTATCATAATAACCCACATTAATGGATGAGTGCCGCCGGTTAAATGCGCTAAAAAGCCTCCAATGCCGTGAGCCCGGATGGCTGAAATCTGCGTGATGAAAAACGTGAAAATAGCGAGGGTTGCCGTTACATTAATATTGCTGGTTGCCGTAGCGCTAAACGGCACCAAACCAAGTAAATTACAAATCAGGATAAAGAAAAATATGGTTAACAGATAAGGCATGTGTCGCTGGTAACCGTGGCCAATATTTTGTTTAGCAATATCTTCTTTAACAAAATCAACCAGAACTTCCATTAAGTTTGAGATACCTTTTGGCGCATCTTTTTTGGACAGCTTTTTATAGTGATTGCTTACCATCGAAAACACAAGAATCAGAATTAACGCTGCAATCCAAAGCATGACCACATGTCTGGTAGGAGATATATCAAAACCGGCGACTATCCAGCCTGTTGGTAATTTAAGTTTTCCAAATGGTGAAAAATCAAAGTATTGGCCATCGATCACGTGATGGATGGCGTCTAACTTCTCGGAATCGTGATGGGCGTCTTCCGATCCTTCTGCAGCCGCAAAACCTGACGGCATTGCCATAAAAAATGATAGTAAGAAAACAACAAATAATGAGCTTGCGCTCTGAATTTTAGTCGGATGAAATCTGTTCATTTGTTTGGAAAATCTTTTTTTCAAATTGGTTTTTTTTCTGATATCCTAAAATTTCAAGAATGACATACACCACATAAAAAACAAACATCGATAGCAAAAACTCTTTCATCAGGAGCCATTCCATCAACACAATAAAGGCTACAAGCACCATAATTAACATTAAGCGCAGGCCTAAGCCGCCTAAAACGAACAAGTTAAATGTGGTGTTATCGCTCCCATAGGCTTTTTCAAAAACCAGGTACCCCATCAATGTATTGACCGCCATAATCAACCATGCATAAAAAACAGCCTTGATCACCTCCTCGGATTCAAATCCGATCAAAAAATAAATGGCTGACCATAAAGTGAGGCTGAAAATAAGCATCTTTATGAGAAAATCAAAGAGTGGCTTCAATTTCAGGAAAATTTTAAGATTACTAAAATATTTCAGACGTTATTGTAGTTTTATGAAGATCACTTCTTATCGGAAATTTTAAGAAGCAACATAAACATACCGATCATCCCCATAATAAAACCAACAATTAAAAAAATCGGGCTGGTGTTGAGTTGCTCGTCAACCCAGTATCCGATAAACATAAAAAAAGCAATGCTGGCGGCAATTTGCACCCCCAAACCCATATATTTCCCAAGGCTTCGGTACGCTTTGGAAACATCGCCATGCAATGATTTTCGATCTTGGCTTTGATCTTCATCCGTCATTACAAAAGCCTCCGCTGATCGGTGTTATTTCGAAGCTAGCATACTAACCGGCTTTTCACGTGAATTTTTATCCGGTTTTTCTGTAGACTCCATTTCAATTTTACCATTTACTTTTGCGCCATCTTCCACAATCAAAACCTTTGACTTCACATCGCCTTCAATAGATGCCGTTGCATCCAACGTTAGTTTACCCGTAACCAAAACATTGCCTTTCACAAAACCGGAAACTTTCAAAAACGTTGATGCAATATCACCCTCAATAGCACCTTTTTTTCCAATAGCCGTGTTGCCCTGAACTTTAACATGTCCGATAATTTTACCATCAACTCTTAAATTGCCCTCAGTATTTAAATCCCCTTCTAATACCGCACCTGAGGAAATAATACTTAGTTTATCGGAGAAACTGGCATTATCTGTACTGGATTTTTTTCCCAACATAGCTTAATTAATATTTATGTATTGACTTGGATTTACCGGAACTCCATCTTTCCATACTTCTAAATGCAAATGAGGCCCTGATGACTCATTTCCTCTATTTCCTGTTAATGCTAATACTTCGCCCTTTTTAACCCGTTCGCCTTCACGCACAAGCGCAGTGTTGCAATGCTTGTAAAAACTGATAAAATAACTATGATCAATAATCACAGTGTAGCCGTAGTCATTTGTCCAATCCGCGAATAAAACCGTACCATCGGCAATTGCCCCAACCGTTTCGTTGGAAGCTGTAGCTATATCAATACCGTAATGACTGGTTTGAGGTGAAAATGCTTGCGAAAGCGTTCCACTTACAAACGCATTGGCTGCATTTGGTTTTTTTTTATGTTTTAATTTTCGAATGGCATCCACCGTAAGTTTTTCGACGGCAAAATTGTAATGATGACGCGGCGTTGCTGATGCTATTTGCTCAGGCGCCAGCTTTGTTGAGTCTATGATGGTTGGCGTTATTCCAAGTGCTGATTTTAAGCGGGTATTGTATAGATCTAAATTTTCAATCTCACGGTTCAAACTATCAAGCATCCACTGATTTTGCAGGATATTTTTTTGAAACCGGAGTTTGGTTTGATAATCAGGCATTAATCGTTTGATCGGCGTAAAAAATACAAGCAGCATTCCCAATACTAAAATCATCACCCCTAATGCAGAGAACAATACGATCACACGCTTTTTACTTACACCTACAAATCCTTTGGTTTCTGATCCATCATCAGGAATGATAGAAATCGAATATGTTGTGTCGGGCTTCTTTTTCTTGGGCATTTAAAACTTCTGACTATAAACCTTATCATTTAATTGAGCTCAGAATATACATCATGAGTTACTTGAAGCCAAACCCTTTTGTTTTGAACAATAAACTTATCTGGAGAAGAAAACATGGCGCGCTTTATTAAAAAGCCATAAAAAAAACACCGAAAGAAAAACGATTGAACCGTGTTTTCTTTTTGGTGTTTTTTAATCAACCAATGCCGTCCTAAAACGCATTTTTTTTAACAATGCTCTTTAATACTCAAATTTTTTCTTAAATGCTTCGAAGTCCGTAATAATTATTTTGTTTAATTCTCTTTCTATTAATCCTTCGCGTTCGAACATTGAAAGAACCCTGGATATGGTTTCACGGGATGTGGCGGCGTAGTTGGCCATTTCTTGTTGGCTGGCGAAACTATCAATTTGAACCCGGCCTCGTTTCTGGCGACCCACATCATTGGCCAAGCGAATAATTACCGAAGCCACTTTTCCAATAGCATCCGAAAGCGAAATGCTTTTAATTTGATGATCGGTTTTTCTAAGCCTGGTAACCATTTCCCTGAGCATGGCCAAGGATAGCTTGGGTTCATTTTCCAGAAGATCAATAAATTCCTTATCCGGGATTTTCAACACTTTAACTTTCGAAATCGCCGTAGCATCAGCCGATCGGAGAGCGCCATCCAGAACTGACATTTCGCCAAAAAAGTCGTGCTCGCCTAAAATTGCCAGTATCACTTCTTTAAAATCCTCGTTGGTTCGTGAAATTTTCACAAAACCATCCAAAATGACATAAACGGCATTACCAGCATCGCTTTCAAATAAAATGACATCATCTTTTTTAAATATCAAAATTTGACTGCGGTCATAAATCTCAGCTAAAGTTTTGGCTGTTAAACTTTCAAAAATGCTAACTTCACTTAGCATTTCAAGTATTTCCTCTCTCTGTTCCATATATGTGAATGTCTTAGTTTTTCCTAAGCTAGTGGTTTCACAAGTATATTGATAATTTAAAGCTTGAATCTAAAAAAAAATACGATCAACATGTTTTTTTTGAACATTTAAACCACTCAATTTAGCTTGTGATCTTGATCATAGTTTCAGGTAAGGGCACAATCAGTATCACAGCTTTTCGTTGTAAATCAGTTATCTTTAACTTAAATGCATAATAAAGCAAATTTACATTAAATCACCTTTAATAAAACTCTTTTTCACCCTTAAATTAACTAACCATGAAACGAATACTAACATTTTTTGTCCTGATTCTGTTTTTGGGTTGTAATACTGAGAAAATCCAAAAATTGGAAAAGCAGGTATCGGAATTGGACTCTCTGAACGCCTCCCAATCGCAGTACGTTGAAGATATTACATTGATGATTGGCGATGTGTATGATAATCTGGAAACCATTCGCCAAAAACAAGGTATTCTTAGCAAAGTTTCACATGATGTTGAAACCGGTCAGGTTACCAAAGACCCGAAAACCATAATTAACAGCATTAATGATGGGTTTACTCAAATAAATACCGTATTGGATCAAAACCAAAAAAAGATTGAAGAACTTGAAAAACGCTTGCGCTCATACCGGATCAACAATAAAGGGCTTAACAAACTTGTTAAACAACTCAAGGAAACAATCGTTATACGCGAACAGGAAATTGACTCGTTAAGAACTGTTATATCGAGCTTGAACATAACCATTGAAGGATTGGAAGTTCAGGTTGCTGAGCAAACGGTCAAAATTGAAAAGCAGACCCAAAAACTCAACACCGCTCATTATATTATTGCTACCGAAGACTCGTTATACAGCTACGGCATTGCGCATCGTCGTGGCGGTTTTATCGGAATTGGCCGCAAATTAATTCTTAAAAAAGATTTTACTTTAGAAAAGTTTAAAACGGTAGATATTTCAAAATTCAATAGTCTTGAAATCCCTCGTTCCGATGGCGACTTTGAAATATTAACCACCCACGCCTCAAATTCCTTTGAGATTAAAAGCGGCGATAAAAAATCTCATTTAACGATTAAAAATGCTGACCAATTCTGGGTAAAATCCAAAGTTCTGATCGTTGTTATTGATGATTAATCACATTGAATTTGGTTAGCAAAACCATCTTTACATTATTTAAGCGTCGGTGGAAGAATTGCTTTCATGCAATAATTCACCGGCGTTTGTTTATTATGGCCAGTTTTCCGATTGCCGACTGAGAGCCATCCTCACTTATCGCCACAACCAAATAAATTCCCGTGGGGAGATTATCTCCCGAATCCGTTTTACCATCCCAGGAAAGCTGCCTGGAACCAATGCCTGTTAATGTTTTTACCAATTTGCCCGAAACAGTTAAAATTTTAACCGACGCCTGCGCGCCTAATCCATCAATTGTCAGATTGGTTGAACTTCCGGGAGTAAAGGGATTTGGGAACACGTTCAACTTTCCCGAAAGTGATTCTTTTTCTTCTATCGCCTGAGTTTGCAGAACAGAAAGCCCGTTATCGGTACCGAAATAGATCATACCTGATGTTTGATCGGCATAAATATCCAGAATAGTATTGGAAAGAAGCGGTGAATTTTCTTGGGTATAATGCGTAAGTATCTGAGATGCGTCGGGATTTAAGAGCCAAACCCCATTTGAAGAACCCACCCATTTTCTGTTTAAACCATCAATGGCCAAGCACATTAAAGCTTCGGATTCTAAAAAGGGGGAGACAATCACGTCTTCAATAAAACCAGGCGATACGGAGTTGGCATCAAAAAAATAAGCCAACCCTCGATTGGTTGCCAACCAAATAGAGCCTTCACGATCCACAGCAATATCGTTAATGGTTTTATCGGGAAGCGATCCTGAACCGGTATTTTGATTAATGGTAATCCAAACATCATCCGAAAGCTCATCCGGGGTGTCGTTATCCAAAAATACCACCGAGCCCAGTCCTTTGCCGTCACTTTCGGATTTTGCTACAATCCATTTTTGGTTTAGCTCATCAATAGCCAGTCTGTAAGCTGCCATGCCATCGGGAAAGCGTTTGCCCACATTGCCTTCGGAACCGTACATCTCAAACGAATCATCAGCGTTGATGTGTTGCAATGGGCCATTTTGGGTTAAATAATTGGTCATCCAAACATCGTTTGTAGTATTACCGGCAAGGGAGGGAATAATAATTACCGAGCTGTCGCTTTTTGTCCCAATTAATGTAGAATTGTTCTGATCAAATCCGAAAAACGTTTCGCCCGAAAGTTTCATGAGCCCTTGCCCCCATGTTCCGAAATAGGTAACGCCTTGCCCGGTTTCTAAATCGGTAAATTGCCGGATTGTGCGATTCGTGCCTTGCGGTTGGATGCTATCCATGCTTATCCACTGATTGTTATGGTAATAACACAGCCCAATAGCATTTTCTTTTGTGGCAGAAGAACTGATCCACATGCGGTTCAGATGATCTTTACCCAATACCGCCATTGCGTTGAATTTTGGCATCTTTGGCGAAATGGCATCAAATCCGCCATTACTATAGCTAATTAACGATATTGAGTCGGAAGCAATCCATAAACGGTTTTCTTTATTTCCATAGGCAATTTGACGAGCATTTGGCACATTGCTCTCAATTGCATTAAATGTTAATGTTGTATCACCGGCAACTAAGGCATTTTCTGTTAATATGAAAAGAGAGTCCTGAGTTGCAAGCATATCCACAACAGAGTGTAAATGAAAGGTTGGCACTTGCTTAAATTGCTCCTCTTCCAGGTGAAACAAGCCATTCTGCGCGCCAATCAAAATGGCGTCTTTAAAACGCGTTATTGTTTGGGGATGGTCAATTGAATCGGATAAAACCATTCTCCAGGCATTAGGCGCCAGTATATTCAACGCTGACAAATCCCCGATGGCAAGCCCTTCTTCCGTAAGTGCATAAAGATGATTTTTCCATATCAAAAGATCACCGCAAGCAATGCCTTCTGAAAACGTACCGATTCGTTTTATGATTTCGCGAATTTCATTTTTTTTTGGATCAATCAACACGAGACCGAATGCAGTAGCCGCAAAAACCGAATCGCCATTAGAGGCGAAATTAAGAATGGATTTTTCCGGGATTTCATCGATAAAACTAAGCGAGTAGAGGTGTGAAAACTGATTATGTTGATCCAAAAAAAAACTTATCGTACCATTGTGGTATCCAATCCACAGGCCTTTTCGAAGAGTGTCATAGAATACCGCCGTCACATGTGTTTGTGCTAATCCTTCCGTATTGCTCCATGTTTTTAGTTTTGCGGTTTGAAGGTCATATTTAAAAATTCCTCCTGTCGTCCCAACCCAAACATTATTCCGAAGCTCATCAACACTAACTCCGGATGCATTGTAAAACGACGTATGGGATTTCCAATCTCCAACACTCTGCGCAGACCCATTAACCGTAAAAATGTTATAAATAAATAAGGTTAAAACGTATTTTAGTACTTTCATTCAAGAGATGCTTATTTGATGAGATTTCCAGAAGTTAATGAATCTGATGATGACGACGCAAACCATTGATGAATTCACGCTTTTTGTCACCCCAAATATATTTAAAAATCACCCGGACTTGGTAGCCGGACAATCCACACGACATGGTGGTTTAAGCAAATCGCCCTACGATTCTTTAAATTTAAGTTTTACAGTCGGCGACGATCATTTGAATGTGAGCACGAATCGCAAGCGATTGTGTGATTACTTAGGAATAGATACCGAGCAGCTTGTAACGGGGACTCAAATACATGGCTCAGCATGTCTTAACGCCATCAAAGCTGGTCATTATGAAGGCTATGATGCGTTTATTACAAACCGCCGGAACCTGTTTCTTTGTGTATCAATCGCTGATTGTGTGCCCATATTGGTTTATGACCCTATTCAAAAGGTTGTAGCGGCAATTCATGCCGGTTGGAAAAGTACAAAAAAGCGTATTGTAGCCCATACTCTTAGTAAAATGGCAAACGATTTTGAAACGAAACCTCAGAATTGTCTGGCTTATATCGGGACATCCATAAAAGTAAGCGACTATGAAGTTGGCGAGGATGTTGCAATGAATTTCGATAAATCATATTTGATGACTACGCCTACACCGATGAAATGGTTGCTTGACCTCCCCAAAGCCAATATGGACCAATTGCTGGAAGTCGGGATTGAGATTTCAAATATTGAACAATCCAAGTTTTCAACATTTAGGGATCAAGAGCACTTTTTTTCTTATCGCTATAGCTGGGGCAAAACCGGTAGGATGATGGCAATTATTGGGCTAAAATAAAAAACTCTTAAAGCCGCATATAAAACTTAGTTTTAAAACTCAGCCTGGAAGCATGCCAGAGTTTTCAGTTTCATGTTTCCGGATTCCATTTAATTGATCCGGCTTTGTATGCGAGCATTTAACCAACCGAGTTACATCCAAACCTTGCTTTCGGGCAATGTCTTTTAAATCATTATAAAGCAACGAATCCATTTCCGGTTTCCGGCTTAAAATCCACATGTATTTTCGATTTGGCGTAGCCACTACGGCATGCGAGTAATCATCCGCTAGTGCAATTACCCAAAGCGCGGCTTTAAACGGCCAAAATATCTGGACTTTCAATTTTGCATTATTTGTATTTGGAACCGGGAAAGCTTTTCCGGTAATATAGGCTTGTTTACCTTTGCGCAAGCATGAATTTCTGACTTTTACAAAACCTTTATCAGTCAATGTATAGTCTGCTTTTACATCGGTGCAATTTTTTTGTTGAGCTGAAGGAAATGATGAAATTTCGTACCACACGCCACAATATTTTTCCACATCAACATTGGCTACAACCTCAAGCTCCTTTAATGAACGCTTCTTTTTAAACAATTTTGATAACATGACTTCTGATTAAAAATTTTATATTAAAGAATTTATTTCCTTGTTTGTAACAATGAAACGTATATTTTCATTTCTCTGGAAAAGGGTTTGCCGAGGAATTCAATTAAATGCTAAAGTTATATTTAGTTCTTCTTACCTAAACACTATCGTTGTTCAAACTTTTCTCTACAATCATACAATACACTAATAAACTAAAAAAACCGCTTTGGAAGGAACACTGTCATGACGGACAATGAGTTATTAAAGCTAACCGACCGCGCTTACGAAATGATGTTTAAAGGGTTGGTTGAGTTTGGCGCAATTAATGCCGGCTTTGAATTAAACCTCTTTGATCTTCTCTCTGATGAACCCATGGATACGGAAACCCTTGCTCAGAAATGTGAAGGAGAGCCAAAACGTCTGGAGATGCTTTTAGTTACGCTTGAACAAACTGGGGCATTGAGCAAATCTGGCAACAAATGGCAATTAACTGATTTATCTGAAAAACTATTTGCGCATCCTGAAAGAAACCCAAACTTGACGATGGCACATCATATCGATTCCATGGCATTTTTAGCAAAAAACTATTACATGGAAATGGCCGATGCGGTTCGAGGTAAAAAGAAATTTGTCAGCCCTGTGGCTTATCCGCCCCAGACTCGCGAAGACAACGAGTTCTTCGAAGTTATGCACCGCAGTAGCGCCTATTTTCCAATAAAAGTTTTAAACGAATTTGCCCGTCTGGAAGGCATTAAACAATTGATTGATGTTGGCGGTGGTATTGGCGATATTTCTGCATCGCTATGTCATAAATTCCCGGAGCTCAACGTTAAGCTGCTTAATTTACCCGGCGCTATTGAATTGGTTAACGAAAATGCTAATGAAAAAGGCGTTGGCGATAGACTTCAAGGACAAGCTGTTGATATTTATAGAGAACCTTTCCCTGAAGGTGATGCTGTGATGTTTTGCAGAATGATGTACCCGATGAATACACAATTCAGCACCATGATGATTAAAAAAGCCTATGATGCCATTAAACCGGGTGGCAAGGTTTTAATTTTGGATATGATTGTTTGTGATAAAGAAAAACCTAATTTCGACTATCTGAGTCACTATATCTGCGGTATTGGCATGGAATTCTCGATTCTTGATTTTAAACCGCACGCCGAATATCCGGGCATCTTGGAAAGTGTAGGTTTTAAAAATGTAACGCTGGACGAAAAGTACGATCATGTGCTTTACCAAGCTGAAAAACCTGCTTAATAAACTGCCCCGCAGCAAGAGTCAGGGGTACTGAAGTCATGCCGGACTTGATCCGGCATCCAAGAGCGTATCTCTTTGCTCATTTACTCCGATCCTGGCCTAGGCCGGTAATAACGATTTGCTGTAAATTATAGTTATTAAGCCCAGAAAAAAGCTCCGCTAAATGCCGGAGCTTTTTTACAATAAAACCCAGATTATCTCATCGCAAACATATTTGAGCCAAATCGATCATGGGCTTCTTTAGATAAAGTTTCCCTGTGATCAGGGTGGGCAATTTCGATCATGAGCTCTGCACGTTGGCGGGTATTTTTTCCATACAAGAAGCGGATACCATACTCTGTAGCGATGTAATGTACATGTGCTCTAGTGGTTACCACACTGGCGCCGGATTTTAATATCGGTACAATACGGGATTCACCTCTGCGGGTTTGTGAAGGCAGTGCAATGATTGGTTTTCCATTAGGAGAAAGCGAAGCGCCACGGATAAAGTCCATCTGTCCACCAACGCCTGAGTATTGCTTGATACCTATAGAATCAGCACAAACCTGGCCGGTTAAATCCACTTCAATGGCGCTGTTAATGGCTGTCATTTTGGCATTTCTACGCATAACTGCGGTGTCATTGACATAGTCTGAACCGAGCATCACGAGCAAGGGATTATCATCAACAAAATCATATAATTTTCTAGAGCCCATGATAAAGCTGCCAACAATCTTACCTGGATGAACCTTTTTTTCTTCACCATTGATAACGCCAGCTTCTACTAAAGGGATAATACCATCTGAGAACATCTCCGTATGGATGCCAAGGTTTTTGTGATTGCCAAGTAATGCCAAAACAGCATCTGGAATGGCCCCAATTCCCATTTGCAAACAAGCGCCGTCTTCAACAATGCTGGCAACATGTTTACCGATTTCTTTTTCAATGTCGGTTAAAGGATGCGGTGGAAACTCGGGGAGCGGATCATTGACTTCAACCAGATAATTAATATTTCTAACATGGATCAAGCCATCGCCATGTGTTCGGGGCATGTTCCGATTAACCTGGGCGATAACGGTCTTAGCGGTATGTACCGCCGCTTGCGCTGAATCCACAGAAACACCCAGCGAACAAAAGCCATGTTTATCTGGCGGAGAAACATGAACTAGCGCTATATCCAAAGGCATAATACCTCGTGTGAAAAGGCGTGGTACTTCACTTAAAAAGATGGGTACATAGTTTGCTCGTCCGGATTGAACTGCTTTTCGAATATTTGCACCAACAAAAAAAGCATTAATAATAAAACTTTCTGACAATTCATCTTTAGCGTATGGAGCATCGCCTTCAGTGTGTAATGAAACCAGTTCAACATTTCTAAGTTCATGGGCACGTGCTGTCATAGCTTTTACAAGTTCTTGAGGAGTAGCAGCAGCAGTTTGGATAAATACCCTGTCTTCGGATTTAATAACCGAAACTGCTTCTTCTGCCGTAACGTATGTTCCCATTAGAGACTCCTTTCAATCTTTATTAACTAGGAATTGGTTTGTTTTTTTGTGAGATAAATGCATGATTTTTAATATACGAAGAAACCGCTTGGAGTGGTCCTAAGAATTCACTCATTTTATATTATTCTTTCATTATCGAACAATCAAAATGCGTTTTATATCCTTATAACCTTTTATCCTGTAAAAATACATCCCTGAAGCTAACTGGTTCAGATTCAGGGTAATCTGAAGCTCGTTTTTTCTAACATCAACCCCCTTAACTTTACGACCTAAAACATCATAAATTTCTAACTGAAGCACGGGTTTTGACTCGGAACTTGGGATGCTAAAAGGAATAATGACAGAAGAACCGTTCTGATCGACCAAAATGTTTTGACTTAAGACATTTACGGTATCGGTGAAAATATCCGGGTCACTTTCGGATAACGACAAAAATGCCTTGTACGCGTTCATTTTGCCATAACCCCAAGTCTCGTTTGGTAATGAGCCGGTAAATGAATCGCCATCGGAGTTCGTCTGAATCGCCGCTAGTAAAGTATCATATGTGGCTTGTGGATTTTTTTGAAGCATCAGCGCTATTGCGCCTGTTACATGCGGCGCAGACATACTTGTACCCTGAAATTTTCTTAACTCTCCACCCTGAACGACATGGCTTCTGAGAATATCGGTACCGATTATTAAATCGCTGGATAGGGCAGCAATGATCACTTCGCCGGGAGCTGTTACTTCAGGTTTAAGCCGCCCGTCTCGGGATGGGCCAATGCTGCTAAACGATGAAATTTCATTTAAGGTTGCACCATTTTGAGACCATTGCGAGCCATCAATATCCGTCCATTTGGTTTTGGTCACATATGAACCTACCCCAAAAACATCGTTAGCTGTGGCTGGTATTGCTACCGATTTTTCATTATCCGGATTTTCAATTTTAGATCCACTGGCATTTAAAAAGTTGCCATTGGCAATCCATCCATCGAAAGTCCCTGCTCCATACGTGTATAAACTCCAATTCACCGATGAGGGCGTGTATTGACCGTTTTCCGAACTTATAACAACAAAGACTTCATTATCTCCGTTACCCGGGTCATTGGTATTGGAGGCATCAATCAATACACGAGCATATGTGGTATTATTTATGGTGAAATTACCCTCCAAAGACTCACCGGGTCCAACAGCCGTCTGCAAACGACCGATTAGCGTGCCTGATTTCGTATATGCAGCCAGCCCTACAAAAATACTTCCTGAGGGATACCATAAACTTAAATAGCATTTATCGGCCTTATCAGACACCTCAAAAAGCGTTTCTTTTGCGGTTGAAAAATCACTACCGGTTGCTGTATAGCTCAGATGTACCAACTCACTGCCTTCATTACCAGCAGAAGCCACAATTATCTTCCCCTTATCGGATAAATTGGTTAGCGCCTTTGCCAAAGCGCTTGTCCCATCGTGCGGCCCCACATGACCGCCCAAACTTAAATTGATCACGGCCTTTTTGCCCAACGCATCGGCTTTTTGAAAAATATAATTGCACGCATTGATAATATCGCCATCCGTAAAACCGGGCCCGTTTCTAAAGCCTTTAACAAACACAATATCAGCTTTGGGAGCCATGCCAATATAACCCGATTTTCCGCGGCCGTTGCCTACAGCAATACCTGCAACATGCGTGCCGTGTCCTAATCCACTTGCTTCGTCGGTTTGTTCGCACAGCCCTGCATCAATATCGGCTTTGGTATATTCTCTCCCATAATTGAAATTTGGAGGCGTTTTTCCCGAGCCCGACATATCCCACAAATACTGTATCCGCGATCCATCCGTGGTGTTAAAATCAGGATGGTCTTCATCAATACCGCTATCAACAATACCAACCACCACATCTTCACCTTCATAGGTTGTGTCTAATCCAAAACCGTTATGGATTAAGTTAATTTGTGTCTCCGTACGACTATCGTTTAAATGAAGGTGACGCGTTAATGAGGCTTTAAGCGATGAGATTTCCTCATTACTAATTATCTGCTCTATCACTTCTTTTGAGGCTTCAACGACCAAAACCTCACCGGCGATGGTTTGAACGCTGGCGCCAAACTGCTCTAAAACTGACGCCGTTAAGTAGCTGTTTTTTGAATTTACCAAAACTTGATAACGCGTTTTTTCGCCTGTATTTTTTTGAGAAAGTACCGCTAAAGCTCGTGTGGTGGAGTCTTGTAAAAGATGCCTCAAAACCGGCCCCATTTTATCATTAGAATCCTGTTTAAGCGATTTCGTGTTTAACGTGATGGCAAATTTAGGATCCGTATGTCGTTTAATGGTGAGATGTTGAGCAAAAAGTGAGGATGCGCTAAAAACAAAAATAGCAATCAGAATCTGAAGCGTATGGTAAATTCTATGCATGTATTTCAAGTCGAGATGTTCAGGTAAGATTATTATTGAAACACTATAATATCATAAACGTTTAATCTCCCCATGTTGAAAATCACTTGAAACACAATAACATGAACCATTAGAAGATAGGGGAAACCAAATCAGTTAATAAGTTAAGCAAACACACAGTGAAAACTTAGTATTTTCGTTCTTTCGGTTTGAAACGGTCATCCTCTTCGGCTAATTTCATATTAACGGATTTGAATTTTAACTCAATATCGCCGGAGTCATCCAACCAACACATCGAGTGTTTCATCCATTGTTCATCATTGCGTTTCGGAAAATCGTCCCGTGCATGCGCGCCCCGGGTTTCTTCCCGAGCTAAAGCTGTTTCTATAACTGTTATTGAGAAATCGATCAGGTATTCAAGCTCTAGGGCATCCAATAAATCCGTGTTATACTCTTTACCTTTATCCTGAACGATCACCTTTGAACTTCGCTCTTTAAGTCGTTTTATTTCTTTGGAGGCTTTTGAAAGCGTTTCGCCGCTTCTGAATACCGATACATTTTCCATCATCATTTCCTGAAGATCGGATCGAACAACCCCTATGAACTCACCATTTGTTCGGCTAAGGGTATCATTTATTCTCGCTTCAACTTTAGAAACAGCATCTGATGGAACCGGCAGCCAACCTTTGGTTTGTTGAACAAAATCCAGCATGTCTTTTCCGGCGCGCCTGCCAAACACGATTAAATCCAAAAGTGAATTGGTGCCTAACCGATTTGCTCCATGAACCGATACGCAAGCTGCTTCGCCCGCGCTCCAAAAGCCGGTTTTTATGGTGTTTTTTTCATCGCTAAACACACGTCCGTTGATATCTGTTGGAATACCGCCCATGGCATAATGGCATGTAGGCTGAACCGGAATTGGATTTTTTGAGGGATCAACGCCAAGGTAAATTTTAGCAAATGTTGAAATTTCAGGAAGCTTTGTTTCTATTTGTTTCAACGAAAGATGGGTTAAATCCAGTTCAACATAATCCTTTTTAGGGCCAAGGCCTCTGCCTTCTGCAATTTCCTGATACATGTACCGACTGATGATATCTCGCGGCGCTAAGTCTTTAACGGTTGGGGCGTATCGCTCCATGAACCGTTCCCCATTGGCATTTCTCAACACGCCGCCTTCGCCCCTGGCGCCTTCGGTGACCAAAATTCCAAGCCGATACAAACCGGTTGGGTGAAACTGAACAAACTCCATATCCTCAAGCGGCATGCCTTTTCGAAGTACAATGCTTAATCCATCGCCGGTATTGGCATGAGCGTTTGAAGTGGTTTTCCATGCACGACCATATCCTCCGGTGGCAAACATAATGGCCTTGGCGTTAAAGGCGTGAACCTCCCCTGTTCTGATCTCATAAGCAACCGCGCCGCAAATTACGCCTTCGGTTTCACACAAATCCAAAACCTGGTATTCATCATAAAACCTTACATTGTATTTAATGCATTGCTCATAAAGCGTGTGCATACAAACATGACCGGTACGATCGGCAGCATAGCAAGCGCGCCTTACCGGAGCTTCGCCAAAATTTTTAGTATGCCCGCCAAACGGGCGTTGGGCGATTTTGCCTTCCGGGGTACGTGAAAACGGCACACCGTAATGCTCCATTTCAATAATGGCTCTTGGGGCATCGTTGCACATGATCTCAATGGCATCCTGATCACCTAAATAATCCGACCCTTTAACTGTATCATAAGCATGCCATAGTGTGAAGTCTTCTTCTTCGTTACCCAAAGCGGCACAAATTCCGCCTTGAGCCGCCCCGGTGTGAGAACGCAGAGGATGCAATTTGGATACTACCGCAACATCGCATCGGCCTGCCAGTTCAACGGCTGCGCGCAATCCTGCAAGCCCAGCGCCGACGATAACCACATCATGTTTAAATAAAGACATGCGTTAAAACTCTTTAAATATTGAGGATAAACCTTGGTTTAATTCATACCACCGATAATATTTTCAATACCAATGGGCGGTTGATAAACACCGGCAGTAATGATCGTTAAACTGCCCTGTATCAGTAACAAGAAGATCAGCACCCAGGTAATGGATATAATGCCAATACGAACCGGACGATTTCGGATATAATCATCAATGATGTTGAAAATGCCATTGAACCCGTGATAGAGGCCGAATACCAAAAACAAAATATTAAACACTTTCCATACCGGGTTTGATAGCCTCGCTGTCACTTTTTCATAAGTGATGAGATGCTCGCCTTCTTTGGCTTCCGAAATTTTCCCTTCCTCAATGGCCTTTTTATAGTCAGGGTATTTGTTTTTGTAGGCTTCCCGAATCATTTCGTATTCATCTTTATCGGATAGTGCATCTGTTGGCATATGCTGAACCCAAAAGTGGCCGATAAATAAGATTACAATTGCAACGCCTGTGACACGTTGGAAATACCATCCAAAAGCGCCGCTTTTTTTAACACTGCGTTGTTGCATGACCGCTTAATTCAAAAAAGGATTAATAAAATATGGGGCAATGATAGGGTAGCCCCCTAAAATCAGTAACAGTAGCGATAAAGCAATGGTTATTACGTAGAGACGTTTCTGGTGTACTGTCCATCCCAAGACATCAATCAGTACAATTCGCACGCCATTAATGGAGTGATATACCACGAGAGCAAGGAGGATAAATTCACCAAATTTGAACAGGGGACTGCGATAAGCGCTCATAACAATATCAAACTGCACGGGGTCGTAAAGCGCTTTTAAACCATTGATGTGTAAAATGAGATAAATAACTAAACCTATGCCTGATAAACGGTGGATGATCCAGGCTGTCATGCCCGAAAATTTTCTGTATGCCAATATTTGTTTAAACGCTTCAACCAATCCATGAGTATACTGATATTTTGCTGCTTGTTTAGGGTTCTGCTCCAAATTAGACATAGATGACATCATTTTATCTTCAAGAACAAAAACGACTTAATGCGATGAAAATTGAACTGGAGGAAAATACGGCTTTTACCCTGCAAATCCATCGCATAAAGGTTAAGTTACAATGATATTTGCTGAAATATTTTCGTGATTTGCTCAGAGTTTTTTATTGCAATCATCGGAAATAAACATTACAGTATAAAGAGCTTTGTTTCTAGAGATGTCTCTTAAATAGTCGTATAAATTTTTACCCCAAAGATTAGCTTCTTCAAATTTATCATTGAAAACACTTATACACCTTTTCCTTTTAAGTCGTGTGCGCAACTTGGTCAACATATTCTCTGTCTTCTCCTGCAAATGATAATGCTATGTCAAATTCAACTTGTCTTGTCATATTGTCTTTTTAAACTTGCTTGTAACGTTTTGAAAATATGAGGAGGCCGGGAATTCCGGGCCACGCTCTTATCCGCCGTTGCTGTTTTTGCCCCAAGGTACAAAACTTTAAATACCCGCCAACACCCGGCTTACTTATATTTGCTGTTAGCGCAAGTTACTCTTATAAACGTATTGATAAATCTAAATGTCCTCCAAGACCTAAATGAACTATCTTCTGCAAGGTTGAAAGTCTTACTTCCTTTATATTATTCTCTATTTTAGATATGTAAGATTTTGTCGTTCCAACCTTCTCAGCTAGTTCAGCTTGAGTTAGCCCTTTTTCAAGTCTGGCATCATGAAGTAATGTTCCTAATTTGAAGTTTTCATAACCGTTATCGAGCTCATCTCGTGATTTGGTTCCTTTAACTCCATAATGCTTGTCTTTAAACTCATCAAGAGTCATCTTGTTACTTGTTTTCATTTTCGTACTCCTCCATTATTTTAAGTGCCCTATCAATTTCTTTCTTTGGTGTCTTCTGGGTTTTCTTGTGGAATCCACTTGTCACGATTATTAAATGTCCTTTGTCAAAGAAGCAAAAGATTCTAAAAATGTCTCTACCCTGTTTAACTCTTATCTCATAAAGTCCTTTGGTCGATTCAATATGTTTGAGATATGTCTCAGGGACTCGTTCAAGTTCCTCAATCAACTCAATTGTCCAAATAATTTTTGCTTTTACCTTCTTGGACTGTTTTATGAAGAATTTCTCAAAGTAATCTTTATAGAATATTGCTGTCCTATATTTTGGTTTGGAATCCATGAAACAAAGATATGAAATGTTTCACTAAAGTACAACTTAAGCTTATTTCAAAATCGTCGCCTTAATTAGCGCTAACATCGGGATAAACGTATTGGGTTTATTGGGAATAAAATCTGTAATTTATTGGCGGGGTAGCCGGGATGCCATAAAGAAAGCCATTTGCACTGATATTTTCATTAATAGCGTAACCAGCCATCTTTCGCACATGCACATTTAACATTATAAAATAATTTGCATAATGTGTTTTCCCGGCTTTTTTTCCTAATAGCTGTAGAAAGCAGTAAATCTTAAAATGTAAGTGTTAATCCAATTCCGTTTCCAGTTATTGTTAATTTCAAATCACTTTTATCCCAAAATGAACTTGTCTGTAAACCATTATTATATGTTTCAACTGCTTCTTTAGCTGTACTATAATAACTATTATTTAATGGAATAGAAACAACAATCAGACCAGCACCTATGCCTGCAAGTAACCAGTTGGGATCTCCTCCAGCTATAGCTGTTCCCAGCGGCCAACCTACCATAAATCCACCAGCATAACTACAAGCCATAGCTAATGTATAAGACGTTTGTGCTGATTCAATTTGCTTATAAGCTTCTCGATTCGTTTTCAATGTGTTTTCAAGTTGGCTCTTGTCCAATATTTTTTCACCCTGATAGAATTCATATCCTCCAAATACATCTTTAATCGTAATAAAGTCTTTTTGAGTTTGAGCATAACTATTGGAGGTTCCAATAACTAAAAAAGAACTAATGAGGATAAAATATTTGAATTTCATAATGTAATTGTGGTTTTATTGTTAAAAAGATATGTGTTCATTCAAATAAACTTTCTTGATCGTTTATCCCTTATATCTTTAAGATCCCTATTAGAATCATATTCAGGGAGTTTAATATTTCTTGTTTGAAAATGAATTTCAAAATCAATCAAGAATATAGAGTAACTTTATATCGGTGTTTTATTAGCTGGAAACATTGGGGTAAACGAAAATGTGTTTAAAGGGAATACAAATTTTTACTATCAAAACATTGAAATATAGGATATATTTTAAATTAATACAATGATTAACTTAAAACTTAACTCAGAGTATTATATCGTTCCTTTAAACATACTCAATGTAAAAGCAATTTAACCAAGTTTAATAACTAGAAATAGAAAAGGCCACATATTATGTAGCCTCATAAAAATTAGATATTTCAATTCTCTATCAATCCATAATCTTCCTCAAGAACGCCGGGGTATCGGAATTGGCTTTGCGAATGCGCTCCTGCTGAGGATTGGCTTGAATAGACGGCTTTTCTTCCTCATCCGAATCCTGGGTCATGGAATAATTGGCCTGAACCTTTTCAAGGGGTTGTGGCATATCCATTCCTTTTTTGATAAATGCCGGCACATCTTCCTGGGTTTCCATATCTTTGGAAGCCATTTGCAAAATATGATCCTCTTTGATGTGATGGTGCTCAGCTTCCCGGCTAACCACCCGCAAATTGTGACCGCTTACCGGCTCGGGCTCTTTTTTGGATTTGGCAAACCCGGTGGCAATAACGGTTACATTAATTTCACCCGGCACCGAATTATCCTGAACATACCCATTGATGATCTTTGCTTCCAATCCGGCTTCTTCTTCAATGTAGTTCATGGCTTCGGCCATATCGCGCATTTTAACATCACCGGTGATATTGACAAGCACGCCTGTAGCGCCTTTGATGGAAATGCCATCCAATAACGGGCTTGAAATAGCCTCGGTTGCCGCTTTAACCGCACGATTATCACCCGAAGCGGTTGCCGAGCCCATAACGGCATCGCCGGCATCGATCATAATGCCTTTCACATCGGCAAAATCAACATTAACGTGACCGTGTTTGGTGATAATTTCAGAAATACCTTTGGCTGCCCGATACAAGACATCGTTGGCAATATCGAAGGCTTCTTTAGCATTAACATCTTCATCGGCGATGCTAAGGATTTTTTCGTTTTGAACCACAATTAACGTATCCACATGTCGCCGCAGTTCAATAATGCCTTGTTCGGCAATGTGCGTTTTTTTCCGTCCTTCAAATTTAAACGGCATGGTTACAATGCCAATGGTCAAAATCCCAAGATTTTTTGCGATCCCGGCAATTACCGGCGCAGCGCCTGTTCCCGTACCTTTACCCATACCTGCTGTAATAAAAAGCATATCCGAACCGCGAATCAACTCGGAAATTTCTTCACGGTCTTCTTCGGCAGCCTGACGGCCTCTTGAAGGATCGGCGCCAGCGCCCAAACCCACGGTTAAGGATTTTCCGATTTGAATACGTGTGGATGCTCGTGAATTTTCTAGCGCCTGCACATCGGTATTGCATGCAATAAATTCAACGCCTTCAATACGCCGCTCAATCATGTTATTTACAGCATTTCCGCCACAACCTCCGATGCCGATAATTTTAATATTGGCACCCGGTTCTCTATTGGACTTATCAAATTCAAAAGGCATATGACCTCCCTCTGTTTAATTACTGCCGCATGCAGTGTTATTTAGTGAAAACAAATCTTCTGTTTGAATAGCAATGAATGTTCTGATCGTAATGTCCATAGTCTCTTTATTGGGTTAAATCTGATCCAGCCAATTTTTAACTTTATTGATAATTTTATTGCCTTTTTCAGGATCGGATTTTGGATTTTCTGTCTCTTGCTCGTCTTTATTTTTTTTCTGATTTTCCAATTGCTCCTGGCGAACCGTATTCATGATTTCCTGACGCTGTTCCATATCTGCAAAAGAATGCGATACCAATCCCATAACCGTGGCATAAATCGGATTGCTAATATCCTGTTTGATTCCTCCTGAAACCCCTTCCGGGTAGCCAATCCGAACATCCAACCCAAGAATATCCTGAGCCAGGGCTTGCGTGGCGCGCATCAGGCTACCGCCCCCGGTAATAATGGCTCCGGCATTGAGATAGTCATAATAGCCGGAGCGTTTTAAAGCCGCCCTGACCAGTTCAAAAATCTCGGTCATGCGCGCTTCAATGATATTCGTTAAAGCGCTTTGCAGGAATGACTTCGGCGGTCTGCCTTCAATGCCCTGAACCTGGATTTCATGGTCTTGAATTAAATCTTTTGCATATGCGCAACCATGCGAAATTTTCAAATCTTCGGCCACTTCGTGCAAGGTTCGCAGGCCAATGGCCACATCGTTGGTGACATCTATAGCTGCTATTTTGACCACCTCCGAATGGCGAATTACGCCGCGGGTGTAAATGGCCAAATCCGTTGTGCCGCCGCCGATATCAATGATAACCACACCGCTTTTTCGCTCGCTTTCCTTAATAACAGCCTGGCCGGAAGCGATGGGTTCGAAAGTCATGGCGTTGATTTCCAAACCGGCTCGCTCGATGCATTGCTCAATGTTGCGGATTTTCGTTTTCATACCCACAACCACATAAACCGCGCCTTTCATGGTAATGCCCGCCATGCCGATCGGGTCTAAAACCCCTTCCTGATCGTCAACCACAAATTCCTGGGGGATGGCGTGTATGATTTCACGATCAATATCCAGGTACTTCAAATTCTTTTTGGCCTTTTCAATGAATCGCACCACATCGCCATGGTTAACAATCCCGGACGTGTTCACACTAACTTCTGCATTTGATTTTATGCATTGCACATGTTCGCCCGATATCCCGACATTAACCCCTTTAATTTTTATAGCCGACGTCTCTTCAGCTTCGGCAACAGCTTCTTTGATGGCATCTACCGTTTTGTTGATATTAATAACCGTTGCACGTTGCAAGCCTTCCGACGATGAGCGCCCCATGCCCAGGATGTTGAGTTTACCAAACTCATCCTTTGCCGCTACTACAGCACATACCTTTGTGGTTCCAATATCAAGGCCAACAACAATTTTTCCTCTCGACATCAACCCCTCGTTTTTTCATTAATGATGTAATTCATCCTTTACAATTAAATCTCTTTAACAAAAACTTTATCTTTAAACCGTAAATCGATATATGCAAAACGCTTAAGCCCTTTTTTCACAACTTCTTTTACCCAAAATGCTTCAAACTTTTCTATGAGCTCTTCATAACGGCCTTCATCGCCAAAGATTAATTTGGTTTTGCCTTCGGAAGTTCGCGCATACAATCGATTCGGTTCGGCAATATTAATTTCTCCGATCAAGTTCCCAGCTAACTCTGACCGGTCTAACTCTTCAATCAGCGAAACGGCTGCCTGAAACTGGTTTTGCTGAATTTGCTTAAAGCCGTTTTCAAGCGTTTTAATCTTGGCTACCCCGGAGATCACGGGCAAACGACGTTTGGAAACTGTTTCGGGCCTGTAATCCAAAACCATCCCTTCATGATCTATCACATAAACTTTTTGATTCAGGATTGTAACAGCTACCGGTTTTCGCTCATTGATTTGAAGGCGAATACCATCCGGAAATTCTTTTGTTGCAATCACTTGTTTGATATAGCCATTTTTGAGCAACCGGGTTTCTATATCCGCAAGGCTTATGTTATGCAACCGATTGCCAATCAAGGGCTTAAGCTGATTGATCAAGGCATCTCTCTTAACCACATGGTTACCGGTGATTGTTATATTCCTCAGTGAAGCTTGTTTTTTCCAGTTTTGTGCCAATGCATAAAACAAGATCAATATCACCACACTGAGTATGATCACCCATAAACGGCTTGCAACACTTTTCTTTCGACCCGAGGACTGATCTTTTTTTAACTCGGATGGCTTTTTTTCTTCATCCACCTTGTTTAAAGACTCATCCCAATCGTTTAAATAATCCTGATCGGGGCGATATTGCGCTTGTGTTTGATGACCGTTTTTCATGTTACCCGGTTAAATTTTGAATATTTAAATCTTCAAAACCCATCATTTTAATTTCCAACGCCAAAGAAACCTGATGCTGCGCTTTAACTTTGGCTTTGATTGTTCGGATCAGCTTTACTACATCATCAGCTTTTGCTTTTCCAAGGTTCACAATAAAGTTGGCGTGTTTTTCCGACACCATGGCCTGGCCGACTTTTAATCCTTTTAAACCACATTGGTCTATTAACCGACCGGCTGAAACAATCTCATCATCAATAATTACGTTTTTAAAAATGCATCCGGCATTTGGCATGCTTAAAGGCTGAGACTCCCGCCGTTTGGTTAAGTTCTCTTCACGCACTTTTTTTTGAAACTCATAGCTTTTATCATCCAACTTATTCAATGAGAATTCTGCAGCAATCAGCACTTCATCTTTAAACTCTGTTTCTCGATACTTTATTTTGATTTCCTTTTTTTTAAGCTTTCGTTTTTCTCCGCCGCCTACAATTTCTACCCAGTTCAGGGTATCGTAGATTTCCTGGCCATACGCTCCGGCATTCATCAAAAGCGCCCCGCCTAATGATCCGGGAATACCGGCAAGCATTTCCATGCCTGAAAGGTTGTGTTTAAATGTTGCCACACTTAGCCGCTGAAGATCAACCCCGGCTTCGGCATAAACATTGCGCCCATTAATCTCATATTTTGAAAGAGCCTCTTCAAAAAACACAACCGGCAATCTTAAGCCGTAATCGCTGACCAAAACATTACTCCCTTTGCCAAGAACGATGAACGGCTGATTTTTTTTTTGAAAGTACCTGGCCGTTGCAATAGCATCATCTTTATCTATGGGTTTAATCACAAAATCAGCATTACCCCCGATTTTAAAACTGGTATGCTCCGACATCGGCACGCCAATTAAAATTTCACCCTTAACCGACTGGCGCATTTCCTCAATTGAAATCATCGTTAAACAATCCCTTTTAAGCGTTAGGCTTCAAGCGATTTTAAAATCTCAACCAAATCATTGGCGTATTTTGTAATATTACCAGCGCCCATATAAATCACCATTTGATCTTTCTTTACAATCCTTAAAACCGCCTTATTTAGCTCACCTAATATTTTGACATAAGTCACTTTTTCATGGTCATTTTTTTTGATCCCCTTAAGGATCAGCTCGCCGCTTACACCTTCAAATTCGCTTGCTTTTTCACGCGACGGATACACATCCGAAACGAATACATGATCAGCCAACATCAACGCTTTGCTAAATTCATCGGCAAAGAGTTTGGTTCGCGAATACAAATGCGGCTGAAAAACAGCGATTAATTTCTTTTTTGGCCAGCCCCATCGTGCTGCATTCAGGGTTGATTTCACTTCCGATGGGTGATGCGCATAATCATCCACCACACATACACCAGTTTTTGTATTGTTGTATTTCACCTGAAACCTTCGCCTGACATTAACATATTTTTCCAGAGCCACTTTAATCGACTTAAAATCCAATCCCAACTCCAAACCTACGGCAATGGCCGCCAGGGTGTTTTTTACATTATGCAAACCCGGCACGCCAACTGAAATCCGTCCCAAATCCACATCCAAATGACTGACCATAAACATGGTTTTATTGGCCTTAAAAACCAGCTCCTTTGCTTGCAACTCCGCATCGGGATTTGTCCCGTAAGTAATCACACGCCGGTTCAGTTTCGGGATAATGCTGCTCACTTCAGGATCATCGTTGCAGCAAATAACCGCGCCATAAAAAGGCACCGAATTGGCAAACTGAATAAAGCATTGCTGCAAATCGTTTAAATCCGAATAGACATCCAAATGCTCGGCTTCAATATTGGTAATAATTGCCAGCGTTGGCGTTAATTTTAAAAATGCCCGGTCGTATTCATCGGCTTCAATCACCATGTAATCACTATCGCCAACAACCGCACTGCCCTGAAAGTAATCTGAAATTCCACCAATCAGCATTGTCGGTGAAACGCCGCATTCATTAAGCATGGTACCGATCATCGTGGTTGTTGTGGTTTTACCATGCGTGCCCGAAACACAAATGCCGGCTTTTCTGCGCATCAACTCACCGAGCATTTCATCGCGCTTAATCACCGGGATCATTCTAATGTTGGCTTCCTGAACCTCTTCGTTCCTTGAAGGATCAACGGCTGACGAATGAACGATCACATCGGCGCCATCTATATTTGAGCGATCATGCTGATAATATATTTTTGCGCCATACGACTCCAGTTGCTTTGTGATATCGGATTGTTGCAAATCCGAACCCGAGACAATAAATCCCTGATTTAACAAAACCTGCGATATTGCACTCATACCTGCGCCGCCAATACCGATAAGATGAACATGCTTTGTTTTGCCTAATGCGCTGTAATAAACACTCACGATTTAACTTGCCCCAGTTGAAAAATCCGCTGAGCAATCTGCTCGGCTGCATTTGGCTTACCTAACTTTTTTGCATTACTTGACATTCTTTCCAGAGCCTTGTCGTCATTTAGTAATGTGGTAAGCGTTAAAAAACTATCCTGATGATCGATGTATTTATTATCAATCAAAATTGCAGCATTTTTATCCGATAACGATTTTGCATTGAAATACTGGTGATTATCGGTTGCAAATGGATAAGGCACCAAAATGGATGGCTTGCCCAGATTGCACAATTCGGCAATTGTTGAAGCGCCCGATCGGCAAAGCACCAAGTCGGCGGCTGCATATGCCATATCCATTCGTTCGATGTAATCGTTAAACCAAAGATTGGTTGACTTTTGAACCTCTTTCTTCACATCCGGGTAATCCAGCTTTCCCGTTTGCCAGATCAGATTATAAAACGGCTGCAATTGGCCGGCCCATTTTAAGATCGCATGATTGATAGCCCTTGCGCCAAGACTTCCGCCAAAAACCAGCAATGTTTTTTTTGATTTTTCCAAACCAAAAAACTCTCGCGATTCCCGCTTACTGATCTCAGAGAATTTGCGCGCTGGGTTTCCTGTAATAAAAACCTTTGCCGCTCGTTTGATTGCTTTTTTTGACTCTTCAAATGACAAATGAACTTCGCTTGCTTTCATGGCAAGCAAACGTGTTGCTAATCCCGGAAATGCATTTTGCTCCTGAATAAGTGTTGGCTTGTGTTGCAACTGAGCCGCCAAAACGATTGGCGCGCTCACGAAACCGCCTGTTCCAACCACAACATCAGGGTTTTCTTTCTTCAGCAATTGAACGCTCTGCCATAGGCTTTCCAATAACCGGAATGGAAATTTGAGATTTTCGAACAATGTGCTTAACCCCTTGCCTCTGGTGATGCCGCTTGCTGGGATCATCGACAACGGATAGCCGGTTTTTGGAATTACCCTTGCCTCTATGCCTTTATGTGTTCCTACAAACATAACAGTTGTGTTAGGTTCCTGATTGCAAAGTTCATCGGCAATAGCGAGAGCGGGATATAAATGACCTCCTGTTCCGCCGCCCGCAATAATTACTTTCATTCGGTTTTAGGTTTCAATATTCAAAGTCATTGAAGGACTCACGTTCTCTGTTTTTGTTCCGATATTGTTTTTCGATGCGTTTCTTTTCTCTTGAAATACTCAGTAATATTCCAACGCCTAACGAGTTGAACAACGCAGAGCTCCCTCCAAAACTTATAAAAGGCAATGAAACCCCAGTTGTTGGCAATACATGACAGGCCACGCCTGCATTGATGAATGCATAAATGCCAAGGGCAGTGGTGATGCCAAAAGCCAGAAAACGCCCGAAATCATCCAAAGCATTATGCGCTATGGTTATCCCACAAATCACAATCCCAACAAACATCATTAAAATCACGAGTGCCCCAATAAATCCGTATTCTTCACCGATCACCGCAAAAATGAAATCGTTATAAGACGCCGGTAAAAACAATTCGCGCTGTTTGCTTTCTCCCGGCCCAAGCCCTAAAAGTCCGCCGTTGCCTAAACCAATCAATGCCTGGGTAACCTGGTAGCTTTCATTGGCATTACCCTGGCCTAAGTAGGTCATCAATCGCGACATGCGGTAAGGCGCTGCAACAGCAAAGATCATGGCGAACGGAATGATCGTAAGCGTTGTCATGAACAAATGCATCAAACTGACGCGCCCAACAAATAGCATTGCAAATCCGATTAACGCTAAAATTGATGCCGTGCTAAAATTTGGTTCCAACGCCACCAAGGCAACAATTATGATAATCACACTCACCATAGGGTAGTAAGCTTTGTGGAGATCTTTAATCACGCGTTGTTTTTCGGAAAGCAGTTTGGCCAAATAAATGATCATCGCATATTTGGCCAGATCCGATGCCTGAAATTTGAATTTTCCATATCCCAGCCAACGCGCCGCACCTTCAATAACGCCCAATGCCTTAAGTACCAAAAGCATCCCCAGCATGATAATACTCGCAATTAAGATGATCTGGCTGAAGCTTTTGATCAGTTTATAGTCAATGCCACCAACAATAAAGATGACAACAATCCCCATGCATGTGTAAAAAAGCTGCCGCCACAAGAAGTATTCCGAGTCGGCAAATTTTTTGGTTCCCCATCCTGCGCCGCTGCTATACACGGCAAGCACGCCAATACACATCAGCACAATAACTAGTAAGAGCAATAGCTTGCCGGCAAAACTTTCAAACGTTTTTTGCGGGATGAAATTATCCGGTGAAATCCTATCCAGCATATCGGCTGCATGATTTCCAAACCCGTCGTTTTGCTGATAGTCTATGTATGGGTTAAATCCGCTCATAAAACCATTCAATCAATTAATCTTAATTTCTAAGTTTGCCTATCGTGTTAAAAATTAGTCGGAGATGCTCTCACATTAGCATCCCCGACTGTGGTTATCACGATTTGAAGGCCATATCTGGTGCTTACGCACCAATATCAAAGAACAAAGAAAACACTCGTATTAAAGCTCTGCAACGAGGCTTTTAAACGCTTTGCCCCGCTCTTCATAACTGGAAAACATATCAAAACTGGCGCATGATGGCGACAGGAGAACGCTATTGCCCGGCACGCTTAACTCTCTGGCTAATTTCACCGCATCATCCAAAGAAGCAGCTTGGCGAACATCAACACTTTGACCCAAGGTATTTTTAATGGCATTTTTTGCTTCACCGATGGCAATAACCACTCTGACTTTTTGTTTTACAATGGATGTAATGGTTGAGTAATCATTCCCTTTATCTCTACCACCCATAATTAAAACCACATCTCCCCGGATCGCTTCTAAAGCGCAAGTCAATGCATTTATTGTTGTTGCTTTTGAGTCGTTGATGTATTCCACGCCGGCGAGCGTGCGCACAAATTCCAAGCGATGCTCAACGCCTTTAAACGTTCTAATGCCTTCGCGAATAACTTCGGAGCGAATTTGCATCAGCCGCGCCGCCGCAGCCGCTGCAATTGCATTGTAAATATTATGTTTCCCGCGAAAATTAGGCGAGGCAATATCGCTTGCATTCATAACCGTTTCTCTTTGATTGTTTTTTTGAAAAACCATATCCTCATTATCTATATAACTGCTATTTTTAAAATCACTTAGCGTTTCTTTACTCAACCCAAAAGCCATTTTTTGCGCGCGTGTTGCATTGCGTTCAAAATGCCGACGCAATCGCTCGTTATCATGATTATAGATCAGCCAATCATTCGATGTTTGATTTTTCGTGATCTTGTATTTCGACGCTTCATATTTGCGAATATCGTTATCATATCGATCCAAATGATCCGGTGCAATATTGGTGATAATGGCAATATCGGGCTTAAAGCTCCTGCAAAAATCCAATTGAAAACTGCTGATTTCCAGAACGGCAACATCGTTTTCATCTAATTGAGCAACATGCTCGGAAAATGCCTGTCCGATATTACCCAGCGCCTTGACCTTGTAACCGTTCACCTTTGCATCCAACGATAAAATGTGATGAATCAATGATGTCACGGTGGTTTTTCCATCCGTTCCGGTTACGGCAACACACCGGCATTTACAAAACCAGCTGGCCAGTTCAATTTCGCTTACAATCGTTTTACCAAGCTCTGTTAATTGCCTGATGATCGGCGCGTTGGTTGGTATTCCCGGACTGATAACCACCACATCTGCTTCAAGCGCTTTTTCACTGTGCCGGCCACATTCAAAAGCAATTTCGTTTTGGTTTAGTGCCTCTACAATACCGGGTTCAAGGGATTTGGAAATATCACTGACAAATACCTCAATACCCAGGCGTTTTAAAAGCATTGCCGCTGCCAGACCGCTTCGCTTTGCCCCAAGCACCACAAACGACTTATGTTTTATGGCCTCAAACTTCACGATACCTTACCTGAGTTTTAAGGTGATTAAGCTTGCCAGCACAAATAACAAGGCAATAATCCAAAACCGAATCACAATTTTTTCTTCAGCCCACCCTTTTAACTGGAAATGGTGATGAATTGGCGCCATTAAAAAAACGCGTTGTCCTTCACCGGTTTTCTTTTTGGTGTATTTGAAATAGCCTCGCTGGATAATCACTGATAGCGTTTCCATGAAAAACACGCCGGCCAAAATTGGCAGTAATAGCTCTTTTTTTATAAGCAATGCAATGACTGCCAAAGCGCTTCCAAGCGAAAGTGAACCTGTATCGCCCATGAATACTTCGGCGGGATGCGAATTGAACCATAAAAAACCGATGCAGGAAGCTACGATGGTCATGCTCATGATTGTTGCTTCGCCAGCGCCCTGTATAAACGTGATGTTCAAATAATCGGCGAAAACCACATTCCCGGTTAAGTATGCAAACCCGGCCAATGCAAAGCTTACTATGGCCGTTGAGCCCGCCGCCAATCCATCCAAGCCATCGGTTAAATTCACAGCGTTGGAGACTGCCGTAACAATAAAAATGGCCAAAGGAATGTACCAGATGCCATAATCAACCGTCAAATTTTTAAAGAACGGAACTGTTGTTTTGGATAACAACACCGAAAGATTTGGATCCAAATACGTGTATAAACCAATAATCAATCCCAGTGTAACCTGACCGAAAATTTTGTACCTACCGGCCAGCCCTCCTTTGATCTTCAACACGACTTTCCTATAGTCGTCGACAAAACCAATTGCGCCCATCCATACCACAGCCAAAAGTACCATCCAAACAAACGGATCATTGATTTTCCCCCACAATAACCCGGAAATCACAATCCCTAAAATGATGATCACCCCACCCATTGTCGGGATATTATTTTTTTTCCGATGCTCTTCGGGCGCTTCTTCTTTAATGGGCTCAATGACTTTATTTCTTAAAATGGCAATGATCTTTGGCCCTAAAAACAAAATGATCAGCAATGATGTTAATGCTGCGGCTCCTGCTCTAAAGGTTATATATTCAACGACCCCAAAACCAGGCGGATCGTATGTATCATTGATATAACTCAGCAAGTAATACAGCATTCTTTAATTCTATATCTTCTTTTTAATGGTTTAATTGTTCTTTGTTCTTCAAACTTTCAACGATTTCCTCCATTTTCATCCCTCTCGAACCTTTCAAGAGCAGCACATCGCCCGGTTTTAAAACCTCGCTCAAATCCTCGTATAAACGATGCTTATCTTGGTATGCGCCTTTACATTTGTTTTTGGCTATGTTGCAAGCGTGTTTCATTTCCGGGCCATAAGCATAAAACATATCGATGCCGGAGCTTAAAATTCGCCATCCGATATTTTCATGCGCCTCGATTGAAATAGCGCCCAGCTCCAGCATATCGCCCAACACGGCAATTTTCTTTCCGCTCGTTTTAACGTGCTCCAATACATCAAGCGCGGCCAGCATTGAATCCGGATTCGCATTGTACGCATCGTTGATGACCTGAACGCCATTCAATTCCACTTGCTCCATTCGCATCGATCCCGAAATGGGTTGAAAGCCATGCAATGCTTCTCCGATCTTTTCCAATGGCACGCCAAAATTTTCCCCGACGCATGTTGCTGCAAGTGCATTGCTTACATTATGCAATCCGCCAATGCGGAGTTGAATGATCACGACATCCTTTGAATTTCTTATGACCAGCGATGCATGGCCTTTTTCATTCTGGAAAACCTCTTCTAACCATGTGCTATATTTGTGCTCACTGGAACATTTACCATAGTACGATTTCATGCCTTCGCCTTTGGCTTGCCGAGCTATATACACATCATCAGCATTGACAAATAACTCACCTTTGTGCTGCCTTAAGTACTCAAACAGTTCCCCTTCGGCTTCTGCAACAGAATCTTTCGAGATTAAAAACTCCGTGTGTTCCAAACCGATGTTGGTTAACAGTCCATGAGTTGGTTGAGCAATCTCACAAAGCTCATTCATTTCGCCGGGGTGGTTAATGCCCAATTCCAAAACCGCAATTTCCGTATCGTTTTTAATCTGAAAGAGTGTTAATGGCACGCCAATATGATTATTATAATTGCCCTTGGTTGCCACAACCCTGAACACCTTGCCTAGAACTTTGGCCACCATTTCTTTTGTGGTGGTCTTTCCATTGCTTCCACCAATGGCAATAACGGGTATGTTGAACTTTTGCCTGTACCCTGTTGCCAGTTTTTGCATCGCATCCAAAGGATCATCTGCAGCAAGTATCCATTGATCGCCTTCATTAACAGCTCTTAATACCTGTTCTTCCTCTTGCCACCAAGTGTGCTCAACAACACAAAGCTTTACGCCTTTTTCAAACGCTTGACGAACATACGCGTGGCCATCCGTTTTTGAACCTTTCAAAGCAATAAACACGCCATCCTTTTCACATGTCCGGGAATCAATCGTCACTTTAGGATGAACGATTTCAAAAGCGGCCAAATCCATGCCACCTAATGCAACAAGTTTCCCAATCCGCTGCAAATCCTCCGAGGTTATTCTGCCCGGTATGTCTTGTGATGGCCGATTGTTCATTGCAAGTTTTCTTGTTCTTCAAAAATCATTTCAAGGATTTCCTTATCATCAAAATGATTGCGCTGACCTTTTATTTCCTGATAGGTTTCATGACCTTTTCCGGCTACAAGAAGCACATCGCCTTTTCCTAATAAGGTTACGCCCTTGCGAATCGCTGAATTTCTATCAGAAATCCTGTAAAACTGCACAGCCTCCGAAACACCGCTTTCAATATCATCCAAAATCTTTTCGGGGTCTTCAAATCTAGGGTTGTCCGATGTAATGATCACGATTTCAGAACTTTGAGAAGCAATATGCCCCATTTTAGAGCGCTTCGTTTTATCACGATTGCCACCGCAACCAAACACTGTAATTATTCGCCCTTCTTCTGGAATTAATTGTTTCAGGACTTCCAAAACATTTTCCAAAGCATCCGGCGTATGCGAGTAATCAACAATTGCGCATCGGTGATCTTTTGACCACACCTGTTCCATACGCCCTCTTACAGTCGGACATTTCATTAATCCCCGAACCGTATCCAGCCTACCAATTGCCAAAGCGTTACCAACCGCATACGTCAACGCAATATTGATCATGTTAAAACGGCCGATCAACTTAAAGTTGTGCATCATAGCGTTGTGTTTATCTGCGATTACAACGCTTGTACCATTGATCTGATAACTAAAAACTTGAGCTTTGACATCATAATTGCCGGAATTACCGCCCATGTTTTTGGATTCATCCACACCGCATCGCAAGATTTGTGCTTTGCAGTCTTTAATCACAAATTCGGCGTATTCATCATCACTATTAATAATTGCATGACTATGCTGATCCAAGCTATCAAACAGCATTTTTTTGGCTTCGGCATACTCAGACATCGTTTTGTGAAAATCCAAATGGTCGTGAGAAAGGTTCGTAAAGACACCTATTTTGAAATTCAAGCCATACGTTCGGTGCAACACCAACGCGTGAGAAGAGACTTCTAAAACAACCGCTTTGCAACCTGATTTATACATCTCATGAAACAACCGATGCAGATCCACAGACTCCGGGGTAGTATGATGCGCTTCCAAATGCTGCCCGTCAAATTCGTAACCCGTTGTAGCGATCAATCCTGTTTTTATGTCATTGGCTTCAAGTACCGACTTGATTAAATATGCCGTGGTTGTTTTCCCATTTGTCCCGGTAATGCCAATTAGCATCATATGATCGCACACATTTTCATAAAACGCTTTGGAGAGTTCAGCCAAAGCAATTCTTGTATCGGAAACTTTTAAAAAGAGCACATCAGAATTATGGATTTTGGGTATTTGCTCGCACACCACGATCTTTGCGCCCTTTTCAATGGCTTGATTTATAAAATCGTGGCCATCGGATTGATAGCCTTTGATTGCCACAAAAATTGAATCCTCCTGAACATCCCTTGAGTCATAGCATATGGCAACGATCTCCTGATTTTCATTGATTTCGCCCTTGATCTCCATGGGCACCATATGTTGTAATAAAAATTTCAGGCGCATCGTTAATTTGTCTCTTAATCCATTCTTAAAATTATTTTTGACTTTTCGCTCAATATTGATCCAACTTTGGGATATTGTGCGGTCACAAATGTTCCTTTACCGTTAATCTTTAAATCCGCATTTAATGCATGAACCAATCCCAGAGCTTTATCGGCACGAATACCCGTGAAATCCGGCATTCGTTGTTTTTGTTTAGGTTCGATGACTTTAAACGCAATTTTCGAAAACTCTTTTACTTTCGATCCGACATCTTTATCCTGCCAAACCACAATCCCGGAACCCGAATTAAGCTGTCTGTAATCCAAAAAATGAGCCCTAAGCACATTTGTGGCTTCCGATTTGCTCATCCCGCAAATATTGGGCACGCTTACCAATTCTTCAGAATTTTCCTCTGTAGTTTCAGCAAGTGTGGTTTTGCTTTTATAGATCGCTTCCCGGTATTCGTCGGACACGGCTAAAAGCCTTGACCCAATCCTTGAAAACACCGGCGCTGAAACTGCACTGCCGTAATAGCCGTTTTTCGGATTTATCATCATAACAAGCGCTGCAATTCTGGGTTCTTCTACCGGAAAGAAACCAACGAATGAGGACACATATTCTCCCCGTCTATAAGAGCCGTTGCTATAACGCTGTGCCGTTCCGGTTTTCCCGGCAACATGCAATCCTTTGATTTGCGCATTCTCACCTGTGCCGCTATCAACCACGGTTTGTAAAATCTTCTGAACAATTTTTGCATCATCTTCAGACATCACACGCTTGTTTTTTTCAGGGCGATAATCTTCAACAATAGCGCCATGTTCATCGAACTTTGCCTTAAGCAAGTATGGCTTCATCATTTGACCATTATTGGCAATTGCCGCATAAGCCCTGATCAGCTGAACCGGCGTTACCAAAACTTCATACCCCTGGGCCATCCACGGCAAGGTTAATTTCGACCAGTCTTTCATGGGTTTTAAATATCCCGATCGCTCGCCTAAAAGTCCAATACCGGTTAACTGCCCGAAACCATAGTTTTGAGCGGTTTCGAAAAATTTCTCCTTGCCGATTTTTAACGCCATTTTTGCAGTCACAATATTACTTGAATGCGCAATGGCTTCTTTAAAGGATACCTCGCCAAGCTTTTCGTGATCAACAATCCAACGACCATACATTTTATACCGGCCATTTTCAGCATTCACGCCATCATCGGGATCAATTATTGCCTTTTTGATAGCTGCCGAGAGCATGACCAGCTTAAAGGTCGATCCCGGCTCATAGATGTCGGTAATTGCACGATTCCGAACCAGGTGACTTTGATATGTTTTTTTATTGTTCATATCAAAATCGGGCATATTGGCCATAGCCAGTATTTCACCGGTCTGAACGTCCATCACAATAGCAATGCCTTCTTTGGCTTGCGCATGCTTTACGCCTTCTTTTAACTCCTTTTCAACAATGGCTTGAATATCCAAATCCAATGTCAGTTGAAGGCTTTGCCCATTGACCGGTTCAACCAAGGGCTTATCAATTGCGGGATAAGCCTTGCCAACAGCATTTCGTTGCATAACCACCAAACCGTTTCGGCCTTGCAACAAATTATTCATTTGTAATTCCAAACCGCTGATCCCAACATTATCGGCATTGGTAAAGCCAATGACATGAGAGCCAAGGTTTTCGTAATAGCGATTTTGATCCTTAATTTTGATGATTCCTTCAGGATTCCATTCGCTAAACCCGATAGCCTTATCCATAGGAATATGACGTTCAAGCCAAACGAAACGGCCACTTTTTTTAAGCTTTCTCAGGTAAAACGTTGCAGGTTTGTCAAAGAACTTAGCCAACGAATCCGCAACACGATATTTGCTGACAATTAGCTTTGGATCAGCCGCCAACGAAATCATTGTCAGGCTGGAAGCCAACCGGTTCATGTTGCGGTCAAAGATCGTGCCCCGTTGAGCTTTTAAAACAAGCTTTCGCTCGTACTGACGTTTGGCGCGATCTTTATATTTATCTGCTTCAACAATTTGAATAAAAGACAACCGAATCACTACCGCACCAGCAAGCACAAACATAAGCGCCACAACCAAAGCCATGCGAATATCAAAAGGCCTTTTTTCCAGCATATCAGCGTTACAAAATTCTTCCTCTTGCTAGTTTAATTCAATGAGCTCCGGCAGCTCGGCTTTTGCACTTAAGCCCAACTTTTTCCGGGCGATGTCACTAATTTTTTCAATGCGTTGTGCATAGTTAAGCTGACTTTCAAGCACCACATTCACACTTTTTTGATCACGGAGTTTTTGCTTCAAATACTCCGTTTCGCCAGCCAATCGATTTATTGAAATCACATTATAAATGTACAGGCCCAACAAAACGGTTGAACTTGCCACAAAGAGAAATGTTCTGAGATTTAAAACCGACTCTATTTTAATTTTTGGCGACCGGGCCGGCTTATCTTTTTTTTGCGATCTTGCTATCGGCTCATCTTGAAGCGTTGTCGGCTCAACCTGATGATCTTCATAAACAAATTCTTCGGTTGATTGCTCGGATTCTTTTATGGTGTTCTGAATTTCCGACAACAAATCATCAATACTTTGATCAGCATACTCTTTAATTTTGTCGTCCTGATAGCGCTCATCATATCTCATATCGGTCTCTCGATTAAAGTTTTTCAATCACTCTAAACTTTGCACTTCGTGCTCGTCTGTTTTTTTCAATCTCTACCAAAGATGGCGATATTGGCTTTTTTGTGATCAGTCGTCCTTTTGCCGGCCTTAATGGTTTTTTTATGGGCAACCCTTTTGCACCCCAATCTTCCTCGGCAAGCTCTTTAAAGAACCGTTTTACCATCCGGTCTTCAAGCGAATGGTAGCTGATCACGCCTAAACGCCCACCTTTTGCCAAACTTTCAAACCCCGCTTCAAGCCCTTTTTTTAATACGTCTAACTCCTGATTCACTTCTATTCGCAACGCCTGAAACACTCTGGCCATTGACTTTGCTTTTATCGCCGGGCTAAGATTTCCAATTACCTCCAGAACCAATGTTTTAAGCTCGTCCGTTGTTTCGATGGCTTTTTTCTTGCGTTGAGCTACAATTGCTTTTGCAATCGCTCTTGATTTCCGCTCCTGGCCGAAGCGATACATGATTTCCGCCAGATGCTTTTCCGAATACGTATTAACAATGTCTTTTGCACTTACTGAACCGGATAGAGACATTCTCATATCCAAATGACCTTTTGCTTGAAAACTAAATCCGCGATCGGGGGTATCTATTTGATATGAGGAAACCCCCAAATCCATTAAGATAGCTTTGCATGAACCGGCTTTAACCGCAGTTGCCAACTCAGAAAAATTCAACTCAAAAAGTGTAGCGAACTTTTTAAAACGCTTCAGCCGATCTTTTGCAAAATTCAAAGCATCTATATCCTGATCAATTCCAACAAAACTTGAGTTCCCAAGCCACCCATTCCGATCCAACTTCTCAAGAATCTTAATTGCATGCCCGCCGCCGCCTAATGTTGCGTCCAAATAAACCCCTTCGCCTATTACCAAGATGTCAAGCGCTTCATCAACCAAAACAGGTGTATGTGAAAAGCCCGACATTAAGCTCTCCTAAAAGACACGTCTGGCAATCGTTTCAAAATCACCGTACTTATTTTGCAACTCATCAAATCGTTCGGGCGACCATAATTGAAGCTTTTTTCTGGCACCAACCACAATCAAATCTTTTTTTATTGCGGCATAATCCAAAAAATTTTTGGATAGGGTTACTCTCCCACTTTTATCCAAATCCACTTCGTCGAGGTTTCCGTAAATAAATGTCTTTAAAAATCTATCTTCGGGATTAAAGTCAGATAATTTATCAAGCGTTTGTTCCGTTTCACGCCAAATGTCAGGTTCATAAAGCTCAAGAATGCCTCCTTGTGCCTTCAGGATGTAAAGCGATTCGGTTTCAGGATGAAATTTTTTGCGAAACTTAGCCGGAATCATCAATCGCGCTTTATCATCTAGTGAATATGATCCTTGTCCAATAAAACCTGGCATAATTGAACACAAAAGTTTTTGAAATATGAAATAAATTTCCCACTTTTTCCCACCTAAGCAAATTTAACATAAAAAATATCCTTAAAACAAACTATTTTAGAATATATTTTTGCTTTTATTAATTTTTTTTCCCTATTTTTCCCACTTTTCTTTAACCAAAACGAAGGTGATATCATTCATTTTTGTGATTTAAATGAAAAAGCGTATCATAGGGGTTTATTAAAACAGGAAATGGCAATGATTTCTTAACAACCAAACTGAGTTACCAGGGTAAAATAGAAGTGGGGAAGTAACGTTGATTTCAGATTTTGGTTTGTAAACACGATATCATCATTCATATGAAACACGCTTCGGATATCATTCGTGAAATTCAGAAAATTCCTTGTGTTGATAGCGATTTGGCTTTAGGCCTAATTGAGCTTGGAGTGTATTCGCTTTCTGACCTCAAACAAGCTTCACCTGAAAGCTTATTTGAAAAACTTTCTCGAATGCGTCAACAACAACTCGATCAATGCACATTGTATATGTTGAAATGTGCGGTTTATTACGCCAGTCATAATGATCACGACCCCGAGCTTTTAAAATGGTGGAACTGGAAAGGCAAATCGGTCAAATAAAACCAGTGTTTTCCACTATAATTTCCGCAACATTATACTCCATTCTTTTTAAAGCAATACGACTCATTGTTTTGCGATAAAATCAAACTCATTATATTAACTCAAGTTATGATTTTATGAATCATGTTTTTCTTTGTCGCATTATTCGCGCTTTGTATATTTCCTTATAAATGAAAACAACTGATTTTTCGGCGGATGGCGGCATTAAAATGGATGATTGTCGATGGCTATAATTTAGGTCATAAGCTTGGTCTGAAAGTCTCTGCGGAGAATCTGGAATTTGTTCGTTCAAAAGTTGAAACATTGGTCCTCTCGTATTGCTTAAAACTTAAATCCAAAGCCACAATCGTCTATGATGGCAAAGGCATTCTGCCTCATTGTGAACTAAACTCATTGTTGACTATTGAGTTTACTCCAAGCGGTAAAAGCGCTGATAACAGAATAAAGGAACTTATAGATAAAAAACGAGGTAAAGGGAACGCTTTAATTGTCAGTTCAGATTCAAGCATTCAACAGTATGCTAAATTATCCGGGTTTAAGTATGTTTTATCGGAGCAGTTTATAAAAGAAGCTGAAGGCATTACGAAAGAAAAAAAGCACAAAAATCTTAAATCGCATTCAACACTGAATCCGAATCAGGAAAAACCAAGTACTGTTTCACAATCAGATGTTGCCAATTGGCTTAAATTATTTAATTCGTAGAATTTTAATACCCCTAACTTGATAATCAGATGGGAAGATACCGAGCAATAATATTCAGTCTTGATACGCTTACGAAAGCTAATGTTGAGAAAATTAATCTAGAAAATCACATCGCAGATTCAAGTCACCCCGATTTTCCACATATAAGCTCGCATCTCCGACCTAATGATATTGAAGATTTGTTTCAAAATATAGTCCATGTATATAATGCGTGTATGGAGCTAACAAAGTATCAGGGATTTCCGCAGCCGAATTTGTTAAGCATTTGTGAAAAAGCCATTAACCAGTCGCTTGGCAGGGTTGCGCTTCCTCAAGAAATTGATGAAGTGATTCAAGCGTTTGCCACCTCATTTAAAATTGAATTTTCTAAAAAAACCCAAGCTTATATCCATGCATTATATCGTTCCGGTTATATACTTGGCATTGTCGCAAATTTGCCTTATCCCTTGGTTTCAATAACCGATCAGTTAGAAAGCATTGGCCTTTTAGGATATTTTGAGTCCATTATACTTTCAAGCGATTCGGGTCTTCAAAAACCCGGGGACAAAATTTATAAAATGACCATAGAATCTCTGGAGTGCATGGATCATGAAGTCATTATTGTGGGTTCAAATCTTGAACGTGACTTGTTGCCCCTTCAACGTGTTCGTGCAAAAAAACTCTATTTCAATAATCGTCGAAAACTCTCTAAACACATTAAAGGGATAAAACCGATATCATCATTTGATGAACTACGAAATATTATTTAAACTATCGTATTTTTAAAGTCGTTTTAATCCGGATTAGTAGCGATCATATCATGTCAAGAAACTCTGATCAAACAATTTTGTATCGACAAGAATTGGATTCCTGGCGAGAAAAAGTAGACCAAATTGATGCCCAACTTGCCGATTTACTAGCCAAACGTGCGTTCTGTGCCGAGCAAATCATTCAAATCAAGCAACAAGCGGGCCAGGAAATTTTGCAACCCGATAGAGAACAGGCTGTTTTAAATCATGTTTTAAGTACAAATCACGCTCCCCTTCCTGCTGAATCCTTAAAAAAGATATATACCTGTATTATTGAAGAAATGCGTCGCCATCAAAAAAACTGGTTAAGCGCCAAAGCAAAGTAAGCGCTTAAACCAATTTCTAAACAGCTACCGCTTTTTCTATGACTACATCAAATTTGAGTAGTATTCAAATTTTCAAACGAATTTCCCTAATTCTATTAGCTGCTGTAACCGCTTTAATTTTGATCGGTTACTATTTTCTTTTTCACGCTACATTCAATGCCGAAAATACAACGCATCAAAAGGTTACGATTGAACGAGGATTATCTTATCGCGGGATTTTAAAAACGCTTCAGGATAACCGTGTTATCAACCATCGCGAACCCTTGCTTGTTTTGGCCTATCTCTACCCGAACAAAACCAACATTAAGCCGGGACGTTACAACATACCACCCAATCTTTCCAGCGATGCATTATTAACATTTCTCTATGAACACAAACAAGATGAGCTCAAACTTAGGGTTCCCGAGGGAGTTCGTTTGGAAGTTGTAGCCAAATGGGTGGCTTCAAACATGGATTTTACCACTGATGAATTTATGAGCGCCTGCCAAGATACCGCCTTACTCCGGCGCTATGATATTTATGAGAAAAGCGCCGAAGGTTATTTACTGCCCGACACCTACAAAATACCTTGGGGATTAACCGCAGAAGAAACGGCCGAGTTTTTACTTCGTAAATTCGTCACCTTTTTTGATAAAACGTTAAAAAAGAAAGCCGAATCGAAGGGATTTAGCATTCATGATGTTTTAACGCTGGCCTCAATTGTTGAAGCCGAATCACCTTTACAAAAAGAGCGTCCGCTTATTGCCGGCGTATATCTAAACCGTCTTCGCATTGGGATGCGCTTGCAGGCCGACCCAACCATCCAGTACGCTTTAGGCGGTCAGCCAAGGCGACTTCTCTATAAAGACCTTGAAATTGATTCCCCATATAACACCTACAAACACAAAGGCTTACCGCCCGGACCAATTGGCAATCCCAGCAAAAGCTCCATTTTAGCGGTTTTAAATCCACAACCCAGTGATTATTATTATTTTGTCGCTACCGGAAGCGGTGGACATAACTTCTCCAAAACGGCAGCCGAGCATCAGAGGCACGTCAACAAATACCGACGTGTGATGAGAAAAAAACGTCGGGAGGCTCGTTTAAATCAGCAACGTTAGTCATTAACCCTTTTTCTTCGATAAATACGTTTCATCGGGGTGTTATGACACCGATCTCACCGGAATAACTTTTGCGAAAACCACATGCAATGTCAATAGCGTATGTTGCAACTTTTTTTTAGGGTTTATCAGGCTTGCCGATAAGTCAGGAAATTATTTCAGGTTTTACAATGGTTGTAACATTATAAGCTACTAAAACACATGCGATTATGACCAATCCCGAATACCTTCGTCAGTGGCAATACTTATTTATAATTCATTTAATCTCCAGATTATTAGCCGCGTTGATCTGGATCTACCAGGGATTGGTGCCCAAAATTTTATTTTCACATGCCGATGAAATTCGCTTGTTGGTTTCAGGCGGATTAACGGAAAGCGAATCGCTTGAATTGCTGCCGTTGATCGGTTGGGGAGAGATCGGTTTCGGGATTTTTTTGCTGCTTAGTTTGAAACTGGCATGGCCATTGGCATTAAGCGCTCTCGGGATGATTTTTGCAACCGTAGGCGTAGTAATAACAAGCCCGATTTTTTTAATTGCAGCTTTTAATCCCGCAACATTGAACGTTGCTTTATTTGGCTTATCGGTTATTGGATTTTTAAGCTTAATTGCTCTAAAAAAAGACGATGCCTTTACAAACATGCGTTCATAAAGGCAGCTTAAAATAGTATTACTATGTGAATTTTGGGTTTAGATAACTTCACTGATCATGTATGCCACGGCATCAGCAACTTGCTCATCGGATAGTTCAGGATTTCCACCTTTAGCAGGCATCATGCCAGCTTCGCCTGTATAACCTTCAATTGATTTTTTAATCAGCATATCCATTCCCAGGGAAACTCTGTCACTCCATGCTTCCTTTTTAGCATGTATTGGCGCGCCTGCAACGCCCATCATATGACATGATTGGCAACTTTGTTCATAGACTGTTTTACCTGCTTCTAAATTGTATTTTTGAGCAAGCATTTCTGCAGTGATCGCTTCAGAAGAGCCTTCAGTAGTTTTTTCTTCAACCTTTGCTTCAGCAGGTTTTTCTTCCTCAGCTTTTTGCTTATCACCGCCACATGCTGATAATAAAACACCACTTAAACAAAGTGTTACGATAAAACGCGACATTATTATTTCTCCTTAATTTGATTTAAAAAATACGCTTTTAATGTTCATGGTGCGGAATATAATCAATAAGGATGGTTAAAAGCGTGACCTTTAGTTTTTATAAAGCGCTTTTTCAATTTTTTGATAGTAGTTCCGAATGATTTTTTGATAATCATCGGAATACTCATTGAGGTTTAATGCGTCTAAAGCTTTTTCAACCATTGATTTTTCATATGCCTGCAATGCTTTTAGTTGCGGCAAATGTTTCGGATTTGTAGCCGTTTTTGCTTGCCGTCTCTTTTCAAAGTCGTTTTTTCGCATGGCCATTGATGCGTCCAACAACCTCGATAATATTTTCTGTTGGCGCTCAATTAACTCACGGTTGATTGATTTGGATTCAAGACTTTTAGCAGCTTCAGCCATTTGCTGGGCCAGTTCATCCAAATTTCCCAGAAGCCTTTCTTTTGACCCGCCGCTTGTTTTATTTCGTGCGCTCAAGCGTTGAAGCTGGTTCTGGAGCAAGCGCTGCTGGGCGGCTAGTTGCGCCAATCTTTTGGCGTGATCTGGTTTCATACCGGGTTGCATGCCTTGGGTTTGTTTGTTTAACTGACCCTGTTGATTGGCCAATTGCCGCAATGCATTTGTTTGAGATGAACCGCCGCCTTGCCCTTGCGCGGGTTTTTGCGAAAGCAATTGCTCTAAAACAGCGGATGATTTATCGGCGAACTCGTTTAATGAGCTCATGCTTGATACCATTTCGCGTTTAATCTGAAACGTATATCCGCTCCGAATCAAATTAATGGCTTTTTCCATATGAATCTCGGCAAGTTTTAGAACCTGCATCATCCCATGCTCTAATTTAGGCGATTGATTCCCTATAGCTTTGGTTTTTTCTTGCAAATAGCCAAGGTGCTCTTTTAAATAGGCTTGGTTTTTTGAAAACTTGAACTGAAGTGAATCATGCTTTAACCGGGAGGGTTGCCGCTCCATTTTCATCAGCAAGTCTTCCTGGTGCATTGAAAGATCAACGGCCTTGCGGATCATCATCATTAAATAGTCTTTTAGAAACGCCAAATCCAACATGCTGGCTTTTGTCTTCATTTGGCTCAGTAACTGGCGTTGCGATAGCAGTTTTGAAATAATTTTTTGTTGCTTTTGGGCTGCTTGCCGGTTTTGATTGGTTTTCATATCCGATTCTGCAGATTTCATCATCGAATCAAGGCTGTCGTTTTTCTGACGTTGATTCAGTGAATCCATATCCGAGAGAGGCATCTTTTCAGGATGATCATAGTTTTTGAGTTGTTCTTGTAAATCTTTTAACGATGCTTGATAGCTGCGGTGCATATCCTGAATATGCTTCTGCTCTTTGGCAAGTCGTTCTTGCTTTAGGTCACTTGGCTTGCGAGACTTATTATTTTGTTTTTGGATATCGCGCTGTTTATCAACCATTGTGTTTAAACGCTCCAACAGTTCATCGAATGTGCGATCAATTTTCATGCGTTTTAGCAATCGCAAGGTGCGATCCAGGCGCTGTGCAAAATCTTTTTGAAGGCGATCCATATTTTGAAGCGCTCGCCGTATCTCTGTTTCATTCAGTTTTTTTAGCGCCTCCTGAAGCTTTGCCTGTTGACGTTTGAACTCCGGATCGTTCAGCTCTTCCATGAGCTGCTGGATCTCGCTGTACTTTTTTAGGGTTTCTTCGGAAGCCAGTTGGTTTTCCTCAAGGGTTTCGGATAAACGATTTAGCTTTTCGGCCAATTCTGCCATGCGTTCAAGAGCTTGTTGCTGCTCTTTTCTCAGGCTTTCGATATCCTGCTTATCTTCCCATGAAGTTTTTGATTTTTGCTTGAGCCGGGCATCGATCTGAGAGAGCTCTTTTTGAATCTTTTTTGATTTTGAAATTTGCTCATCCAGTTTTTCAAAAATGTCCGCTTCTTTGGTTTCAGCTCTTGAAAACAGCTCATCCAAACCCGGGAATTTCACGTAAAACATGGCTGATTGGGTGGCTTTTGGTCCTGAGATATTATCATTATCGGCAGCTTCCACATAAAACTCAATTTCATCGCCGGCTGTTAATAGCATGTCATTTAATCGCCAGGCATAACTAAATCCGCTCTCAAACGGCGATGCTGATGAAAGTGGATTCTGAAGTGATTGATCCTTGATGGGTATTTTTTGAAAAGTTTCCTGAACCTCCCCAAACTCAGTTTTAGCCAACCTGTAGTATAAAAAGATGCCGGATATGCCAAAATCATCCGAAACAGTTCCCCGGATACCAATTTCAAGATTTCCCGGCAAATCCATTGTGCGGGATTGAGGTTCTAAAATTTCAATCTCCGGCATGTTGTCGCTAAGAACATCGATGCGATAAACCGGACTTTTTTTATTAAGAAGCTGAAGCGTGTCTTTTACAACGAACTGAAAAGTCATCGGCTCGTAAAGCCTTTGCGCGAATGAAAAGCCCGCAGCGTTGAGCTTGAGCGGTTTCATTGGCTTGTCATTTATGGAAAGTCCAAACTGTGGCACATTGCGATTCAACCGGCCTTGAATTGAAACGTTCGAGCCTTTAATAACCGTAGTTTCGCCAACGTTCTTATCTAAAACTTGCGCGCCAAGCCGGGTGTATTCCGGCGGTTTAATACTGAGCTGAAACCACTCCACATAACCGGGCTCAACCACGTGGATGTTGAACGTTTGGCTCACCAGGCTTTCTTTGTTTTTGAAGTCTATTTTCGCTTGATAAACGCCATTTTTTTGAACCCCTCGAAGCACATGGCTGAGCTTGCCCAATGTATCCGGGAAAACATCTATATCCTGACTTAAAAAACCCTGCGTGTCAAAAACCTCAATTGTAGCTTTTGCAATTAATTCCGTCGGATTTATGAATGGCTTTTCATCCGATGATTGCAGTTTAAAAACCAGTCGGGCATCCTGGCCTTTAGCCACTTTAATGTCTTTTGAGAGCGATTTCAGTGCAATTGACGGCATCATTGAAAATGGTTTATCCACATGCCTCAGCCTTACTAATGATGCCATCAACGGCTGCTGGAAACTGAAGAAAATCAGCCCAATCACGGCATAAATTAACCCTGTAACTTTCACGTATTTTTTTAATGCATCGGTTTTAACGACCGAACGAAAATCAATCTCCCGGCAAAGCTCATCCAGCTCAAGCATTTCAGCTTTTAAAAACGGGTTCGTTTTTTCAACATCGTGGTAAAGCTGCAAAGCGTTTAAAAGCCGATCCCTTAAATCGGGAAAATTGTTGCCGATGAGTTTAGCTAACGTATTCGTGTTAAAGGGATTTTTTACGATCGGGTAGATCACCACCAGGCTTAGCGCTACAAAACAAAAAACGCCCATGCTTATGGCAAAACCGAGTCTAATGCTTTGGGAGAAAAAGACGAAAGATTCAAGCAATACGAGGCATAGCACAATGAGGCCAAAACACATCATGAATAATAACAAGGCCCGAATCCATTGAAGGCGCCTTTGTTTTTGATGAGCCCGGCGCAAACGAGAAATCAAGTCGCGATAAACATGATCCATAACGCACAATCATTTTCTCCGGTTATTGACTTAGCGCCAGCCATAAAAGATTCGTACCAAACCTAAACGCTTCGTCTCTTTTTTCAGGAGGTTCCTTGTGAATTTCCGAATCCGCCCAGGCATCGCTGGGATTGGATTCATAAGTATAAACCACAACCACACGACCTTTATGGATAATTGCGTAACCCGCCGGCGGCTTATTATCATGCTCATGAATTTTGGGTAATCCATCTGGGAACGCAAAATAGATCGAATAAAGCTCATGAGATAATGGCAGCTCTTGAATCGGATTGTTAGGAAACAGCGCCTTCATTTCATCCCGAAAGCTTTTATCCATGCCATAATCATCATCGGCATAAAGAAAACCACCTGATTTTAAGTACGTTCTTAAGTTATCGCGCTCTTCATCGGAAAAACGAATCCGACCGTGTCCGGTTAAAAACACAAACGGGTAGTTGAAAAGCTTTGAACTACCAACATCCACAATATCTTCCGTTTCCGGAGTTTGTAAAGAGGTATTCGTTCGAATATAGGCCATCAGGTTTGGGATTGCCGAGGGATCATTATACCAATCGCCGCCGCCGGAATATTTTAACCGGGCCACTTTAAAATTAGCCTGAGCTATTGCATACTGAGGTTCGGGCAACAAAAACACAAGAAGCAAACTTGCCCATACCAGCCGGTTATAACCTTTACATTTCTTGATCATCATAGTATGTTCAAACGCGTTAAAAGCGCTTTTGGATCCAGAATATCGTTCATCGTTTGAAACAGCGCTAAATTTATATAACCCATTTTAAAGGCCATTTCCAAGAGCAAAAGCTCGTCAATTTTTCCCGACGAACATAAATAAACATCACGCCAAATAGGATCGAATTTATTTTTGAAATAATACAACCCTTGGTAATTATACGTTGGCTTCATCACCCTGGCCACATTCAACATCGCCCGTTCAACATGGTTTAATTGATGTTTCTTCTTTTTTTCCAGATGGATGAAGGGGACTTCATTCAAACCCAATTCTGCCAGGCCTTCTTTTTTCAAGGCATAAAACGCATCGTGAATGATGGTTTCCATAACGCCAAAATTAGCCTCTTGATGCTTTAACATAAGCTCTATGTTGTAAGCCGTTTCACTTCGTTTGACCATTGTAATAGCGCCTTGCAGGGTTTTCTTTGCATCTATAAACACAAAACACCGCGATCCCTCATAAGAAACATCCCTGAAAACAAATTCAAGCTGAGGCTTATTGCCGTGGCGAGCCCCTTTTTTTAACCGATCAAGCTTCTCAATGGTCTCTTGATTGAGCTCTATTTCATACGTTGATCCCAGTTTATGATTAGCCCTGACTTGTTTTTGAACGGATTCCTTTTCAACATGATTGCCTGACAACTTTAATATTGCTTCCGAGCCGGTAACCAGGCAATCGGCCCGGTTTGTTTTTAAATACTCCGCGACAGGTTTTGGGCAACCCCTTAATACATACCCACCGTCTAATGTGTGGATATGCGTTGAAAAAAAGTCTTTAAAGGAAAACTGTTTTGGAATTGTTGCAAATGGAACCCAGGTAAGATTTGAAAAAGGGAGGTGGATTTTTCGGATCGCGGCCAATTGACCTGGCGCATAATCCCAGCTTAATGGAAGATTTAAACATGACGTGTCATACAAAACGCTCACTCCTCATATTTCGGTAAATAGATGTTAAACTTAGAGCCATACCCCAAAGTGCTTTCAACGGTAATCGCCCCGCCATAACTTTTAACAGTACCATAAGTTATTGACAAACCCAAACCCGTGCCTTTTTCCGAATCTTTGGTCGTGTAAAATGGCTCAAAAATTTCCTGCAACATGTCTTCCGAAATTCCGATGCCGGTATCGCCAATGGTTATGCGAACATAGTCGCAGCCCGGTTGGATTTGGTGTTTTTCTGCAAAAGGCTCGGTAATACTTTCTACATCAATGTCAAAACGCAATTCACTGTAGTGCCGTTTATCAATCACAGGTTTTATAGCGTCGCAGGCATTTACAGCCAGGTTCATTATGGCAAGTTCAATTTGATTTTGATCGGCAAGCACATACGTTTTGATATCACAAAACTGTTTCTTGATGGTAATCCGCTTGTCGATGGTGTGTTCCATAAGATCAATTACAGTTTCAACACAGCGACGGGCATCAATCGTTTGGGACTCTTTTTTTTCCATGCGTGAAAATCCCAGCAACTTTTTCGTTAAATCAGCGCCGCGTTTGGCCGAAAGATGAATACGGGTTGCTTGTTTTAACAAAAATGGGTTGTCCTGCAATTGTTTTTCCAAAATAGTTGCACTACCAATAATAGCTGCCAGGAGATTGTTGAAATCATGCGCCAAGCCACCGGTTAGGCGTCCAACGGCCTCCATCTTTTGGGATTGAATCAACTGGATTTCCAATAATCGTTGCTCACTAATGTCCGTATCCGTTCCGATTATTCGGTATGGTTTTCCACTTTTATCGGTGAGCGCCGATCCACGGGTTAAAAACCATTTTATTGATCCGTCTTTATGAAGCATACGTCGGACAACTTCATAATGGGGAAGTTCACCCTTTAAATATAACAGTGCCTTTTCCACCATATCTTCTCTATCATCAGGATGAACCAGCTTACTCCAATCATCGATTCGATTTGGCACCTCATTATCTTTATACCCCAGCATGGCTTTAAGATGAGAGTCGGCAAAAAACTCGTGGGTTTCCAAATTCCAATCCCATACGCCAACCTGACCGGCGCCTGTTGCCATATCGTAACGCCATTGATTAGAATGATTATGCTCAACCCCCAGTTTAAATACGCCGATGCTCACCAATAGTACTCCCAATGTAACGCCATAATGCTCAATAAATTCATACACGCCATACTGGGGACGAAAATAGATTTCTTCAAAAAAATCCACTTGAACCGAAATGAAATAGCAGGCTAAACCGAAAAATATCAGGTAAAATGTTTTTGAACTTGATGTTAGCGTTGTGGATAAATAAATCCCTAACAAGATAATGACGCCTGTAGCGCCTTTCGCAAGAACATCAAAATAATTGAAGGAAACCATTAATGGTCGTCCAATCATATCATAAGGAATAATAAGTGTCAGAAGTCCAAAAGCGATAATGAGGGGCATTTTGTTTTTTATACGTGTGCCTTGAAACATAAGTTTTTCAATGGATTGAAAGTCCTGCCTAGAGCTGAATTCCAAAAGTAGCAACACAAATTTTTGGTGATGCCATCAATGCTTTGGATCAGCGTAATAATGAACAATTTTCATGATTAAAATCCATGATAAAGGCATGTTAAAAAATTGTAATGCTGTTTTGGCTTAGGATAAAAAACTGTGTGTTCTGTTGCCGAGTGGCTTTAATGATAAGTGGGATTATTGATCCGGTGTGTATAGTTTAGGGATTAGAATAGTTGATGTTTTCTTAAGTGAAAAATCATTTCACTTGCCTTAATGTCATCACCCGGTTTATCCGGGTGATCCATAACGATGGTAAAAAAATACGACAGCTACTGGATGCCCCGACTAAATCGGGGCATGACAAGGGTGGAGAGTTTTTAATCATTAGTTTTATAACAATCCCTCAAAAGATCATACGCTCACCGAATGGATCAGTGTGAGTTAATATTGATCCGGTGAGTATATCTAAAAAAATCGGCATTTCGGCTCCGCTCAATGACCGATTTTAAATGTTCTGTTCGGCGGTGTTTCGGCAAGCTCCTTTAGCAAGCTGCCTGGCAACCAACTCAGGAAAGAAAATAATACTATAATTATAACGCCGGTTAATAACTCATAGAATTGGATTTAATGCGAGAAATCTTACCCTCAACTAGCGCTTTCAGACATAATTTTAGGTAAAAATATGTGGAACGATGTGCCTTCATTTTTCTTGCTATGAACAATGATTTCACCGTGATGATTTTTTATCGCTCCATAAGACATCGATAAACCCAAGCCGGTACCGTTTTCTTTTTCTTTGGTGGTAAAAAACGGTTCAAAAATTAACGATAAAATATTTTCATCAATGCCGATTCCGGTATCGGTAATTTCAATATGAACATAGCGACGGTCTTTAAACAAATTAACGGGCTGATTATCGGTATCTTCAGGGCTGATGATTTGTGTTTTTAAAAAAATTTCACCTTGATTCTTTTCGTCAAACGTTTGCTTAATTGCATCTGCAGCATTCACGGTTATGTTTAAAATCACCAACTCAATCTGATTTTCATCCCCTAAAATGATCGCCTTTTCATCGCATAACTGCATTTCCAGATTTATGCGCCGATCAATGGTATGCTCAATGATCTCAATAACGGTGCGGATAGCGTGATTCACATCAATGGGTTTTTCCGAGCCCTTTTCCTGCCTGGAAAATGTGAGAAGTTTTCGTGTTAAATCCGCGCCGCGCTTGGCCGACGAGTGTATGCGATTTAAGTGTTTGGTTAATTGTGGCGCATCTCCGGCTTTGATTTTCATTAATTCCACACTTCCCAAAATTGCCAATAGTAAATTGTTAAAATCGTGGGCAACGCCACCGGTAAGCCGCCCCAGCGCCTCCATTTTTTGGGCCTGGCCAAGCTGTTTTTCCAATAATTTTCGTTCACTGATGTCCGTACTTACGCTAATAAACCCTTGCACACGATTATCCGAATCCTGCAATAATGTGATGGTACTAAAACAATAAAACCGCGTTTTATCTTTTCTAAACAAGAAACTTTCACCTTCCCAAAAACCGGTATTCAACACATCCTCAAAAATTTCTCTATGTTTTTCATGTTCATTTTTAGGAATTAGAAAGTCAAAAACGTTTTTATCGAGAACTTCGCATTGAGCCCATCCATAGCAATCTTCAGAAAATTTATTCCAATAAATCACCTGATGCTGCAAATTAGTGACACACACCGCATTGCGAACCTGATTTAGAATCATAGCTTGAAAAAAAAGCTTTTCTTCATTTTTCTTTCGCTGGGTAACATCGCGGCTGACTGTGATTACATACTCTTCATCATCAATTGTTATAATTTCAGAAGAGGTTATCCCGTAATGATACCCACCGAATCGGTTCATATATTTTAGCTCAAGATTTTGAACTCTTCCATGACCTAAAAGTCTCTTTAAATAACTCTTTCGATCTTCGGGCGTAGGCCACAAATTTATATCTAATGTTGATTTGCCGACAACTTCATCTCTCTGATACTTGAGAATATTCAAAAATGCCTGGTTAACGTCCCAGATCAAACCATCCTTTATACGAGTTATAATCATTGGCTCAGGACTGGCATGAAATATTGCGGAAAAACGCTTTTCGGATACCTTTAGCGCAGCTTCAGCTTGTTTTCGCTCCGTAATATCTCTTGCATTTGCCAACATACCGATGAACTCACCTTGCTCGCTTACTATCGGATTTGAAATGTATTCAACTGGAATCGTGTTGCCATTTTTGTGTTTTATTTCTATCTGTATTTGATTTTTATACTGCCAATCCTCTCCCAATCTCATTTTTTTTAACCGCGCTTTGTATAATGAAACCATCTTCTCATAGATTTCAGGCGATAAAATTGTGGTCAATCCCATCATTTTAACTTCATCAGGGGTATAACCAAGCAGTTCTTTAACCGACGGGCTGACATAAGTAATGTTTAAACTTTTGTCGAACGTGGCAATAACATCAGTTGCATTTTCAGCAAGCATCTTATAAATCTTTTCAGTATTCCGATGCTCATTTTCAATACGTTGTTGGGTGGTCAGATTTCGGACGACTGAAAAAAACTTTTGCTCAAAACCTTCACCAAACAAAAAGCTTGTGAGTTCAAGAGAAACATCCGATCCATCGTTTTTTTTAAATGTTAGCGAACATATGCTTAAACCTTTTTCTTTCAAGGTCTTAAAAGATTCTTCAACTTGATTTTTATCGCTTTGGGTAACAAAGTTTAATAATGCTTGACCGACCAATTCATGACGCGGGTATCCGAGCAACTCAGTAAAAATGTTGTTACAATGAAGTACGTTTCCACTAAAATCACCGATCAAAGCCCCTTCATAAATATTTTTTATGACCGCATCAAAGGGATGGAAATGCTCGGAAGGCGTGGAATGATTTTCTGAAATTGCTGATTGTGACTTAATCCTTAACTTCAGCTTATCCAACATTAACTCAAATCGATGTTGCCAAGTGGTTAACACATAATCTCCAGCCCCTTGCTTTACAGCTTCTATAGCTAGCAACTCATGCTTGGGTTTTGCAACTACAATGGGAAATAATTTTCCTGTTGATATGATATTGATCAGGGCTTGGTAATCCGCTTCATTTTCAAGTATCCAAAACGAGGCAGCTACGTTGGTATTGATTAGCGGTTTGAAGGGTTTTGATTGGTATATGACATTAATTTCTGCTTCAGCTAACGCAATAATAAATGCCGAACTCAATAAGGAGTGAGAACCGACGAAACTTATGTTAATCATCACGGATGGTTAACGTTTTCATTAAATAGTTTTTCTGGGATTACAATTTATATGTCAGTTATGCATTTATGGACCAATAAAATCAACAACTTATAATAGTCAATTTTTAGCAATTAATGCTTTTGTTTTTTTAAGCGGCCTTAGGAGTAAAAATCGTATTTCTGGAAAAAATTGCTTAAATTATCAAGCTTAAAGCAATAGAAATGAGTGTGTCTTCAGCTCTATACTTCTGCACAAAGCATTTACATTTCATAATTAATTTTCACAGTTTATCACGTTTATGTTAGAAGCGAATGCTCCCGATCAAACCACAGATTATGGTGCTTCCAATATTCAGGTTCTTGATGGAATTGAACACGTCCGACGCAGGCCGGCGATGTATATTGGCGATGTTAGCTCAAGAGGGTTGCACCACTTGGTCTATGAAATCACGGATAATTCCGTAGATGAAGCTTTAGGTGGATACAACGACTACATATTCATCTCTTTAAATCATGATGGCAGCGTTACGGTCAGAGATAAAGGTAGGGGTATTCCAACCGATATCCATCCTACGAAAAAGAAATCAGCATTGGAACTGGTTATGACCGTCATTGGCGCCGGAGGCAAATTCGATAAAGGGGCTTACAAAGTTTCCGGCGGTCTTCATGGCGTGGGCGCTTCGGTGGTTAATGCATTATCGGAATGGTGCGAAGTTGAAGTTTACCGTGATGGAAAAATCCACCATCAGCGATATGAAAAAGGTATCCCTCAATCAACAGTCAAAGTCATTGGCAAAACAAAAGAAAAAGGAACAAAAACGACATTTTTGCCGGATAGATCGATTTTTAAATCTTGCGAATACCGTTATGATACTATAGCCGACCGTATGCGCGAATTAGCGTATTTAAATAGAAATCTTACCATTCATGTTAAAGATGAACGAGATGGCAGGGAAGACACGTATCATTTCGAGGGCGGCATACGCGAGTTTGTGACATTCATGGATTCATCCCGGATGAGCCTCATTAAAGCCCCGATTTACTTTGAAGCCGAGCGAGAAGGAACAATTGTTGAAATAGCGTTTCAATACAACGACATGTATCAGGAAAACATATTCAGCTATGTCAATAATATTAATACTCACGAAGGCGGCACGCATGTTACCGGGTTTCGAAAAGCATTGACCCGAACATTGAATTACTACGGGCAAAAAAACGACCTGTTTAAAAATTTTAAGCTTTCCTTAACCGGCGAAGATTTCAGAGAAGGACTTACAGCGGTAATTTCAGTTAAAGTGCCCGAACCTCAGTTTGAAGGCCAAACCAAAACCAAACTGGGCAACTCCGAAACGCAAAGCATTGTTGAAAGCCTGGTTAATGAAAGGCTTTCCGAGCATATCGAAAGCCATCCGGGTGAGCTGAAGATTATCCTTGAAAAAGTTATGAGCGCCGCAGTTTCGCGAGATGCCGCTCGTAAAGCAAAAGATTTAACCCGCCGAAAATCGGCGCTTGAATCGTCCTCTCTTCCGGGAAAACTTGCCGACTGTTCAATCAACGATCCCGAGCATTGTGAGCTTTACATTGTAGAGGGTGATTCGGCCGGCGGCAGCGCCAAACAAGGCCGCGATCGTCGTTTTCAGGCTATTTTACCGTTAAAAGGTAAAATCCTGAATGTGGAGAAATCACGTTTGAATAAAATGCTTGAAAACGAAGAAATTCGAACCATTATTATGGCGCTTGGTACGAGTATTGGCGATGACGAATTCGACGCCGATAAGCTCAGGTATGGCAAAATTATTTTAATGACGGATGCCGACGTGGATGGCGCACATATTCGAACTTTGCTGCTCACGTTTTTATTCAGGTACATGCGCAACCTTGTTGAATCCGGACGCATTTATATTGCCCAGCCGCCGCTGTATTTAGTAAAAAGCGGTAAGAAATCGGCTTATGCCTGGGATGATGACGAGCGCGATGACATCATCAAAGAGTATGAATCAAAAGGCAAGGATAATGTGAATGTCCAGCGCTATAAAGGTTTGGGTGAAATGAACCCGGAGCAGCTCTGGAGCACAACCATGGACCCTGAAACCAGAACCTTGCAACAGGTAACGATTGAAAATGCTATGGAGGCCGATAAAATATTTTCAACCCTGATGGGCGACCAGGTTGAACCACGTCGAGTGTTTATTGAAACGAATGCAAAATATGTACGCCGTTTGGACGTCTAATTCTTAAAAACCATAAAACCTCAGTCTTTATGCAATATTTCAAGACTTTGGCATTCTTTCTTCTTGGTTTATTCATATCTGGTTTCTCCTTTTTTAGCACAGCCGTTGCCCAACAAAATCATAATAAGGCTAACCCCAAATACAAGCTCATTGTAGGCATTGTCGTCGATCAGCTTCGTTACGATTACCTTGATCGGTTTGAAAGGATGTTTTTGCCGGTTGGTGAAAAAAGCGGCGGGTTTCGAAAGCTTAAAAAACTGGGCGCTTCATTTAAGAACTGCCGCTATGAGCACAGCGCTACAAACACAGGCCCGGGGCACGCCACGTTTCTCTCCGGCTGCTTTCCGGCAAAGTCCGGCATTGTCACCAATAACTGGTTCGTCCGATCAGAGAATCGGTTTATGTATTGTGTTGAAGACAGTACTGCTAAGCCGGTTGGGGAATATAGCAAAACAAAATACGGGATGCGCTCACCCAAAAACCTCCTGGTACAAACTTTAGGCGATCATCTTAAAGCCGATTCTCCAAAAAGCAAAGTCATCGGGCTTGCCATTAAGGATCGTGGTGCAATATTGCCGGTAGGGCACAAGGCCGATGCTGCTTATTGGTTTGACGCCGGAAGCGGCAAATGGATATCCAGTTCATACTATTACCCAAAAGGTAAACTTCCTCTGTGGCTTAAAGCTTTTAATGATAAAAGCCACCCTGAGTCGTATTTAGGGAAAACCTGGAATAAACTGCTTCCCGATAAAAACTACGACATGGTTGATGATGTTTATGGCGAAGGGATGATACCGGGCGAAAAAACCCGAACATTTCCCCATTTGATTCAGGATATATCAACATTAAATGATCCAAGGCTTCGAAACTCCCGGCGATTTGATGCCATTCTTCCCACACCGTTCGGCGACGATTTAACCACCAAACTGGCTAAAGAAACCATTTTACATGAACAATTAGGTCAGCGAAATGTTACCGATCTCTTAACCGTATCGTATTCGTCACTGGATTATTGCGGTCACATTTTCGGGCCAATGAGTCAGGAAATACAGGATATGACGGTTCGATTAGATCGTCAATTGGACGATCTGTTTCTTTACATCGATTCTGTTATCGGCCTGGATAGCTGTTTGATTGTCTTGACAGCCGATCACGGTGTGTGTCCGCTCCCTGAGTTTATGGACGATGGCCGCCGCCTAAATAGCGACGAAGTGATAGATTCCCTAAAAATTTTTGTTGAGGAGCGTTACCCTAAAATCATTCAATACTTTTCAAAAAACGAAATATTGCTCAATCATCAGATTATTGAAGAAGACGATCTTTACACCGCAGAAATTGAGTCGTTTGTCGCCAAACAAACCAAACAGCTCAGTTATGTCTCGGAAGTTTTTACACGTTCGGATCTGGTTTTAGGCGGATTGAGCGGTATCGGTAAGCTTGTCTTGAATTCATATCACCCAAACCGTAATGGCGATATTTATATTGTCTATAAACCTCATGTGATTATTTCAAAACAAACCGGTACATCCCATGGAACGCCGCACGATTACGACCGCCATGTTCCGCTACTTCTTTTCGGGCAGGGCATTAAAGCGGGGGATTATGACGACTCCTGCTCGCCGGCAGACATTGCGCCAACCCTTCATCATTTGTTAAAGCTTTCGCCAAATGCATCAACCCAATATGATGGCCGGGCGTTGCAAGAGGTCTTAAACTGAGCGCCACAAAATCAATCCGTACTGATTTAAGCCGTGATCGTTGGCGTTATTTCACCATCACTTCAAAACGCTTCTGCAATCGAAGCCCTTTGGTTAAAGCGGCATAATTTGATTTTACAAAATAAGATACCTGGTTTAAACGCAGATGCATTTCATCGGGCGAAAAGAACTCGGAATCAAATTCATAATGATCGGGCTTATCAGCCTGGTTCAGATTCATGGTTTGGATCATTCGAATAATGGCTTCGGCATCGTAGCCCGCATTAGCGAGGATCACGGCTGAAATGTTATCGGCTTCAAACTCATACTTAAGCAATCGCTTGCGAACAATGCGATCGTACATATCCATGATCATCTCATCCATTTCGTGCTCATCTTCGGAATAACCGTCGGTTTCCTGATCCAATTCTGCAAATGCCGACTCAGCTTTAATCTGAGGCTTACGCTTTTCCATTTCATGCGCGCCATGTCCGAGAAGAATGTGCCCCATTTCGTGTGCGATAACCGCGGCCAGTTCAGACTCATCCGAACAGGATTCAATCAAACCCTTGGTAATACAAATAAATCCACCCGGACAGGCAAATCCATTAAGCTCTTCCGAATCGAGGATGAACACATAAAACGGGATATCGTAGAATCGGGTATGTTCTGTCAGCGCAGCGCTCATGAGATTCAGATATTCACTAAGCCTTGCATCATCCACCAAGCCATAATGATTGATGATCTTTGCCGCTATGGCCGCGCCCATATTGGATTGAGAAAGAATATCGGACTTGGGCTGTAATTTCAACTCCATTCGATACACCGAACTTCCCCGGCTACGTTTCAAATGCTTTTCCAACGGCAATTTAAATCGCTCGTAATCCGACTGGCTGAAGCCACTGTGCATCTGATCCACAATACGATCCAACTCCCGGTCTTCAACGCGTCCTATTTTTTCACCGAATGCTTTAACCGCAGCCGACATGCCGATTCGGGAGACTTTTTTAGACGCCGTAACATTCAGGAAACGGTCGGCATAGCTGCGTTTACTCCGAATCATAGATAGTGAGTTTTTTGACATCCAGCCCACTTCCGATTTGTCATATCGTACTTTCACCCAATTCTTCTTCTCTTCAAGTATGGTAACTTTTTGATTCCTTAAAAGCTTATCTTTTAACTGAAAATAAATACCCGGTCCGCTGCGAATGTAATTAAGACTTCGCTTGGTAAATCCCTCCTGGGCGATGAGCGAAAACGGAATTGCGCATACAAGCAGGAGAGCAACAAGTACTTTAATCGTTTTTTTCATCTTTACATTACTTTGTGGTTAAGGTAAAAACGCCATCCCAGCGCTCTGGAAGCGTTTGTTGAGCCAATGTCTCACACCGTGATACATACGTTTGAGACGGGCCATCCCCCGGATTTTCCTCTAAAATGGACTTAAACACACTTTGTGCATCATGAAACGCTTTGGCGCGATATAGGTTTAATCCATCGGCAAAGCGAGTGCGTTTCCGTTCGTTTTGTGGGGTTATTTCCCCTTTTTTTGCCATTAATTCAAAAATTGAAATGGGTTTGTGACGGCCTTTAACGCGAATAGAATCCAACTCACGAACTTCCACAAAATTTTTGGCCTGTTCGTACGTTGATTCACTAATGATGATGTTTGTGCCGAATTGCTTATTGACGCCTTCAAGCCTGGAAGCGGTATTAACCGTATCGCCAATTGCCGTATAATCGGAGCGACTGTTTGAACCGATATGCCCGATAACCATCGTGCCTGAGTGCAAACCGATTCGCGTTATAAACTCAGGTAACTCATCGGTTTGTTGCGCCTGGTAAAACTTTGTCAGGTAATCCTGCATTTCCAACGCTGCCAGGCAGGCATTTTTCGCATGATCATTTGCGGTAACCGGTGCGCCAAATAACGCCATAATGGCATCGCCAATGTATTTATCTATCATAGCCCCATGCCGTTGCAGAATGTCCGATCCTAGCGATAAATACTCATTCAAATACGATACAAGCTGTTTTGGGGGTAGGTTTTCCGAAATTGATGTAAAACCTTTGATGTCCGAAAAAAACACGGTTGCCTGAACTTCTTTTCCACCAAGCTCAATTTCATCGGCGCGTTCAACAACTTCTTCAATAACCTGCGGACTTAAATACCTGGAAAAAATCCGCCTTAATTCACGTTTCTGCTTTCCTTCCGTAGCATAGCTAAACATTGCTGATAAAAGTAACGATAACCCTAACGCGCTTAACGGGGCAACTACCGGAACCCAATAATTAAACGTGATAAAAACCCAATACGATGCGGCCACAAACCCTACCAAAAGAACAAGGATCAATACGGATGCTATTTCAAGCCGTCGGATATGGAAAAAAGCCTGGGATACCACAAAAGCTATTAATACGATCAACAAAAACTCCAGCCATTTGGGGTAATATTTTATAAAATCGTCGTTGAGCAAATTGCTCAGAATGGTGGCGTGAATTTCCATTCCGGGGCAAGGTTCAAGGGAAGAAAACGGCGTGGGTTTGTAATCCCATAATCCTGCCGCTGTTGCGCCAACGATCACATGTTTATCTTTGAAATAGTCCGGCTTTATATCGGGCTCAACCCCTCCCATAAACTTAAACGACGATACTAAAACCGATGCCGCAGATAAGTATGGGAAAACGCCCTCCGAACCCGATCGGCCATACCATTTAATGAGCGCTTCACCGCGGTCATTTAAAGGCAATTCTGATAGTTTGGACTCCGGGTCAATGCCGGCGTATTTTGAGACCTGTTCGTATATGGCAAAAGCGAATTGTGGCAAATAGGCGTTGTTAAAAGAATACAGTAATGGGATTTTACGCGCCACGCCATCTTCATCGGCTTCAAAATTCACCACACCAAGCCGGGATGCGGTCGATTGAAACATCTCTATGGGCGCGCTGGCGCGGTTATAGGTCTCTTGATTTAAGGGTAACGATTTATGATTAAATGTATGCCGGGGTAAAATGCTTGCTCCGGATTGATCGCCTGTGTCTTTAACGGATAAATGCGCCGTTAAAATGACTCGATTGGCGTCTTGCATGGCTTCGGCAAATTGAAAATCGGATTCCTCACCTGAGCTTTCCTGCCTATCCAAGCCCTTGCTTGAAAAATCAAGATCAAAAGCGATGGCTTTAACGCCGGCTTCCGAAAGAAAGCTGACAAGGACGCCGTAAAATTCCCTTGGCCAGGGCCAGGGCACGCCTTGCTCTTCAAAAAAATCCAAACTGTTCTGATCAATGGCCAGCAACACAATGGCGCTATCGGGCAGAGTTGATCGCTCTGCGCTAACCTGCCTGACATCCAAGGTTTTCAGCTCCAACGAGTTTAGAAAACCCAACCCGGTAATGATGCCAATAAAAAATATGGTGACAAGCGTAACGCTTAACGCTCTGGTTTGAGGGGATTTATCAGCAAGTGAAAACAGTTGGGATAAGGACATGGTTTTAGCCTATCATAGTGTAACGAGGGCAAAACTTTGATAGATATTACAACATTTTAAACGAAAGCTCAAATCCCACTTCCAGAGTAGAAGACCAAAAAGAAGATCAGGCCAGCTTAAATAAGGCTTAAGTGGCACGGGAAGAAATTTGTGGAATCAGTACAGAGGGCTATATCTCTTCATCTTCGTCGTAAAAATCATCATCAAAATCATCATAAGCAGCGGCGGCTTCCAAAAATACACCCATGGAATCGCTGATGTTACTGACAATTTCAGATAAAGCCTGGCGATCATCCAGGTTTTTGGCAGTTGCCATATCCTGCAATGCACGCATCAGCTCTTCTTGCAAGCCATTCATGATTTTTTCTAAATCCATTTTATTATTGTTTAGTTATTATTAATCTGGTATGTATGTCTTAGGAATCAGCACAATTGGCGATTTCTATAATTTTAATTCAACTGAAAATTTTGATAAAGGTCGAAAAAAAAATCGGTCATTGAGCGTAGCCAAATGCTTGTGCTGAGCATAACGAAGTACCGATTTTGCAGTTTATATACCCATTCGTTAGTGCTTCGGCAGGCTCCAAGCTGCTTGGCAAACAACTCAGGAAAAAAAATAATACTATTATAAAAACATCGGGTTAATAATACCCGATTCTTAAATCCTCACATCAATATAAATGCCTTCTTTAAGGGTTTTCACCCATTTTTCAAACACCTCGGCTTGTTTTTTCTTAAGCGCAATGTTACGGATTTTTGCGTAGTCCTGGCTCAAGTTAATCTGGTGCTCCAGTGCAAGGTAGTTCAGTTTTACAATGGCATACGCATAAGAATCGCCAATACTGATTTTTTGAGGCGTTGATATCTCGCCGGGTTTAAGATCGCCGATCATCGTACGAAGCTCGGGAAGCATTTCAGACAACGCAATTCGCTTTAAACCTGTTTTTGGTGAAACAATATATCCGCCTTTGTTTTTGGAGGTCTCATCTTCCGATATTCGGCGGGCCATGCTCTCAAAACTCACCTCTCCGTTGAGGATTTTTTCACGAGCATCGTTAAGCATTGTTATCGCCGACTGATCATTCAATTTGGTTTTATCGAACTGAATTAAAATATGTCGCACCCGAATGGTTTCGCCTTTGCGTGCGATTAATTTGATGATATGAAACCCAAATTCGGTTTCAACAATCCCCGAAACTTCGCCGTCTTTTAACGCAAATGCCACTTCTTCGAACCGGCGTACAAATTCACCCCGGCGCACATACCCGAGGTCGCCGCCTAAATACGCCGAACCGGGGTCTTGAGAAAGTTCTTTTGCAAGCGCTTCAAAATCCTCTCCGTTTTCCAGGCGCACTTTAATGGCGTTGATTTGTTCTAATGCCGAGTGTTTTGCCAGGCTATCCACTTTTGGCCGAACCACAATATGGGCCACTTCGGCTTCCGTAGGAATTGAAGGCAGGGAATCTTTATAGGTATTGTAGAAGGCCACCACTTCTTCATTAGAAATCGTAACTTTTGAAATTTTCTTTTGCTGGAGCGTTTCAACCAATCGCTGCGATTTAATTTCTTCCCTCAAATCCAGCCGAATTCTGCCAATCGACTTTCCAAACGTTTCTTCGATGGATTCAATCGTGTTTAATCGTGCCTTTAAAAAATTGATCCGCTCTTCAACAATTTGATCCACTTGCTCATAATTAATCTGAATGCTATCGAGTTTGGCTTTTGTGAGCAAGATTTTTTGATTGATCATGGCTTTAAAGACCTGATCCCAAATTCGCGGGTCGTTTTGAGGCATCTGGTTTTGATAAGCAAAAAGCAACGCTTGATTATCCACGTCGGATTTCAGGACAATTTCATCGCCAACCACAGCCGCCACTTTATCCAAAACCTGCCCCATTAACGGTTTAGACACTACCAGCAAGAGAATGAGGGTGAAATTACCTAAAAATGACTTGTTCAACATATCTGTTTAAAATTATTATTTAACCGCTTCACGTGCTTTCAGCTCAAGTTGATCCATAAAGGCCGATTGCTTTTTAAATTCCAAGCGATCATTAATTTGGGAATACGCGTTCTCTAACGACATGGCCGTGCCCTCCTCGATCATAGCATCTAGATACATCACACAAAACAGAGAATCGTGAATTTTAACCACCGGCGAAGTTGTACCGGCGCGCATTTGCTTTAAGAGCGATCGTAATGTTTTGTTTTCCAAATGCAGTTTGCTTCCTTTAATATAGCGCTTTGAACGTTCAATGGAATTTTGGTTTAGCTCAGTAAGCGTTGGCGCGGCTGTGTTAATTCTATCGGTTGCACGTTTTACGCCATCGCGACGGTAGAGCAGTCGCATGAGTTTTGTGGCCGAATCCTTCGCTGCGCTGTAAAGCCTGAGCAATTTGTACTGAGGTTCTTTGAACACAAATTCCGCTTGGTGCGTCTCATAATATTGCTTGACTTCCACAGAATCTGTATTGAATTTCCCGGCGTTTTTAGCCGTTTCAAGTTTTTCTTCCAAAAACCGGTTCACTACGATTTGTCGGCGCGCTTTTTCAATTAAGATGAGCGCTTCGTTGGTTTCTTGCCAACCTTCCTGCATAGCCAGTTCGTACAACGCCGCATTTTTTTCCCAATCTTCAATGTAAAGCGATTCGGCCACATCCCGATCTTCACCTTTTGCATATTGGGTTGAAAAATCCAATTCGGCCTGGGTTAAATGGGTTTGGCCGATGGTGCGAATAACGGGGCTATCAATCTCTTTTTTGCAACCAACATTCCAAAATGAGAGGCTTACGAGGACGCCTACAGCAACAATCGGTGTTTTTTTTAACCAATTCCAGATTATACTGCTCTTTTTATGACTTGGGCTGAAACGCATAATTAAGATTTTCCAAATAAATATTGATTTCTGATTTTTGGCGAAGCCTGCTCACCCAATCCTTTTCAAATTGCTCAGTCAATAGTTCCTGAAGATGTGAAAAAATCTCCGATTTGGCTTCATCAAAACTTTTGTTCATGGCAGGCAACTTTTTTTCCAACCTGTAAATACGGTAGGTGTTTCCAACTTTAACCGGCGCTAAAATTGCGGCTTCGTTCAATGTAAAACACCGATCCAAATAATCGCGCTCACCTTTTTCAAATTTTTCAGTCTCCAGCGGCGTTATTAAATCAGATCTCCCCGAATAGATGGCTGATAAGTCTTCATAAGACCTGGGGTTTACATCTACTTTTAGCGCTTCAAGCTCTTTTTTCAGCCTCACTCGCTTCATTTTAGATGCGTTATCTTTTTTGTAGCGAAGCTTTCTTAGCTTACGCTTAAGGCTTCGTTTTTTCTTATAAACTTCTCGTTTGGTCAGCTTATCCCTGACACGAATGTTTTCGGTAAGCTCTTCATAAAGATCACCAGCCAGGGAATCATTTGCTAACGAGATGTGGGAAACTTCAATCCTTGGGCTAAATCTGTAGTCATTTTGATGATCCTCGTAATAGGCTCTTGCTAACGAATCACTAACCTGGGTTCTACTCCAGACCATATCTTCTGAAATTTTATAGAGCAGAATGCCTTCCTTATAATTTTTCATCAGGGATGCAAACTCAGGGTATCGGCTATCCAGCTTGGAAATTTCATACGATTTTATGATGGATTCCTCAAACTCCGATTTCAGTATATCATAGTTTTCGCGGGTGAGCTTTCGCTTGCCGCTTCCCGATCGTTTTAAAAATCTCACTAGGGTATCCAATGTGTAGGATTCTTTTTCGGCAAACGCCATGACGGTCTGTTGCAACTGGTTTTGATTTAAACTTTCCAATAAACCATACGTTGCGCTGCTATCCAACTTACTCTCGACGGCAGCTAGAGCTTCTGGATAGGCTTTGAACCGGTAGCGTTTTTTCAGGAGATCAACCAGCTTACGATTTTCATGCCTTACCTTTTCTTTGTTTCGTTTGAACAGTCGTTTCAAACTCTCTTTGCTTTCTTCATACGATTTTGCCACTTGGCGATCTTCCAGCCTGATGATATGATAGCCAAACGGTGAGCGGACAATGGGTGAGAGATCGCCGATATTTTTCAGTGCGAACGCGGCATTTTCAAACGGCTTCACCATACGATTCAAACCAAAAAAGCCTAAATCGCCGCCTCGTTTCCCGGAGGTTTTATCGTCGGAAAATTGCCTGGCCAGCTCAACAAACTGCTCGCCGTTTTTCAAGCGGCTCAATATACCCTTTATGGATTGGTAGGCTTTCAACGTGTCTTCGGGCGTGGGATTTTTTGGAACGCTAACCATAATGTGAGAAGCACGGATGGGAAGCGTGCGTTTGCGGCGATCTTTTATCTTGATCAAATGATACCCATACCGGGTTCGGATTGGCCCCAATACTTCACCAGCTCTACCTTGATAAGCCGCATCTTCGAACTGATGCACCATCATACCGCCGGAAAAATAGCCTAATTCACCCTTATTTCGTTTTACGCTGGGATCGTCGGAAAACGCCAATGCAATGGAATCAAACGGGGCGTTATTTGTTACAAGCAACGCTTTTGCACGCTGTATTTTTTGATACGCTTTCAGGGTATCGGCCGGTTTGGCATTTTTCGGAACCAGCGCTAAAATGTGTGCGGCCCTGATCTCTTCTTTTTGCTTTTCATAAAGCTCTCGAAGGTTTTTTTCAATCACTTCTTTTTCCATCAAATAAGGCTCGGCCAGCTGTCTGCGATAGGTATTGTACTCCCGAATCAGTTCGGATTTTTTATCATAACCTTTATCAAACGCATCTTTAACTTTTAATCGGTAATCAATATAGCGGCTTAGAAAATCCCGGTACTGAGCAAGGGAATCATTCATTGAAACCACGCTATCGGGAAGTCCTTCCCGAAACTTTTGTTCAAATTCATCCAAAGTAACGGTATAGCGCCAGTTTTGCTGCTTGATTTCGGCAACGGGCAATTGTGATAAATTCCCACCGCAACCCGAAATCACCACTGATGTCACACCAAGAAAAATTGCTGATTTAAGTATTTGTTTACAGAAGCGTCCCGCCATGTTTGGTTTTTTTGATTCGTTTTTCCTTACAGAGAATTATACCTGAAAGCAGCGCAAAACCTACAGAAAAAAACCGTTTTTTGCAATATCCAAGAGCAGCTAATATTGAGAGGCAATCTATAAGCCTATGTGTTCATTGATATTTTCAATTTAGTTCATTATTACTCGCTACACTAAACCTTGCGCAGAAGCGTGGTTGAAGCTCCGAATCCCAGAAACCACCGTAGATATTCAAAATGTTCCGTTTTGGTTGGCACAAAGCCATTACGCTCATACATTCGGCGTGCAGAAGGATTGGCGTCTATTACATCAAGCCGAACATTTGCATACTCATTCGCTTTGGCAAAAGAACACAGTTTCGCTAATAGCTGACTTCCGATGCCTTCTCCTCGCCGTGATGAATCAACAACAATACCATCCATCAGAAGCTCACCTGGTGTAAAAGATCGCTCATAGAGGGAAAAAACCACTGCAGCCTTGATGCCACGAATTGCACCGATGTGCTTTATAAGATTAGAGAAGGTTATGCCGCCGGTGAATGAACCGGCGTCTGTTTTATAACCAGCAAGAGCCAGAAGTTTCTCACCTTCAATCGCCGCGAATGCGAATGGCAGGTTCAATGATTTTGCAAGTAAACTAAGCCGGCATGTCTTTGAAGAAATTGCCAGGGCAAACTTAGCGCCGAAAGCTTCGTCGTAAAGCTCTGCAGCGCTCTCTCGCATGGATTCAGGAATACCATGAACAATCTTTATTGATTCGTTATTCTTCAATTTTGTTATTTGGGTGGTGAATCATAATAATTGTACTAAACCCTGTCAACAAGCTCGACCAGGAAAGAGCAGCGCTGCTTGTAACTCGCCCTAAAATAGGTTTTCACAAACCAGTACTACATTGTTCATAAAAGAAAACTTAATTCATGGCAAAATGTGTGTTCGATCATTTTTCGAACAGCCAACGAAGTGCCTCTTCTCTGGTCTCGAAAAACTTTAGATTTTGTCCGCGATTAACACCCACATCTTCCACAAACCGCGCATCCCTGCTTGCGGGATCCGACTTGCGGACTACGATCGCATGCCGAAAACATTTTGGAAAAACACTCCAAATAACATAACTATCCGTTGTACTTGGTATTTTTTCAACCTTTGTAGCGTCGCCGAGGATTTTTTCGACGCCTTCTTCGTCATGAATCCTCAGTATTTCAACATTGGCTTGCTCCATCTCACTTCGAAGAAGAGCGCCAAACGCATTCACTTCGATGATACCAAGTTGCTTATTATGAACCACACGGATTGGCATAGGTTATTCTGATATCGTGTATTCACTCAATCTCTACCCCTAAACAGCGGTTTTTTTGAATTTAAAAGACCTAACGGTTTAAACTAAATTTCGGGGATATTTTTTGATATTAAATTTATAAAAGCAATGAGCTGCTTACAAATGAATTCTGTTGCAGCGGTTTGATACGATTGTCCTTATATGAGTTGACTATATCAGGGGCTGCTTCAGAAAATCAAACGCCAAACTGCCTTTAGCTTAACAAAACCTCGTCATTAGCAATCGGGCATTTTGAAGAACAAAACACAAATATTTTAACGACGAATTTTTCCTCTCCCGGCCTTTCGGCCACCCTCTCAGAGAGAGGGATAATAAAACACAATTCGGTATTAGAATTTGTGACTTCAATAAACTATCCTCCGCTGGCGGAGGTGGCTTCGAAGAAGCCGGAGGTGGAAAAATATGCTAATATTAACTCATTTGCTAACTCGTCATTAGCAGCAGCAACGCCTGTAAGGCGTGCGGCGATCCAGAAAATGCGTCTGGATTGCTTCTTCGCTGTACTACAATGACGCATGAGTATCAGCTTAACAAGGGGTTGCAACCCCTTGTTTTTGAAGCCACATTCGCCAGCACAGGAAAAATTCGTCATTGGGAAAAGAAAAACAACCTGCTTTTTTAACGATAGATCAAATTTGGGTTGCCATCAATGCAACGCTTCTGTATATTTTGCCCAGAAATTCAATTCATTGATGATATGCAACATTGCAAGCCAATACTTTTTTTGATGGGTTTATTTGCATGGACGCTTTTAGCGCCTGTGCTCCATGCCGATACACCTCGCTTTAGAGCCGCATCCAGAGTATTACCATACCCGGAAGAGATCGGGTACTTTTCCATCAGCACATCGATTTTTTCAAGTACCACGGAGTTCAACTCAAATGGCGAAACACGCGAATTGTTCAGCACGGCCGATGTCAGTGAGGCCCGTATTCGTGAAACTTCGGTGCATTTTCATTATGAAAAGGCTATGGAGGATTGGGTAACGCTGATTGTTGATATTGGCTACCGAACATTTACCGTTAACTATATTGATCTTTTCGTGCGACCTTCCGACCCGAAACGCAATGTTACCATCGATTCCGATGACTTTAGCGATCTTTGGATTTCGGGGCGAATCGGTCTTTTAAAAGCAAAATCAACCTTTGGCCCGCTATACTCAGGATTGCAGCTCGGTGTAAAATTACCAACGGGCGATGTAACATCTGATGTGCCCACCGGAACCGGGTTTATGGACTATGAACTTCGATCGCTCAATCAGTTTGATTTTTACATGCTCGATTCGCCGGCAAAGCTCTATCTGAACCTTGCTTATCAGCTTCGTGGCGGAGAGTTTGACAATCAATTGCATTATGCGTTGGAACTGAATTTATATATGGCCAAAGAATTTGTGGTGAAAACCTCTTACGGTGGAATCAGTTCCCCCGAAAATGCCGCTACGCCCATTGGATTGGACGATGATCGTAACCTGATTGTTGTGGGAGATGAAGCCTACAGCCAATATTCTTTAGGATTTGAATTTTCGTTTTCTTCATCGTTTAGCGTCAGTTTTGACTACATCTCCAGAATTTCAGGTACAAATACATTCTCCGGTAATCATTACTTAATTGGCGTAGCGTTTAAGTAATCCTGAAATCATCTTTCGAACGCTACTGTTTCAGATACCGAAACAGCGTTTTCAATGTTGGTTTTTGCCCGTAGCTCAAAACGCCAACCCGGTAAATTTTTCCGGCTATAACGCTGATCCCAAAAAATGCCGCGATCAACAATGAAAGGCTCAATAGTATTTCCCACAATGCAATTTGCCCAGCAGCCAGTCTTGAAACCATTAATGTGGGCGAAAAAAACGGGATCAACGATAACACGCTAACCCAGGTTGCCTGAGGATTTGAAATCACCTGAGGAAGAATAAGCACCGGTAAAATGACAAGAAATGTAACCGGAAAATGAAGCGACTGCGCATCCTGCTGATGCTCCACCAATGCCCCGATCGCCCCATACAAGCTGGCATACATCAAATACCCCAACACAAAATAAACCAGAAGAAAACCGATCAGTTCAAGCGGCAGGGCAGCCTGGATCATTATCCTGAAACTTTCATCAACCCATGCACTTGTGAAAAATACACCCATCACCATCAGGCTCCATATTGCGTATTGAACCAGCGCCGCCAAACCCACCCCGCAGATTTTGCCGATCATGAGTTCAAGCGGCGTGACAGATGAGATCAATATTTCCATAATGCGTGTCGATTTTTCAAAAATAACCGCGTTCATCACCTGAATGCCATAGATCAGCATGGTTATGTAAATCAAGAGCCCCATAAAATAACTCACTATAAATTGACTGAAATCACTTCGCAGCGTATCCGATTCAATACGCTCAGCGCTGAATGTGAATGCGTTTTTCTCTACGATGCCTTTTTTCTCCAGTTCAACATTCAATGCGGCCACCTGTAACGATCGTTTGAGCATGGCTTGTTGATAGGATGAAACCGAACCTGAATACACAAGCGATACGGTAAGGCCATTTTCCGGGGTTTTGTTCAGCTCCAACATCCCCCAAAAGATGCCTTGGCGAATATCATCGTAGATCCTTTTTAATGTGGCGCTATCGTAGGTTTTAAATACCACCGGTTTAAATTGGTGTTCGCGTTCAAGCTCTTTGAACACCGACGGCAAGAGCTCGGAGGTTTTATCATGAACCACCAGCAGCTTTTGGTTTTGTGTGTTTGCAGGCGAGCCCAGTGTGGCGATAAAAAACGGCGCAAGAAAAATAACCGGGAACAACAGGGTTGTGATCCAAAACCCTTTGCGCTTTAACCGCTCTTTCAGCTCGGTATGTACAATCACCAAAATTTTAGCCACGAGTTAATTTGTTTTTGAGGTAAAATGAACTACCCCGCTGCAAACAGACGGGGTTCCTGAAGTCATGCCGAATGAAAATTTTTGGCAATGGAAGCCAAAAACACAAACAGAGAATGACGAGTAAAATGGCTAGTCATGCTGAGTTTTCATATTTAGCAATAAACAAATTGGAAATGACAACAATAAAATCGTGCATTGAGCCTGCCGAAATGCCGATTTTGAAGATCATGTTCCCTTCGGCACGCTCAGGGAACACTAATTTTGTCATTAGTAACTTGT
>JANQGG010000044.1 GCA_028277445.1 Chloroherpetonaceae bacterium | reverse complement strand
TTCATCGGCTGATGAGGAATCGGGTTTCTGCAACACTCGGAACTGAGAACTTGTCCCATCCCAGGTTAGATCGATCTGGCTTTGGCTTACCGTCGTGGCCGTGAGTGCGGTTGGATCGGGCACCACTGTCATAAAGCTTTCTTGCGACCCATAGCTCGTTCCAACTGAATTTGTCGCATACGCCCGAACATAATACGTGATTCCCGAACTTAATCCGGTCATCGATGACGTAAACGCTCCGGTAGACGATGCCGCGCCTTCTTCGGTTTTACTATCTGAAACCGTGGGCGTGCCCGTCGTATTCCAACATACTCCATGCTGGGTTGGATTCGGATTGCCCAGATCGGTGATATTACCATTCCCGGTTGCCGTTGTTGTGGTAATACCGCTCACTGCTTGCGTAGTCACCGTTGGTTGTTCCAATGTGGTAAAGGTTTGCTGCGACCCATAGCTCGTTCCAACCGAATTTGTTGCGTAAGCGCGAACATAATACGTGATTCCCGAACTTAACCCGGTCATTGATGAGGTAAACGCTCCGGTAGACGATGCCGCACCTTCTTCGGTTTTACTATCCGAAACCGTGGGCGTGCCTGAAGTATTCCAACATACCCCATGCTGAGTTGGATTCGGATTGCCCAGATCGGTGATATTACCATTCCCGGTTGCCGTTGTTGTGGTAATACCGCTCACTGCTTGCGTGGTCACCGTTGGCTGTTCCAATGTGGTAAAGTTTTGCACCCCACCGTATGATGTACCTTCCGAATTAATGGCATAGGCCTGGAAATAATACAATGTGCCGGTAGAAAAACCGCTTATGTTTTCTGAAAACACGCCGGTTCCTCCTGCTGCATGCGCATCTTTCGTTACGCCGCCCTCACCGATTTGAGGGGTGTTATCCGAAGTAGAATACACCACGCCGCGTTCGGTAACGCTTGCGCCGCCATCATCCGTGACATTTCCGCCCAGTGTGGCTGAAGTGGAACTGATGGATGACGCGGCTGTTGTGGAAACGCTCGGCGCGCTGGCGCTGGCGCCTTCCGTGACGGTTGGCGCTGGGGCAGGTCCACTCCAAAGTTGCCAATTTCCCAAAGGAGTTCCATTATCGGTATCTTCATAATACAAAGCATCGCTTTCATCTTGATCAGTATCCAGGAAATACCAGCCAGAAGAACTCCACATAACATAACCGTTGCCTTTGGTATTACTATAAAGGGTTTCACCTCCGTGAGTGCCATCCGGTACATAAGTCCCGTTAGCATTATTGTCACCCGCTCCTGAAACAATATAATCCGTTGCATAGCTAACGCTGGGCAAGCTAAATCCAAGCATTACAATAAACACAGCAATCATTTGAATGTTGTAACGATGTTTCATGTTATTCTCCATTCTTTATTGTTTTTAAAAATAACACTCACTGGTTAATGCCGTGGTGGGTACTCACCGTCCGTTGCAATACAAAAGTTAATGGCTAAATACGGTGATCGGTTTTCATGCGGCTGACTGCCGCCTGCCATCCCTATAGTATCTTCATTCATCACCACACCATTATTCCTTTCAGGGATATAAGCTTTTGCACCAGCAAATGGAATTTCTGCAAAGAAGTTGTCTTCTGGGCTTACTTTGGTTCCAACTTCCGCATCAGCATTCAAGGCATGGTTATGTGCAGGCATTTGAGGCGGCAGCAACGTAACCAATTCCAAACCACCCATATTCCCCATTTGATAGGGATACAAACCCGGGCCTTGCCCGAACCCGATAGCCGCCCGACCTCGCAGATCAGGGAGACCGAAATTCGTGGTACCATTGCCGCCATAACGCGTTCCTAATAGTGAATAAAGCGCCGAGTAATCGCCTATAGATAAAAGTTGCCCGTAGCATAATTCCCAGCCTAACGGCGGGTAGTCAAACGCAAACGCTCTGATTTCTCCGATGAATGGATCTGGCATGATTTATTCTCCTTTGTGGTTTTATGTTTATTTTATATGAGTCATTTTTAACGTGAAAAGTTTAAGGTACAGACAACTAATAACTACATGTACAACTTGAATTTTAGGGACTTGAACTAAGCCTTAAATTTAACCGGCCACCAGCCAGACTTTAAAAATCCGTCATGCTTAAAACAGACGTTGCATTTTACAACAATGAATAATCTTAAATCGTATCGGAACAGGTTCAGGGCAACGATTATTGGTTTAATTTGTAATCAGGGAATTTTTCATATTGTTTGCGATTGGGAACTGGTTTAATATAACAAAAACTAACAAAAGTCAACTTTAACAATCGAAAATAGTAGATGAATTTCCTTAGTAAATTCTAATTTTTGGCTAAGATTTACCTAACTATTTCCTAAGTTTTTCCTAAGTGATTTTCTTAAGTTATTTTTTTAATAACACTTAGCGCCAAAGCATCATTTATATTTATAGTATCCACTGAACCTCCCCGCGGTAAGCCACGGGGTATCAAATGTCATGGCGGACACAATCCGGCATCCAGAAGTAAAACCATGTATTAGTCATGCTGAGGGTTAATTTTTGGCAATAAACAAACAGGTAATGACAACAATAAAATCGTGCATTGAGCCTGCCGAAATGCATGTGCTGAGCGTAGCCGAAGCGCCGATTTTGAAGATCATGTTCCCTTCGGCACGCTCAGGGAACACTAATTTTGTCATTAGTAACTTG
>JANQGG010000024.1 GCA_028277445.1 Chloroherpetonaceae bacterium | reverse complement strand
ATTTTGTCATTAGTAACTTGTTTCAGCATCTCTAACAGCTCCCCTTTATCTGAGACCCTGAAATTAATTCAGGGTGACCAATAACGTAAATGCGTCATTGGAAGTTTAGTTCATATTAATCCGATCCAGGGTTTTTCAGCATATTGCCTGGCGTTCTACGTTCATCTCGGCAATAACGCACAAGACTTATCTGAAATCTTCAATATCTGCGGATTCTTTCATCGCCGAAAGCCATTTATTTGAAATTTCTTGCTCTTTTTCCTGCGATAGTTCTTTTTTCAACTGATCTTTTTCCGAATCAAAATCGCTTTCGAGGCCAGTTATTTTGCTTTCCAGCTCTGCAATTGTAATACCACGGCGGGTTTCAATTGGGCCAGAAAGTGCGCCTTCTTCCAAATCGCCCATAGCGGCAACAAACGCTTTTTCACGCCCCAAGCCGGGAATGTAATTGCTGCTGATCATCACCTGGCCGGTACTGCGAATGGTGAGTAACGAATCGTTTTCTGCAAGATTCTCCAGAGTTTTTGCACGCTTTAAGGCTGATTTGGCCATCTCAACCAATTCATCCATTTTTTTCTCTTGTAGAACCTTGTTACGAATTGTTTCTTTCAGATTTTCATCCAATCGCCGGTAACCTTCATCGTTCTTATCGATAAGCTGCATGACCACAAACCCGTCATTGACCTGAAGCACCGGACTGATGCTTTCCTGCACATTTTTAAAAGCAAAATTAGTAACCGTATTGTTAAATCCGATTAAAGGAATAAAGCCACCTCGGGAAAAATCGCCGGTATCATGAATTTTTAAACTATCCCGTTGCGCTGTTTTTTCAAATCCTTCTTCAGATGCGAAATATTGAAACTGGTCGGCATTGCGCTCAAGGCGTTCCATGGTCGCCGGGGTGGCCTTGATTTTTCGAACCAATTCCACGCCTCGAATTTCACGAGAATCAAACTCATGAATTTTAATAATATGAATGCCAAACTGAGATTGAACCGGGCCTACCAATTGTCCGGGCTTGCCCTTGAATACGGCTTCTTCAAACGGCTTGACCATTTTGCCTTTTCCAAACCAACCCAAACTTCCGCCGTTTTTCGCCGAACCAACATCATCGGATTTTTCTTTAGCCAGGGCTGAAAAATCAGCGCCCTTTCTTAATTGGCGCATCATAGATTTTGCTTCAGCGATCATCATGAGTGTATCGGCGCGCTTATTGCCTTCGGGTTTCAGTAAGATGTGGGAAGCATGGGCAACTTTATCGCCGTCTTCTATGCCCAACACTTTTACAAGCTTATAGTTGCTGAATTCCTGAAACGGCCCAATCACATCCCCGACATTTAGAGATTTTCCAAAAAGGGCTTGGCTGGAGGGTTCCGAGAGCGTGCCACGGGAAAAGGTTTTGGTAAAATTAACCGGCACATCGCTTTGCAGTTCAACAAATTCGGTATCGTTGGGAGTGGTGGCAAAATTCGAAACCAAAGCCTTAAGTTCGTTGATGATTTGAAGTGTGTCTTCGGATGTCGGTGTGTTTGGAAACATCACAAAACGAGCCTTTCTGGTAGGGTCTTGTTTGTACTCGTATTTATGCGCGTTGTAATAATCCCGGATATCGGAATCTGAAACGTCAATCAGTGAATCAGGCGTTGCTCGTTTGAGTCCGTATAAGACATAACGTCCGCTTAATTTGGTGTTTTTTTCATCAAACTTCTTTTTTGCTTCATTGGTGGTAGCAAAACTCCCCAAGCTTAAAATATTTTGGAATTGCTGAAATTGAAGTTGCTTGCGAATGACGTCTTCTACCTGAATCCATGCTTGTTTATTTTCAGGGGCAGCAATAGCAGCATTAAGCGCTTCATGGTTTATCTGGCCTGTTTTAGGATCACGAAATTGTTGAGCAATGATCTGTGGCGGATTATCCGAATAGATCATATCAACCAACTCCTGGTCGGTCACAAAAAGACCCATCTTTTCATATTCGTTTTCCAACAAAATTTGCGAAACCAGGAAATCCCAGGTTTGTTTTCTGAGCTGAAACTCGGTTTGTTCATCGATATCGGCAAATTGATTGCGTTGGCGATAGGCATCCAGATATTGTTTATAGGTACTTTCATACTGAGTGTAGGAAATCGACGTGCCGTTAACTTTTCCGGCTTCGTTTCTACGATTACTAAATCCGGTAAAGTCCATTCCCCATTCAAAGACAATCAAAATTATAAACGCGCCAATAAGCATATAAAGGATAACATGCATGTTGTCACGCATTTTATTCATTACCATAACCGTATTCTTTCTTTTAAATTATTTTATTTGGTTTTTTCTTAGAAGGTGATTTACTTCTGTTTCTATAATTTCAGCTCTGATAATTATTGAAATGAATCAAAATCATAGGTTAATGTAAGCTGATCCAGTCCCAATAATTAAAGCCTCAAATATAAAGCAATGTTTAACAAAAGCAAAGGTAACTGAAGCTACCTGCGTGTGTTTTTAGAGAGATAAACATGAGTCAAATTGTCCTGTATGCATTTGTCGTATTACTCTTTATTTATGGGATTCAATCGCTATTGCTATTTGTTGGCGAACTCTTAAAACCAAAAGCAACTAATCAGGATAAACTCCCAAATGTAACAGTCGTTGTTGCGGCGCGAAACGAAGAACATAATATTGCCAAAACACTGGACTCATTGGTTGCGATTGATTACCCAACCGATAAATTTGAAATTATTGTTGGCGATGGGGCTTCAGAAGACCGCACACCTGAAATTGTAGAAAATTATTCTGAAAAATACCCCTTTGTAAAACTTCACCGGGTTAATCAGCAATCCAAGATCAAAGGAAAAGCCAATGCATTGGATCAGGTTATCAAGCAAGCTCATGGCGATATTATAATGATCACCGACGCCGATTGCATCGTTCGGCCAACATGGGTTAAAGAAACCGTTAAATACTTTTCAGACAACACCGGACTGGTTTGCGGAATAACCATTCCCGAAGATAAAGGGCTGTTTGCGACCGTTCAAACGCTGGATTGGGCTTACATTTTGGGCACAAGTTCTGCCGTTGCGACGCTGGGTTACCCGATTGGTGGTATTGGCAATAATTTCAGCATGCGAAAAGCCGCCTATTTTGATGTGGGTGGCTATGAAAATATTCCGTTCAGCATTACGGAAGATTATACCATGTTTCGGGCACTAGTCAACTCCAAATGGAAAATCTGTTTCCCGTTAAAGTATGAAACCTACAATTCTACGGAGGCCATGCAAACCTTCAAAGAATTGTACCGGCAAAAACAGCGATGGACGTTAGGGGGATTAGATGCCAGTCCGCTTCAAGGCGTTATGGCTTTCATCATTTTCATGGTTCATTTTATCACCTTGTTCGCTTTTGCGGCACTGCCTTTAAAACTTGCGCTTGGCGGATTACTATTTAAAGCGTTCGCTGATTTTCTGGTACTTTTTCCGACATTGTTAAAACTTAGAAAGTTTTCTAAGATCATCACATTCCCGGCTTATGAAGTGTTTTATTATATCTACGTGATGCTTGTACCTATTATTTTATTGTTTGATCGAGAAGTCCAATGGAAAGGCGTCTCTTACCAAATCACGTCGGCAAAAAAGCGCGCAAAACAGTAATCTAAATCCGGGTTTTTTACTCATATCTTCAACTTATGGAAACCACCTCACACTTTATTTGGAATGCTTCACCGGAACTGTTTTCGTTAGGTCCGTTAAGCATTCGCTGGTACGGACTCTTTTTTGCCCTTTCATTTGTGACCGGGCTGTATTTGATGACAAAAATTTTTGAGCGGGAAGGAAAAAAGGAAGCCGATTTAAACCATCTGTTTTATTATATCATCGCAGGCACTGTGATTGGCGCGCGTTTAGGCCATTGTTTATTCTACGAACCCGAATTTTACCTTTCGAACCCCATCGAAATCTTAAAAATCTGGCGAGGCGGCCTGGCCAGCCATGGCGGTGGAATCGGGATTATTACGGCGGTGTATCTTTATTCCAAACAGAGAAGCGATCAACCCATGCTTTGGGTGTTGGATCGTTTAACGCTGCCAACCATGCTTGGATCGGCATTTATTCGCTTGGGAAACTTTTTTAATTCCGAAATTATCGGCAATCCCACCGATGCACCTTGGGCAGTTATTTTTGCCCGAATTGATATGCTTCCCCGCCATCCGGCCCAGCTTTATGAATCGGTGGTTTATTTTATGATTTTTGCGCTGGTGATGCTGGGTTACTGGAAATGGGACTGGCAGAAAAAATCGGGGTTGATTTTCGGAACATTGCTCGCCTCGGTATTTTCGGCGCGATTTGTAATTGAATTTTTCAAAACCCGTCAAGCCAGCTATGGGTTTGATCTTCCATTTAGCGTGGGTCAGTGGCTCAGCATCCCGTTTCTCTTGATGGGTATTTATTTGGTGTATCGGGCTTTGGGGAAAGAAAAAACGTAATATTAATGCTCTTTTCTTCGTTCTGAAATCACTTCTTCAGCAAAAGACGATTTACAATCCTTTAATAAGTCTTGAGTTTCTAAGAATGAAAAATCGGAAAGTTTGAGCTCTTTTTGCTCTTCTTCATTTATAAGAATTTTTACCCGAATAGGATGAGTCGGATTATACGGGGAATCCAATTTCAGTTTTCCTTTATAATAGGTTCCAGTAAGTGTTTTCATAATAATTCTAAATTAATTCAGACCAACTTATCAAATTTTTAAGGTGTTAACAACCTAAATCCATCGCCTAGTATTTTGGGAGTATTGTCTATAGTCTTCACCAAATACCTCTTGCATCATTTTTTCTTCGTAGGCGATGTACCACCGGTCAACGATAAGCGCAAAAATAACAGTCAGGATTAGTGATGAAAGCGAGGCCTGATAGAGCAAAGCCATGCCAAACAATGCGATCACAAAGCCCAGATACATTGGATTTCGGCTAAACCTAAAAAAACCAGATGTCACAAGTTTGTCGGGCTCTTTAAAAGTATTAACATTGGTGCTATGTTTTATAAAGTGATTTTTGCTGGATTGAGCCAAAAAAATGCCCCCGACTAAAAACAGCAAGCCGATTAAATTCCACGGATAGGAGAGATAATGCTTTAGCCCTAATGCCCAACAAATAACACCCATACCAATTGCAAAAATTATAAATAATTGTGGCGGTAACAATTTCTTCATTTTGTTCTCCATTTAAAGATTTTTTTAAAAAATCTAAAGAAGAAAAGCATCAATGTCATTAACCTAGGTTAATGCAACTTTTTTTTCATGCGACTAAAAGCCACAGGTGTAATCCCAAGGTAGGAGGCAATTAAATGTTGTTTAATTCGTTTGTCCAAACCGGGGTATGTTTTCTTAAAATTACGGTATCGCGCTTCGGCGCTGAGCAATAAAAATTCTCTTTCGCGTTTTTCCTTGGTTGTGAAGCCTTTTTCCAACAACGCTATCAAAAACTTGTGCCAACACAACTTTTCTTTTATAAGACGCTTCCATGTTTCATAAGGAATTTCCAAAATGATGGAATCTTCAAGGGCTTCAATGGAAAAATAACTTTCGCGGTTTTGGACGAGGGCGCTATAGGAACTAATGAATGAGAGTTCCGGGAAGAACCCTTTGGTGAAGTCGCGCCCTTTCTGATCAATGTAGGCATAGCGAAACAACCCACGATAGACAAAGGCAAAGCTATGAGGCTTTTGGCCTTCACAGATAAAAAAGGATTTTTTCGGAATGGTTTTAACTTGCGATATGGCAAGCGCTTTTTCAATCTCAGCTTTCGGGAAAGGGACGATGCTATTCAATACCCGGCTGAAACTTGCTGCAATATCTTCGCTGATCGGTTTATATGCTGACTCCACAACAACACAACAATTTAGACTTATCCGAATCAATCCTATTTTGATAATAACACCCTCTCTTATGGCGTCCAAATTCCCCACCAACCCAATTTCTCTAAACCAAGCAATTGACCAAAATTTGAAAGACGCTCAAATGATCCGTGGAAACGAAGCCTATGTGGGCGGTGCTTGCGTATTACCATTCGGTAAAGCAGGCTGCTAAAATGAACGTGCCTTTTTCACTCAGTTTACTTGTATTTGAAGTGGGGAGGGGTGCTTCTGAGGTGGGTCTATTGAGCGAAAAGCTCGGTGACTTGGCTTTTAAAAATAAACCCTATGGGATAGTATATGCTGTCTTGGCAGAAGATATGAAGCAAAGTATCTTAGGTTTGCGTGAAAAGTTTTAGCAAATGCAAATGTGTATGTCACATGCGATAATGGCTTCTTTTAACTTCACCATCTTTGAATAATACATAATCGTTATTGTTACGTTAATCTGATTCTTATTCATTCTCAACTTTAATGCCATCTTTAGCTAAACTTGCATAATATAATTTCGTTAGTTCAGAAGTTAATAAGTCATCATTTAAAAGTCTTAAAAATAAATTTTTAGATACATTTGTATTTAAATTGAATTTAGTGTCATTATCTGTGTACTTCATATTTTTCGTTGCTGGATGTTTTTTTGAAAATGAAATAATATCATTATTAGGTATTTGAAGTTGAATTACAGGAGAGCCCTTTGCTACTTTAGTTAATTTACGAGCAAAACTTACATCATCAATCATTTCTCTCAAAACATCTATATCGGATACAATTTGCATTTGCTCAATTGCATTTATACTTAATATAGCTTCTCTTTTAATGACATTATGAAATCCAAAACTTTTTTCAATAGCATCTAAATCAAGAATAATAATTTCTCCATTTATTCTAATAACCTGAAATCTACTACTAATTCTTAAAAGTTGATCACTAAAGCGTTCAAACCTCTGATTTGCTTTTCCAAGAATATAGCCGCCGCGACAAAGAACCTCAATCGGAGCAACTTTCTTATAAATTGAAATTTCATTGTTATCAACAGCTAAAACAATAATCAAAGAATCTATTTCTTCCAATTCATTAGTTCGAAAATCGAATGTATCGAATCCATCTGATGTTATTACAGTTTCAAGGTTTTTCAACTCTTCAGGTAGTTCAAGATCATATTGATAAAAACAGTTTCCTCTTTCATCAGCATTTGAAAGTGGTAGAAGAGAATGTTCTGTTTTTTTAATAATTAGAGAATTAATAGACTCAATAAACATTGTAGATATTTCCGGCAAATCTTCTGCCTTAATATCTAATTTTTTAGGAAGTTCCTCATCTTTTAAGATTGCATAAACTACTATTTCAATAGTAGCATTTTCTGCAAATAAAAATTGAAGTGATTGGTTTAATTCTGTTATATCCATATTATTTTAGCTTGAATGCGTAGTAAATTCGTTCATCAAGCTTAATATATTTTATTCTATCATTGTTAGATAAAACATCTCTTGTTATTACTACTCTATTTTTTCGGATTTCTCCACCTCTAAATTCTCCATTAACTTTATAAATCCTGAATTTTAGTATTGCCAAAGTTGGGTTTGCATAAAACAAATCTGTTCTGATGTAAATGATTCCGATTACAAATAATAGAATGACAAATACAATTTGATAGCGAACACTTACAAAATTAAATGTTACTAATGGTACAATATAGGTTGTTAAAAACGTTAAATGTTCATAATCAACATTTTCAATTTCTATAATCTTAAATGACAGTTCAGGAGCGCCTTTCATTTGGAATTGAAAATCATAATAAGAAAATATGCCAATAATTAAAGCAATAAACCCAATTATTGGGATAACATTATGTGATAAAAGATATTTGAATCCTACAAATTCACAATCCCCTGGGAAACAAATAGGAATATCTACTGTAATTATAATCATCAATAAAAACAGAAGCCATAAAGACAAAAAGAATAATCCTATTTTTCGTATCATTTTTTATTTACTTTATTAATCTCAAAAATCATCTGTTGTATTTTTAAATTTTTCATCTGTTTGTTTTGATACGTTAGTATAGATTTCTCTTGTTATAATCAATAAATCTTGGATATATCTTATATCAGTAATATGAATAACTTGCGTTAGCCAGGGAATTCAGGTTTTAATTCATTTTGAAAATATCAAACTTTCTTTAATCCACCAAGATTTAGTGGGTGTGAGATTTTCTCATCTAAATTGTTTATCTTCCCTCACGAATTTCAACCAACATTTACACCAAACTTAGTTGTGTCTGAAAACAATCACACCATAGAAGTTTCGCTGGAGATCATGCAGGAAAACTTTGAGCTTGTGATGTTTGAACCGGGATGAGGTATTTCCGAAGCGGGTCTATTGAGCGAAAAGCTCGGTGAATTGGCTTTTAAAATTTATGATTCCGACTTCATTGGTTCAAAGAATTCTTCAAAATCGAAATTGGTGAAAGCCATTATTTCCTAATCAACATTGAAATATAACAGTATATTACTGAGGGAAGTAATCATTTGTGTTCTTTATAAAAAATTCCCAGTAAATGTTTTCATTTTAAACATTACTGGACTTTATTTCTTAATAATTATTCATTAGTGTCCGATAAAAACAGAAAAACTATTGATTGAGTGTAACTTTCAGTTTATCAATGATTTAATTTCCCACTACTATGTTTTTTTAAAAGTAAGCCCCCCTTAGAACAACGTTGGTTGCATTAATTCTTCATACGTTTTCTGCCAGTCTTTGTCAGGATTTTCAAGAAATCCAATCAGATGAATATAATTGAACAGATGTATCTTGCAGAAGCTGATAAGATTTGAGAATGCCCAATTTCTTTTTAGTTTTTTCTGAACTACTGTCATCAGTAGATTTGCAATTAAGGCACAGTATATCTGGATTTTGATAGCATTTTCATTATCACCGAGAAAGTATTTCAAAGGAAAGTTCTGTTTTAACTGCTTAAACAGAAGTTCAATCTGCCATCTGAGTTTATAAATTGCTGCTACCAGGTCAGCTCTCATATCAAACAAGTTTGTCAAAAATTCAAACCTTCGTTTAAGATGTCTATCATAAAACTGCACCTTTCTCAATATCAGAGGCGATTCTGTATTGTTTTCCTTTACGGTTAGTTCAATAATCTCATCTTTCTCAACTCCTGAATGGATATTCTCATCCAGCGTATTGGTTTCAAGTGTATCATAGACAGCATTATCTTTTATGCGTGTTACAAACCCTGTATTATTTTCCGAAAATAGTCTGAAAGCCTTATAATCATTGTAGCCTTTGTCAAAAACATAAATGGTATTGGCATCCAATTTTAATTTATCCAATAGCATATGGTCGTGGGTTGCAGCACTGCTAAACCATACCATTTTAGGGACTTGTTCGTCAACATTAATAACTGAATGTAATTTAATACCACCTTTCTTTCTCCCATTTTGAGGATTCCGACCAACACATTTCAAAATATCCTTAAACAAGCTGATAGTAGAACTGTCCATTATTTCTATCTGCTTATCTATCACAGATTTAATCCTGCTGTCCGAGATAAGATGACCATACTGTCTTAGCAGACCATTGTAAATACTACCAAACACATCAGCCTCTCTTCGCATATTAGCATCAGAAAGTGTACTTCGTTTCGGGATATGGCTTAACTGAAAATGTTTTGTTTTTCCTGATAATCCAAGCATTGCTCCGGATACTTCCCGAAGTGAAGTGCATTTTGCAAAGGCACAAAACAGCATACTTATCAGATGGTCTTTTGTTTTAAACTTCTTGATATAACGGTCGGATTGATGATCCTGAACACTCTTTGAGATAATTTTTGAATCAATTAAAGAAATCAGCTGTCCGAATACCGAAGTTCCGTAAAAATGTGTAGTTTTATCCATAAGTAGAATTGTTTGTGGTAAAACAAAACTACTAAAAAAGAGCGAGGATGGCTTTTATAAGTCTTCCTTCTCTTTAATTTTTTATCGGACAACAGTGATTATAAATACATTTTTTAAATACTTATTGGCTAGGTAGGCTAAATTTTATTAATGTTGCCGTTTAAATTCTTGTTCTAAATACTTTCTAAATATCTCTTCAGTACTGATCACTTGTTTAAATCCTTTTTTAGTTAATCCTTGAGATAGTTTATGATCACCTGTCCATAATTTGCATTTATATTGAATAGATAAACCAACAAATAACAAGTCGTCAGGATCAATATCTTTTGTTAAGTTTTCAGCTCTCTTAAAATTACTCTCATCAATTAGTAAATGATGAATAAATTTAATCTTTGATAATATCAATTGGTTCAAACGCAAATAGTCATTGTATTCTAATCCACTGATTTTTAAGATTTTCTCTTCATGTTGAATAATTTCATTCTTTAATTGATCAATAGAGAAAAAATTGAAATACTTATGCCCATTCAATATGATTTGACCAATTTTGTTATTAGGGTTAAGTATAGCGCTAAATACAATATTTGAATCTATAACAAATTTAGTCATCAAAGTTTATTTGCGATCTCGTTTGATCTTTAGCATCATTGCTTTATTTACCTCTTTTGATAAACCTTCAATATCCTTTTCTATTGCGTTGGATTTTGATACTAACTCTCGATACTCTAAATAATCCAACATGTCCTGCAAATCGTTAGTATTTGTGTTTGGAGATAATCTCACCAAAATTTCATTTTTTGTTCTTTCTACTATCATTTTGTTGTCTTTTAATAATTACTTAGATAATGCTTTCTTAAAAGTATTAATGCTTACGAGATTAATTTATTGTTGCGCTTTGGCTTCATTTATATCAATTTTAGCTTTATGACCATGCTTTTCTAATAAATGCAATAGGTTTGAGCCATTTAACAAACTAATTGGTTTTCCTTTGGCAAACTCATATGTATCTGAGCCATAATTAGAAGTCGTCACTAAAATTCCTTTTGTCGCACCTTCATTTAATATTGTTCCATATAAATCTCTAACAGCAGATACTCCAACAATATTTGTATAACGTTTAGCTTGAATAACTATTTTGCCACCTCTAATTGGATCAGGATCAAATGCAATTGCATCAACACCTCCATCTCTGCTTGCTTGAGTAACTTTTACTTCACCACCATTATCTGAAAATTCTTTTTCAAATAATTCTCGGATTAAATGTTCAAAATCCTCCCAATCCATTATGGCTAAATTAGTTGTATCATCCAAAGAATCAGCAACATCATAACTTGCAATGAATCTTTTATCAAATGTACTTATTTGAAGTATAGGCTTAACAGGTGTAAATGAGCTTAATTTACTTGCAGAAATGCCTTTTAAACTTTGAAAACATAACTTTGGATCCACATTAGCTAGATCAATTTCTAAAAATTCTTTTTTTGAAGCCTGAATACTTATAATGTATTTGTTTTCTGTTTTGCCATTTGCTTTGTTAATGATTTTAACCCAACCATTAAAGGTTACAGATTTGAGTGCATTTGCAATATCAGCTTCAAATAATTCATGAACTGTTCGAAGTGCAATTTTATAAATTGCTGAATCATACATTGAGTTTAGTTCTGATTTAGAAATATAACTTTCTTTTAATGTTTTACGAGATGCTATGAATTTTACTTCTTTGACTTTGGGAATATCCTCAAGTGAAGGTAATTGGAAATCAACCACTAAAATTTTTGTTTCAGATACGTACTCTATGTTTAAGTTTTGAGGAAATGTATCGGGGTACTTAGAGTTACTCAGTACCATCTCATTATATTCTAATACTGATACAACATCAAGGTTACAATATTTTTCTCTGAGTTGATCAATTTTTGAATTATACACATCTTGTTTCCGGTAAAAGTCTATTTTTCTTTTTTCCCACTGATCAATTTCTAGTGAATTTTCATGCTTAACAGCCTCGATTTTTTTATCATATTCTAATAACTCTTGTTCATATTTTTCTTTTGCTTTTTTATTCTCTGCATCAATTCTTTGACAGGCTTCTTTCCATTTCATTTTATCAGCTTCATATAGATCATCAACCTGTTTTTTTTTAGCTACTTTTTTTGATGGTATAATGCTTTCAATGAATGAGAGCTCTAATGAGTATTTTATGTCTCTTTTACTAGGTTGGCGCGGATAATTATACTTTTCTATAAAGAATGGCTTTTTGATGTCTTGAATTTTTTCATCAAGAAAGTTTTCAGGATTAGGTTCTTCAAAGGTGTTATGAAGTTTTAATCCATCCCAATTTATAGCATCATTTACATTTAGGGTATGTTGTAATAAATGTTCTATTTCATTTATAGCTTTTTGAGCATCAATAGTTAATCTTTCTGCTTCCTCAACATTAGCTGCATGCGCTTCTTTTTGTAGGCGTTTTTCTTCAAGGCTCAACCATTTTTGGCGCCACTTAAGAGCAATCAAGTTTAACTTGGTTTCTAAAATATCAACTTCAGGGCCAGAGATGATTTTATGCTCGTTTAGTCCTTTGTGAAATACTTCCAAAGAGTATTTTAAAATTTTTGTCCCACTAACATTGTAATGGGGTATTGCAACCCCTATTTCAATTAAATCGGTATTCATTTTATTTTATGACTAGGTAGAATCTCTGTTTCAGGGAATTGAATTATCTAAAAAATAGTATTTAAAACATTTAATTCAATTTTATTTTTCTAATGTGAGTTTAGTATTCATTAATGTCATACAATAAGAATGTATATTGAATCTGGATTAGGATAATTAATAACCACATTTCAGAAGTGCATCTAACAAATCACACCATAGAAGTCTCTCTGGAGATCATGCAGGAGCAGTTTGAGCTGGCCGTGGCCTGGCTCTCTTTGGAAGGCATCGAGTATTTTCAGGAAGAAAACGACACCCTAAAGTTTTTTATTGCAAAAGACGACTGGACGCCTGAAAAGAAAGCGGCCATCCAAAGCCTCATTGAAGAGCGCTTTGGCGCGGATATCCCTTGGGAAGAAATGGATATTGCTGAGAAAAACTGGAACGAAACCTACGAACAAACCCTCAAGCCCATAGAAATTTCCCCGAAACTGGCCATTGTACAAAAAGAAAAACCTTATGAGCCCAAACCGGGACAAATGATCATTGAGATCAACCCGAAAATGTCGTTCGGAACCGGCTTTCATGAAACCACCCGCTTGATGCTCCGCGCTATGGAGCGCATGGATCTAACCCATGAAACCATTTTGGATGTGGGAACGGGAACGGGCGTTCTCGCTATTGCTGCACGAAAGTATGGTAACAAGAATCAAATATTGGCTTTTGATAATTATCCCTGGGCGGTAGAAAATGCCATTGAAAACTGCGCCAACAATTCGGTTGAACATATTGATGTGAAAGCATTAGATGCTGAAATTGACTTGCCAGCGCTTTTGGCCAAATCATCCTATTCGTTGATTTTGTGCAATCTCAACCGTGGGGTGCTCACGAATGTGTTTCCAATATTAGTTGCCCATACGCCATCTTCCAGTGTGTTGGTTTCGGGTGTGCTGATTTATGACAAACCGTGGCTTGAAAGTATGGCTCTGGAGCATGGATGGCAGATAAACGAACTTACAACCGAAGGCGAGTGGCTTTGCGCTCGTCTGGAGAAAGGACACTAACCATTGAAACGTGTGGCAACCATAGATGTCGGGACAAACACGGCATTGCTTCTGATCGCTGAGCAGCAGCTTCACCAGGGCAAGCCAAGCATTAAGACCGTTTTTCATGACCAGGTGATTGTCAGGTTGGGCCAGGGCGTGGATAAACATAAAGCCATTCACCCGGATGCCATAAAGCGTTTGATTGGCGCAATTGAGCAATTCAAAACTGCAATTGCCCGGCACCAGGCCGAAGAAACCGTGATTGTGGCCACCAGCGCCATGCGGGACGCCCAAAACCGAGACGAGGTTCGCGATGACGTTTTTCAAAAAACCGGGCTTATGCTGCAAATTCTAAGTGGTACCGACGAAGCAACTTACACTTGCCTCGGCGCAGTAGCGGGATTCGAACTGGAAGAGAAACCGTATGTAGTAATGGATATTGGCGGTGGAAGCACTGAACTGGTTCTGGCCGATCAAAAAGGCATTCTGGATAGCGTTAGTATGGATATCGGCTGTGTGCGTTTAACCGAGCGATTGTTTTCTTCGCAACCGCCAACCGAGGAGGCTTACCTTGAAGCAAAGCACATCATCACAACCGAGCTTCATAAAAACTTATCGAGCTTCATCCAAGGGCGGGAGCAAGTGTTTGCCGTTGCCGGTACGCCAACCTCCATGGTTAAGGTCGTGGAAGCCATGCCAACCTACGAGATAGAGCGAATTCACGGGTACCAATTAACTTATGATCAGGTTGCCGGATTGTTAAGCACCTTGAAAAATTCCTCAACCCCTGAAATCATTCAAATGGGGGTTGAACCGGGCCGGGCCGATGTCTTTACCATTGGCGTCTTGATCGTTCATCAGTTTATGCGATTGTTTGGCGCGCCAACAATTACGGTTAGCATTCAGGGGCTTCGGTATGGCGTAGCGATGAAAGAATTAATGGCAAATCAGAAATCCTCAAAATCAAAACTGAACTGATAATTCGGCACGCGGGTAAAGCTCTCCAAGCAAGGGATCGCGCTTTAAGGTAACCTGTGTTTTTACCCATTGGTTATATCGCGAAGTCGACCAAATGGCATCGGCAACACTTAAGGCATGGTTAACAACGATCAACGATAAAATTGTGGATGCGTCTTTGAGCAACGAATTGGCATGTCCCCGCATTTGGGCATATTCAAGAAATGAAGGATTTCTTGCCGTAAAGGCGTTGCTAAGTTCTGATGTCGGGTAATCGTACCATCCAATGGTGTAGGTGCTGTATTTACCGATCAGTTCATAATACTGCTGAGAGCCATACTCAGGCAAGGTGTGTGAAAAAACATTCCCGTTTTCAAATGTGGCTACCCGTTCAAAGGCATTGAGTTTTGTATAATCGCGCTCTCCGATTTGATCAAGCGACGTTACCGTCCCCAAGTCTTTTGCCTGTGTTCCGAGGTTCGGATCATTCTTGTAAATTTCGCTCAAATGTTTTGCATATCGGCGGGCATCCCAGGCAGTCCAGTTGTCGGGTTCGCCTGAGCCGGTTTTTTTCGCATTGGCGTATCGGACAAATTCACGCTCGGCGTTATGCCCGTCATCCAACTTTGAGAGATACAAAGACCAGCCCACAACTTCTGCTGTTAAAAACAACGCGCTTTTCCAATAGCTTTCCGCATAAAACTCGCCGGCTCCGGGTAAAATGGCTGAAAACACAGCTGCTAAAATTGGAGAACGTGTTTTTGGGGCTGCATTGGGTTTCATGGCGGGAGCGATCTCACCGGATTTTTGAAAGGGCATGTCTGAAGACAAATACGCATGATGCTCAGCCGGGGAAGAAAGCGTGCTGAACAAATCTTGGTTAAATGTTGATGAATCGAGATGGGATTCGTTTAATGTCGTTTGATAAATGGATTTAAATGGGATTTTCGACTGAGCATATGCCGATCTGTTAGACCAAGAATCGTTGCATACGCCCGATTTGCACGGTGCGAGTAAAAGAGTGATAAGCAATGCAAGACTAAGCTTGTGTAGTGACATGCCTGTTCAAACTAAGATTAAAAAAAGCGAGTGAAGCCGCGCGCCGCATTCTCTAGAATAAAATCAAAATCAAACAAAAGGCCGAAATGATACATCCAACGGCCACCGTAGGTCACAAAATCTTTGCCGTCGCTAGTGTAGAAATCGTCATCCAGTTTTTGCCGGAATTCATCCAACCCGTACGTGGCGCTCAAAAACAATCGGGTTGGGAAAACATAGTAGGAAGGTGACTCCAAACGCAATTCTACTCCAACATCTTTTCGCCAATCGGCAAGTTTTGGCGCGCCGCCCGAACCCGACCAAGCCGTTCCAATATCGAAATACCCGGAAAGAAACAGTTTATCGAAATAAAACTGGAGGATTTGGGTGTTTATATTTTCAAGCAATGGGAAACGGTATTCCAAATGCAGAAATGTGGCTTTATCGCCGCCTATGGCGTAATACTCGTAGCCGCGCATGCCCAAAAGCCCGGAGATGAAATTATGAAAGAAAAAATCGGTGTTGTTTCCAACCAGATTCATGGCCGAGTAGGAGCGAACCGTAAATGTATGTTTGCGTAAGGGCAAGGGTAGATGTAGATTCAGATCGGTAGTTAGTCGTGGTATATCAAAGGTTTCATAAACCGGTTTTAATGTTCCGCTATCCGTTAAATCAACATCGCGTTGAAGTTTATTGCGCTCAAGGTCGAAGCGAACCAGAGAGTACAGCCCAACCGGATTAATTTCGCGATCAGCCGTCAGGGCTTTCATGGAAAGTACCCATTGAAAAGAAAGCGCACGCCCAATGAAGTAATCGTTGGATGAAGCTGTAAGCGTAGTTTGGAGCGGTTCCCAATAAAAAGCGCCAATTTTGGAGGTGTATAAACTCAATGATCCGGTTAGCTTAAACTTGCTGGCGTTAAAGAGCCAATGCTCTATCGGAATGCGAAATCCTAATGAAAGGTCAAATTGAGAGAGCGAATAGAACACATTGGCCGAAGCGCTATCAATCCCTTCTTTAAATGTTGCAGCATTTTCAACATTTCGCGTTTGATGGTAAACATCCAGCGTGAATTTTGGCAGCAAGGCCGAAGGCAGGAAGCTTTGATCGGTGTATTCAACCGTAAGGTATGCATCGCGCTCCAGTTCAAAGAATCCGGCAAGCCCTGAAGAACCCCCCGAAACGCCTGATCCCGGCGCTATGGCGAGCGAACCGCCAAAACTGACCTGCCCAAGAATATCCTGGGTAAACATTGCCCCGCCGAATTTGGCCGATCGCCAAAGGTCTTTAAAAAAACCGCCTTGCGTTTTGGAATACGTGTCGAAGCGCAAAATCGGAAAAAAGAGTGGCGAGGAAAAGATTTTTTCATAGTCTTTTTCAGGGTAAGCTTTTATCTGGCTTAGGTTGTAGTCAATCAGCGTTTGGTAGCGCGCTTCAAAATTGTTTGGAATGGTTTCGGACTGAAGTGAAGCCAGCTCAGGCGATGATTTACCCTGAACCTGGAACGGACGAACCGGGTCGCGAGCAAGGTACGCATTTCTTTCGGCAGCAATGGGTTTTGCCTGAGGCAACATAGCAATATGGTAGCCATCGGCGGTAAAGGTTGCATAGCAGAGATTGCCATGCTGATCAACCGTTGGCATAAAAGCGCCGCCAACAACATTAGTGAGTTGCTCGATAGCGTTGTTTTTAAGATGTAAACGATAGATGTTAAAGATGCCACTCCGGTTGCTTGAAAAATAAAGATAGTTGCCATCCGGGCTTATGGAGGGATCGCGGTCGTCTTGCACGGGGCTAAATGATGAAAGCGGCAAGGCGTCCAAAACCGGTTTGGGTTTTCCTTTCGTAAGATCGTAAGCCATTAACCGCCGCTGGTTTTTGATCCCCAACGAATAGTAAATGGTCTGGCCATCCTGCGAAAATATAGGCGTGAGGACTTGTTCTCCATTGGCGTAAGCTGTTAGAACAGAAATTGAATCACAAGCGCCGTTTTTGGCAATTACACCAACGGCAAGGTTATTGGTACCATCCTGCTCTGTGACTGCCACAAATGATTGGCCATCGGGTGAAAAACAAGGCGTTTCCAGGCGTTTTTGAACAGTCAGGCGTCTTTCCTCTTTTTTGGGCAAATCGTACAAAAACAGGTCGTTGTACTTTTCAATCCGAAACGATGTGCCGGTGTATTTGGAATAAATCAGCTGTTTCCCGTCGCCTGAAACATGAAACCGACGCTTGACACCACCCTGAATAACTTCCGGCAATGGTGAAAATGAATGCCCGCAAATTTGGCAAGCGCCATAATGAGAATGCGGCTTGGGCAAGGTGTTAAGCACAGAAACGGAGTGATGTGAAGCGTTTTTGGATAGTAAGGAATCTTTGGCTACTTGCCGTTGTATAATACGTTGTCCGCCATAATCAGCGCCCAGATTTGAGATATAATACAAATGCTTACCATCCGGCGAAAAGATGGGATTGGTGTTGGAATAACCCCGCTTTTCAATGATATGGCCATCCAAGCGATGTTTATAAACGCCGGCCAGCCGATCCTCATAATCTTCTTTCAAATAGGTTTTCCAATCGTGATAAATCTGATCTGCGGATTTCTGATAGGTTTCGAACAGGGCATCGTTACCGTTGAGCAAGAGCAGATTAGAAAACGCTTTGCACAGCGTATCCAAGGATGACTGGCCGTAAGTTTGAGCCAAATAATGGGTTAAGGCATACCCGGCATTATACACATATTCAAATTGGAGGCTGTTTTTTGAGCCATAGTTTGAAAGGGCGGCCATATCCATAAGCTTATCTTCCACGACTTGCACACGAAGCAGCATATCGCGATGGGTATCCCAGGTATCGTATCTGAGTTCTGGTCGCTGATATTGCGCCACGCCTTCGGCAAGCCAAAAGGGAAACTGTATGCCTGAAAACGGGTAAGAGACCAATACATTAGGGAATCCATACAAAACATCCGGACGCCGTACCTGTTCATAGCCAAACCATTGCAGATAAAACGCCGGTATACTGCTATGGTACTTCATAGCAGCCGTGAGGGTTACGATATGCGTGTATTCATGGGTAATGACATTTCGAAGCCAGTTGTGCTGTCCGCGTAGCGAAAACTCCAATGCCGGCGCCCAAATCTCTAGTTTGTTTTCATAAAAATAAGCTCCGCCGTTGGAGTAATCATCCGTATCCTTAATGATAATATTGACCGTACCCGGATCGTGATTATAGAGCTGGGTAATTGGCTCATAAACATCTTCGGCAATCGTTGCCGCAAGCCTGGCCGTTCGTTCAGCGCCTTCATGATAACTCACTGTAAAATGCGGCGTGGTAATGGTTTTCCATTGCAGTTCGGGGTGGCTGTATGATTCTGGACGGGTTTGCGCAAAAAGTGTGCTTGAGAAAATACACACCCAGGCTAAAAATAGATGTGCGATTTTCCGTTTCACTAACAACATATAAATTCGTTATGGATTAATGTTTTAATAAACCAAATAAAGGTGAGAAAAAACAGTACAACAAACAATATCCAAGGATCGGTCGACGCATTGCAACCGCATAATTTAGTTAAGGTAAATTGAATATGTAAGTACACTCAATGGTATCTCCGGCTTCCAGGGTTTCAATCTCCAAAACAATTCTTGAATCAATCAGCTCGCCTAAAAGCCGTTTGAACGTTCCGAAATAAAAGTTAGCCACCACAGCGTTCGAAGAATGGATGACGACAACCTTTATATAGGATTCATTCGAGATATGATAACTAAACTGGCCGCTCCCGGCAAATGTCCATGCATTTTTACTGATGGCAAACAAAAGCATTTTCAATCCGAGTTTATTTGGAAGCAGTTTTACAATGGTTTGAAAAAATCCGGGAATACGATTTTTAAGCAAATACACCGCAGTACGCTCGCCGGAATCCTGAAGGATTTCAGCGGTCATTACTTTACCCTGGTCTTCAAGCAATACCTCAACAAAAGCATGAAATTCGGTTTCACTCACCATTTCAGAGGGCAGTTCGGAAATATACTTCGATAAGCCGGCTTGATCTAAAAGCTTGTTTTTAACCTCTACGCCACAATGATCAATAAGCGACTGAGCGGTTTGAATAATGGAATTGGGCCCGATTTTAGATTGGGAAAGATTTTCTATAGAATCAGCCATGAGTAAGAAAAAATTTAATTGTATGCAAAACTAAGGTTAGGCATCACCCGTAACGGCTATCACATCCGACATGCTGGCTTTGGTTTCTTTAATACCACTTTCATCAATATATCTTAACATGAAAATTGAAGCGGTCAGAAGCAGAGCTTCAGTAATAAAAACACTGCAATAACCCAGTAATGGACTGTTTAAAATATAGGTCACAATATCGCGGCCAAATCCGCCTAAAAAATTACCCAAAGCGCGCGAAAGGGCATCGGCAACACCCCACGCGCCGATAAAGACGCCGGTCTGACCTGAAGCTGTCATGCCAAGCATTAAGGCTAAATTGGTTGAAGTGGCAACGCCTGTTCCTAATCCCAAAAGAACAATGCCAGGAATAAAAATAGCCTGAGCATCCAGCAATCCGCTTAATGCAATTACAAACAAACCGGTTGCCGCTACAGCAGCGCCTAAAATCGCGCCTGACTTATTGGTAAACCAACGATTTAACACAAAACCATGAATAAGCAGGGAGCTTAAAGTACTCACGCCCCATATGGCCGTAAGCTGGGTGGTTTCTTTGATGCTTAATCCGAAAGCTTTTGCGGCATAGGGTTCCAGTAAAACATCCTGACCAAGAATGGAAGCAAGCAAAATAATGAGGTAGATAAAAAACAATCTGACTTTAGGATTTTTAAATACCGCATCAAACATGGCTTTATGCGAAGCGCGCTCTTCACCCGCCTCATTTTCAAGCTGAGGATTTTGTTTGGGTTCTAATCCGATTAAGCCTAAAAAAACAAAGGCAACGGAAGCAAAGCCAACATTGTAAAAAACATTAAAGAGCCTTTCAATGGTAAATGGATCAAGCGCCCGGCCAACAAGAATTGCAGTTATAATGATGCTGGAGATCATCATGAACCACATAACGGAAATTACCCGTGAGCGATCACGAGCCGATGACATATCACTGGCAAGCGAAAGGTAAGAAACCGCGGCAATATTATAACCCAGTCCCCAGATACCAAACGTGATAAAACTTAGCGTGGTACCCAGCCAGAAATTCTGTGTCATTAAGTTGGCGGTTTGCGGGGCAAAAATTGACCCTGAAACACATAGAAAAAGGCCAAATAGTATAAATGGAGTTCGTTTTAGTCCAAAAAACCGATGATGGTCCGAAAAACTTCCAATGAAAAGCTGTAATGGGGAGAGTAAATACGGGAAGATCACCAAAGCAGCAACCAGACTGGCCAGAAATTCAAACTCATTGATCATGACCCGGTTCAACACGCCATTAATCGGCACAAATGTAATGGCGATCCCAACATGGATAAGTCCAAGCCTGAAATTTTGAAATATCGTCATAGATTACTTTTACAAACTTTTTTAAAGCCCAATGATAAGAAAATCGGATTAATTTGCCATAGCCTTAGGCTATTTATGCATCAATTTGGGGTGTTATTTACAATGGTGTCTTCTAGAAAAGACGGGTTAGAGAATATACGCTGTAGGTGCGGACTACTTCAAAAACAAGGGGGTTGCAACCCCTTGTTATAGCTATTCTAATCCGCCATTAGCAATATGTGCAATTCACGAATTGCCAAAGTCTGCTTCCTCTGCGAGAAGGTTTAGATGAGGGCGCATTTAGATTTTGATGCGGCAGAATGAGATTGGGAACGATTGAAATGAAGTATCCGGCATCAAATTTTGAAGTTTAATAAATGATGCTTAATATCAAACTATCATTGTTTTGGAGTAAACCCTCAATTTACCAAAATATGAATATTTCCTCCAATGTATCCCTATTCTGCCTGCGTCTTTGTGGAAACCATATAAATCACCGTTGGCATGCATGTCTATGAAGGAGGAGGTAATCTTGTTTCAGAGTTTAACAGTTGTTTGATAAACATCGGTAAAGGATGGTAAAAAAATCAATGATCTGTGATTTCGGTTAATATCTTATTTCTATTAATGTTAATTAAAAAGAAAAGGAGACTATTAATGATGAAAGACAAGATAGTAACTATGGTTTGGGCCGGTGGCAATAATTTTTATGATAATACCTCGGATATTGTAGCATTAGCATCTGTAATTCCACAAGCATTAAAAACTTTTGCAGAAAATCCTTTCAGTACATGCTGTAATACTCCGGATAAAACCAAGATTCAAGCCATGAACGGAAAAGTTATCTTATCAATTGGCGGTTCTAGTGCATCCGAATCCGGCTGGAATGAGATGATGGATGATGATGTTGATGCATGGTATCAGGAATTTGAAAAATTATTTGAAAAAACCGGGATACAAGGAATCGACTGGGATCTGGAAGAACTTTCCTCAAGTAGCAAAGTTTTTGATTTTGTCGGTAAACTATCCGGGAAACTGCACGATAAAGGCTGGACAGTTACCTTTACATTTTTTGGCAACCCCGACAATCCGGCTTTTCCTCCGCAAAGTTTTCTCGAAAATTATTCCGATGCATGCACTTTTGCACCAATCATGCTCTATAACGGAGGCATGTGGGTACCCAGTACTTGGGGAAGTTGGTGTGATTATGCCAAGAAAACAAAATCACAATTATCTGAAGACATGCAAAAAAAAGTATTATTCGGTTTGTATCCCAAGGGTGGTGAAATATCATGTTGCGGTGCCTGCGTCGCAAAAGCTTTGGAATATGTTAATGACGGTTTTGGATCGGGTATTGCTTTCTGGTGTTCAGACGGTTGGCTTGGAAATTGTACCCAGGGCGCCCCGATTGTGGATGCATTGGTAAAAACTATTCAGGCTGGGAAAACAACTATTGACGATCTTAATGCCGCCTACCCGGATTGCAAAGGAGCTACCGCCACAAATGGTTGCGGAGACTAGTTATCAGTGGATTACGATCCTGAAAAATACTATTGGACAAACTTTAGATATGAAAGCTGGTAGCTAACCTGCCGGTCAACCGGATGCCTGCCTCTTCCGCTTCACTCCAGGGGCAGGCGCCACTTACCTTACCGTTAGACGTGAAAAATAGTATAACTACAAAACTGCAATAAATTGAAAGGAGATTTGTAATGTCTGAAGAGCACGAAAGAAATAAAAAACGCCAGACCCTTAAAAAAATAGATAATTCGTATAAAGATAAAAAACGTAACCCTCCTAAGCCTAAAGAAACAGATGATGAGTTTGTGTTACCTGAGCCAAGTACAGAAAGTATTCCTCCAAGCCCCGTAAAAGGTCAAACAGCCGATGAGTCTCAGGATAAGCCAGGAGAGTAAATACCTAACAAGGCAAATTAGCTCGGACTGGAAAAAGCTACCCTGCTTTGCTATACAACCTTCAGCCCAAGTATTTACGCGCTTTTAAATCGCTAGATTTTCCTTGCAATATTAGTAACATATTTGTTATATTCTGTCTATGAAATGGAGCATTGATTATTTCAATTCTGACATAGAAGAAAAGATATTAGGTTTACCATCAGGACTACTTGCAAAGTATTTGCGATTAACAGATTTAATGCTTGAATTTGGCCCGAATCTTGGAATGCCTCATACAAAATCTCTGAAGGAAGGCCTTCTTGAACTAAGGCTAAAAGGTAGGGAAGGAATCGCAAGAGTTATGTATTGTACAGTATTTAGGAAGAAGATTGTCATGCTCCATGTGTTCATAAAAAAGTCACAGAAAATTCCAAAAAAGGAATTAGAGATTGCATTAAAAAGGATGAAAGAGGTTAGATCATGAAACATGAAGAATTGAAAGCTAAAGCATTATCCCGAAAGGATGTCAAGGAAGAATATGAGGCATTAGAGCCAGAGTTCAACCTTTTAAGAGAAATGCTTGGGGCTCGTAAAAAAGTGGGTTTAAGTCAGGCTGAAGTTGCTAAAAGAATGGGAACAAAAGCGCCGGCAGTTACAAGGTTGGAATCATCTTTAACAAGTGGTAAGCATTCACCTTCAATTGCTACTGTTAAAAAATATGCCCAGGCTTTGGGTTATCATCTTGAAATTAAATTAGTTCAAAACTAAAACATCATATTACTTCGCAATTATGCGGGCACAAGGGGCCGATGATGATATGGTTGTTGAAGCATTTCAGTGCCCAGTATTAAGTTATATTGTTGATATTGAACAAAGATTAAGGGATTAATCTAAAGTATCAGATTTAGAGAAGGGTGAATTTTAGAGGCTTACTTTTCCGATTTTACAACGAAGGTGTTATCTTCCACATCACATTAGAAGAATCTGTTTTGCATAAAAAACCAATCTATTGATATGTCATCTGAAGGATTATTTTCAAAAGTTCTGAGTGGTTTAGGCTTAAAAAAAGAGAAAGCGCCGGTCATTCCACCGATACAAGAAGATCCGGCGCTGATTAAAACATTATCACATTATGATGCTGTTAGAGGAGTGGCTTTTAATCACGACGGTTCGCGGTTGGCTACAGCCAGTTACGATGAAACGGTAAAAGTATGGGATGTTGAATCGGGAGAAGCCATTCACACGTTAGAAGGGCATAATCATTGGGTGGAGTGTGTGGCTTTCAGCAGCGACGGTAAATTGATTGCCAGCGGCGGACGTGATGTTACCGTAAAAATTTGGGATGCGGCTGAAGGTAAATGTATTCATACGCTTAAAGGCCATCGCGATGCGCCCAGAGCCGTGGCTTTCAGTCCTGATGGAAAAATGCTGGTCAGTGCAGGGGTTGATAGTATGATTAAAATATGGGATGTTCAAACCGGCCAGTGTAAAAAAGACTTAAAAGGACACCCGTTATATATTGAAACTGTGAGTTTCAGCCCTGATGGGGCGTTACTAATCACCGGAGGCGAAGATCCCCAGGTTAAAATTTGGGACACGACCAATTGGGAGCTTCAAAAAACATTGAAACCCAAAGGCGATTTTTGTTACTCGGCCAAGTTTAGTTTGGATATGAAAAAAATTGTAACTGGCGATAATCGCGAGCTAATTGAACTTTGGGATGCCGAAACCGGTGAATGCACTCATGTGATGCGCGCTCATGAAGGCGCTGTTCGCTCGGTGGCATTTAGCTCAGACGGCCGTTATGTTTGCAGCGTTGGCGATGATGAAAAAGTTAAGCTATGGGATGCCGAAACCGGTAGTCATATTCATACCTATAAAGGTCATAAAAAACCTGTGCATTCCGTGGCAATTTCTCCGAAAGGCGACATCATTGCCAGTGGTAGCTTAGATTTGAAAGTCAAATTATGGTCGATTGTAGAGCCATCTTAACCAAAGGAAGCAATAGGCCTTTTTAGACGATTTTTTAACATAACCATTGTAAAGGTTATTGTTAAATAATAATTCTAATTTCAGTTGATTGAGAACTAACGTTTTTATAAATTCATAGTATTGGTCTATCTTAGTTAGACATTTGGTTTATAAGCATTTGGAATGTGTTGGCTTTATGAAATTGATCGATCTCTTCAAGCTGACCCGATAAAACACAATCTCTATGGCAAGTTCCGGTTATAAACAAATTACGAAGAACATCTGGCGGATGCTTGAGGTGTACTTGTTTTTTGTTGTATCTGTTATGGGAGGTGTGTGTTTAGGTAAAATCTCTCAATCCGGTAAAAATAAGTTTAAGACCAAAACAGAGATCCAGTTAGTGGATTTCTCGATGCTTCATGAGAAAACACTGAAAATAGTATCTTATCCAAAGATTTTTTTAGTGGATTCCCCTATTCAAACACCAGTTGTTTTATCCGATAAAGCCACAGTTTCGTTCAGTGCATATTGGCGCTCAATTTTCGCTGACACACACGATTCTTTTAGCCGTCGGCAACATGTTTTAATTAACCCCAAGCCAGAATTACTAACCTTAGCTCAACAAAATATTCCGCTATTAATTTAAAGTATCCTCTGATTGCATATTGATTTTACCCTTCATTGATGGTGTATTGCCATTTTTCAATGTGAAAAGATCAATATCGTACGCCACCAGCTTTTTATTAGCGTGGAAAGGTTAAGCAACCTATAAATACAAGCATGTGATTTTTTACTAAACCAATATGAATACTTAATTCTTTTTCTGGAGGAAATTGTTATGAAGATTCTGATGATCCAGCCGAACTATCACTCAGGAGGCGCTGAAATTGCTGGAAACTGGCCTGCGAGCTGGGCTCCTTATATTGCTGGCTCTCTAAAAAAAGTAGGGTTCGATAATATTCGATTCCTGGATGCAATGGTTGATGAACTCTCTCATGAAGAGATTGAAGCCATTCTTAGGAAAAACAAGCCGGATGTTGTTATGGTTGGCGCCATTACACCGATGATCTACAAGGCCCAGGAAACATTGGAAGTTGCAAAAAAGGTTGATAAAGATATCGTTACGATTTTGGGCGGCGTTCATGTTACATTTATGTATTCTCAGGTTTTAACCGAAGCCCCATGGATTGACTATGTGGTTCGAGGCGAAGGCGAGCAAATCGCAGTAAACTTAATGAAAGCTATCGAAGCCGGTAGTATCAAAAAGGATCGTCATAACATAAAAGGTATTGCGTTTATTGATCAGGATACCGAAAAAATTGTAGCAACGCCTGCTCAGCCGGTAATTGAAAACCTTGATGAACTTTCGCCGGATTGGAGTTTATTGGATTGGCCAAAATACATTTATGTGCCGTTAAATACACGTTTAGCAGTTCCTAATTTTGCAAGGGGCTGCCCGTTTACCTGCACATTTTGCTCTCAATGGAAGTTCTGGCGCAGGTATCGCGCGCGTACCCCAAAACATTTTGTTGATGAAATTGAAACCCTGGTTCGCGACCACAAAGTCGGTTTCTTTATTCTGGCCGATGAAGAGCCTACCATTAACAAAAGTAAATTTATTGCGCTTTGCCAGGAGTTGATTGATCGTAACCTGAATGTTGGTTGGGGTATCAATACTCGAGTAACCGATATTTTGCGCGATGTTGATCTATTGCCATTTTATCGTAAAGCCGGATTGGTGCACGTATCGTTGGGAACTGAAGCAGCCAGCCAGTTGAACCTAAGTATTTTCCGTAAAGAAACCACTATTGAAGAAAACAAGCTGGCCATTAAGCTGCTTAAAGACAACGGCATTGTTGCCGAGGCACAGTTTGTGATGGGATTGGATCATGAAACGCCTGAAACGATTGAAGAAACCTATCGGTTATGTAGTGACTGGGATCCAGATATGGCGAACTGGACAATTTACACGCCATGGCCATTTGCAGAACTTTTTGAGGAGTTGGGTGATAAAGTTGAAGTTCGAGACTATTCTAAGTATAACTTTGTAACGCCGATTATGAAGCCTCAAAATATGGAACGAGAGGATGTGCTTAAAGGCGTTTTGAAATCTTACGGAAGATTCTATTCCAAAAAAGCCTTTACTTACCCATTTATTAAAGATCCTTATAAGCGTAAATATATGTTGGGTTGTTTGAAAGCATTTGCCAAAACAACGCTTAACAAACGATTCTACGATCTTGAACGTGCACAGGTGAAAGGTTTAAGAACCGAATTTGACCTTGGATTTGATGAAACACGAATTCTTTCTCAAGACGAATTAGCTAATCTTAAGGAAAAGCGTCCTGAACTGATGGCGGATACCAGTTTTGGTACGGAAGAACAAGGTTATAGCCGTGAGCATAGCGAGCACGATTTTGCTGAATTAGGTTTGGATGAAGAAACCATTAAAGATCGCAAAAAGTCACAGGATGAACTAAGAAACTGTTAATTGCATTTTGTTTCTGTACATTGTTTCTTTGGTTGAAAAATGAAGCCGCTGAATAGCGGCTTTGTTTTTTTATAGTCGTAACTTTTTAAAATCCTCTCGCATTCGCGTCAGATCGGCAATCCAATCTTCGATATCCTGTTCGTGCTCCAGTTCTTCATTTAAGATTGTGGTTACAATTTGATGGGTGGTATGATCTTTACCGCTCGTCATATCGGCCAGTTTACTATAACGATCGATAGCGCAACGTTCAGCTTTTAAGTTTTGCTCTAAAATAACTTCGATGTATGGATCATTGGGTTCATCATAAGCGCATTTGGCCAATCCAAACCAATTTTTTGGATTTATAACCGGCGTTCCGCCCAATTGAATAATTCGATCCACAACCATGACCGCATGGTTAAGTTCCTGATCGGCATGAACAAGCAATTCCGGTTCTACCTCGCTACGCATCGGGCCTTCCATCAAACGTGCGCCAATCCAATACTGGTAATAAGCAAGCCACTCTTCACTTAAAGCTTCATTAAGACTTTTAATGAGATCTTCACTATCAAGATTGATAATATTTAATGCATGTTTTCCCATGATTCTCCTTTAATGTTTAGGGGATAGTTTATGTATTTATATGAAGCGACATTGATTTAATCTTAAAACCCAGGTTAGATTTCTTTTTGAAATAATTTTCAAGAAGTTTATCGAGTTCCGGATCAATATAATCTTCAATATGATCGGTTTCTTCAACGTATAAATGGTGATGAGGCTCAACTTTTGGGTCGTAACGCATCACGTCGCGCTCGGTTTTCACTTTAGAAATCAGGCCTTTCTGCGCAAATGTATCCAAAGTCTTATAAACAGTTCCAATGGCAATATGCGGATAGAGCGCTTTGATTTTTTCAATAATCATTTCGGCCGTTGGATGATTATTAAAATTTCTTACGGCTTCCAAAATTGTGAGACGCTGCGGGGTAACTTTTAACTGGTGCTTAATCAGTAGGTTTTTGTAATCTGAGATATTCATTAATCAATTTTATTAAGATTTATTCTCAGAAAATAGTTGTTATTTCAAATGTAAGTACTTTTTAGGTCTTCACGAAATAAATTGTTAAGAATGACCGGGGGTTTAATAGTCTAACACTACAAAAATTCAATAGAAACATATTATGAAAGAGCTAAGCTATTCAATACAAATTCATGCACCCAAAGAAAAAGTCTGGAACACCATGATTGATCTGGAAAGTTACAAGTTATGGGTAAAAGCATTTTCCCCGAATTCGTATTTTGAGGGGCAGTGGAAACAAGGTGAAACGGTTAAATTTATTGATAAGGATGTTGGAGGCACAAAGGCGATACTGGAAATAGTAGAGCCATATCGTCATATTTTTGCCAAACATATTGCCAGTATCAATAAAGACGGGAGCGAGGATACACAAAGCGAGGCAGCACAAAAATGGATCGGTGCTACCGAAGCATATCACTTTGTTGAAGAAAACCATGTCACGAAGCTTTCAATAGATATGCATGCTCATGAAGACTATGAAAAAATGTTTAATGATGCCTGGCCTGAAGCGCTTCAGGCATTAAAAGAGCTCTGTGAAAAACAATAGGCAGACAAGCAAGTAAGCTACCTCAAGGAATTTGATCAATATTCACGATTTTCAAAACTCAGGATTAAAGTCCGAAAGTGTTTTTAGGGTAACAAGGCGAGCAGTAGTTTCTCAAACGCAGTTTTTAGGCCAAATTGGCCAGATATCAAATGAACGGTTAAAACGAATTAAGCAGAATCTTGCCAGTTGGTTAATCGCTTAAAATTATCAACCCGGTGTGTATAGTTTAGGAATCAGCATGATTGGCAATTTCTATAACTTTAATTTAGCTGAAAATTTTGATAAAGGTCAAAAAAAAATTGGAATGAGCATACTAAAATCGGCATTTCGGCTACGCTCAATGACCGATTTTGCAGTTTGTATACCCCTTCGTTAGTTTTTCGGCAGGCTCCTTTAGCTGCCTGGTAACCAATTCAGGAAAGAAAATAATGCGATTATAAAAACACCGAGTTAATAATAAGCTGGTTTGAAAAATATGATGTTTTCTTAAGTGAAAAATCATTTCCTCTACCTTAATGTCATCACCCGGTTTATCCGGGTGATCCA
>JANQGG010000012.1 GCA_028277445.1 Chloroherpetonaceae bacterium | reverse complement strand
TTCTTGAATTGTCGTGCTTATAGCAAGGGACCTGTTTGATTTCATAATACCTTAGTTTTTCTCTAAGATACCATTTTATTTGTTATGTTAGTGCCATTACTCTTGGATGGAGGGGTTTATTCTCTCTTAAAGCAAGGGCGAGTTTTTGGAGATTATCGAAATTTTCAAGGCTGCTTTTCGCCGGCTTGCGTTTCCCAACAATTTTAATTGAAAGCTCTTGCATAGGAATCTTTTGATTTTAGTGGTTATGACATCTCAATCAACGCCATCCAAAGTTTAGTGTTGTGTTTTCAGCGCAATCGGAACGATGACATACTTTTCTTCTTTTGGAAGCAACATGCCCGATGTGCTTACCATGGCTCTACCACATAATCAGCAATGTGTTGTTCAAGGCAATTAATGTGGACTTTATTAAGGTTAATATACCCTGAATTGAAAAATATCTTAAAACAAAAACTGTTCCTATTCATAACCGGTGCTAAACAGATGTGTAATTACCTATTCGATTTGGCGATAGAATTAATTTATCTTTATAACCTTATTAACCCGGTGTTATAATAATAGTATTATTAGATAAATCTGAGACGAAACCTTTAATTTATCACTCTATTTTAGTTACATAGTTCTAAAAACGTGTGTTCGGAGCACTTGCTGGGAGGTATGCTGAGCGGAGCCGAAGCATTACCGAAACACAATTGATGAGAGCATAACCTTCAAAATCGGCATTTCGGCTCCGCTCAATGACCGATTTTTTTAGAAAACATCAACTATTCTGATTCCTAAACTATACACACCGGATTAATAACAAACAGAGGTTATTTTACATTACCTAATCAAGCTCGCCGGACGGTTTGCAAATCGTGATATTGAATTGAAAAACGAATGGTTGTTTGATCACATTTGATCGCAAGATTCCTTTTGAAACCCTTTTGCTTTTTTATATCTTAAAAATCAATACGAAATATTAACTCCATTAAATCAGCAGGTGAAACCAAAGTCATCGTGTTGATTTTTTCAATTTATAGAGATTATATCAATGGCAGAACACGCGTTAGGACAGCATATTTTAGTGGAATTTTATGACTGCTCTCCTGAGTTGCTCGATGATGTGGTGCATATTGAGCGGTCGATGGTTCATGCAGCCGAAGAAGCAAATGCAACAATTATCAATACCAGTTTTCATCATTTTTCACCCTACGGTGTTTCCGGCGTCGTGGTTATTCAGGAAAGTCATCTTTCTATTCATACCTGGCCGGAATATGGTTTTGCATCCGTAGATATTTTTTCCTGCGGTGATACGGTTGATCCCTGGACAGCCTATAAATCGTTAAAAGAAAGTCTGAAAGCAGAAAGCGGTTCAACGATGGAGCTGCGCCGTGGCCAGCAAAATTTATTGACCAAACGTCATAAACTGCCGGTCATGGGTGAAGAAGACCCGGACCATAATCTTCAATATTCCCCGCATTATGCCCGAAATATCTGGTTTACGGAGAAAGGCCACAATTTTGCCCTTTCGCTTCGCCATACCGGGGATGTGCTATATCGAAAAAAATCACCCTATCAACGCGTTGAAGTTTATGATACATTTGCCTATGGACGAATGCTTGCCATCGATGGTCTTGTCATGTGCACCGAGCAAGATGAGTATGTCTATCACGAAATGGTGGCTCATGTGCCGATGCTCACTCATCCCGATCCGAAGCGGGTTTTGGTGGTTGGTGGCGGCGATGGCGGAACGGTTCGCGAGTTGTTGCGACATGAGCGTGTTGAAGAGGTGGTAATGGTTGAAATTGATGGATTGGTTGTTGAAGCTTGTCGGGAGTTTTTGCCAACGCTTGCCAGCCAGTTTGATCACCCCAAATTGGATTTACGAATTGATGACGGCGTAAAATATGTCATGAATTCGCCCGATAAATCATTTGATGTGGTGATTGTTGATTCATCTGATCCGGTTGGTCCGAATGAAGGATTATTTACCGAAGCATTTTATCGTAATGTGCATCGCATTTTAACCGATGATGGCATTATGGTCACGCAGAGTGAATCGCCACGAATGAATGTTCGAACCTTTCAGCAGCTTTATCATCTTTATAAATCCATTTTTGGGCAAGATCAGGTTCATTGTTATTTAGCGTTTATCCCAACTTACACTTCAGGAATGTGGAGTTTTTCGTATTCTTCAAAAGGTTCGGCACATCCTCTAGCGTATCGTGAGCTGGAAAATGTTGCCGCATTTGTTGAAACTCACCAGCTAAAATATTACAACGAAGGCGTTCATAAAGGCGCATTTGCGTTACCAAATTTTGTGACGGAGTTATTAAAACAAAAAGAACTTGCAGAAAACCTCTAAATCTTAATTGTATGGCAGACGTATTGGATTATAAACTTTTTGGGCAGGATATGCAGGTGGTAGAAGTTGAGCTTGACCCCCATGAAGGCGTCAGGGCTGAAGTCGGCGCAATGCTTTACATGGAAAACGACATCGAGATGCAAACCTCAACCGGAGGCGGATTATTTTCAGGCTTTAAACGCATGCTTTCCGGGGAGAGTTTTTTTATCACCACGTTTTTAAATCACGGGGAAGACAAACGCCATGTGGCTTTTGCAGCGCCATATCCCGGAAAAATTATTCCGGTTGATTTAACAGCATTTGGCGGCACGTTTTTGTGCCAGAAAGATAGCTTTTTATGCGCTGCTAAAGGCATCGATATTGAAATTGCCTTCACAAAACGACTGGGCGCTGGGTTGTTTGGCGGAGAAGGCTTTATATTGCAGAAGCTATCGGGCGACGGGCTGGCGTTTATTCATGCCGGCGGAACAATTATCCGGCGCGAGCTTCAAACCGGCGAATCGTTAAGGGTTGATACCGGCTGTCTTGTCGGAATGCAATCATCGGTGAATTATGACATCAAGTTTGTCGGTGGATTTAAAAATGCGCTCTTTGGCGGTGAAGGATTGTTTATGGCTACGGTTGAAGGACCAGGCACGGTTTTCCTTCAAAGCTTACCGTTTGCAAGACTGGTTGATCGTATTGTTGCAGCAGTTCCACAAAATAAAGGTGAAGGAGATTAATTATGAGTGTTGAGAAAAAACTTCAGGAAAAGGGATTGAACCTGCCGGTTCCGGCAAAGCCTCTGGGAAAATATGTGCCTGCTGTTTTAGCCGGTAATTTTATTTATACGTCAGGTCAGCTTCCGCTTGTGAATGGTCAATTGATTGAGCCCGGTGGTGAAGGCAAAGCCAGTGATGAGAATCAAGAATCTGTTAAAGACGCAGCAAGGGTAGCAGCGTTAAATGCTCTTGCTGCGATCAAGCAATGTGCGGGATCATTGGACAGGATTGAAAAAATCGTTAAAGTTTCGGTATATGTAGCCAGTCATGCCGGTTTTTACGGGCAACCATTTGTTGCTAACGGGGCGTCTGAACTGATTGGTGAAGTGTTTGGTGAAAGCGGCTTTCATGCCCGAAGCGCTATAGGCGTTGCCGAATTGCCAATGAATGCTTCTGTAGAATTGGAAGTGATCGCCGAGCTAAAAGCATGAACGGGCCATTATTCCAAGTTGATTTTATCGCCGACTTTCACTTGATGCTTTTCAAACCATCCTTGGTTCATTTCCAAGGCATACGGCACCGGCTTGGATGATTTGTAATAAATGGTATCAATCAATGGTTCCATTTGAAGAATATCCGTAATCACCCACTCTTCATCAATAAAGGCTATATCCAGCGGAAGGTAAGTATTTCGCATCCAAAATGACTGGATTTGCGAGTTTGGAAATACAAACAGCATGCCGTGATCTTCTTTCAGTTCTTCTCGCCACATGAGCCCTCTTTGGCGTTCTGCATCATTGTCAGCAATTTCAACCCAAATCGTTAACGAATCTATGGTGAGTTTTCTGTAAAAATCATCCCGAGGTGAGGCTGATTTGTCCGAACTTGATTTTGAATTTAGGTTATCGGTTTTGCAGCTAAGACCAGAGAGTGTGAGAATCAAGGAAAGAAGAAAAGCTAAACGAAGCGTGCGAATCATAATAGGCGGTGTGAAAAAAATCATCCGGTATTGGGTTAAAGAAACGAATCGTCCGAACTATCAAAGGTATGAATAAAGTTGGCTAAATCAGCAATATTATCCAAGTCCTCTTTTTCGCGCAAAAGCATGGCGTCGTAATCGTTTGAGGTAAAACAGGAAATAAGGTCGTTCATAATATCGTGAGAGCGCCACGGTAACTTATCCAAAGCTATTTTAGACTCCAGTATGTTTCGGGGAAGTCCGACAAGGTAAATGCCCCCGTCTTTTGCCGGTCCAAATACCACGGAAGTATCCGTAATGTATTTAAACGATTTATTGAAATCATTATTGGAAAGCAGTGGGCAGTCGTTACCAACCAGCGTGATTTTTTCATAACCCAGAAAAAAACCGTCTTTCAACGCGTTGCCAATTCGCTGAATGAATGTACGACCACGATGCAGCATAAAACGTCCGTTGAAGCGCATGGCCAGATTTGAGTTAAAGCCATTATCGCTAACGATTAATAAGTCGAAGTCTTCGGATTCCGAAAATTCATGAAGTTTTTTTAAGGCCTGAAATAAGAGATTTGCAGCGATTTCCTGATTGGCTTCTTTAGGCAATAACGGCGAAAAGCGTTTTTGTTCTTTTGATGGCGATGAAGTGAATAAAATTGCTGCATTTCGTCCATTCGGGGGCATTGCTTTACGCCTGGTCTGTTTTTTAGAGCCTTTTAAAGTTTCGTGTTCTTGTAATGATGAACTTTGATTGATTAAAGCATCATTTTCGATTTTTATAAAATCACTATTGTTTGGGACTTTTCTCATAGCAAATTGGACGATGCAAACTAGCTTTAACTACTTACTCTTTGCAAATGTAATCCTAAGATTTAAACAATATATTCTGGTAATGTAATAAGACTTTGGTTAAAATCAAGTTAAGTTATTGTTAAATCATTTGCAATCGTGTGATTTGTACGGCGAATTTGGTAGCAACAATTCCGTATTTTCAGGGCAAATAAAGAATTGGGAAAAATTATTTTTAACCACCCAAGTATTTTAAACCCATTTCATTACATTTCCACTCTTAAAAACCAAAATTGGAGAAGTTTATGAGCGACAATAAAATCAGAATTGAAACTGATAGTATGGGTGAGTTGGCCGTGCCAATGGAGGCGTTATATGCGGCTCAAACCCAGCGTGCAGTTCAAAATTTTCCTGTTAGCGGCCTAAGGATGCCACAATCGTTTATCAAAGCCGTTGGCTTGATAAAAAAAGCAGCCGCAACCGTTAATATGAAAATTTCAGGGTTAGACAAGACCATTGCCGATGCAATTGTTAAAGCTGCTGATGAAGTCATTGAAGGAAAACATGACATGCAATTTCCTGTTGATGTGTTTCAAACAGGATCAGGCACAAGCACCAACATGAATACCAATGAAGTGGTTGCCACTCTTGCATCAAATATTTGTGGTCAGAAAGTAAGCCCGAACGACCATGTGAATATGGGCCAGAGCAGCAACGATGTCATTCCAACAGCCATTCATTTGAGTGCGGCCATAGAAATTCACAACGAACTTTTACCTTCTCTGGAGCATCTTGTATATGTGATTGAAAAGAAAGCCGGCGAAGTTGATCAGTTTACCAAAACCGGTCGCACGCATTTAATGGATGCCATGCCGGTTCGAATGAGTCAGGAATTAAATGGCTGGGCGGCTCAGATAAAAAGCGGGATTGAGCGCATTAAATCTACCTTACCAAGGTTGCATAAACTGGCTCAGGGCGGAACGGCAGTTGGTACAGGCATTAATGCTCACCCGGAATTTGCCGGATTGGTTGCAAAAGAACTGAGTGGTTTAACCGGCTTGGAGTTAAAACCAAATGACAACCTTTTTGAAAGCATCAGCTCACAAGATACGGCTGTTGAGCTTTCCGGACAGTTGAAGGTGGTGGCTGTTAGCATGATGAAAATTGCCAACGACTTGCGCTGGATGAATAGCGGGCCGCTGGCCGGTTTGGGTGAAATTGAATTGCAGGCGCTGCAGCCAGGCAGCAGCATTATGCCCGGTAAAGTCAATCCGGTGATTCCCGAAGCAGCGGCAATGGTTGCTGCCCAAGTTATTGGCAACGACGCCACAATTTCAATAGGCGGTCAGGCCGGTAATTTCCAGCTCAATGTTATGCTTCCTGTTATTGCCTATAATCTTTTGCAAAGCATTGAAATTTTAAGCAATATTTCGGGATTGCTTGCCGATAAAGCGATTGCTACCTTTACCGTTCGGCAAGATAATGTAGAAGAACCCTTATCAAAAAATCCAATCCTGGTTACGGCCTTAAACCCGATTATCGGCTATTTAATGGCAGCTGATATTGCTAAAAAAGCCTACAAAGAAGGCCGGCCGGTTATGGATGTTGCCGAAGAAGAATCCGATCTTTCGAGGGAAGAACTTGAAAAACTTCTTGATCCAAGAAAACTCACCGAAGGTGGTATTCAAAAATAATTTTACCAAAAGCCGTCTTAGGAATTTGAGGCGGCTTTTTTATGATGTTAATAATTTTAGGTTAGGCTCTAACCAATAATTTATGGAGTTTCACGAGAGGTATGGCTAATTTTGGGGCGGTGTAACGAAGCGGTTTTTGTTGAATGCAATGTTCAACGTGAGTTGCGGCCTCCTCTGCGCTCATCATGAACGGTTTATGCTCGCCTTTGGCCATTTTTGTATCCACAAACCCGAAACGAATGTTGGTGATATATACGCCTTTGGGTTTTAGGGCCAGCCCTAAACTTTCCAAATATGTTGAAAAACCTGCTTTTGAAGCATGATAAGACGGAGCTTCGGCTGAATGCAATTCATCGGCTAAACTGGAAAGCCCGATAAAATGACCTTGACCATGAAGTAACATTTGGGGAATCACCTTTGATACTGTTTTAACCATGCCTGTTAAATTGACATCAATCACTTCAACATCATCATTCATAGTACTTAAATTCAAACGTTCTCCGATACCTACAAAGTAAATACAACTGTCAAAAGACTCTTTTTGCAAAAGATGATCCAATAACTCAATGTATTGTGAATCTCGGACATCGGAAATAAAATGGCTGTATGCTGAATGCTTAATTGTGGAATCGCTTCGTGAAATTCCTGTCACATGAAAGCCCTTGCTAAGCAATCGTTTTGTTGTGCATAAGCCAATACCATCGGAATTGCCGATCATCAAGGCTTTTTGATTCATGTTGGATTGGTTTTTTATTAGAAAATCGCTGTAAGTTATGATTGTGAAAATCCGTTTTCAATTACGATTTCATTAAGCGGAAGTTGCCTCGGGTTTTGGCCATGTTTAAGAGGCGAGCGTGCTATGCCTTTTCGCGTAATAATCAGCTACTTGTATGTAGAATGCATGACAGTCGGCAAATCATTTAAAGCGGATTGTTTATGTTCATTATAGTTCAATGTGGCTGAAGTGTAAACAAATGCGACCTGAACTAATCTGCCAGTTGAAAACCGGATGCATTTTTGAAAATATCATATAAATTGTATGTCCGATCAAGTGCTGGCTATTACACGTTATTATTTAGCGCATTTTGTATTTTCTTATCAGTTTTATATTGACTTAAAGCATAAACAGACCAAATTGCAGCAGGAATCCAACCAATGAGAGTAATTTGTAATATCAGACAAATGATGCCGGCAAATGGTCGTCCTATTGTAAAAAACTGCAACCATGGAATAAGGATCGCTAAAATTAATCTCATTTTTAATCTCCATTCAAAATAGTTTGGTTTTATCATTAGTAATTAACCGTTACTTCCCTCAGAGTATAATCAGAAGAAACGGTTAATTCTTATCGCCCAACGCCTCGAATCATTTGCTGACACCAGATCGAAAGCGCCATGCTCACATTGCCGTGCGCTCCTAAAGTCAACGGCATTCGAATATTATGTGTAGGTACGCTTATACTGTCATTCGCAGTCCGCATTTTAAAATGATTAAAACACAAATTGATAATGACGATTAATAAACCGGGTCATGCTGAACTTGATTCAGCATCTGACGTTCTTGCCGAAGTCTGAGACCCTGAAATAAATTCAGGGTGACCAAAAAAGGTTAACTCGTCATTGCAGGTATACCCATGCGGACAACATTCATTTTGTGTTTTTCACAGCCCCGTTGTTTCAGTTCAGGGATTTCCTCATCAACCGATTTCATATTTCACCCAGTTTCTTTTTTAAATCACGCATATAAACGTCTTGAATAGCCTTAAGATTAATAAAGAGAGATGCAAATATTTTCAGGAGTAGTTTCTTATATGCTATGGATTCTGTAAATGTAATCTTTGTTCTTCCATCCGGTAATTTTTCAAAATTGCCTACCCATTCCCCTGAAAAATGTTTACTGTTCATAGTAAATGCATAGACTTTATATTTTTCTTTTTTAGTTATTGTAAAATGAATTTCCATGACGCCCTTACCGTATTCAATAAACTCCTTGTCATTAAGAATTTCGAGATTCTGAAGATCGCTTCGCCATTGCCAATTTTCATTATCGGTAATAGTATCCCAGACATCTTCAATTCTGGAATTTAAAACTTCTGTAGCGCTTGAAATTCTGCTCTTCATTAGTTTTGCTCCTCTATGTTAACGTTTTACCGTGACTTCCACATAACGTTGCTAGTCAGCCACGGCGCGTCAGCGGGAAGCGTCCTTGGGTGTGCCCGGCATGGCACGTGTTAAATTCTGTTAAAGCAAGATAACACAGATTATCCGGAGGATGCAAATTCCTTATGGGCGAGTTGGCAGAGTCCATTAGTAAGTTGCAAGGGCGTTTCGGGAGACTGGAAGTCTGAAGAAAGCAAAACGACGAGAGAGTTTGTATGGATGAACAGAAACGTCATAAAAAGCGCTGCATTGTGGGTAAATAACCACGTCATTACGAGCTCAAATATTTGACAATAAACGAACAGAAAATGACACTCATTTTCTAGTCATGCTGAACTTGTTTTCAGCATCTCAACGCAATTGGCATTTTCTGAGACCCTGAAATTAATTCAGGGTGACCAATAACGTAAATGCGTCATTGGAAG
>JANQGG010000030.1 GCA_028277445.1 Chloroherpetonaceae bacterium | reverse complement strand
TTTTGATGGCACAAATTTAACCAGCGGCATTTATTTCTACCAATTAAACACCGAAAACTTCAGTAAAACCCTGAAAATGATGCTGGTGAAGTAAATGATGAATTTTGAATTGGAGCTGGCTGTAATGCCTGCCTTTTTTTGTTTTGAGTGTCTAAAAAGAACAAGCCTAACGCTATTTCGGAGTATCTTCCGTCATTCAAATTAACAATTGTAGGGTCAATTCATGAATTGACCCTACGCATCAAATGGTTAAGGACAGGCCAGAAAAGCTTGCTTTTTTTTATGGCATAAAATTGAATCCTAATACAACTGTAGTGGCAGTCGATGAATTGCCTCTACAGACATGTTGGTAAATTGCTTCAACGACAAAAGGGTCAGTGCACTACACCGACCCTTTTTCATTTTTACATCTTTAATTTGTCACTCCTGCGAAAGCAGGAGTCTGGATACCTACTTGCAGGAGTGGCATACTGCGTGTTAATGGTTATTGAATGAAATCACCTTAACCGGCAACTTCTTCAGCTTTCACGGATTGCAAATACTCCATGGCTTCCTCCGGTTTGTAATTTTCATGGACAACCTTGTTAATGGTTTTCATCATGGCTTCCGGTGTTTCGCTTTGGAAGATGTTTCGTCCCATATCCACACCGGCCGCGCCTTCCTGTATGGCATTGTACGACATGGTGAGCGCATCCAGTTCAGGGATTTTCTTACCGCCGGCCATCACAATCGGCACCGGGCACGAAGCCACTACGGTGTCAAAATCTTCCGGTACATAGTAGGTTTTAACGAGCTGTGCGCCAAGTTCTGCACAAATTCGGCAGGCCAGGCGAAAATACTTGGCATCGCGAACCATATTTTTACCTACAGCGGTTACCGCCATGGTTGGAATGCCATATTTGAGGCCCATATCTACAAGACGTGTCATGTTTTTAATGGAACGGGTTTCGTACTCACCGCCAATAAACACCTGAAGCGTAATGCAGGCCACGTTCATGCGAATGGCGTCTTCAATATCTACAGCCAATTCCTCATCGGAGAGTTCTTTAAGAATGCTTGGGCCGCCGCTGGAGCGCATCACAACAGCTTTGGTGAGCGATGGCGGCACGGTGGTGCGCAAAATGCCTCGAGTAAGCATAATGGCGTCGGCATATTTCATGAGCGGCACAATATTCAGATCCACGCGTTCCAGACCTGTGGTTGGTCCCTGGAAATAGCCGTGATCAATCGCGAACATCACGGTTTTACCGGTATCGGGTCGGAAAATACGCGAGAGGCGGTTTTTCATGCCCCAATCCAAGGAATGTGCGCCTTTAAGAAAAAATCCGTGGTTTTCTACCGGAACATCGGTGTAATAATTTTTTGCAATTTTGTCCTGATCAAACTCTGGCATAATCGGTATGGTTTAATTTGTTGATGTAAGTCTTATAAAATGTATGTCTTAAACTTGTTCGTTGAACAAGGGGTTGCAACCCCTTGTTACCCTTGTTACCTTGTTATAGCTTATACTCATGAGCCATTGGAGGAGCTAGGCGATCCACAATCATACACCCCTAATCCCTTACAAGGGAGGTATAACGTTTATCGAAGAGCGGCAGCAATGTTTCCGCCATCTACCGTTGTAATAGAACCCGTGGTTTTTTTCTCCAATGCCAAATGCACAAAAGCTTCGGCAACATCTTCGGCTGTTACTTCCATTTTCAGCAAATTCCCCCGCATGTAGTCCGTTTCACTCAGTCCACGTGCTTTTGAACGGGCTTTAATCATATCTTTATTGAGCAAGCCGCTGCGAATACGATCGGCATTGACCCCATTGGCTCGTATTTTATCGCGCCCATGATCCAGGGCATATTGGCGAACCAAAAACAAGGTTGAAGCTTTCGGCAAACCGTAAGGGCCAAAATCCGGTCCGGGATTGACGGCCTGCTTGGAGACATTAAACAACAGATCGCCGCCATAGCCCTGAGCTTTCATAATACGTATGGCTTGCTGAGCCACGGTTTGATGCGAAAAGAAATTCACTTCGAAACTTTTTCGCAAAACCTCGTCGGAAACCTCGCCAATTCGTCCTTGCAGTGCAATCCCCACATTTGAGACCACAACATCCACGCCGCCAAACCTACGCACGGCTTGCCGGAAGACATAGCTCACATCATCCTGTTTGGTAACATCGCATTTGAGAACAAGCGCATTATTGCCAAGTTCATTCTGAACAAAGCTTAGCGCTTCTTCATTAAAATCGGTAGCTACAATTTCAGCGCCTCTTTGTTGAAAGGCTTTTGCGGCAGCAAGCCCGATAGCGCCTGCCGCGCCGGTTACCAGCAAAACTTTGCCGGTAAATTCATGCCCGGTATTGTGCGAAACCTTGGCTTGTTCCATGTCCCAAAATTCAATCTCGAAAACTTCGGATTCGGTGATGGATTCAAACCGTCCGATGGACTCGGCTTTCATTATGGCATCTACCGAGAGTTCAGCGATATCAGCGTTGATTTTTGCCTGGGTTGAATTTTTACCCATCCCAAATAAACCTAAACCCGGCACCAGAGCTACACGCGGTCTGGAATCAAAACTGGTGATCGCGCTGCCATTTTTGCTGTTTTGCCGCTCAACATAGGCTTCAAACTCTTTTGAATAATCACCAACTGCTTGTTTAACTTTTTCTGTATAGGCTTCCCAATCAGTGAGATCAGGAGCAGGCAATACTAAGGGCTTGTTGCGGGTACGAACAATAAAATCCGGTGTCACAGCGCCGCGTGCGCTTAATTCTTCAACGCCGGTATAATTCACATAGGTTGAAATCCTCTCGGATTCTCTATATTCCAAACAAAACGTATCCACCTTACCCGAATCTTCATCTTCAATGAACGCGCAAGCGCCTCTCAGAACACTTGCTACTTCTTCGGGTGAAGCAAGCTTTTGTGGCAGTTCAATCGATGGAAAGGATTTAGTATCGGCTTGCCGAATATGCGATTCCATGGTTTGAACCAAATCAATCATTTGATTGTAGGCTTCTTCGGCTGTATCGCTAAAGGTGACCAATCCGTGTTTTAGAAGCACCAATCCTTTGATTTCGGGTTTTGCATGATAGGCTTCGTAGGCCTTCATGGCCAGTTCAAATCCCGGTTTAATATAGGGGATATAACTGTAATCGTCACCCAATACATGTTGGCAACAGGCCATACCATTGGGTTGATTGCTTAAAATCAATTGTGCAAAGGCGTGGGTATGCAAAATAAACTTATGAGGCAAAAAAGCATGCAACAACGTCTCTATTGAGGGCACCGGCGACTGGGAAACTTCGGCTGGATGTCGGTAAAAAATGTTTTGAACGAGCAATGTTTTGAATAATCCAGGATCTAAAGCCACATGTTGATTAGTTTCAAAAAAATGATCCCGAACCTCTTTTAACGGGTTTATGCGAACTGCCACAAATCCGTCCTTGGTTATCCCATCCAGATCCGCACCGCTTCGTTTGATCATGATAACCGGCTCGGGCTTTCCCAACATATCCCTCAACTCGGTTTTCACTGATGTGTTTCCGCCGCCATGCATCACCAGATCGGGAACCTTTCCCAGTAATCTTGATGCATAAATCAATGCATTTAACGATTCCTGGTCCGAAGGATTTTCAAATTCCTGATCGACCAACTGCACGGCAGTTTCTTCCCATAAATTTTGCATACTTCTATGGTTTTAACATTGTAAGCAATAAAATGCAACGGAATTTAAAACTTTCCACAAACGATAACAACCTTAAAACGTCCACAAACCCATCAAATACGTCTATGGTTATATTTCATCATAAAAAATTTTGAAACATGGCTATAACCACGTAATTATATAGACATTAAAATTAAACCAACGTCTAAAAGCAATACCATCTATGAGTTACGAAATTTCAAATTTTCAACAAGATGTTATAGAACGAAGTTACAAACAACCCGTGGTTGCGGATTTTTGGGCCGAGTGGTGCGGGCCATGCCGGATGCTGGGACCTGTTTTGGAACGATTGGCTGAAAAAAATAATGGGAAATGGGGCTTGGCTAAAATCAATACCGAAGTCCATCAGGAAACTGCCATGGCTTATAATATCAGCTCTATTCCAGCTGTAAAATTGTTTGTTAATGGGGAAGTTGCCGATGAATTTGTTGGCGCACTTCCTGAACCGCAAATTGAAGCCTGGCTCAAAAAAGCGCTCCCCAGTAAATATGCCGAGCGCTTGAAGAATGCTCAGGCCTTTCTTGCTAACAACCAGAGTTCCGAAGCGCAGGCGATTTTAGAAGAGGTTTTGAAAGCTGAGCCTGATAACGCCCAAGCCTCCGTGACGCTGGCGCAGACTCTTCTCTACAGTGATCCTGAAAAAGCCCTGATATTGGTTTCAGGCATTGAACCGGGCTCGGAATTTGACGAGCTGGCCGAAGGCATTCGCAACCTGGGCAGCTTAATCAAGCTTTCGGCAACGCCCGATCAACTTCCTGAAGGTGAAGGAAAAGTCAAATATACCGAAGCGCTGGACGCTTTAAGCCATCAAAATTTTGATAGCGCACTGGAAGCATTTATCGATGTCGTTCGTAACGATCGGTACTACCATGATGACGGCGCCAGAAAAGCAGCCATTGCGATTTTTAAATACCTGGGCGAAGAGCACAGCATCACGCTTAAGCATCGCAAAACATTTAATCGTGCGTTGTATTAATGAGTAGCTTTTTACGCTCAGAAGAAGAGGGCAGGTTATCAACGACTAATTAACGATCAGTTAACAGCAAATTTGTTTTGGTTTAAGCGAGCAAAGCCATAATTTTTCTGTGATCGCTTTCTGTGAGATTGTCTTAAACACGATCACTATCAACCCAAAACCGAACCGCTTATGAAAACCATCTTCATGCTGATCACCCTGATATTTTTTTCAGGTTCAGTATCGCTGGCTCAGCTCAATTATAAAGTTAAACAGTTAAAACCTGATCAGGTACCCAGTGAAGTCAAGGCCAGCTTTGCCGAGAAATTTCCCGACATAAAACTGGTAAAATGGGAAAAGCACACCGCTAAAGGCAAAAGGTTTAAAGGCAGCAAATATGTTGCTCGTTTTTTTGAGGACAAGCTTCCCGTACGCTCACGTTTTTCAGTTAACGGCAACCCGCGAACGGCAACGACTTATTATTTGGGAAAAAAGATCAAGCGACTTCCCGAACCGGTGAAAGCCTATGCCAAGAAAAACTATCCGAAATTTAAGCTCCGAAACGGCCGAAAAATTATTTCCTTAAAAAGTGATAAATACATGTATGTGATCAAGCTCAAAAAAGCCGCAACTGTAATGCATGTATTTCTTAACAAAAATGGCCAGGAGCTTTCAAAAGAAAATATTGCCAAAGAGCTGCGCGAAGCGGCTGAAGCAAACGAAACCGAGGAATAACCTTTTTGTTCAACGCCTTAATGCCCTGGCCCATGTTACCGGGGCTTTTTTTTATGTTCCGGTGTGGGATCATAGGGGCGATCTTTGAGATTGTTTTGCATGCCATTCTGTTTTGCACGATATCGCCATCCAACTTCTCCAACCAAGGTATACACCCATTTTGGGATAAATGATTTGGCCATTAGAGTTATTGCCTGATCAGGAACTACCAGCCCATCGGCAACAGCTTCCGCAGTTAAATCCAAAGCAGTAGTAACATGCCTCACCATTCCGACTTTGCTATCCAAAGGTTCGCCGTGAATAGATTCACCGCCACCCAAACTTAAACCACCCAGCCACTCCAAACCGGCTTCTTTGGCAAATTCTTCACAAATAGATATGGCAACCTCGTTATGTTTGGCTTCAGGGAATCCGCAATTTACGATGGGCAGGAATTTTTTCTCGGTGAGATTTTCAATTCTCTGTTTGTTCTCCATAACCCATTCCATCCATTTCACCACAATGTATGGCGTTGAATCGATATACAGTGGAAATGTAAGCACCCATAAATCACTATCATTCATAAACTCAAGCATTTTCTCCCTGGCTGACGGCTGAAACACATGTTGATAAAGCTTTAGTTTATAGGTTTCCACCCCTTGCGTCTCCAAACGTTTTTGCAAATAATTTCCCAGGGATTCAGAGGTGCTTTTTGGGTGCTTGGCGCTACCAACCAAAATCAATGTTTGTTTTAGCTTCGGCATATCAAACCTCTACCAGGTTTAAAAGATGATTCACTTGATTACGATTCTCCTCGTCGGGGAGTGAATCAAACAAAATACCGGCTGCACATTTTGGCGCATGAAAATTTACGGCATTGCGATGCACCAATGATGAGAAAATTTGAGATTGATTGCGATTTTCATGGGCGAGCCAGCCAATACCTAAAAGACTTGGGTAATGGTCGTAGCGTTTCTGGTGGTGAACCTGGCCATTAATAATTTTAAAAAATGGCGACAGCGTGCAAAGCAACGCATCCATAGCTTTCTTAAGCTCCGAGGAATAGCCGCCAAATGTCACCCGCGTTAATAAAATGCACAAATCACTTTGAATAAATGCTTCGGCAATGTGCCTACCTTCTCCCGAAGTTTTACAAACACCTGGCGTTTTTACCCAACACTCAAAACACCCTTGGCAATAAGCCACGGTTTGGTCTTTGAGCATAAACGTTTCTAAATGTGCATTTTCTGAAAGAAGCGCTTTTTCTAACCACGATTGGGTTTTCTTTAAAGCTTTATCCTCGGTTAAAGCTCCGTTGAATAAGACGGCTTTCATCCAAAAAAAATTTGGTTGTAAGTAGATAGCACTCTAAACATAGTTCAATATACCAAAAAAAACAGTGGGTTAGTATATTTTCAATGTTGTACTTAACGTGATGGCTGCTACAGGAAATCACCTTAATCAATGCTTGCGTTCCATACGCTTTTGAAGCTTTTTTGCTCTTGCTTTCAGGCTTGGGCTTCCATGTTCCAACGCGTCTTGAATGAACGCGCTTACTTCAGGCATCAAACTTTGCTTTTTTTCGGCAAAACAGCATAAGGCCTCCAGCGCTGAAACCTTTACAATGTTGCTTTTATGTGAGAGGTATGTTCTTAAGATAGCCATGAGTTTTTCGAGTTGATCTTCCCGAAGACTCAACCTTGGCGACATTTGGGCCATATGCCAGCAAACTTCCTGCTGACTCTGGGTTTGCATGAGTTCAAGGATATTTTCGGCATAAGACGAAAGCCACTCCGGTCGCTCTAAAGATATCTTTTCAATCGCATCGGCAGCGCGCATCCGCAAAAGCTCATCAGAGTGATATAATGCTTCAAATAACGTTTTAAAGTAGTTGGGGTGATTTAGGACAAATCCGGCCACTTCGTTGGCTTTTCCGATGGATCGGCGATCACCGCCACGGAGTTCTTCAAGAATATCCCGCATGGGCGCTTGATTTAATGGTTAGCGTTTGGGCTGCATTGCAACGATAAGCTCGGTAATTGTAATGTTATCCTGAGGCTGTGAATCTTCGCTTGAGATGTAACGCCAAAGATCGGTGCCGGACTTATGAAGAATTTCCACACGAGGAAACATGCGCTGATTTTGCAGTACCTGGTAGCCCAAACGCTCGAGCGCTCGTTTTGTCCAAAAAGCCAGCGTCCCTTCGCCGATCAACCCAATTTCTCCGCAGGTTTGATGGTGGATCTGAAACGAACCGGTTTGCCGATCAAACAAAAAGCCCTCACGCGCAAATGCTTCTTCGAATTGTCCGTTTAAAATCAATTCTTCGGGAAGGCCGGCAAGCAGCTTACTTTTGCAGTCTTTACGTGCCGATCTGTTTTCCTGCATGAGCCAAATTTTATCTGCGGCTTGCAAAGCCAAATCCAGTTCATGCGTTGACATTAAAATGCTTTTTCCTTTCTGATGCGTGAGTTTTCGCAGTAATTGTATGATTTCAATCCGGTTGGGCAGGTCAAGAAACGCGGTGGGTTCGTCCAATAAAATTATCGGGGTATCTTGTGCAAGCGCGCGGGCAATCATTACTTTTTGCCGCTCGCCATCGCTTAAGTCGCTGATATGAGAATTTACAAAATCTGTAGTCCCGGTAATCTCGATGGCTTCTTGAACAATTGCTTCATCTTCTTCTGAGAGCCGGCCCATCCAACCGGTGTATGGCGAGCGCCCCAATGCTACCAACGCATACACCGATAAATTACCAATCAGAATTCGATCCGTAAGTACAATGCTTAAGTTCAGGGCAATATCTTTTGGGGACATTTTGGTTATTGATTGTCCTAAAATCTCTATTCTCCCGGCTAGCGGAGGCTGAATGCCCGACATGGTTCGCATTAAGGTCGATTTTCCAGAACCGTTTGGGCCAAGCAAACATACCAGTTCTCCCGGGTTTAGCTCAAGCGTCAACGCTTTGGCTATTGTGCGCCAACGACCGCTGTGATCTGAAGCCAACAAACCCAATCGTTTCGCCGGATGATACCCGATGGCAAGATCATTTAAACTTAAGAGACGGTTCATGAAAACGACGCTTTAAGGTTACGGTTTTTCATGATCACCCAGATCACAACCGGCGAACCCACAAAGGCTGTTACGGCATTAATGGGCAGGGTGACTTGGCTACCGGGCAATTGGGCAATAATATCACAAATCAGCATTAAAATTGCGCCAACCAAGGCCGTACTGGGGGTTAAAAATCGGTGATCCGAGGTGTTGAGAATCGATCGGGTAATGTGCGGTACGGCAATGCCAATGAATCCGATCGGCCCGCAAAATCCGGTGACGCTTCCGGCCAAAAGACTCGTTGCCAAAATCACCGAAAGCCGGACTCTTGTGATATTCAGCCCCATGCTTTTAGCATAGTTTTCACCCAATAGCATCATGTTCAGAGACTTGGAAGCGCCCAGTGAAAACAAAAATCCCAAACTAACAACAATGGCCAGTAGCATGAGTTGATCTTGAATCACCCCGTTTAAGCTTCCGAATGTCCAGATCAAATAATCCTGAATTTGCTCCGGTGCGCTGAAATATTGCCAGACACTAATGAGTGAAATGGTGATATTGCCAACCATGATACCAACAATTAGCAGCACAATATTGTCTTTAACTCGCATGGAAATGCTTAAAATCACCAGCAACACAAGCGACGAACCAAGCGACGAAGCAATAACAATCAACCAGCTTCCGTTGATCCCCAATTGTTTTATTGCAAACGCATTGGTGGCTGCGCCTGAAGCCAGCATTACCACTGCAACGCCAAAACTCGCCCCGGCTGTAATACCCAAAACCGATGGCCCGGCCAAAGGATTTCTAAACAAAGTTTGCATCTGCAAACCGGCCACCGAGAGCGAAGCTCCGGCTAAAATGGCTGTAAATCCTTTCGGGAGACGGATAAACTCAATAATTTTTAGCCATGCGGCATTTTCGGTTTCTCCATAAAGTAAAATACTGATGACTTCTTCTAGTGGAATCTTTACCGAACCCAGCGCCAAATCTATAACAAAGAAGATTAGAACAGCAACCGATAAAAGCACGATCAGGCTGAAATTAGGGACATTACCGTTTGACTGTAACCTGGGTTTGTGCCCATCAACTGAACTTATTTTCATCTCACCTTTAAACTTATCATTAGCATTTTTGAGCGATGTTTCTTAAATCCGAAATCTCATTTTCATTTGATTTGTCGATAATAATGCAAAGTATCTGCCCCATCGCGTTTGGCGATTTCCGACTCCGGATGCAGGATTTGGATAAAATCTTCCAGAATCTTATCGGGCCTGGAAACGCCGTATTCCCAATACGCATTTCCGCCATGTTCATTTAACAGCTTATTGTTGTTAAAAACCTTTCCCGATTTCACCGGACCAAATTCCCGGTATCTGCTATCCAACGCCAGCAATTCATCCATCGATGTAACCGTCCCTGTGTTAATCCAATACTTGGCTTTCAATGCTACGGGGAAAACCGCTTCAATATCACGATTCAAACTCCCTACTGAGTTGGTTGTTTTCCAGTAATAATTCGCGCTGGCGTCTTCAAAAAGGCGAGCCATATAGCTCTTTCCTCCGGGCAAAAACCATGAGCCTTTAAATGGCAACCCCGACATCACCTCCGGGCGATCTTTAATCGTAGCCACCGCTTTTTTAAGCGCCAAATAGTTTTTCTCTGTTTCTTTGAACTTTTTTAACCCCAGCGCTTCATTTTGAGTAAGCATAGCAAACAGCTTCAGCCATTCAGCCCGGCCAAGCGGGGTGTTTTCAAGCCATTCTGCAATCACCATTACAGATATGCCCGCTTCAATCAGGGTTTGATACTGAGAAAATTTTGTGGCCGGCAAAACCGTCAGGAAAATAATATCGGGGCTTTTTTCAAGAAGAATCTCAAGGTTAGGATTAAACGTGTTGCCAACATCAATAATTTGGCCGCTTTTAATTCGTTTTCGCACCGCTTCTGTGCTAATGATATCAGGCGTTGCAACGCCAACGATATTGGTATCGCAACCTAATTGTGATAAAAAGCCGATATGCGTGGTGGCAAACACACAGATGCGTTTTATAGGGCGACGGATCACAAAGTCATTTTGGTATGTTGAAGGCAACGGTTCGTCTTTATCCAGTACCACGTAATTCAAGGTATCGATGTGATCTTGTGAGCCATTGAAAATGGTAATGCGCGTTATACCGTTCTCCCGATTGATTTGAAATCCTTTGGCATAATTTACCTTAACGGCTTCCGAACGTGAGTGTAACGAATCCTCCCGATTAAAAGGCTGGCTTGTTTTGGTTTGAGCAGCTCGTTTTGAGCAGCCCATGAAAAGCAGAACTACGGCCAAACCGATCAACACGAATAAGACATGAAAATGTCGGAAAATAGGATAACGGCCAGAGGCATTGCCTATGAAAAGCAACTTAAGGGTTTTGTTCATGAGTTAATTCGCTTTCACCCGAAGCTTTTACCAAGTTTAACCACGGCAGGTCTTCTGACTTACCCGAACCTGACAGCCTTCCCATTAACATTCAATAGTGGCTTGTGTTGCCAGATTACTTCATTGAACAAAACCGGTTTGATCAATGCGGGATCACAGCAGCGGGGACTGTTCCGGCTTTTAACCGGATTCCCTTTTATGTTGCTTGTCGCAACACCGCAGTGAGATTAAATAAATTTCAATATAATAAAGTCATGATACATTCTTTCAATGACGAGGTTTTGTTTTTGTCGCTCCTGCGAAAGCAGGAGCCTATAGATGCCTGCCTGCGCAGGCATGATCTGGTTGGTTGATGAATTCGTCACGACTCATTTGTGTTTTTGACTTTCAATATGCCACACACCTCCCTTCCAGGTGTTTTCCAATGACGGATTAGTATCAGCTATAACAAGGGGTTGCAACCTGTTGTTTTCGAAACCACCACCTGCGCGGGATAAGAACAAGTAATTACCTATTAGTATTATAGCCAAATGTGATGACTCAAAATGATAAATGGAGCAATCTCTCTTACAATTGATACGTTTTATAATTAAGCTATTAAAACAGCTTCATCCCATGCTTATTTTCAAACCCGAAAAAAAATCCTAAATTTATCTATTCAACAGGCGACTTCCGTTAATTTGAATTAAAAACCAACATGAAAATTCCACGTTTTCTGATTACTTCTCCTTCAAGCAATTGTGGTAAAACTACAATTACACTCTCGTTGATTCGAGCGTTAGCCAAACGCGATTATGCCGTTCAACCCTTTAAATGTGGCCCGGACTATCTGGACACCTATTTACATACCATTGCCGCTTCGAGCAGTGAAGTTAAATGTCATGGTATCAACCTCGATACTTTCATGGCCAGTAAATCCCATGTCATGGGTTTGTATCATCATTATTCCGCTAAAGCCGATGCTATTGTTGTAGAAGGGGTTATGGGTTTATTTGATGGCGCCAAGAAAAGCGAAGGAAGTAGCGCTGAAATTGCCATGCTGTTGAACCTGCCGGTAATTTTGGTTGTCAATGCCAGTAGTGTGGCCTACTCGGTTGCGCCTCTCATTTATGGCTATAAAAATTTTGACCCGGATTTAAATCTTGTTGGAGTCATTTTTAATCATGTCAATACGGAATCGCATTATCAGTTTTTGAAAGAAGCCTGCGTTGATGTTGATGTTGAGCCGTTAGGATATGTTCCTCACAACGAAGCCATTGAAATCAAGGAGCGTCATTTGGGATTGAATATTTCCACGGATTACGATCAGGATGGTATTATTGAGCATATGGCCGATCATGTTTCAAAAACCGTGGATATTGATCGATTGCTTGAACTGTGTAAGGGCGAGATTGAACGTGAAATCAGCATTGAACATCTCTCTACAAAATCCCGACAGTTTACAATTGCTGTTGCTAAAGACGATGCATTTAATTTTATTTATGAAGCCAATCTTGAAACCCTCCGAAAATACGGTGAGCTTGAATTTTTTAGCCCTATTTCCGACCAAGCTCTTCCTGAAGCCGATCTGTTATACATTTGTGGCGGCTATCCCGAGCTATACATTGAGCAGCTTAGCCAAAATAGTGCGATGCGAGAGCAAATTAAATCGTATTGCCATAACGGAGGACTTGCCTATGCCGAATGTGGCGGATTGATGTATCTGAGCAATTCCATCATAGATAAAGACGGAAAATCTTTTCCAATGTGCAGCGCATTGGACTGCGAAACCACGATGGAAAATGCCAAACTTAGCCTTGGGTATCGAAAGATCACCCTGAAAGATGATAAATTCATGCACGAAGTGCGTGGCCACGAATTCCATTACTCCCAACTTATCGGTAAAGAAAATCTGGAAAATATAGCCTTGGTAAAAAACGCACGTGATTTGGAAATTGGCACCGGTCTTTTCCGGCAGATGAATACGTTTGCCTCATACATTCATCAATATTGGGGAGAAGAAGCCCCATTTTTAGAGTATATGATGCAACAGGTCTGCGAAGTGGGGAAATAAGTCTTGATATTTTTTAGTTTGAGGCGGCCTTTTTGCCGCCTTTTTCATAATCGGAGTTTGATATCATTAATCCCGCGTTCTTCGTCTTGAATTCTTAAAAAGCTTATCTTACCCGGCCATCTCACGTCTTTTAGCACTTATCCGTGAGTTTAATAATTTTACCGTCTTTGAACACGAACTCAGCTGCTCCGTTCAATTGAATTTTTTTTCGGCCCATTCGGAAAATTAGCAACTAAAATCCCTTCAATTTCAAACGTATTATACGCCTTTATGTAAAGCTCAATAATGCGTTTCAAATCATGGTTACGTGTCATGAAGGTACAGACCTTTCCAAATCTTTGAGCAATCTGGGAATGTAACTTTCATCATCGGCGCTTAATTTGTGATTATCAGCCACATCCAACATATCGCCGGTTTTTTCAATAAATATCTTTAATGCCTCTATACGCTGGGCAAACCATGAGTCGCTGGAAGTCTCATGTGAATCTTCTTTCAAAATGATCCGCGATCCGGGATGGCTAAAAAACGGTTCGGGTGGAAGATGAGGCACAATATCGCCAGTATTAACCACCCTGTAATGTGGCCCAATAACGGCTTTATTAAGCGCCGAAGCAAACGCCCCATCGCCAGGTCTCGGACTGGCAAAGGTGTAAATGCCATAGACCGGGTAGCCATTTTCGATAAGCATACCGGCATAAAGCGAACCTAACGCCCCACCTAAACTGTGACCGGTTACCCAGAGATGTTGATTGCCGGTTTTAAATTTATCGATGGTTTCGGTGAGCTTTATAACAGCAGGGTAGAGTGCATCCTGAAATCCTTCATGCGCTTTACTTTGTTCCAGGGGACCTGGGTCGCGCACCGCCTGAAAGTTAGCAAACCAATCTTTCAGATCGCTGCTCCCTCTGAACACAACGATAAGATGATCGTCATTACCCATAACAAAGCATTGGGTATTGATATCGTGACCTTTATTGACTTCAATAAACGCCACATTCAGAAAACCCCATTGCGGCGTTGTTGATTCAATTACCTCTTTATTACGGTAGGCTAAGTCGCAAGCTATTGCTAGGGAAAGCGATGTTTCAGGATGGTATGCATTGGTGGGGAAAATGCCCTTAAATTGATCACTGTATATCGACATCGTGTTCTCCTATGTTTTATTTCAATGATTAGAACATTTATTGCATTGGATGATAAAGCCGTATTACCTGTCCCATATTTTGACAATCAAAACACAATTGGTTAATAACGTGTTTTCTCCATAATTGCCGGAGGCTGAATAGAAAACAAGGGGTTGCAACCCCTTGTTATAGTTATAATTATGCGTCATAAGCAATTTCTCACATCGTAAAACGCCTCTCGCCTAAATTCTCTCCCAGTGAGAGAGGTCTTTGAAAGCTATAGTTTGATGATGCATTTATAATGATTTGCATTAACAGACATTTTATGCCGGGTTAAAGCTCTCTTCTTCTGCCAATTTTACCGGAATGCCCCCTGTCATCTTAGCAACAAGATTGAAGATCAACGTTGAAAGAAACACAAAAATGTAGGTGGTGATGAAATAAACTAGCGGCAAACCCCAAAAAAAGAAATCCACAAAAAAATTGATTTCCGGTAAGCCGGGGTATTCCGGCTTTGGCATATAGTAAAACGCCAATAAAAATGGCGCCATAAAAACCAATGAGAGAATACCAAACACGATCGATACGTGTAGCGCTGTTTTATGCGGCGATAAATAAATTATTTTCTTTAACATTAAAATATCTCAGCGTTTATAGATTAAAACAATTTCCAACCGATCAAACCATTTACGAAATCGCCGATGGCGTCTATGGTGGCGTTAATGGCCCGTTCGGCCATAACCAAACTGATTCCTTCCAATGCAGTCAGCACCATTTGCATGGAACGCTGATGCATACGCAAGAGAACTTGCCCCTGCTCCTCGGTAATTTTACCGGTTTGTTTCCATAAAGCAATTTCAGCGATATTTTGGGCAAACTTTTTAGATTCGCTTTCTGCAAAGTCTTTGGCTTCATCCCATTTATCGCCCAGCGCACCTTTTACTGCGCCGCTGATTTTTTCGATGAGTACCTTAATATCTTGGTCATTCATGGTGGTATGTTGGATTTAAGCGTTACGGAAGATTTAAGGTTGTTTTTGGTTCCACTTCATGAATATGAGGTGCTTTACAATAGCTCGGAACGATTGATCAAACGCTTTTTGAGCGCTTTGAATTGTGGTTTTATTATAAGGCGTTTGATGTAGGATTTCCAGATCGTCGTACTGATTGCCCAGCAATTTGAAATTTTGGGTTAAAGGGGTTCGTTTCAGTCCATCTTCAAGCACTTCACTACGAACAATCAATGCTTCAACCTCACCCTTCATTTGCGCGTAAAACGCTTTGGTTTGCTCATACGAACCCTCACCGAGGCCTTTATTATCCAAAATCTTTTTAAAATGTGCCGTTGTTTTGGACTCAATGGTATGCACCGATTTATCGACGATTTCATCATACTGCCCGACAAGTTTAACTTTAAGCGCCCCGCAACCGATTGCAACGAACACTAAAAGCGAAAGTATCCAAATCTGTGATCGTTTTAATTGATGTCGTGATGGATTTAGCGACATGTTGTTTTCCTTTCATTAAAAGAAGCGTTAGGAGAAATATCAGTTTTTTGAGAACGGGGTCAAATTATTTTATGAAAATGCTACTTATTATAGGGGCGCAAACGAACACTAAACGCCAAGCAATTGGAAATTCCGCCGGGAATGGACATGTCGTCTTTCAGTTCTATTTTTCCATCTCTATAAATTAGATCGGAATGATTAATCTCCTGACCTTTGCTTTCGTTAACAACTTGATAGGCCACATAAATGCCTGTTCTTAAAAAAGCAGAACCTGGCCCCGGTTCAACATCCAATAAGGGCAAATTCGACCATACCACATCATCATCATTTTTACCGAATACATTAATAATTCCGTCAACCAAACCCGTAGCCACGTCTAAATACGGGATACCGTTTAATACATCCAATGTTTCAAGCCCTTCAACACCATTAACAATGCCTTTTAATTTGTTATAGGTTTCCGACAAATCGCTATCGATTTCAACCAGTTTGAGCCCAATATTCACAAAATCCCTGAAAATAATATTTCTAAAAACGCCCCGGTTATCAATTCCCGGCGCATAACTTTTATCTTTGACTTCAAACTCCACTGCCGATGAAATTTCTTTTCTGTCGTTAATATTCTGAGGGTTGCGGGTGTTAATATCAATTTTTAACAAGCCCTCATTATTTTCGGTAAAGTCTGGTAAATCTTCAATGAAGAGGCTAATCAGGGTTAAATCCAACCGTTTCTCCATGGTGTGCTCAGGGTATGGCAATCCCGCTAATGAAATGTCGCTCGCTGATTTTAACAGATAAGTTTTTGATGCATCAGGGTATGCATCGCCATTTAAATCCACAAAACCTAACCTGATTTCTCGTTGATTGCTCATTAGCTTCTGATTTTGGTTTAGTTGAATTGTTAGGATAAATATAAGTCTAAGGCCAAATAACAAGAAATAGAAGTTTAAACACAGATCGATTTACCATAATTTTATGGACTTATATTTAAGCAGCATGTATATATGTTTCTATGGGAAAATGACCGCCATCAATACAAGGAGCAAGACAACTCATGTATTTTGCAAACAGTACGCCAATTGCGAACCGTCATTTCTGCACCTAGCGCCTGCTCGGCTTTAGCGAGCAATTTTGATCGGCCGATACCATCCGGCGCATGCAAATAAAACAAGCTATCTGCAAGATGGTATCGTTCGGTTTGTGTTTTTAGACGATCCAGCGACTTGAAGTAGGGGTTGGTTAGCTTCGAACACAGAAAGCCCACATGCAAGGTTTTGGGAGCGTCTTCAGCTTCAGGGAATGGATTTTCCGCCATCGCTTTTTCCAATTCTTTCTTTTCCAGAATTAAAACCGCCGGATCAAACCCGCATCGAGTTTTGATTTTCTTTCGAATTGATTCCGCTAGTTTAACCGCATTTCTTTGGTTGTGCATAAACACTACATTGCCACTTTGGATATAGGTTCGAATTTTAGCAGAACCACACGCCTCGAAAATTGAGATCAGTGTTTTCATAGGCATTGCGTTCTTGCCGCCCACGTTAATTCCTCTTAAAAGCGCTATATAAGTTTGCATGAACGTTGTAGGGTAGTTAATTATTACCTGCGTGCTTTTAAGGCCTCATTTAAATTCTAATCGGAGCGATATTTTTTTTCTTTGTTCCTGGCAGCCCGAATTAAACGGTTTACTTTCTTTTGCATGTTTTAGGTCTGAAGAAGAACTACAAAATCCATAATCCCATGCCAAACTATATTCTTGTATATCTTGGCGGAGAAAAGCCCGCTAGCCCTGAAGAAGGCAAGCAACATTACGCCAAATACACCGAGTGGCTGAAAGCCCTTGGCGATAGCGTTATAAGCCCAGCCAATCCATTTAAAGATACCCATACCGTGCATTCGGATCGGAGCGTTGTTGCGGGAAGCGCTACCACCATGTCTGGCTTCACGATCATTCAGGCAGAAACTATTGAGGCTGCACTTGAAGTTGCCAAAACCTGCCCATTTTTAGATGTCAAAGGAAGGCTTGAAGTTTCTGAGCTTATGGATATGCCTGCACAAAAATAGCGCTGAGTTCTATCCCCCTTTTTTCCTAGGCCAGCAAAACTTTGATTTTAAAAGATTTAGGGTCTAGACATAAGAAATGATATCCATTACCATAGATTTTACAGCTTCTAACCCTCAAATTGTTTGGTCATGTTTTTTAAAATGCAAAGGGTGGTTTCCATTTCTTTCAAATCAATCGGTTTTGATTTTTCTTCGGCCCAAGGGTATTGAATGGTTGTGAGCTTTTCAAAAACCGTTGCCCCTTTTGAGGTCAAAGTTATAAGCTTTGCACGCTTATGATTGGGGTTATCTTTATAGCGAACAATCCCTTCTTTTTCCATTTCGTCGGCAATGCGTTGCACTCCCTGGCGGGTTTGCCCCATGGTTCGGGCAATGCTAGCAACCGTCATAGACTCATCGGCTAGCGATAACGCGCCCAGTACTTTCCATCTGGCGCTTGTCAACCCTAAAGGTTTGGTGAGCCTGTCGCCTTCTGCGACGAGTAATCCACTTAACTTGAATACTTCCAAAACGATTTCAGTAAACACGTCTGCTTTTTTTAAATCATTCATAAATTTTAAACAAAATTTGACAATATGCTGTCAATATATTACTTTTATCGACAACATGATGTCATTTAGACAAAATTTTTTGAAAGGCAAACACATAAACAGTCTAGAGATGATAACAAAAATTCACGGATTTGCCGGTATGATTGCGCTGCTCTGCATCCTAACATTTTGGACATCAACGGTTGTGGTTGAGTTATTTGGGAGTAACGCCTCAATTGCATTTGTGAAACGAAGCATTATTTGGGGTATGGCGCTTTTAATCCCAAGTATTATTACAACAGCTGTTACCGGAAATCTTATTGGTAAAAACAACGAGGCAAAACTTGTTGCCACTAAAAAAAAGCGCATGCCGATTATTGCTTTGAATGGCCTGTTCATTTTGCTCCCATCGGCCTTTTTTCTGGATCATCTGGCCTTGCGAGGTGAGTTTACTTCGATTTTTTTTGCCGTCCAAATCCTTGAGCTCGTTGCTGGCGCTACGAATTTTTTACTAATCAGTTCCAGCGCTAGGGATGGTTTTCGCTTGAGCGGAAAGCTTGCTTTTTCATCAAATAAAAACAATTAACCAACAGTCACTAAATCAATTAAAGGAGATACGTATGATAAAAAGAAACTTGTTTTTAATTATCTGCTTAGCAAGTACGTTAAGTGCATGCGCCCCTGCTCATCAAATGGTGTTTGAGCAACTACAATCCAACCAAAGTGGGCAGGTCTTATCCGTTCAGGGATATGTCATCAAATCAAAGGATGAGACGATTGAATTGCATCAAAAATGGGTACGTCTTGCCAAGCTTATGAGGCAGAAACCCGGGTTTATTTCTTGTTATCTCAGTCCCGGTATTGGTCAGTCCCCACTTTGGCTTGCTCATAGCAAATGGGAAAGTTTGGACGCGCTCAAAAATGCATTTTCAGATCCGTTGGTTTTAAAACTGGAAGAAGAAATGCCCAGCAAATTCGAACATTTGTTTTCATTGGGCGATAAAGGTGAATTTCATAAAAAGATTTCAAAATCCCCCATACTCAATGATTTTGAAAATGACATCGAAATGAGTTTTGAAAGGGAGTTTGGGGGATGCGAAAATTAACCGCCTCGGAGCAAAAGTTATTAAAAGCCGTTCATTTGATTGCAGCGGGGTTATGGTTCTCTTGCGTTATTGTACTTGCTCTATTGCCCATTATATCCTTGGGTTCAGAATTGGGTGATGAAATTTACATGTACAACCTTGCGTACCACTTTATTGATATTTATGTCCTTACACCAGCCGCCGTTATTACATTGCTTACCGGATTTGTCTACTCATTTCTAACAAAATGGGGATTTTTCAAGCACGGTTGGCTGGTGTATAAATGGGTGATCACACTATTCATTATCATTACCGGTACATTTTACCTTGGCCCGATGGTAGGCGATCTCCTGGTCATTGCCGATACCAAACGACTTTCCGCATTACAAGACCCTGAATATATCTTGGGCCATACTATCGGGCTTGTAGCAGCCATTCTCAATTCCGTGTTGCTTATTATTGCTGTGTTTTTTTCCATTTACAAACCTTGGAAGAATATTAAGAAGTGATTTCTTTAAGCGGTTTACCTCCATTTTACTTTTCCCCCTTAACTTGCCTGGAATAAGTGAATTATATAAGTGCAGTTTTTTCATATACAACTATAGCTGTATATTTGTCGTTAATAAATGTATAAATGTCGCAAACTTAAAAGATTGTAATTATGGCTCAGAAAGAGTGTTTAAAAAAGGACGATGAGCTGAAAGAATTCATCAAATCGTTTGAGCGAGGAAAAACATTAGAGGCAAAAGATATCACGTATAGCAAGGTTTTAGAGGATAAGCTTTTAATTGCGCATGCCGTTAAACGAGGCGTTCCAAGTGGTTTATTTAAAGAAATTAATACGAATGCTCCTTTCGATGACCGGCAGTGGTCAAACTTTTTGAACATCAACATCCGAACACTTCAAAGGTATCGAAAAGTTAAAAATCATATTTTCAAACCCCTTCAAAGCGAAAAAATATTTGAGCTCGCTGAGGTTATTAATACCGGGAACGAAGCGTTTGATTCGCCTGAGTATTTTAATATTTGGTTGAACACGCCTTCGCCCGCATTGGGAAATGAGAAACCGATTCATTTACTGGATACATCGTATGGAAAAGATCTCGTTTTGGCAGAGCTCAATAGAATTGAACACGGAATCTTTGTGTGATGCGGGTCTTTAGATTGAGCAAAGCAAAATATAAAGACCAACTTTCGGGTTATGGGGCTTCATTAAACGGGCAACGGTGGAACACTAAAGGAACGGAAGTAATTTACACCGCCCAATCAAGAGCTTTAGCAAGCTGTGAAGTTGCGGTGCATCTCCCAATTGGACTGTTACCTAAAGATTATTTCATGGTAGAAATAGACATACCCCATACCATTGCTATTCAAGAAATACCCATGGATCAACTACCAACCGGCTGGAATTGTATTCCATGTATGCCAAGTAGCCAAATGATAGGGGATAACTTTGTTTCTGAAAATAAATTTGCAGTCCTGAAAGTTCCAAGCGTTATTGTACCAGGTGATTTTAACTATATCCTTAATCCAAAACACCCGGATTTCAAAAAAATTACAATCGTAGAAACAACCCCGTTTCCATTTGATCCAAGACAGTTACGATAAGAATGATATTAATACAGTTCATTCTTGCATTTATAAATGAGTTTGTTTTTCTTTTTTGGTTGGAATAAGGCTTGAGTTTTTATAATTTACCAAAGTTTAATGGTTTTTTTACACTCCCCAATCATTCGAACATTACTGAAGGTCGGTCTGATTAAAATTTAGAGATGTATGTTCTCTAATACTTTTTGTATGATATCAGTGAAATGAAAATGTCTCTTGATCAATCATATTTTTACCGAATATAATAACCACTTCATAACAATGAATTATTCTAATCAACAAAATATCATATAAGGTTTTTTATTGGTTTTAAAAATGGCTGACTCAATTAAAGTATTTCGTGATCCTATATATAGCTTGATATCTTTTGATAAAAATGAAGATGATATTATTATTCAAATTATAAACACTCCTGAATTTCAACGGTTAAGAAGAATAAGACAGTTAGGTTTATCAAGTTTTACATTTCCTACTTCGACACATGATAGATTTTCTCATAGTATAGGTGTTGCTTTTTTAGTTGATGAACTTTTTAAAACATTAGAGATTCAAAATAAAATCGAAGTTCTTTCTCCAGATGGGCTTAGTATTGAATTAGAGAAAAAACAACTTAAATTACTGTTAAAACTAGCTGGTTTACTTCATGATATTGGACATGGGCCTTTTTCTCATGCATTTGAAAAAGTCACATCAATTAATCATGAAGAATTATCAAAAAAAATAATATTAAATGAGAATGGAAGTATTTTACCAATTTTAAACTCAATTAAAGATGAAGAATTAAAAAAATATTCTGCTCATTGGATAGTTGAAATTATTTCTGGAGGAACTTTTAGCCCAATTTGGGCTAAAGAAATTATTTCAAGTCAATTGGATGTTGACAGAATAGATTACTTACTTAGTCCGCCCTGAAAAAGTAAGATATCAGGGAAGAAATTGTAAAAAGAGAAGAAGCTCTTATTGAAAAACGAGTGTTTTTTCCATGAACAAACCGTCAAATCGTCTGACTAGATTTGAGGTCCCATTGTAACACTATACTTAGTGACCACCCCTTAACATCACTGACCTGTTGAAGTTGAGCTAGTGGTCTTTTGTGACGATGGTGTCGAAGAATCTGCAAATAAAGTTGGTAAAGGGGAAACGTCTTCAACATATTACTTTCATCGATATGAAAAAAAGGAAATTTCAAATGAAAAGGGAAACAAATACGATAGGTAGACATTTGCCCCGGTGTTGGTTCTTATAATTATATATGCTGGTGTTTAATGTAGTTGATCAACTACATTAAACACCAGCATGACATTACAACGTCCCTTTTTCTTTTTTTGTTTTTGGTCAGTTGTATTCTTTGCCTTTGTATGACTCTTGTGTAGCTCTTTGAAATTTACAGATTCATATTGATATCATATTGGAGAGATAAAAACAGAAAACGCAAGATTCCATGCACTGATTCAAATCGATTTACGCTGCTTTGATCAAAACACTCTCAGTTTCAAGAATTCTTCTAACTATAAAGAAAGATGTTATCAAGAGGTGTAATTTCCTTTTTTCCTCTTGCATTTTTAACATGCAATTTATTTTAACAGCCGGAGAAAGAATTTGGAAATGAATAGGGAAATTTGTAAAGAGAAATACGTCAGCACAGAAATGAATTGTAGGCAAATGTCTGTAATTTCATGTTTCATGTTTCATGTTCAATTTCATGTTTCAAATTTCATGTTTCTGCTAATTATCTGGCTTGATTCAAGCGTTCACTTAATGCAGCTTTCTTGTTTTTAGACTGAGCCTCTCAAAAATTCCCCCAAAGTGATTTGTGAAAATGAAGAAATGATCGTCGCAGT
>JANQGG010000003.1 GCA_028277445.1 Chloroherpetonaceae bacterium | reverse complement strand
GATAGGTGATGTATGATAAATTATGAATTGGGGCTGGCAGCAATGCCGGCCTTTTTTTATGGTAAAAATTGAATTCTAAGATCAGATGTAGTGGCAATTCACGAAGCGCTATTAGGACAATGTGACTATTGAAATCACGAAACCTTCTCATCAAATAAAGTTATAAGGCGGGAACCAGCGCTTTGCACATAAATTGTTGACAAACATGGGTACAAACAAAAAAGCCACCTTTCCAGGTAGCTTTTCTTAGCTTGAAACACTACTCTTTTGAGGCAGCTATTAGATGTCATGCCGGACCCGATCCGGGATCCAGAAGCAAAACTCTTTGACCATTGACCCCGGTTCCGGCCTGCTCCGGAATGACTATTCGCAGCAAGCTACGGGGGGTTGAACCAAATTTATAACTCATGTTTTTGCAGAAAACCCGTATCAAATTTGCCAGATTGAAAAACACCCGATTGCATAACTTTCTGATGAAATGGTATGGTGGTTTTAATTCCTTCGATGATAAATTCATCTAAAGCACGGGTCATTCTCATAATCGCTTGTTGTCGGTCAGGCGCATGTACAATCAGTTTAGCAATCATTGAATCATAATAGGTAGGGATCTCATAACCGGCATAGGCATGGGTTTCTATGCGTACGCCATGTCCCCCCGGCGTATGAAATACCTGAATTTTGCCGGGGCTTGGCCTAAAATTGTGATCCGGATCTTCAGCATTAATCCGGCATTCAATAGAATGACCGCGTTGCTGAATTTTATTTATAGACATCTTTTCACCGGATGCAATTAAAATTTGCTCCTGAATTAAATCGGCATCATAGACTTCTTCGGTAATCGGATGCTCTACCTGGATACGGGTATTCATTTCCATGAAATAAAAATCCCCATGCTTATCCAAGAGAAATTCAACCGTTCCGGCACCCTCGTAGTTTATTGATGATGCAGCTTTGATGGCCGATTCACCCATTTTATGCCTAAGATTATCATCAACAGCAGGTGAAGGCGATTCTTCAATTAATTTTTGATGTCGTCGTTGAATGGTGCAATCGCGCTCTCCGAGATGAATAACATTGCCAAATTGATCGCCTAAAATTTGAATTTCAACATGTCGGGGCTCTTCAACAAATTTTTCAATATAGACGCCTTTATTGCCAAATGCCTTTTCAGCCTCGTTTTGCGACATGTTGAAGGCATTTTCTATGTCCTTTTCTTCATAGACAATTCTCATGCCTTTTCCCCCGCCACCGGCAGTTGCTTTAAGAATAATAGGATATCCGATTGCGTTAGCGATATCAGGAACATCTTCAGCATTGGAGATCAGTCCATCACTACCTGGAACAACAGGTACATTTGCCTGTTTCATGGTATCCTTAGCAGTGATTTTATCGCCCATTTGTTTGATCATAGATGGGGTAGGGCCAATAAACTTGATTTTAGATGCGAAACAAATTTCAGAGAAATCGGCATTTTCAGCTAAAAAACCATACCCGGGATGTATGGCATCGGCATTTGTGATTTCTGCTGCAGCAATGATCCTGGGAATATTTAAATAGCTGTCTTTTCCGTAAGCAGATCCAATACAAATAGCCTCATCAGCAAATTTTACATGTAAGGAATCGCGATCGGCAGTTGAGTAAATGGCAACGGTTTTGATCCCCAGTTCCCGGCATGAGCGAATAATGCGCATTGCAATTTCGCCTCTATTTGCAATTAATATCTTTTTAATCAAAAGTTCCGAAACAATTAATGGTTAATAAATCTATTATGAAGGATCAACAAGAAATAAAACCTGATCGTATTCAACCGGTTGTGAATTTTCAACGAGTATATCAACGATTGTCCCTTCAACATCAGATTCAATTTCATTCATCAGTTTCATGGCCTCGATAATACATAAAACTTTGCCTTTGGAGATTTTATCACCAGATTGAACATAAGTATTAGCCTCAGGTGAAGGCGATCTATAAAACGTACCTACCATTGGGGATCGAATTTCTTTATACTTTTTGGATGCCGTTTCCTTAGTCTGTTCAGTTGGTTCAGATGTTGCAGAAGGCGTAGATTGTTGCGCTGGTTGCGGCTGAGGGGGTGCATATATTGGCTGAGCGAAATTTGGCGCTGGTAAAGCGTTAGAAGGCGCATTAACTTCTTTGTTTCGTTTTAATGTGATTTTTAAATCACCTTCTTCCAGTGTTAATTCATCAAGGCTGGATTCATCCAACATCTTGATAATTTTTTGAATTTCTTCAAGGTGCATTCGATTACCTCCGGTTTTTTTTCCATGAGCCTGATAGCGCTCATTAAACTGAAATATAAGCTCTAAATTATTTTTTTACACGTTCCACGTAGGCTTTTGTACGCGAATCAATTTTTAATAGATCACCATTTTGAATAAACATAGGCACGTTGATCGTTGCTCCCGTTTCCAGTGTTGCCGGTTTTGTGCCGCTGGTGGCTCTATCATCCTTTGTAGAAGGATCGGTTTCTGTGACGGCCAACTCAATAAAAATGGGTAAGGAGACTTCAATGATGGTATCTTCTTCAACAAATACAAGTTCAATATCCATACCTTCTTTGAGCAACGATTTTTTATCGCCAACCAATTCTCCCGATACGGGCAATTGATCAAAACTATCTTTATCCATCATAACAAAATCCTCGCCATCGGCATATAAAAATTGAAACGCTTTTCGTTCTGTGCGAACAATATCAACGGTTTCACCGGATCTGAACTTGTTTTCAACGATTCTTCCATTTAAAAGATTGCGCATTTTAGCTTGATAAAATCCACGCTTATTACCAGGCGTATGATGCGATATTTCTTCCAAAACATGATAACCACCGTTAAATTTTAAAATTATCCCTTTTGATAAATCACTTGTCGTGGCCATTTCTCAAAATAACTATTTTAAAAATTACAGCTTTTTAATAGCTTTAAGTACTTTTTTAGGTCAATTAAGGAGTACAAAAATAACAAAGGGCTCATAAAAACCAATAATCTTCATTATTCATAGCAAATAAAGGCTCTTCTTTAGGTATTAGTTGTTGTAATAATGCGGTTTTTGTTTAAATTCATTAAACACCTTTTGTATGTTACAATCGTTTTAATATTTCAATAATTTAAAAACCCTTCACTAATATGACTAAAGCAGAATTAGTAGAAAAAATTGCGGCTGATTCAGGGCTAACAAAAACTGATTCGGAAAAAGCTTTAAATGCCTTCATATCTAGCGTAACCAATGCGCTTCAATCCGGCGATAGTGTTACCTTAGTCGGTTTTGGAACATTTTCGGTATCCAAGCGCGCCGCAAGGGAAGGAAGAAACCCTCAAACAGGGGAAACGTTACATATTGATGAAAAAACAGTACCTAAGTTTAAGCCGGGAGCAAATTTAAAAGCTGCTGTCGAAGGTTAAGTTTAAGTTTTACAGCTTTAAATTAAAGTCCATCATGATTCCATGATGGACTTTTTTAATGATAGTGAAGTCATCATTGATTAGTATGATCAGGTTTATTATGTTACTCAGACGACTACTAAAAAAATAATTATGGCCAAAGTAATACTGGATTTTGAAAAGCCTCTGATCGAGTTGGAAGAGAAATTAGAGGAAATGAGGGCATATATAGCTGCAGAAAAACATCCGGACGATGGATTGGGTGCAAATATTAGCAAGGAAATTACGATACTGGAAAATAAAGTTAATCATTTAAGATCTTCCATATACAAAAACCTCACACGTTGGCAACGCGTTCAAATTGCCCGACATCCCGAACGACCTTACACATTGGACTATATTTACATGATGTTTAAGGACTTTTTTGAATTATCCGGCGATCGATTGTATGGGGATGATAAGGCCATTATTGGCGGGTTTGCCGAATTGTCTGATGAAAAAACCGACTTTTCTTCAACGGTGATGATCATTGGTCACCAAAAAGGTCGGGATACCAAATCAAATCTGTATAGAAATTTTGGGATGGCGCAACCCGAAGGTTATAGAAAAGCCCTGCGTTTGATGCGCCTGGCTGAAAAATTCAATAAGCCGATTATTACCTTAATTGATACGCCTGGCGCTTATCCGGGAATTGAGGCAGAAGAAAGAGGTCAGGCAGAAGCCATAGCCAAGAATTTATTTGAGATGGCTAAGCTTAAAGTGCCGGTTATTTGTGTGATTATCGGTGAAGGCGCCAGCGGCGGAGCTATCGGCATTGGTGTGGGTAATAAAATAATGATGCTTGAAAATGCATGGTATTCGGTAATTTCGCCGGAAAGTTGTTCGTCCATTTTATGGCGAAGTTGGGATTATAAAGAGCAGGCCGCGGAAGCCTTAAAATTAACCGCTTCAGACCTTATCGAACATCATGTGATTGATAAAGTGATTGAAGAGCCTATTGGCGGAGCACATAGAGATCCTGAGCAAACAGCCGCAACATTAAAAGACGCTTTAATTGAAGAATTAAATGCATTGAAAGAACTTTCCAGCCAGGAACTCATTGAGCAACGAATTGAAAAGTTTGCAAGTATGGGCGCATGGCAGGAAAACAAACTTGTAAGCGAGGAGAAAACAGTTTAATGCAAGCAGGAAGTTGCGGACCTTGTTTTACACTTGAAATTCGTGTTAAGTATGCCGATACCGATAAAATGCAATATGTGTATTACGGACGATACTATGAGTATTTCGAAGCTGCAAGAAATGAAATGCTCCGAGAAATCGGATTTGAATATAAACAACTCGAAGCGCTTGGCGTAATGCTTCCTGTGGTCACATCCCATGCCGATTATAGCATTCCTGCGCGTTATGATGATTTGTTAGTGATACATACCAAAGTGAGAGCTTTGGAAAATGTGCGTATTACGATTGGCTACGAAGTTACGCGAAAACATGAATCAAAAGTATTAGCTACCGGTTTTACGATCCATGCCTTCATCAATAAGCAAGGAAGGCCGGTAAGACCGCCAAATGAATTTAAAGATGCATTAGCCAAAGCAGGGATTAAATAATTCTGAGGGTGGTTTTAAAAATAAAGAATTTAGAATCTAAAGCCGGAGCAATTTGCTAAGCAAACAATACGGGAGGTTTTTAGGCCTCCCGTTACTTTTTTCTGCACCAGTTAAGCCAAATCAAAACGGTCGAGGTTCATGACTTTACCCCATGCGGCAATAAAGTCTTTGACAAACTTTTCGTTTGCGTCGGAACTGCCATAAACCTCAGCTAAGGCCCTGAGTTCTGAGTTCGACCCAAATATCAGGTCAGCTCGCGTTGCCGTCCATTTTGTTGCTCCGGTTTTACGATCGTGACCATCGAAATACTCTTTGCTCTCAGAATGCGGCGACCATTCAATAGTCATATCCAGAAGATGAATAAAGAAATCGTTGGTAAGAACTCCCGGACGGTCGGTGAATACGCCAAGTTTAGAGCCATCAGCATTCGTATTCAACACACGCATACCGCCAACAAGAACCGTCATTTCAGGAGCTGTTAAGGTGAGCAATTGAGCTTTATCCACTAATAAATCTTCAGTTGAGATCGCGAATTTTTGTTTCAGATAATTACGGAAACCATCGGCCATAGGCTCAAGAACAGCAAAAGACAGGGCATCGGTTTGCTCTGCTGATGCATCCATACGCCCCGGTGTGAAAGGAACGCTCACATTAAATCCGGCATCATGGGCAGCCTTTTCAACCCCGGCAGAGCCTGCAAGAACAATAAGGTCGGCCAAAGAGATTTTTTTGCCACCGGATTGTGAGGCATTAAAGTCCTGTTGAATACCTTCCAGGGTATTCAATACTTTGCTCAACTGAGGTGGATTATTTACTTGCCAGTCTTTTTGTGGCGCCAGGCGAATACGCGCTCCATTTGCCCCGCCGCGTTTATCGGAATCCCTGTAGGTAGAAGCCGATGCCCATGCCGTTGATACCAATTCTGAAACGGATAAGCCGGAATCCAAAACCTTCTGTTTCAGATCCGAAATATCATTTTCATCAACTAAGGGATGATCTACTTCAGGTATTGGGTCTTGCCATATTAAATCTTCTGATGGGACTTCCGGTCCTAAGTAACGTGCTTTTGGACCCATATCGCGATGAGTTAGTTTGAACCATGCACGCGCAAACGTATCGGCAAGTTCATCAGGATGCTCATAGAAGCGTCTTGAAATTTTTTCATAATCAGGGTCGAAACGCAAGGAAAGGTCTGTGGTGAGCATTGTCGGGCGATGCTTAACTGAAGAATCATGCGCATCAGGTATCACTTCATCGGCATTTTTAGCTTCCCACATATAAGCACCTGCCGGGCTTTTTGTCAGCTCCCAATCATATTTAAATAAATTCTCAAAGAAAAAATTGCTCCATTTTGTAGGTGTTTGAGACCATGTAACTTCAATACCACTGGTTATGGTATCTTTACCCATTCCGGAACCAAAGGAGCTTTTCCAACCCAGACCTTGCGCTTCAATATCTGAAGCTTCGGGTTCTTTACCTACATGGGCCGCATCAGCTGCGCCATGGCCTTTGCCGAATGTATGGCCACCGGCGATCAAGGCTACGGTTTCTTCGTCGTTCATGGCCATTCTGGCAAACGTTTCCCTGATGTCTGTAGCTGCAGCCAGCGGATCGGGCTTGCCATCTGGCCCTTCGGGATTCACATAAATCAAACCCATTTGCACGGCGCCCAGGGGACTGTCCAGCTCGCGTTCGCCTTTATAACGATGATTGGTCAGCCACTCGGTTTCAGACCCCCAATTTACATCCTCTTCCGGTTCCCAGACGTCGACCCTGCCGCCGCCAAAGCCAAATGTCTTGAATCCCATAGATTCTAGCGCCACATTTCCGACAAGGATCATCAGATCAGCCCAGGATATTTTACTACCATACTTTTGTTTGATCGGCCATAACAACCTACGCGCTTTATCCAGGTTGGTATTATCCGGCCAACTATTCAGAGGTGCAAACCGTTGCTGACCGGCAGCGCCACCTCCACGACCGTCGCCTATTCGGTAAGTACCAGCGCTATGCCATGTCATTCTGATAAAAAATGGCCCGTAATGACCAAAATCAGCCGGCCACCAGTCTTGTGAATCGGTCATTAAATCGGTAAGGTCTTTTTTCAAAGCATCATAATCAAGACTTTTAAATGCTTCAGCATAGTTGAAATTTTCACCCATTGGATTAGACAACGTTGAATGCTGACGAAGAATATTAAGCTTTAATTGGTTAGGCCACCAATCACGGTTTTTGGTTCCGCCACCACCATGGCTCTCTTTTCCCATAGCGCCTGTAAACGGACACTTGCTCATTTTTTCCGGTTGATTTTCCATGACTGTAAAGGTTAGAGGTTTAATATAGTTGTCCTGATAGCTATATAACGAATCCTAAATGATAATAATTCTTATATAGGAATAAATTAAGATATATATTTTATTTTTTATGACAACTGAAATGCTAATTTTTCTGTTTTTTTAGAGAAGTAAAAACGGCTCTTTGGGGATTCGTATCAAGTACGATAATGCTTTATCTGTAATGAACCGCCCAATTGAGCCTTGTCCCGAACTTGATTCGGGAAGACTCGCTTGGTTTATCCTGAGCGAAGCTGAAGGACTTGGTGGTGTGAGAGGCGCACTGGTGGTCATTCGATCGTCAGACGTCTACTCGATTATAGGCAGGTTTTTATTTTATTCTTTTTTTGATCTCATCAATAATAAAATCTATTTCTTTGAGAAACTGTTCTTTGTTCGTTTCAACCAGACTTCTTGAATCGTATAGTTAGTCGGATCTTGAATAAGTCGTTCCCATAATTCATAATGGCTCAGTTGGAGCTCAAGATATCTGCCGATGTCTTGATTGGAAAGCACGTATTGTCAGTCTTTGAGCACATATAGTTTGTCATAGGTAAAAGCGGCATCAAGCTCGACATTCAAGAAACCAACATAGGTCGATTCAAATCGATTGGTTCTTTCGATAAACTCTTGAGCATTCTCCGTCTCTACATTTTGGGAACATGATGTTACGAACAACCAAAGGATCAATATTTTGAAAACTCGTCTGATGTTAACGTTTAGTATATGCAAAGTAGGCGATTGCGGGCTTCAATCGTTGAATTTACTACTATCTCGCCTATTTTGTATATACATTGTTATGCTGCGTTATTCTATCTTTTTCAATATTTTTTTTGCTCTATTCTGTGTAGCTTTTTTCTTAGAATCAAGGTGCAATTCCGCATTTCGCTTAATCAACTCCTTTGAGTCCGAATTTACTCTATCAGCTATATGTAAAAATCCCTCTAAAATCCAATCAATCTCATTTTCACTAGCTGTTTTAAGTGCATCATCAAGTATCGGTACAACTTTGTCTGCGGTTTTATCAGATGTCGCACCAATCCGTCCGAGATATAAATGTACAGCTCCAGATAAACAAACTCCTGCATTTTCAGTCAGGTATTGTTCGGCATAATCAATAATTGATTCAGATTCTTTAGGGTTTAATTTTGCACAGTATCCAAAAACTTGCATTAACATCCACCTTGTCTGTGGTTCCTTTACTGTCAGTGCAGGTTTTAGTTTATCTAATTGAGTTGCTATTAAATCAGGTTGTTTCTCCGCTACTTTCTCTAAAATCTTCGCTGCTCCTGCTCTAATCCCTTTTGATTTTTGATTATCCAAGTCGTAAGAAACAAAATCAATTGCTTGTTCCAATATTGATTTGTCTCCTTTCAAAACTTTTTTAGCTAATTCCTTTCCAAGTGCTGAGGAAATAGTTCCTTTATTGGATTTTAGTTGGTCAAGTAAGTCCATAATCAATTATTTTTCCACCTTTCAAGTTTCGAAACACCCATTGTAAAGGATCCAGCTAAAAATCCTGGAAATCCCATTTCTTTCATTTTTACTTTACAAAACTTTTTCATATCATCTGCCGAAAAATCAGGTTGCGTAAATTTTCCATCTTTGTAACAATAACTGCAATACATCACACTTTTTGTTCCATCTCTTTCAGTTCCTCCTTTTTCTGGGTCTTTTGTTAGCGGCATTCCACAGCTTTGGCAATTCTTATAAGTTTTCATAATCGGTCTGTTTTTAAATTATCATTCAAAGATAGTCCAGCTTTATGTCAACCTTATGTCAGCAGGTTCGGTCTTGGATTCAAGGGTTTAATGCTGCATAACGTTTGTGTATATCCTATTGTTCTTATTGCACCAAATTAGCGGTATAAGAGCAATTGTTTATACTTTCCTTTTATATCTAATGCAAAACGTTCGTTTATTACGAATTATGTAGTGATAAATAATAATGAAAAGGGAATGCATAGATGTAAACCAATTTCAGGGATCAAGCCATGCATAAAGGATAACCACCGTAATATAGATCAAGATAAATGTCATGAGTTAAATTAACAACTCATGTTAAAGAAGTGGTTTCATAAAAAGCTTACGGGAGCATTTTCATTTCCTTTCTGCGATCAAGAGCAAAGAATCCTCATCTTCAAACTCTTTATAGGGTTCAATTAATAGTATATGGAAATACGCTTTAAAACATTTCTCCAAATCTTCTTTTTCGTGGTAATTCACAAACAGGCCTTTGAAAATTTCCGAGCCTTCTCCCCTCCAAAATGAATGGCAAATAATGCCATTAGCGTTCAGGATATCAGATTGTCTGCGGACAGAGTCTTTTAATTCATCGTCTTTTAAATGATGCAGCACTTTGTTGGAATACATCCCGTCAAATGTTCTCTCAGTTTTTAAGCTCGTTGCATCCAGTTCAATAAATTCGCCATTCGGATGCTCAGCCTTCAAGCGGTTTAAAAATTCCTGTGAATTGTCCGAACCCACTACATGATATGTTTCGTTTAATATCTGCCAGTCCGTTCCGGGGCCGGAGCCAATTTCAAGCATATGGGAATGTTTAGGCAAAAATTGCCCCAGTTTTTCAATCAGCTCTCTGCCACTCACATCTTTGGCTAGATTGATATATTCTTCAACAGATTCTTTGGTCTTGTAATAGTCTTTGCTCATGTGATGAATAGAAATATAAAATGCATTTATACTTTTTGGCGGTCGTATTTATTTTTTGCCTTTTTTATAAGTTTATAAGCCCAATCGTAATGACTGGATGTCGCAGAAACCAAGTAAGATCCCAGAGATGTTGAACCGGTCCATTTATATCGCTTTTTTTCAAAGAGCTCTTCATTAGAATGTTTTTCGATGATCTTTTGAACCTGTTGATAGGATTGGTTTAGCTTGGCTCGTACTTCTTTAAGCTCAATGGTTTTATACTTTTCCCTGATCACCCGATTTAAATCCGGGACTGTTTTCCAGGTATAGCCTTCAGCAGGCATCAGCGGTTTCTCTCCTTTCATGCCAACCGCATACCAATCCATGAACATCAAATGCCAATGATGAAGATGTGCAAGCACGTCCCGAATATTTCGGTTCAATGTGCCTTTCGGGAATTCGGCAGCTTGCTCTTTGGTAGAGTATGAATCGACTAATTCGTTGAGCAGAACAAAATTCGTTTCACTCAGTTCTAATAATTCGTCTTTGGTTTTGGGTCTTGGCATGTGTTAAGAATATAATTTAACAAAAAGCATATATGGTTAAGCCAGCCGGATTCTAATATCAAGCCAGGCTAGAGGATATCCACGAGAATATTGATCAAAATAAACACCACGGCTATAATGAGCAAAGCATTCTTAATTATGGGGAAATCCGTTTTAAGTTAATGGATTTATTTTAAGACCTTGTTTTCGTTCGTATTTTTATCAAGTTTTTCATTTATGGCTTGTTCAACAAACTGATTTAACGACAATCCAAGTTCTATAGAGCGGTATACTGCATGTTTATGCAAGGTTGGTTTAATTCGAACATTAAATGTTCCTTTGTAAGATTTATGGGGGGTTTTATTCATTGATTGACAAATCTCAAGATAATCATCAACGGCATCTTTAAATGATTTTTTCAATTCTTCTACACTTTTGCCTTCAAAAGTGATTAAGTCATCAATACCTACAAGTTTACCAAAAAACACATTATCATCAGTACTGAAATGAACCGATCCAATAAAATCTTTATATTTTAGTATGTCTTTCATATCATTCCCTGACCTTTTAGTTCTTGAATTATAAAATCAATGATATACATTTTTACAATGTTCCCAGGATGAGGTTTATGTAATCTTATAATATGATTACTGATCTCATTTATGAAAGCTCTCCTGGATCCAGATGTTTTACCCAATTTAACTTCTGTGTAACCAAAATGTTTTAAGATTTTAACTAGCTCATCATAAGTTAAATCTTTTGGTCGTGAAAGCAGTTTTTTAACAAGTTTTTCAATTTTACTCATTAAGCTGTAATATAGAGCAACTGGATTTTAGTCGCAAGAGTTTTGTGTGAAAACATAATTTCTCAAGACAGATGAATTCTGGGATCAAGCCAGGCATAGAGGATATCCACCAGAATATTGATCAAAATAAACACCACGGCTGTAAAAAGCACCACGCCCTGGATCATTGGAAAATCCAGCTTTTGGATGGAGTCGATGGCCAGTAATCCAATCCCAGGCCAGTTAAAGATAAATTCAATAAAAAATGATCCGGCCAATAGTCCGGCGAGCCAGCTGCTGATGGATGTCAGCACCGGATTGAGGGCATTGCGCAGGGCATGGCGAAACACTACCGTCCAGTAAGCCAATCCCTTGGCATGGGCCGTGCGAATGTAGTCCATATTCAGTACATCCAACATGGCAGAGCGTGTGAGTCGAGCGTTAATGGAAAGCGGCCTCAAAGCCAGGGTAAACATTGGCAGTACCAAATGCGACCAGCCTTCGGAAATGTACCCGGAAATGGGAAACCAACCAAGCATGGATCCGAAGATCCAGGCTACAATAAGCCCGGCAAAAAACCCGGGTATAGAAATGCCGATGAGGGCTGTAAGCATGCTCATCTGATCAACTGCCGTATTTGGTTTAAGCGCCGAAATAATGCCAATAAGTACACCGATAATGGTGGAAAAGACCATGGATGATATGGCTAGGAGCGCCGTAGCGGGAAAACGCTCAAGGATGGTTTCCAATACATCGCGGTTGGTGGAAAACGAACGCCCCAAATCTCCCTGTGCGGCATTCATCATAAAATGAAAGTATTGTTGCCATAACGGTTTGTCTAAGCCCAGATCGGCACGAATGGCTTCAATGGATTGAACATCAGCGCGTTGACCAAGCATCAACCGTGCCGGATCGCCCGGAAGGATGTACATCAGGAAAAACGTGATGCTGAGCGCGCCAAAGATCACCAGAACGGCATATAGCAAGCGTTTAAGCACATATTGTAGCATAGCGTAAATTTGATCTTAAGACATCCAAGATTACAAAGATAAACCTTATGACGATTAATTTAGTCATCCGAGGCCATTGATTTTCTTAAGCAAAAAGATAATAAGCTGTGGTTTAACGTTTTTGAGCCGTTTGCTGATTGTGCAAACAGTCCATAGCGATTTGTGGGTAGTGATTTTTTGCAACCATTGTTTTTTAACAAAGGCAGGGTTAAGTCCGCCGGTCGTTATAATGCTGATTTCACAAAGCAACTAATGGCAACAAGAACAGCCCGATGATCGTTGGTTTAAAACGCAACGTTATCGGGCTGATGAATTTTCGTAATGATTATGTTGAAAGGGTTATCGCTATTTTACCAATACCGATAATAATTGATTTCTTTCAAACGGTGAGCCGTTGATCTGTGAAACGCCTTTAACTTTTACATGAACATTGTAACTTCCGGCCTCGTGCGTATGCTCAAACGACCCCGAGCGAATCCCTTCACTTTTGTTGGAAAGGTGATGTATGGTTGTAATATGAGAAAGAATATCGGTATCGGGCAATTTTTCCTGATGCAATGCCGAAAGCTTGGCAATATTTTCAGGCAGCTCGTGTTCTTGATGTTGGGCAGGCTTGATGGTTTGATACTCTGTTTCATAATGTTTCAACGCATTTTCCAAGCTTATTTTGGGTCGGGTAATTTCAGCTGAAACCGAAATATTATCCACATGTTCGTTGCCGTGCGTTACATGCGCGTTAAGGGCGATGGGTTCGCCTTGATTAACGGTGTTTGGCGCTTCAACATGTAAAGCAATTTGCTGGCTGGCATCATTTTCAAACTCAAATGCGCCGACGGTTACCGGTAAGCTTTCACTGGCCGACCCATAAAGCACTTGAGCCTGCCAGGTTCCTGCAAGAGGCTGATGCAAGTTATATACAACATACCCGCTTCCAATGAATACTGGCTCGTAATTGGTTGTATTTAAGTTAGGATCAACCAAGGTTATGCTTAGCTGCGTTGAAGTCGGGTTGCCGGCCGTGTAAGATAGCGCCGTATTTGTCCATGCTACAACAAATTGCGCTTCGCTGTTGCCTTGGGCGATTGTAGCCGGCACAAGTTGATAATTTTGAGGGGAGATACTCTTTAGTTCATTTGCTACACCCTGAGTTTGGGGATTTAGCGCTCTGATTTGGTTGTATATTTTCATCATATCAACCACTTTTGGGGCGTAATAATATTGGCCGTTTGGCGTTTTAGCGGCTATTTTTTGCATTAAATTTTGATCGGAGTTAGGACCCATGGCGCAAGAGAAAATAGGATAGTTTGGCGGCGGCACGCTCAGCGGTCCCGGGCCGGCATTGTTGTAACCGTCAGACAGAAGAACCAGCGCTCTGCTGTTGGTTTCGTTTTTTAATTGATCAATGCCTTGGGTTAAACCGGCGGCAATGTTTGTAGAAGGGCCATGAAAAGATAAATTTTGAACAACATTGGTCGCATCCGTTATAACATTGTTTGAATCCGTGACCTCCGCAAGTGGAAACGGGGTATGTCCGTTGGTATCATAGTTGCAAATGGCTATTTGATCGCCCTGTCTCAAACAGCTGATAAAGGCTTTGCTATCAATTTTTGTGATATCTACATATTGATAATGAGACATGCTGCCTGAAGTATCAAGAATAAGGGCGGCACTGATGGTTTGGTTTGTAGACATAATTTTTGGGGTTTAATGATTGATAAAGTAATTAATTGGCGCTTTGAACAGCATTTTGAGGACACGCTTTAGAATATTGAAGTGAAAGCGTTGTTATCTGAGCAGCCCAAACGACAAATCCTGCTAATAATTCAGCCGCTTCCAGTCCGGTAACAATTGCAATCACTTTTTTCAAAACCCAAAATAAACACCACCAACTTCCGGTGGTAAAAGCAAGCTTTAACAGCGGCCACATCAGACCTTCTCGATAGATAACGCCAACAATACTTACACCGGTAGAAACAGTAATCGCTTTACCCAGCGTCGTTGATATGAAATCAATAACACGTTGGTTCGAAGAAACTAAGTTGTAAACGCGGGTGGCGATATTGCCGAAAGATGGAGCCAATCCTAAAGCTTGCAAGAATCCGATTGTTAACTTGTAAATAAATGAAATCCACCAGAGGGTGCAATCGGATACTTCTAAAGCGTCGCCTTCATAAATAACTTCGTTTCCATGAAGTCCATGATGAATCAGTTTTACACGACCTTGTTCCTTAATTGTTGTAAAGCCCTTCATTAAATCAGGATTTTCCGCCATCATTTGCTGGGCTCGCTGAAAACTTTCTTTAAAGCGCGTGCGATGCTCGGCTTTGCGAGCTTCATCATAATTATTTGTGCCCATTAAATGTTCTAATTCATCCTGGAGCGTTTGGGAGAAGCTTTCGGATAATATCTCAGCTTGAGGTTCTTGAGGCGAAACAGAAGCCTTGACGCTGGGGGGTGGGTTGGGTTCAGCTTTTTCCTGGCTAAGATATGTGGCGTTTAAGGTTTCAAAAAAGCCGATTTTAGTTAAAATATCGGATGGATCCAGAATGATTTTTTGAAAATCAATAACAGCGCCATTTTTCAACGTGATCGTGTTTTGATCGGTGTTATCAACCGGCGGATTGACGCTAAAATCAAACGACGCTTTTAAGTGCGTTTCTTCAATAGGTTGATTAAGCATCCACTGTTGAATTTCACCTATCGAAAGGGCTTTGTCCCATACTCTGATGTTTTGCACATGCCCTTCAAAAAAATCATCGGGTGAGCCTTGATTAAAAATTGCGCCGATCAAAAAATCGGTATTATCATCCGGAATGTTTTCCAAAAAGTATTGCGAAGCTTGTAAATTCCCATTTATGTACAGATTCAGCGTTTTATCTTTATGATTAAACACCATGGCAAAATGATAATAAGAGTAGTTGCTTTCTATAATGGCTTGGGAGGTTATTGTTCCCGGAGGTGTATTCCGATTAGCCGATAGTTTGTTTTGATTTAAAGTAAGAGAATACTCCCCTGTACCGCCTTTGTTGAACTTACTAACTATTGTTCCACTATCACCTTTTGGGAAAAACCAGCCTTCTATGGTGTAAGACTCGGTATTTGGAAAGCTTAAATCGGGATTGTGTCCGCAACTAACGTAAGCCTTATTTTCCAGTTTAACCCCGGGAACGCTTTGGCAGTAGTTGGCACCGCCATATAATGAAATTGGCAAATTATTACCCGATAAATCCTTCGCTGGTAAAACGCTGAAATCAAAGCATGCGTCTAAAAAGGCCTCGGCAGTAGGTTCATCAACTTGTACAGAATCAGAAACAATTTGGTCTAAAGTTCGGCATGAGGTCCAAATTGCAATCCTTCCGATCATCCCTTGAAAAAAGCTTGTGGGGTGGCTGCCGCCATCGGCGCCGATTAGAATATCATCAGGGCTCGATGTTGAAGGCTTAAACTGAAATGAGCCTTGCGCTTTTTGCACGCCATCCACATACAGCGTCAATTGATTTTTACTTGAATCATAACTTGCGGCAATATGATGCCAAGCGTTAGGGGTAATCGCGTCCGTTGATTTTAAAAAATATGGCGCGGTTCGATAGTAAGTTGCAGGGTATCCATTATCGAGGTATAACAAAAATGCGCCGGTATCGTCATTGGAATGTTTACTTATTATAGCTTGAGTCCCGGAAACATCCTCTAAAAAAATCCATGATTCCAATGTAAACGAAAGGGTATTCTGCAGGAAACTGGGATTTCCAATATTAGCATAAGCAGAATCGCTCAGATTTAATGAGCTGGAACTAAATCTTGGTTGCTTTTTCATAAGTTGTAATTTTAGTTGTTAATGATTGGGGGCTTGCGCTTCCGGTTAAATAAGGGATAATGTGCTAAGCTTATTTTACAAGCTCATAATTGGATTGAGCCAAAAAGACAAACGTTAAGCGCAATGCTCATGTTGCGTTGATAGCTTAAATAACTCGGCAACAAGCTTTAAAGACGCATAAACATTGCATGCAAATATATAAGACAAATAGAAAGTTAATGCTTGCCAAGTAACGGTTTGGAGGCGCTTGGCTTTTGAATATCTTAACGAATTTTAATCGGTTATCAAAACCGCGATCCCTGAAAATTAATGAAAATGCAAATTATTAGACAAATGGTGATGAATTGGAAACCCAAAGGCAAGCGTATTAAATCTGAAATCAACTAACGCGTACGTTTAGTAATGGTATGGATTGAAATCCCTAATTTGCGGGGTTTGGTATCGATATAGCGCTTTTCAGTTGTTAAAAAAAAATCGTTTTCCTGCAGCATCCTAAAAAAACCGGCGGCGATTTGGCGTTCGGGATCGGCCACAATTGCTTTGCCTTCGGGTTTCAGGAGTTTATCAATTGCATTCAGAATTGGCAAATGGTTTCGGCGTTCATATAACACATCAGCTGCAAAGATGTAATCATATGTTTGGTTCAGCCTGATTTTTCGCCAGTCCAATAACGCAACGTCAATCCAGGTATTATTTACCATTGCGTTAAGTTTCATGAAATCCAGCGCTTCTTCGGAAATATCCGTGCAGAGTGTTTTTGCGCCAATCAGCGACGAAGCAACACTAACAACGCCAACGCCTGCGCCAAGCTCAATACAGGCTTTATTGGCCAGATCAACCTTATCAAGAAGATAATGAGAAAGCACAAGCGATGATGGCCAGATTTCCGCCCAATACGGCATTTGCTCGTCTTTAAGAAATTCTTCATCGGTGATCTTATCCAAAAGACCGTAACTATCTTCAACACTGTAAATCAATAGGTTGTGCGAGCCAAGTTCAAATTGGGTTTCCGAGAGGGTATAGGCGTTGTGAAGTTTCCGTTTTAAAACGTCTTGTGATTGGTGCATATGCTGGAAATATTAGTATCTTCCGGTTTTTAATCAGAAGAGAAACAGAATGAAACGAGACTTATTGGAAACATTTGAAAACAGTTTTCCAAACCGCGATTATACCATTGAAATTATAAATCCGGAATTTACCTCGGTATGTCCGAAAACCGGTCTACCAGACTTCGGCACTATTACCATTCGATATATCCCCGATAAGCTATGCGTTGAGCTTAAATCCTTAAAATACTACTTTTTGGAGTTTCGAAACGCAGGAATCTTTTATGAAAATATCACCAATCGGATGTTGGATGATCTGGTCGGTGTGCTGAGTCCTAGGCAGATGACGGTAATAACGGACTGGAAGGCCAGGGGCGGCATTACGGAAACGGTGAGCGTTTCTTACCCGCAGTCCACCAAATAATCACGGTACCACCATTGGCAGTGATGGCGGGCTTTCGTGGCCGTAGCGATCTATGATGGTAAAAAAAATGGTGTCGCCGGATTGGGCATTTATCTTTGTCTTATGCTCCCATATTTTGGATTGAATGAGCTGATGACGGTTTTGGGTGATTTTGTAGATATTTGTCCATCGAATCTGACCCGATTTAGGCCAAAATGCATGTGGCGCATTGTTGAATGTAAATAACTGGATGTTGTTTGGCGCCGACGGCAGGGTGATTGATTTCCACGGCATGGTTGGCGTGGGAACGCTATCGGGAAACAATCTTGGTATATCTGCAATGGCATGGTATGGGTAGAAGATCATCCCTTCAGCGCCGGCGCGTTGAACAAGGGTGATTTGCGCATCCAATTCCGCTTTGATGGACGGTTTGTAAGGCCCAAGTCCCACATACAAATGCCGGTTGTTTTTATTTTGAGACCAATCTTCAAGCAATTTTTCAAAAGGCGGATTAAACTTACCAATTTTGCGATCACTTTGTCGTGTTGGCCCGGTATGGAAATAAACCTGGGGCGCAAGATAGTCGCAGGTTTGTGCTTTGCTCCATGCGCGGGAATCCTGGTAGACATCCCGATAGCTCTCCATGGCCGGTTCGGAATCTACCCGCTCATAAACCCCGACTGGCGAAACGCCAAATTTCAAATACGGTTTAATGATCATCAACGTGTCATACAAGGTTTTTACAAACGTGTTGATGTTTTCGCGTCGCCAATCTTCCCGTGAAAGGTTATGTGGGTTTTGGGATTCATATTCGGGATCGTCGGGGAAAAATTGTGATGGGTATCGAAGGTAATCGTCGCATTGGATGCCATCAACATCGTAACGATGTGCAAAATCAGCAATGAGATTCACGAGGTGTTCATGAACTTCAGGTAAAGCCGGATTAAGGTAAGCGGTTTTCTGAGATGGATTGATTTGAGCGCGACGATCAATCCATTCGGGATGCGATTGCCAGATATGTGGAACGCCAACAGATGTTGGGGTACGGTTTTTGCCGCGCAAGATCATGGTATTGAACCAGGCATGAAACTCAAGCCCATACTCATGTGCAAGGCTGATCGCATAATTAACCGGATCGTATGAAGGCATTTTACCCAGCGTATCGGTCAGGACATCGCTGTAGGGTTCATAGTTCGAGTAGAACAAAATATCGCCGCGTATTCGCACCTGGAAAAATACGGCATTGCAGTTTTTAGACGCTATATCTTGAAATATAGTTCGCAGTGAGCGTTGCTGTTCTTCTGGATCAGTTGTTTTTGGCCAATCAATACCGTATGCCGTTGCGATCCAAACGCCTCTCATTTCACGCGCGCCGTATTCCGAAAATGGTTGTGAGAGCAGGCTTGATATTGGAAAAAATACAAAAAGAAGCTCTAAAAAAATGGTGCGAGAAAATACAGTTGAAAACTTCATGGGTGGGATCAGGTAAAAAAAAAGACTGCCCAAACAGGCAGTCTTTTTATAAAATACGGGTAAATTATAAGCTCTCTTCGATCATATAAGCTACGGCATCGCCAACCTGCTTATCGGTTAATGCTGAATTTCCACCGCGAGCCGGCATCATGCCAAAGCCGTCAATGGACTTTTGAACCATTTCAGCCGTACCTAAAGGCATTCGCGTTGTCCAATCAGCCGGAACGCCAGTTTTTGGGGCATTGCTCAACCCTGTATCGTGGCACATGGCACATGATTGCTTGTAAATTCCTTCGCCTTCCAGTGTATCAAAACCTTCAAGTTCAGCGCGAATTGCAGCAACATCAAATGATGCTTCGGCAGGAGCTGCTTCAGCGCTTTCAGTTTCAGCTTCTTTGACTTCTGCTTCTGATTCGGTTTCAGCAGCATCTGCGCCTCCGGCATCAGCAACTTCAGTACCAGCGCCACCCTGACCAACACCATAAAGGGCTTCGATATACATAATAATGCCATCTACTTCATTGGGTTTAACAGGCGAGTTAGGCATGCCAGCCATCCACTTTACAACAAATTCCACTTTGTTTTTTGCAGCGTATTTTGAGGCAAGCGAGCCTTCAATGGACTTAATGGTATGGCACGCGCCGCAACGTTTATCGTAAGTGTCTTTATACTGAGCCGCTTCACCAGTGACTTCCTGCTTGGTTGCGCCACCAGAGGCAAACTCATTGAGTTGAGCCACTGATCGAATGGCAACACCTTCAACCGTGGTTGTACGAGGCCCGGCAGCTGTAAATAAAAATACTGCCGATAAACTGATCATGATAATGGCGCCAATGAGTATACCTAAAAACCACCCCGAAGTGATTAACTGCGACATCCGGCCCATCATGATGATAACAAAACTTGCAAAAGCAAATAGAGCAAGCCAGCCAAAAACTGTTTTTAGTATAGCAAAAACTGATGCATGTTCGGCATAAGGCTCATATCCGGTAACCAGCGATACAATAAAAAATAAAACCAGAAAGAAAATAGCACCGCCAATAGCTACTCCATACGATTGAAGATTTGGTTTGTCCATAGTTTTGAAAAATCGTTTAAAGGTTTAGTAATCCTTGAATTCGGAGATTCGCTCTAAAGGCTTTATTAATGTTTAAGCGTAAAAAAAATTCGGTACATAAATCAATAAAAATTAAAAATAAGTTAAGTAATTGAAGCATTTTTTAATGCACCCAACTCTCAATTCAGAATGCATTGAACTATTAACCAATCAACAACTACTTCTTATTTCTATAATCTAAAACGACCGTACCGACCCCCCGATTTTCCTATTCTCCATTTTAACTAAAAAATAACACCCGGCTTACAAAATCCAAGTGTTTTCTTTTACAAATTATAAAACCTTTAGAAAAAAGTCATGTGAAAAATAAAAAAAATACAGCCAGTCTTTGAAGAATTTCGGATGCAAGAGTTTATGTCAAACGAAAATGTATAAGTGGAGGATTCTAATATATTAACATTATTAATACAAAAATGTTAAATAAATATGGCAAAACAATTGTTAAAATTAAAAAAATTAATATTTTAGTTCTAAAGTGTAAATTTATTGAGAAAATGGATGAGTTTGAGCATCTAAACATGTGGATGGGAGAGATCAATCGTTATTGGCTTTAATGTCTGAAGATTTTGCTAAGGTTAAGTTTTATGGTGGTATAGAAATGAATGAAATCAGTAAAACAAATCGGCAGGTATGGATTGTGGATACCACGTTACGTGACGGTGAGCAAGCGCCGGGTGTGGTATTTAAGGGTAGTGAAAAGATAGAACTGGCCAAAAAACTTGTTGAGTGTGGCGTCAATGAATTAGAAGTTGGCATTCCGGCAATGAGCGAGTATGAGCAAAAAACCATTCGGGGGATTGTTCAAAAAGGGTTGCCTGTCAGGTTAACATCGTGGTCGCGTGCGCTGAAAAGCGATATTGAAAGCGCTGCAAAAACGGGTACAGAAGGCGTTCATATTAGTTTTCCAACCTCAAACTCCCATTTGGCCTCGCTGAATAAAGATGAAAGCTGGGTAATAGAGCAGCTCGAGGTTTTGGTGCAAAAGGCCAAAGGCTATTTCGAATTTGTCAGCGTAGGTGCTCAGGATGGCATACGCGCTAATTCGGTTTTTTTGTCAAGATTTATAGCGCATGCTCAACATGTTGGGGCTGACCGGCTGCGCATAGCCGATACCGTGGGTTCGGTTTTACCGCAGGATATCAATCCCATGATCATGCAGATTCAAAGGCATAGCCAAATTCCTTTGGAATTTCATGCGCATAACGATCTGGGGATGGCTACGGCTAACGCCATGTTGGCTATTGATGCAGGGTGTCAGGCTATAAGCGCAACAGTGTGTGGAATTGGCGAACGTGCCGGAAATGTAGCCTTGGAGGAAATCGCCGTTGCACTTTCAATGTCGAAGCAGTATTCTTCTACAATTGATCTTTCAAAATTAAATCGGCTTTGCCGATATGTGGCAAACATTTCAGGACGAAAGATTCACACTCAAAAGCCAATTGTGGGTGAAGCGATCTTTCAACATGAATCGGGTATCCATTGCGCCGCATTGATTAAAGACCCTAAAACGTATCAGCCGTTTCTTCCAGAATCGGTTGGTAATGCACCGGCAACTTATATTATTGGTAAACATAGCGGTTCGGCAGCTATAAGACATATCCTTTCTCAATATAAAATTGAGGTCTCCAAACCTGAATCGCTGGCCATTTTAAATCAGGTAAAATTAAAAGTCATAGCGTTAAAGCGTTCCCTAACGCCCCAAGAATTAATAGATATCTATCAGCAATTCAATCCTAAAAATAAGGTTGCCTAAGTAAATCATGAGTGATCAAACCTTTTGTAAAAGCAGATTGGCATTACTTTCTGAAATCAGCAATGTATTAACTAAAGAAGAAGATTTTAACAAAGTGCTTCGTTTGGTGCTTTCCATCATGTCGGAGTATTTGGGGATGATGCGAGGGATGATCACGTTGTACGACCGCGAAAGCGGTAACATCATGATTAATGAATCGTTCGGGTTATCGATTAATGAACAAGCAAAAGGGAATTATAAAATCGGCGAAGGTATTATCGGACAGGTTGTTGAAACCGGTTCGCCGATCGTAATACCAAATATCGCCAATGAACCAAATTTTTTGGATCGAACGGGAGCGCGGGCAGAATTGGATACCAGTTCGCTTTGCTTTATATGTGTGCCGATCAAGTGGTGTCGGGAAGTGTTAGGAACCATCAGCGCCGACCGGATGATCATACCGGAAACATCCAAGGCTTTCGAGAATTCTAAATCGGATAATAAAAAAGACATAGAAATCCAAATGGAAGCCGATTTAAATTTGCTTTCCATTATCGCCGCAATGATCTCTCAGGCGATTCAGTTAAAACAACAAACGTTTAAAGAACAACGCCATGCCGCCCAGTTAAAAAATGAATCGGATGAGTATGAACAAACCCATTCCGGTGACGGCGAGTTAAACGCGCCGGTGAATATTATTGGCAATTCCAAATCAATGCGCAATGTGTTTCAAATGATCAATAAGATATCCCCAACAAATGCTACGGTATTGATTTTAGGGGAAAGCGGCGTGGGTAAGGAACTGGTTGCCAGCGATATTCACTATAAAAGCCAGCGAAAAAACAAACCTTTTATCAAATTTAATTGCGCGGCGTTGCCTGAAAGCATTGTGGAAAGTGAGCTTTTTGGTCATGAAAAAGGGGCGTTTACCGGGGCAATTTCGGCACGAAAAGGTCGATTTGAACAAGCCGATACCGGCACAATATTTTTGGATGAGATCGGTGAGTTAAGCCTGGGCGTTCAGGCTAAGTTGCTTAGAATTCTCCAGGAAAGGGAATTTGAGCGCGTTGGCGGCAATAAAACATATAAGGTGGATGTAAGGATTATTGCGGCAACCAATCGCGATCTTGAACAGGAAATTCAGGAAGGCAGGTTCAGAGAGGACTTGTATTACCGATTGAATATTTTCCCCGTCACCGTTCCGCCGCTTCGGGAACGCAAAGCAGATATTTTGTTGCTGGCTGATTTTTTTGTGGAAAAATACAATGAGATTAATGGAAAAGGCATTCGCCGGATTTCAACGACAGCCATTGATATGCTTATGCGCTATCATTGGCCCGGTAATGTTCGGGAGTTGGAAAATTCCATTGAACGCGCTGTGATTTTAAGTGATGATGCGGTTATTCACGGCTATCATCTGCCGCCTACGCTTCAAACCGCTGAATCCAGCGGCACGCCTTATTCCGGTCCACTTGGTCAACGCATGGATTCAATAGAGTATGAAATGATTGTTGAGGCTTTGAAGAATGCAAAAGGAAATATGTCGAAGGCAGCGCAAGAACTCGGGCTTACCGATCGCGTGATGGGGCTTCGGGTCAAAAAGTTCGGCATTGATTATAAGCTTTACCGCACGAAACGATAAGTCGGACTTACGTAAAAATCTAAACCCGACTGTTTTTGAATGTCAGTCGGGTTTGTGAATATCATTTTAAGAGAGACATAATTTTTAATTAAGCGCAGCTAAAGCAGCGTCATAATTCGGTTCAGTTGTAATTTCAGGTACCTGTTCGGTATAAACCACCGTGCCATTTTCATCAACGACAATTACGGCTCTGGAATGAAGATGAGCAAGCGCACCATCGGTAATCGTTAAATTATAAGCTTTTCCAAAATCCCCGGTTTCATAATCCGAAAGAGTTACCACATTGTCCAAACCTTCAGCGCCACAAAAACGCGATTGAGCAAACGGAAGATCACGCGAAATACACAATACTTTTGTGTTTGATAAATTGCTGGCTTCCTGATTAAATCGGCGAACCGAAGCGGCACATACGCCAGTATCTAAACTCGGAAAAATATTTAAAACCAGTTTAGATCCCGAAAAATCGCTTAAGCTAACTCGTGAAAGATCAGATTTAACCAAAGTAAAATCCGCAATTTTAGCGCCCACGGCAGGCAAATCGCCACTTGTATTGATTGGATTTCCTTTTAAGGTAATTTTAGCCATAAGTTTTTTTTATTAAATGTTATTGAATTGAAGAATTGAAATTGATTGAACAGTAAATTTAATATAGTAATAATTCTTGTTATTGTATAATTATATTTGCATTTAGTTGGATTTTTTAAGGCTGAAATTTGGCGAAATAATTAAGCGAATGCCTTTATCAAATTTAATCCAACTCCATATCCAGTTGATCAAGACAATAATTCGGCTTCTAAAATCAACAAGCAGCATCAAATGCACCAAACACCAGATTAACCATGCAAAAAGCCCGCCGGTGCTTAAAAATGGAAAATCAACAACTGCTAAATTGCGCCCCACCGTTGCCATTGTTCCACTGTTGCGATAAATAAAAGGTTCCGGTGATTTTTTTTGAAGAATTCGGTTCAGGTTTTGTCCCAGACACCGACCTTGCTGCACAGCTACCGAGCCAAGCATAGGCAGACCGAATGGCTCCTCATTGGTTTGTGTAGAAGCCACATCGCCAATGGCATAGATATTATCGTATTCCAGGACTTTATTGAACTCATCCACCGGCAAGCGGTTTAATTTTAAAGCCTTGGTTTTTAAACCTTTAACTAAGGAGGCTGAGACACCTGCCGCCCAAATTAAAGAGTAGGTTGGAAAGTCTTTTTTTGAGGTTTGCACGGTTTTACCGTCATAGTCTTTCACCATCGTATTTACCCACACATTCACGCCAAGTTTACGTAAAAACTTTTCAGATTTGGTGGTAGCCTTTTCACTCATTGCGCCAAGAATTTTATCGGAAGCTTCCAACAAATGAATCTGCATCCGCCGAATATCCAGATCAGGGAAGTCGTTGGGTAAAATGTGCATTTTTAATTCGGCTAAAGCGCCGGCAAGTTCAACGCCTGTAGCGCCGCCGCCGACTATTACAAAATTCATGAGCCGCTCCTGCTCTTTTAGATCACTGGTGTTTAGCGCTTTTTCAAAATTACTTAGAATTTTGCTTCTGAGATTAACCGACTCAATCAATGTTTTCATGGAAATGCTGTTGCGTTCAATATTTTCCATGCCAAAATAATTGGTTTGCGCGCCGGTAGCGATCACTAAATGGTCGTACTCCAATTGGCCAACCGTTGAATCAATCCTATTTTTTTCAGAATCTACTTCCAGAACACGAGCCATTCTGAAGTGGAAATTCTTTTTGTTTTTTAAGATTTTCCGTAAGGGATAAGCAATAGAATCCGGTTCCAAGCCTGCCGTTGCAACCTGGTACAAAAGGGGTTGAAACGTGTGATAATTGTTGGAATCAAAGAGCACAACCTGGCACAAATTCGTATTTAATGTTTTTGCTAATTTTAAACCCGCAAATCCTCCGCCAATTATGACGACGCGCGGTAAATCTATTTCTGGAATATTCATTTAAGTACTTCTTTTAAAAATTCAAACATGGATAATGTACGATAGAAATTCAAAATGGGCTATTTACCATGAGATAAAAAATAAATACCAAGAGTTGCAGGGATAAAATGAGAAAGCACATGATTTAACGAAAATCCATGATAAAACATCATGCTTATCGATAAAATAAAAATGCCGAGACCTGAAATTACAGTTACATGTTGTTTAACTAAAATATCCGATAACAAAATTAAAACGGCAAATACAATAAAGAGTAACGAAATAAAATAAAACAAGCCATGAAATGAAAAACTTACAAACGTGTTGAAGTAGTTTTGGTAGACAATAATTGCCAGTGAAAATTTTAGCAACCAGGAAGCTAAAGGTGCCAGATTTCGAATCGGATTCATATTAAAAATTGTTAGTATATTGTTGTATTGAGTGTTAAATAAAAAATGTATTTAAGTATTAATCCCCAAGAAAAATTTCAAACCCAGGCATAAAAATTAAACCTAAATGAAAACCCTCCTTAAAATTAGTTCAAGCATAATTTTACTTAGTGTTTTTATCACGATAAATGCATGCGACTCTTCAACTGATTCTGGTAAGAGTCAAAATCTTAATGGTTATGTTAAAGATCAAAATGGCAATCCACTCAGCGATGTTAAGGTGTATTGGTATGTAACTTGGAATCAATTTATTCAGGGAAATTCAATGTCATCTACCATGCAAAAATCGAAAACCCTTGAATCTCATTTACAAAGTGTTGATCTAGACAGTTTTGAAGGATTGGTAACTGAGCAAGGCGTTGAATTGACATGGGTAACAAATAGTGAAACCGAGAATGTTGGGTTTATATTAGTTCGTAATGGCATTGAAATAGACTCTTATGAATTTACTGATTTATTGAAAGGACAAGGAACCTCAAATTCAAAACATGTCTATCATTACATTGATCGGTATATCGTGGATTTGGAGCAGTACAAATATGAATTGAAAAGCGTTAATTATATTGGTTATGAAGAGTTGCTTGAGCTACATGTAGATTTAATAGTTGACATAAATCTGCAAAGAGTTCAGCTCGAAAGTTTTGAAGGATTGGTAACTGAACAAGGCGTTGAGTTGACATGGACAACAAATAGAGAAACTGAGAATGTTGGATTTATATTAGTTCGTAATGGTATTGCAATATCCTCTTATGAACATACTGATTTATTGAAAGGGCAAGGCACTACAAATTCAAAACATGTCTATCATTACATTGATCGGGATATCGTGGATTTGGGGCAGTACAAATATGAATTAAAAAGTGTTAATTATATTGGTTATGAAGAGTTGCTTGAGCTACATGTAGATTTAATCGTTGACCTAAATCCAATTTTTCCTGTTTATGACAATTCTTTACATCAAAACTACCCAAATCCTTTTGATGGAAGTACAACAATTTCATTCTCAATAACTAAAAATGATACAGTTAATTTTTCTGTTTATAATGTTTTCAATCAGGATATTTATGATAATAATTTAAACGTAAGAAAAGGTACGAATTCATTAATTTTTTCTGCTCAAAATCTAGCTAATGGTATCTACACCTTTAAAGTTAAATTTGATGATTTTGAAGATCAAAAAAATATGTTAGTAATGAATCCTGACCCAGAAACTCTGTCAAATACTGATTCGCTAGCCATTTCAAACTCATCCGGTAATTTTACAATTGATCCAAAAGTTTTTGGGTTTGGTATGGAAGTCGACTTCAGAGATGAATTAAATAATGAATTGGGACTTGCATCTGTTCCAAATACTTTGACGTTATGTTTAATAAAAGATGGCTATGAAACTCTGCTTAGAGAAGTTACCATTGATCCTGAGGGCGGTCAAAGGTTAAATTTTACAATGTTACAAAAGTAGTTAAACCTCTACCAATTCCATATCCGGTAACTCAATACCCAAAAACAGTTCAAACTTTCCCGCCAAAACCGAATATGTAACTTTTTTCATTTAAAAGCATAAATTTATATTTTAAAGTATAAACTATTTGTGATATATCATGCAGGCAACCAGTAAAGACCTAAGATTTCATACCAAAGAGATTCTTGAAGCGGCTATGAACGGTGAAGAAGTAGTGATAACTTATCACGGTAAGCCGTGCGCAAAAATAGTGCCTTTTGGAAATTCAAAAGTTACGGATAAAACCAATGCGTTTTGCGGAATGTGGAAAGATCGTAACGATATGGATGATGTAGAAGATTATGTTCGCAATCTTCGCAAAAGAAGAGTTTTATGATTGTTGATACGGATGTTTTGATTTGGTATTCAAGGGGTCATCCTTCGGCAGTGGACTACATTCATCATCTAGATGGTTTCTTCATTTCAGTGGTTACTTATATGGAAATTGTTCAAGGTGTTAGAAATAAGAAAGAGTTGTTTGAATTTAAAAAATCTTTAGGGATACTACAGGCAAAAGTTTTGCAAATTGATGAGGTTATATCAACAAAGGCGATGTTTTATCTTGACCAATATACTTTAAGCCACCATATGGAACTGGGAGATGCCTTGATTGGCGCCACTTCTACCATTAAACATTTAAAGCTGATCACAGCGAATGAAAAGCATTATAAACATTTACCCGGCATCATAATTGAGAAATTTCATATCTCATCTTAGTTCAAACCTCTACCAATTCAACTTCCGGTAACTCAATGCCTAAAAAGAGCTCAAATTTTGTCCTGAATTTTTGTGGCAGATCACTCACAAGTACTTTAGGCGGAAAATTATGTACTTCTTGACATAACAAGGATTGTTCACTTAATACCCTCTGCACTTCCATTGCAACAGCTTCTGCCGAATCAATAATTTTTATGGACTCGCCAACCACTTCACTAAGCATGGCTTTTAAAATCGGGTAATGAGTACATCCTAATACCAGCGTATCAATGTTATGCGCCATAAGTTCCAGGAGGTAGTCCTGGGCGATTAATTTTGAAGCTTCGTGGTTGATATAGCCTTCTTCGGCAAGCGGCACAAACAAGGGGCAGGCTTTGGAGTAAACCTCCAGCGATGGATCAATGGTATAGATTTCAAGAGAATACGCGTTGGAAGCAATGGTTGCATTGGTGCCGATGACGCCAATATGACCGCACCGGGTTTCTTTTGCCGCCAGCGCCGATCCAGCTTTAAGCACGCCCAGTACGGGTTTACCTTGGCTTTCATGCTCAACAACATCCAGCGCTGTGGCCGAGACGGTGTTACAGGCCACAATAATCATTTTAGGCTGATACTTCAACAATAATCGCGTATCTTCTGCAGCGTACCGCCTTACCGTGAGCTGCGATTTTGTACCGTAAGGTACCCGCGCGGTATCCCCGAAATAAATAAGTTCTTCGTTGGGCAAAAGTTCACGCAATTTGCGAACCACGGTTAATCCCCCGATACCGGAATCAAAAATACAAATGGGTTGCTCAGGTTTTAAAACAGCCAGGTTTTGTAAATCAACGCTCATGCAAAAGAGTAACTAATGGTTTTTAAGAATCTGTTGAAAATACCGATTAAATTCGGATTCGGAAGCATTTTTATGCTGTTTGAGGTATAAATCCCGAAGGCTTTCTTTTGTCCAGCTCAATCCCCGCTTGTATGCTTTGATGTATAATTTTTCAGATGCCGCATAGTTTTTCAAAAGTTCATGGCAGCGCGCTTCTAATGTCCAAAGTTCACTGTCAATCTCAGAATTCCCTGAATTGCTATACCCGTTCTCTAAAACTGTGAGCGCTTCCGAATACTGTTTTTGAGCCATATGGCTGATCACCAGTGTTTTTGATAAATGCGGCCAAAGCGCCTTGTAATTTTGCCCGTGAAAGCGATCCGAAAAATAAGCCGAATCAACACGGTTTGTTGATAACAGTTCTCTGGCTTTTATGCCGTACATCAGCGCCGCAGGAAAGTTCAGACGATACTGATAGGTTTGAGCGGCATGAAAATAGATCAGCGGAACATGGCCGTAAATTTTTATCTGGGTTTGGAAAAAGCGATGAATCGCTCTGTCTGTGCTGTCGCTTTCGGTTAAAAGATAACCGTAATTAAATGCTTGTTCAAGATCGGGATGGGTGACCAAATGATGAGCCACTTTTTTCTCACAGTCTTTAAATGTTTCGGAGAATTCACTTCCTGCGGCATCATCCAAACATTGAAAGGACTTCAGAATATAGGATGATTTTGGGAAAGCATTCAAGAGTTCTTCAAACATGGCCATCGCAATGCTCATGCTGTCAATTTTACTAGCAGCCCAGATCATGGTATAATAAACCTGCGGGGTTTTGGCTTTGGCGTTAAGTTTTGGCAGGGCATTTTTAAGTTGAAAGGCCATAGATGATCTTGTGTGTATTTCATCCTGAATTTGCCATTGCTCTTGCATGGCATCCACATTTTCAGGAAAATCCTGAAGCTCGGATTTCAGCATGGCATAAGATTTCCCCGTGATCACATGCCCCAACATACGGGCACGGCTGACATACTTTTGGGTTGAATCAACAATACGGAGTGTTTGCGGTTCATAAAGCAGGGTGTCTTTTGTCAGGTAAAGAAATGTGGCCCGCGCGGCATTTTCAGGAACACTAAATTCTGCTGAGAATTGGTTTTGAGTTAACGCCAATGGTTTGATAAGAAACGCTTTTGCTTTGGTTTCCGCATCCTGGTAGTGCATACCAATTTTAACCCACGCCACGGAATCGGAAGGAAATAAGGCTTTGGGGACTGAGATGTGAATTGTATCGCCAACCTGAGCCTTTTGAGGCACGCGACCGAGGGTTGGCGTTGAATAGATCAACAATAGCAGCAATAAATTCAGGAGCAGTCGTTGCATGGTTGTTTAAGTGATAGGCGTTTTGAAAACCAATGAAAAATACAATACGGTTTATTCGGGATTAAGTCAATGAAGATTCACATGGATCAACCCTTTCATAACCGGTATGTAAAGATTAGTTTATGATCGTGGGGGGCATAAAAATCCATAATCGTGGCCTCTAACTGACAACCTATTTCTTGATAAAACCGATGGGTGTTGTGGTATTGAGGTTTTGATGAAGTTTCTATAGTAATGAGCGCGCCGCCCTGAGCCTCTATTTCCTTGCAAGCCTCTTCAAAGAGTTTCCGGCCAATGCCTTCGCGATAGTGTGTTGGATCTACAGCAATCCAATACAGATCGAATGTGGACTTTGTCATTGGGCTTTTGCCAAAGCAGACATAACCCAAAACCTTGCCGGTGGCATCAACGGCGGTTTTAAGCTGGTAGTCATCGGTTTTGGATAAGTAAGCATCAATCAATTCCAGAGCGACTTCAATTTCATCGTCGCGAAAAACCCCGGTTTGCCTCAAAATGGTTAGCACAGGCTTGCGATGTAAGTATTCAAAAGGGACAATCTCTAGTTTCATACTTAAAACCTGAATTAATAAGGCTAGAAAATATCAAATATACGCATCTTCAAATTTCTACATTTATGAAATGTGCATTTTTAGAGCTATTTGAGCTTATTGAAATCAAAATGGAAGGAAGTTATGGCAAATATTACAATTCGGGATATACCCGATAAAACTAAAGAGATTCTGCGTGTTCAAGCAGTATGCTCAAGTGTGTCTTTAGAAGCCTATGTGCGCTATATTTTGCAAAAAGCTTCAAGTGTTGAAGGACAAAAATTTGATGATATTCTGAGTTTGGCGGAAAAATATTTTGGCTCAAAAAGTGGCGTTGAGCTCGACTTACCAAAACGCAAAACCAGAAGGAAAATTCCCGATTTCAATAATGGTTATTATGGATACAAATGTTATTTCTGAGCTGATGCACATAAATCCAGATCAGAATGTCACAAATTGGCTAAGTTCCAAAAGCCAATCAATTTAGCTGTTTCTATTGTTTGTTCATTTTTAGTTAAAATATTACTGGATCACTTGGACAAGCCCTGTGATGACAAGCTGAAGAACTCAAACTGCAAAATCGGCATTTCGGCTACGCTCAATGACTGATTTTGGCATGCTCATTCTAATTTTTTCGACCTTTATCAAAGTTTTCAGTTGAAGTAAAATTATAGAAATCACCAATTGTCAATTGTGCTGATTCCTAATATATACAGACCAGATTAATAACTACTCCGAAAATAAAGCCTTTTTAGTGATGAGGAATTCAATTTAAATTGGGGTGTTATAACAAAGAAAATAAAAAGCCGGCACAAAGCCGGCTTCTTAGTTTAACTACTTGATTTCCCAAGTTGTGCTGCCTTCAAAGAGTTTTCTGAGATCAGCATCTTTTTTAGATTTTGCTTCATTGATTTGATCAACGGTAGCATCTTCATAAGTGAAGCGATCTTCAACATAAAAGACTCCCAAAGGTCTTGGTAAGGTCATATTTTCAGATGGTATTTCATACATCCGGGTAAGAATGGATGCTTTGATGTAATCGTTTTCATCATGGATCCAGAGATCATCTTTTGATACATTTGGATCATTCAGATCAACAGATACAGGTTTATGGCCATCCAATTTAACTCCTCTATCATTGTTTTCACCATAAACCATTGGCTGGCCATGTTCAACATAAACAGTAGAGTTTGATTTGGTTGCACGATCACTAAAGATGGTGAATGCACCATCATTGAAAATCGGGCAATTCTGATAGATTTCAAGAACAGATGTTCCATGATGTTTATCAGCCCGTTCCAGCAATGTGCGCATATGAGCAGGATTACGGTCGATGCCTCTGGCAAAGAATGTTCCACCACTACCCAGGCAGATAGAACCGGTGTTTACCGGATGCTCAACGGTACCCATTGGTGTGGTAACGGTTTTCTGACCAACCTGTGATGTTGGAGAGAACTGTCCTTTTGTCAAACCATAGATTTCATTGTTAAGTAAAATCATGTTGATATCCAGGTTACGGCGAATCATCTGCAATGTATGGTTCAACCCAATGGCAAGGGCATCGCCATCACCGGTAGCAATCCAGACGCTTAAATCCGGACGAGCCGTCTTTAATCCTTCGGCGATAACAGCTGCGCGACCGTGAATTCCATGAATGCCATAAGTATCCATATAATACGGAAGCCTTGAAGAGCACCCGATACCTGAAATAAAGGCTAAATCTTCGCGTTTATGGCCAAGTTCAGCCAAAACCGTATGAATTTGTTTTAATACGGATAGATCGCCGCAACCAGCACACCATTTCGGCTCCTGATCTGAGGCATAATCGGAAGGTTTTAACTTCCCTTGTTCTAAATCTTTATTAGGTAATTCTGTCATTTTATGCCTCCTATTTAGATAGTTCTATAATTTTATTTTTGATTTCAACAGCACGGAAAGGCAATCCTTGAATTTTGGTCTGTGACTCAGCAGGAATCAAGAACTTATCGCGGATAATATGTACCATTTGACCGTTGTTGTTTTCAGGAATCAGAATCTTATCGTAGTTGTGTAGGATTTCACCCAGGTTGCGTGGGAATGGATTGATGTAACGAAGGTGTGCATGGGCTACATCATAACCTTCGGCCAGCGCTTCTTCTACAGCTATGCGAATAGCGCCGTAAGTTGAACCCCATCCCAGAACAAGAAGCTTACCTTTTTCCGGACCATTGTCAATTTCCTGAAGCGGCAAACGCTCGGCGAGCTTAGCAACTTTTTCTGCACGAATCTTGGTCATTAATTGATGATTTTCAGGATCGTGTGATGGTTTACCAGTTTCATGTCCGCGTTCAAGACCACCAATGCGATGTTGAATGCCCGGTGTGCCAGGTTTTGCCCATTCACGAGAGAGCACTTCGTTTCGCTTGTATGGTAAATACGGATCATCACCTGGTTTGCGAGGTTTGGAAAACTCAACATTAATTTCAGGTAAATCATCCGGGTTAGGAATTAACCATGGCTCTGAGCTGAATGCCAGGTAACCGTCGGTTAAACAAATAACCGGAGACATAATTTCCAAAGCGATTCGCGAAGCTTCATATGCGGTGTCAAAACAATCCGTGGCAGATCTGGCGGCAATAACCGGAAGCGGCGCATCGCCATGACGACCGTACATCGCCATAAACAAGTCGGATTGCTCTGGTTTGGTTGGAAGTCCGGTTGAAGGACCGCCACGCTGCACATTAATGACAACCAAAGGAAGTTCTAAAATCAAGGCCAGTCCCAAGCCTTCGGCTTTTAGAGCCAGACCCGGACCTGAAGTGTTGGTTGCAGCTAGCGCACCACCGTAAGCAGCGCCAATACTTGTACAAACGCCGCCAATTTCATCTTCAGCCTGGAATGTTTTTACGCCGAAATGTTTGTGATTAGCCAGTTCCGCCAGAATTTCAGTAGCAGGTGTAATTGGGTAAGAGCCAAGGAATAATTCAAGACCTGCTTTTTGTGCAGCAGCAGTCAAGCCCATGGCGCTGGCCACGTTACCTGTAATGTGACGATATTTACCCGGTTTCATTTTAGCCGGTTTTACATCGTAACGGCCATTAAACAATTCGCAGGTTTCGCCATAATAGTAACCGGCTTTAATGACCCGAATATTGGCATCGGCAATTTCAGGTTTATTTTTAAACTTCTCTTTTAAAGATTTTGCTGTGGTCTCAACTGGAAGATTGTAGAGCCAGTAAAGCAGACCTAAAACATACATGTTTTTGCTTCGGTCGATGACTCTGGGGCTCATGCCTGAGTCGGCAAGTGCTGCACGGGTTTGTTTGATGACATTTACTTCAATGAGTTCGTACTCGCCTAAACTACCATCAACCAATGGGTTTTCACCTTCAGCATACCCGGCCAGTTTTAAATTTTTTGAATCAAAATTGTCTACGTTGGCAATGATCATGCCGCCTTTTTTCAGGAACTTTAATTTTGATTTCAACGCTGCTGCATTCATGGCTACCAGTACATCGAAAAGATCACCCGGTGTGTAAACCGCGTTACTGCCGAACTGCATCTGAAAGCCAGATACACCAGAAATCGTACCAGCAGGGGCACGAATTTCCGAAGGGAAGTTTGGAAACGTGTTCAAGTCGTGGCCAAACTCCGCCGATGTTGCAGCAAACTGATTACCAGTGAGCTGCATACCATCGCCTGAATCACCTGCAAAAAGAATAGAAACCGTTTCTTTTTCAAGTGTTTCAGGTGATGACTTTTGAATATCATTTTCGGATTTTTCAATCATCTTGATTATTTCCTCCATGTGTTTGATTTAAAAATCACTAAGCCCAATTTACGAAAGCTAACATTGCTGCTGGTTTTCGTTTAACTAACCTTTGCAGATAAATCAATAACGAATGACTCGCGATCATTCTTAATTGATTTAATGGCTTTTGTTAGTAGGCTTAGTGTGTGAATGTGTAAGAGCAAAGATCGATGGCATACTAAGATGCATTACTACTTGAGTGATTTGTACAATTATTGACTTGATGAGATTGCAAAGAACTTTTTTTGGTGTCTTCTTCTAGAAAAGCCCTCCAATCTTCCTCTAATTTAATGGGGCAATCATCAATAAAGTCGCAAATCTGACAGTGGGATTTTCCATATAATTGTTCCATCCAACAACCGTTCGTGCTTTTGGGCACTTCATCAATAAAATTAGGATTCTCAGCAAGTATTTTTTCACTTATTTCAGTAAGCTCTTGAAGATAGCGATGTTTTCGCTCCTCTTCAATCAAGCGAGTTAAATAACTCTGATCATAAGAATAATGACCAACAACCCCTTTAAACAGCTTACGAAATAAAGACATTTAACGCTCCTTCTCCTCGTAAAAATCCATAAATACCACTTTCTACAAAATAATACAACTTCTCAAATATCCAATAGGGGTTGAAAAATGTATTAAAGCATGAACATATATTTATATAGATTTATAATCTAAACCAACAAACCAATGTAAGTTTATGAAAAAAATTATGCATCTTCATTTTGAATTGGCGACTCTTCGGAATGTTTAGAATGTGCCGGCCAAAACTTGATTTCCAAATAACCGTCAATAAAATTACCTTCTTTAGGATCCAACGCTGCCAGCGAATCAGGCAAAACAATTTCACGAGTTCTGCGACCAATTTGTAAAACCAAAGTTGAGCCTATTCGATTTAAAATTAATTCTTCCGTTGGTGCAAATGGTAATTTTACTCTTAAAACAGCCCCATCAGGTTCATATCGGATTGCAATCGGACGCTCATCATAGAATAATTCTGAAGGATCCTGATCTTTGCCATACAATGAAAGACCAAGTTCTCGCAAGTCATCTAGTCCATTAATTTCTTTTTTGAACAACGGTACGCTAAACGAAGGCATTGGGGAAAAATCGGTTTCAATCATTTTTAAATAGGCCTGTTGCGAGTCGTACCAATCTTCCAAATAACCGTCTTTGGCATCTTCCGGTATAACTTTATTGACGATAGCTGCATCAACACGCATACCGTAAAGGTTTAAGTAAGTTAATGCACGGCGTGATTCCGCTATAACCATTTTCTCGGGATTCATAACCAACCGGGCAGAAGCAACGGCTTTTTCATCGAGGATTTGGCGAATATCATTTAAACGATCCAGCGAACGGTCCCAAAGCGCAACAACATCTTCAGGGGCTACAAATTGATCCAATCCCGGGGCCATTTTCGAAATCGGACGAAGTAGTGGGGCAGTAATATATTTTTCAAGGACGCGAGTAACTTTTAAGATCCAAGCTAAAACTTCAGGGAGACTAAGCAATCTTAGACTCTCACCGGTAGGGGCCATATCGACAATAATAACATCATAATCTGTTTTTCCATAAAATTCTCTCAGGCGAATCAGACTGAAAAGTTCATCCATACCCGGAATTGAGGCCAGTTCACCGGCTATTTGAGCATCAGCGCCAAGTGAGACTAAAAAATTAGCTAAAAATTCACGAATTTTACCCCAATATTCATTGAGTTCAACATATGGATCAATTTCAATGGCGTCTAAATTCTCCTTGACATTTGTGATGTTGGCTGAAAGGGGAATACCCATACAATCCGAAAGGCTGTGTGCCGGATCGGTAGACATAATTACAGTTTTATGACCATGTTCAGCAGATAGAACCGCTGTGGCAGCAGCCGTGCTTGTTTTACCTACACCACCTTTTCCAGTAAAAAAAATTATTCTCATCTATCAGTGAATTAATTAAGAGTTTTAAACACGATCAATACTTCTATCGTTTTCACGCCGATTTGATCAAAAAGTTATTGAGATGCTTTATGAATAAGTATAATCAAACCCTGAATCTGATCAAAATACCTATCCGGTTACAAAAGGATTTGAGAGATACCAATGCAAGATGAGAAAAAGAATGGGAAATATAAAACGAACAAAAAAAAAGGCCTGCTGAATCGCTTCAGCAAGCCCACCCTTATCACCCGAAACAAAACACAAAAGAACATTTTCTAATGTTATATAGTATCAACAAGTATGCCATAATTGCGAAGCCTTATAAATCAACCATCTAATTCATGTGTATTGAATTCGGGTTACATGAAGTAATTATGTGATTACATTTGGTAATGATAAAATTTTAAGGGTAAAGCCCTCTTAATTTCAAAGTACCGGAGACTTTTTCAATAGCATAGACGTACGCACCGATTCTTAACGATTGCTTAAACTTGGCAGCGGTATCAAAAACCTTATCAAAAGCATTTTCCATGGCTTGTTTTAAATTATTATTAACTCGATCAAGCGACCAGAAAAAACCTTGACGATCTTGTACCCATTCAAAATAAGACACCGTAACGCCGCCGGCATTTGCTAAAATATCCGGGACAACCATAATGTTGCGATCATTTAAAATTGGGTCTGCGTCCGCAGTTGTCGGGCCGTTTGCCCCTTCTACAATCAACCTGCAATTTAGTTTAGATGCATTTTCTGCCGTAATTTGATCTTCTTTGGCAGCCGGAACCAACACATCGCAATGCTGAGTTATAAGCTCTTCGTTGGTTAAGTTCTCGGCATTGGGCATACCGGAAAGTACTTTGTTTTTTTTGATGTACTCAATTGCATCAGGGATATTTATTCCATCGGGATTATAATAACCACCGGTAATGTCGCTAATACCAACGATCTTACAACCTTGTTCTTCCAACAATTTTGCCGTAACCGAACCTACATTACCAAAACCCTGAACGATAACTTTGGCGCCATACGGTGAAATATGCAAATTGTTTAATGCTCGCATGGTTACGATCATGACGCCTCTGCCAGTTGCTTCCAAGCGACCTAATGAGCCACCTAAAATGACCGGTTTTCCTGTTACAACGGCTGTTTCGGTATAATTAACATGATTTGAATAGGTGTCCATAATCCAGGCCATAATTTGTTCATTGGTGTTCATATCTGGAGCAGGAATGTCGCGTTCAGGTCCAAAAATATCAATTAAACGTGCCGTATAACTTCGCGTGATCTTTTCAAGTTCTTTAGGATTTAGTTTCGTGGGATCGCATTTAACAGCGCCTTTTGCACCGCCAAAGGGCAGGCCAAGTATGGCACATTTCCATGTCATCCATGCGGCTAATGCTTTTACTTCATCCAGGGTAACATCAGGTGCGAAGCGTATACCGCCTTTCGAAGGGCCTAACGTTACATCATGGATTACACGATAACCTTCAAATACTCTAATTTCTCCACTATCCATTTGTATCGGAACGGAAACAATAATTTGATAGGCGGGCACTTTCAAAAAATTATAAATCCCTTCTTCCAGATTTAACAGCTCTGCGGCAATGTTAAATCGTCCCATCATCTCTTCAAATGGATTTTCAGTTTTTAAATTTGGGGAAGCTTCCTGGTAGACGGCTTTTGAATAGGGCGTGTATTTTCTGTTAGGCATAATAGCTCCAGTTGTTAGTTAAACACAAAAAACACAATGAAATGTACAATGTAAATTGTTCCGATTAAAGGATTTATCCAAGAAAGTCAGCCGAGATTCACAATTATATTTTTTTAGATTATTTAATTCGGTTATATTTTATGGTTAATCATGTCTTTCTTCAGCTAACAAAACCCAAACTATTATGAACCCCATTGTAATCAATGATTATTGTTTCGACCGAATTTCTCTTTGGATAAAGTACTCGCCTAATATTCCAAGTTATGTTGAAGTTGCGGTAGAAGTGTTTTACCCAAAAAATATGGATGCAAACGGTTTACTGATGTTTAACCATGGTTTTTTAATCGGCGACGATTTGCTGTATATCCCAAAAAAGTTTTTGGGGATGCTTTTAAACGACACTCCGCTTTTTGCTAAAAATCCGGCGCGCTATTACAATTATACAGAAGCGATTGTTGAAAAAAACTGGGCGATGGCTTTTGTAACCGCTTCGCATATTGAGTCGCAATATATTCCTTGGACTGATTTTGGCGGTAATCCTCGGGTTGGTCAGGAAGCCTATGCAGTCGCATCATACCTCATCAAATATGGCGCCACCAACTTTTTTAAAAGTCAATCTGCGGTTGATAAGGCCAAATTCATGAATTCCAACAATGTAATTTTTTCCGGTCATTCCGTTGGAGGAGCTCATGCCCAGGCTGCAGCAGTTGGGTTTGATAAACTTCGTGAAATTGGCGATGATTCGCGCTTTCATTACGATCCGATTATCTATAATCGTGAAGCTTTACCAGCCGGTACCGCAAAACTTTCAACTTGGGATAGCTCGGATCGTGCCTTACCGGTAGGCTTAGTTCAACTTTCGCCGGTTGATATGACAAGTTCGTTTTTAGGTTTTGGCATGCAACGTTACCGTGAGGCGCTATCCAAAATCAATATGCCAAATTTAATGATCGTAGGCCAGTGCGATTGTGCGGCATTGCAAGACTCTAGCCCGCCGGCATGGTCGAGCGACCCTTCGGTAAATACTGAATTTCTTGAAGAAGCGCCTGTTGGTAGCAAATCCTGGGCTGTCGTTGGCAGAGTGAAGAGAGGCAGTCATTGCGGGTATTTAACCGTGAATAACTTTTTATGCAACCAGGCCGATAATCAAGAAAATTGTAAGCTGTGCCCAAGCGGCGATGCATACAAATCAGTTGGGCCGGAAATGGAATTCACTACTGAGCTTTTTAAAAAGATGATTGCGATTTACCCGAATAAAGCGCCATTTGATAAGGATTTTTGTGGGTGGATCAAAAGCCCTTGCCTGAAATGGCTCAACAAACAAAGTCCAGATGGCACCATTGAAATGATGCCTTTCCCGGATAGCACATATATCGACTATGCCAGTAAATCCAGATGCCCCTAAATGTTGCCGGCGCTGGTTTATGACGTTTCGTTTCCGGAACTATGCAATCGCTCGATTTCATCCTGGATTTCAATATCCTGGTAAGCGTTGCGCTCAACAAAATTTCGGATAATCGGGTCTTTGGATTTTTGGAGTTCTGAAGGCAGTCCATCAAAATAAATACGGCCATTATGCATCATAGCCACACGGTTTGCGACTTTAAGCACGCTTTGCATATCGTGTGTAACAACAATTGATGTCACGTTCAACGTCTCTGAAAGATTTTTGATGAGTTCATCAATTGAATCAGACATAATCGGATCCAAACCAGTTGTCGGCTCGTCATAAAAAATGTACGAAGGATTTGTAGCAAGCGCGCGTGCTAGGCCAACGCGCTTGCGCATTCCTCCCGATAGCTCGGAAGGCTTTAGATGCTCAATACCGGGCAATTCAACCAAATCCAGTTTTTCGGCAACCGTATCCGATATTTCCTTTTGAGTTAATGAATAGTTTTCTCTAAGAGCTATTCCAACATTTTCCCCAACCGTTAAGGAATCAAAAAGCGCTGCGCCTTGAAAAAGCATACCGAATTTTTTTCGGATTTTGTACAACTCACCCCGACTCATTTCGGAAATAATCTCACCGTCGATTTCTACGGTTCCACTATCCGGTATAAGCAACCCGACAATATGTTTGAGAAGCACAGATTTACCGCATCCGCTTCGCCCGATAATCACCATGGTTTTTCCGGTTTCTATCGTTAAGTCAACGCCTTGTAAAACAGGCTTGGTATTAAATGCTTTATGAAGCGAATGGATTTTGATCATCCCAATTCCGGTTGTTAATTGCAAAAGCTTATTAAAATAAAGAAAAAGTTATTATTAAGAGCTCAAATATTTGCCAATAAACAAACAGAAAATGACACTCATTTTCTAGTCATGCTGAACTTGTTTTCAGCATCTCAACGCAATTGGCATTTTCTGA
>JANQGG010000068.1 GCA_028277445.1 Chloroherpetonaceae bacterium | reverse complement strand
CATCATATCCAGTCATGCTGAACTTGTTTCAGCATCTCTAACAGCTCCCCTTTATCTGAGACCCTGAAACAAGTTCAGGGTGACCAAAAAAGGTAAACTCGTCTTTAGTAACTTGTTTTGAGCATCTCAACCAAATTGGCATTTTCTGAGACCTTGAAATTAATTCAGGGTGACCAATAACGTAAATGCGTCATTGGAAATGAAATGAAGCAATCCAGAGGTATTTTCTGGATCGCCGTATGTCTCTAATGACGAGTTAACAAATGGGTTAATGTTAGGATATAGTGTGCATACTTTTCCACCTCCGGCTTCTTCGAAGCCACCTCCGCCAGCGGAGGATAATTTATTGAAGTCACAAATTCTAATACCGAATTGTGTTTTATTGTCCCTCTCTCTGAGAGGGTGGCCGGCAGGCCGGGGGAGGAAAAATTCGTCATTATCAATTTGTGTTTTGATTTGTCAAAATAATGGACTCGCGATGACCGTTAAAAAGTAATTCGTCATTTCTTATTTGCGTTTTTGGCTTTCAAAATGCCAGACCACTAATGACAACATTATTGTTCCCTGAGAGGTATGCTGAGCGGAGCCGAAGCATTATCTAAACACAATTGATGAGAGCATAACTTTCAAAATCGTTGTTTCGGCTACGCTCAACACACGATTTTATATCAACTCATGACAACCTAACCGGCCAAAAAATTACTGTTTAGATTTATTGGTTTGAAAATTTTTTTTTTGACAGGCATTCAATAGTTTAAATAAACCATCAAAATTTGGTATCGAAAACTTCAAAAACCCTGATTTATGAAGCGCGATGCAACCCAAAAAGTGTGTTTGATCACCGGCGGCTCAAACCGACTTGGGCGAGAAATCGCCATTTCGCTTGCCGGACGTGGTTATTCTATCTTTTTTACGTATTTCTCCTCTGAAGATCAAGCCAAAGATACGCTTGAAGAAATACAAGGCATGTCGCCCTCGTCGTCTATGGCCTATTGCAATGTTTCGGACGTTTCATCAATTTTAGAATCTTTTAAAGCATTTAAATCCAAATACGACCGACTGGATTTGGTTATTCCCAATGCCTCAAATTTTTACCAAACGCCTCTTCCCAAGGTTACCGAAAGTGATTGGGACAGTTTGGTAAATACCAATTTAAAAGGCACGTTTTTCACGATGCAGGAAGCGACAAAAATTATGCTTAAGCAGCAATTTATCTCCAGGATCATAACCATCACGGACGTTTCTGCAGAACTCGTGTGGCGAAGGTTTGCGCCATACACGGTTTCCAAGCTTGGCATTCAGCACATTACAAAGATTTTTGCCAAAGAGTTTGCACCGCATATTTTAGTCAATTCCATTGCGCCGGGCACTATTCTTCACAATCCCGACCGCGATCAAACCTATGAAAAAGAAATTCTGGCAAAAATCCCATTAAATCGGTTTGGCTCGCCGAACGATATTATTCGTGCTATCATGTTTTTAATCGATTCCGAATACATTACCGGCGAAATCATAAATATCGACGGGGGTCGATTGCTGTATTAATGCATACAAATTCCAAACAAACATATCAAAGAGACTTAACCTTGCGGTCAATCCTAACCGGAATGATCATTGGGGCTATTTTAACGCCTTGCAATGTCTATAGCGGGCTTAAAATTGGCTGGTCGTTCAACATGTCTATCATAGCAGCGTTGCTTGGCTATGCATTTTGGAAACTGTTTTCCGACATATTTCGTCTGCACCCCTGGCAGCTAAGCGAAAACACGTACAATCAAACCACAGCTTCAGCCGCCGCCTCTATCATTTCCGGTGGATTGGTTGCACCCATCCCGGCATATACCATGCTTACCGGTCAATCTTTGCCAACCATTGTTTTGATCTATTGGGTGTTTCTCGTCAGTTTTTTAGGGATCCTTGTCGCTGTTGGTCTCCGAAAACAAATGCTTATTGAAAATAATATCCCTTTTCCATCAGGAATTGCTACGGCTGAAACAATAACCGATCTGCATGCCAAAGGCAAAGAAAGCCTTAAAAAGATCATCGGCCTTTTTACAACCGGAGCATTTAGTTTTGGCTTTAAACTATTCAATGATCTGGTTTTAAGTATACCTAAACTTCAAATCTTTAAACTGTTTTCAGGGTTATACGCCGGTTTAAGCGGTTTAAAAACTTATGGATTAAAGCAAGCCGGTTTCTTTCTGGATCCCTCATTATTAATGCTTGGTTTTGGGATGATCATCGGCGCTCGGGCTGGAATTTCATTGGCTTTGGGCGCTGTTATCTCATGGCTGATTCTTCCGCCATGCCTTTTTCATAAGGGATTTGTTGAAATGGCCGCACCCGGAGAGGACTGGTTTTCTCACCTTGTTACATGGACTTTATGGCCGGGCGTCGGATTAATGGTTGTTTCATCCCTTACTTCATTCAGTCTTGGTTTGCTTAAATTAATGACGAAATCTCACGAACACGCTTTAAATTCATCCGATAAATCTGAGTCTATATCAGGCAAAAAACAAAAGCTGATGTTCTATGCCACGATTGTCCTAACACTTGTGGTATTAACCGTTTCGCAAAACCAGATATTTGAGATATCGTTGTTTATGGGCGCGTTGGCTGTTGTGATGTCTATGCTATTAGGGATAGTATCGTCTAAAGTCTCCGGTGAAACAGGCATACCGCCAATTGGCGCATTAGGAAAAGTTACGCAGTTAAGTTTTGGCTTGCTTAATCCGGGAAATATTTCGGCAAACCTGATGACAGCAAACGTAACCGGCGGCGCTGCCGGGCAAAGCTCCGATTTACTCCATGATCTAAAAGCCGGCTTGCTCCTGAAGGTTAATCATAAATTTCAGATACTAGCCCAGATATTCGGCATTTTGGTTGGATCTATTGTGGGATCATTCGTGTATTTGTTTTTAATCCCCGATCCGCAAACCCAGCTATTAACCCCAGAGTGGCCTGCGCCTGCTGTTGCGACCTGGAAATCCGTTGCCGAAATTGTTGCAAAAGGCCTTTCCTCGTTTCCATCCGGCGCCATCGAAGCATTGATTATCGCTTCAATTCTAGGATTTTTGTTATCTGTGATGGAATATTTTCTCCCGAAGCGATTTGAATTTTTAATCCCAAATGCTTCGGCATTGGGTTTGGCATTTATCATCCCGGCTTCCTCAAGCCTAACCATGTTTATGGGCGCTATCTTGGCCTTTGCGCTTACAAAGCTAAATAATTCGTTTGCCAAACTCTTTTCATTGGTTATTGCAGCCGGACTTGTTGCCGGGGAAAGCCTTGGCGGGGTGGTTTCCATTATTATTGGCGTATCATTTGAATGAACTACCCCACTGTAAGAGCACCGGGGTATTGAATGTCATGCCGAGTTTTCATATTTAGCAATAAACAAGCTGGTAATGACGCGTTACATCATATCCAGTCATGCTGAACTTGTTTCAGCATCTCTAACAGCTCCCCTTTATCTGAGACCCTGAACAAGTTCAGGGTGACCAAAAAGGGTAAACTCGTCATTAGT
>JANQGG010000048.1 GCA_028277445.1 Chloroherpetonaceae bacterium | reverse complement strand
TTCATTAATTTAAAGTTCATCAACCAACCAGGTCATGCCTGCGCAGGCAGGCATCTATAGGCTCCTGCTTTCGCAGGAGCGACAAAAACAAAACTTCGTTATTAGCAGCCTGTAAGGCGTGCGGCGATCCAGAAAATGCCTCGGGATTGCTTCCATGAGCCTGTCCTGAGCGAAGCCGAAGGATTTGGCAATGACACGTAAGAATGCGTGTTCTTAATTTTTAAATCCATCATTGTAAAGACAGATTCCAATTAACACACTGATAGGAATTTTCTTTTTTTGATAATAGCAGTGATATTGAAATTTTTAAGCTAGAAGATACAGTAGAAGCCCATAAATATGTTGAAAGTGGCACCAAAAAAGCCCATGCCGAGTGCAGCGCCATCAAATAACTTAGCTATAACGGAAGAAGTCTTAGCAGTTCCCGCAAAAATAAAACTTGCCTGGGGAACCGGGGCATTAGGTGGTGCGCTGTTGATAAACGGCATCAGCATGTTGATCCTTTTCTACATGGTGGGCGTGCTAAAAATTGAGCCTGCTCTTGCAGGTGCCGTTATCTTTGCCAGCAAATTATTGGATGTCTTAAGTGATCCTGTTGTCGGTTATTGGAGCGACCGAATAAGAACTCCAATAGGTAGGCGGCGACCCTTCCTGGTTTGGGGTGCGGTCATTTCTGCAGCTTCCGTCGCTATGATTTTCACCACCCCGATCTTTGAAAATCAGCTCATTACGGCCGGTTATGTCTTTATGGCTTTGTTGATTTATACCATCGGTTATACAATCTTTAATGTTCCCTATATGGCCATGCCGGCTGAGATGACGGACAGCTATCACGAGCGTTCGTCCATTCATAGCTACAGGGTCATATTTTTGATGATCGGGAGCTTTATTGCCGGTGGCCTGGGCAATTTCTTTCTTGAAGAAATGGGGAGAGATGAGGCTTCTTCTTATGCGGTGCTGGGGATATCAGGCGCGGCAATTATTTTTATCAGCATGTTTATAGCCTACCTTGGAACAGGCCGCGCTAGATTCACCGAGGCGGGAGAGTCAGTTCCTAACATCAAGGGTGATCTTTCTGCAGTTATGCGCAACAACCATTTTCTTCGCTTGCTTGCAGTTAAAGCCTGCCAGTTACTTGCGTTTGCATCTACTGGCGCGGTGATGATCTTTTTCATCACAAATTCATTACAGCTTGATTTGAAAATAATGGCTTTTTTCTATGTGGGGGTTACCGTTGTGTCCGTCATTGCAACGCCGGTTTTAGTCAAAATATCTAAACATATTGGCAAGCGTTCAACCTATATGTTCGCAGGCTTTAGCTACGTGATTTATTGCATCAGCTGGATTTTGGCCTTACCTGGCGAGCCCATAGCTTATATCTTGATTCGTGCAGTTTTTGTAGGTATGGCCGCCGCCGGCAACATTCTTTTAGCGATGTCGATGCTGACAGATACGATTGAATACGATGCAACGGTGACAGGTATTCGAAGAGAAGGCACATATACAGCGCTTTACAGCTTTATTGAAAAAATCACTCACGCATTTGGCCCATTGATTATTGGTATTGCACTCTCACTGGCAGGTTTTGATAAAAACCTACCGTCGGATGAAATGCAGTCCCCTGCCGTACAACAAGCCCTTTTATTTGGCGTGGCCTACCTGCCTGCCGTGCTGGCTGCTCTTGCCCTTTTAGTATTGGCAGGGTTTAAGCTCGACGAAGACGCGCTCAATAAAATTAAAGCAGCGCGCCAAACATCAACAATTTAGAGAGTAGTTTATACGTCGTTCCCTCAACCAAAACCAAAGACATGCAGCCGAGCTGATATTCGGGTTTTCAATTTATATGGTCGCAGTATCGCTGATTTCTCGAGGCAATTATCCTTTAGCATAAGAACCAGTCACAGTGCTGTCTTTAGCAAGGCGGTTTCTGGGCAAACCGATTTTATTTTTTTGATTAGTTTCGTTAAAATAAGGCGTTAGGTTTTTTAGAAGTTAAAACCCGAATATTTTCTATGAGCCAAATAAAAATGTCCATACTCTCAGACACTCTTTTGCAACAGATTTGCTATTTAGTTGTATAATTTGTACATATTTCATGTACAATTATAAAAGTGTAAAAATGGCAATTCATACAACATATTCACAAGCGCGTGCAAACTTGGCAAATCTTCTGACAAAAGCATCAGAAGATAAAGAGATCGTTTTAATAAATCGCCGAAACGCAGAAGACGTTGCCTTAATTTCTTCTTCTGAGTTATCAAGCTTAATGGAAACGGCTCACTTGCTGCGCTCTCCTAAAAATGCGCAAAGGTTATTAACTTCCTTAAATCGTGCTCTTTCAGAGACAGAGCCAGTAACAACTTTGGACGAGTTTAAGAAAGAACTTGGGTTTGAATAAGCAAAAAAAGAGTGAAAAGAAAACCAGAGATGCTGTATTTCAAGCAGAATTTCGCGAAGATATTGAATTTTGGATCAAGACGGATCGAAAAACAGCTTTACGTGCTTTTAAAATAATTGAAGAAGTAACGCGGGATCCATTTCAGGGAATCGGTAAACCCGAACCTTTGAGGTACTTAGCTCCAGGAACTTGGTCGAGGCGTCTTACACAGGAACATAGAATTGTCTATCTTGTTCAAAATGAAAGAATTGATTTTCTGCAGGCAAGGTATCATTATTAATTTCGAAAATAGCCTCTAACAACCGCATTCAATGCAGAATTTAAATGCGTCCGGTTTCTTAATTTATTCAGCGTTTAAAACAGGATTACCCTTCGCTTGAATAATCAAACACTGGAATCAATCAAAAGAAAAGCTCAGGAAGAGGGGGCTGCCATATCAAACGTTTATTTCAAGCATACTTTACAAATAGGCCAATGATAAATTGATTGATGAAAAACAAATCGTAAAAACCATTCGGTTGCTTAATAAATGATTTGGGGTGAGAATGATCCCCAAGCGTGAGAACCACTCACAGCTATGTCTTTAGCTAGGCAGTCTCTGGGTAAACCGATTTTATTTTTTTTGATTAGTTTCGTTAAAATAAGGCGTTAGGTTTTTTTAAGAGTTAAAACCCGAACTCAACAAAGCATGAAAGTCCTCTATATCCATTTTAAAATCTAGAGCTTTTAAGCCTACATTACCCTGAAGATGCTCTGTGATCAGATGTCTTATACTAATGCGTATAAGATGCCTGCATAAAGGGTTAAGTTGGGGGTAAGATGTTGAAAAAATTGACGTTATATAATTTTGAAAGAATACCCGCAGGCGTCTTATGCGGAAACCATATAATCAATGTTGTGCGAATACAAGACATGAGAGAATCTTACAAGTTACCTCTTGAACCCTTTGGACAGGCGTTACTTTCTTACTGGCGAGGCAATGAATCTGCTGTGCTTATACATGAGTTCAAGACCGGCAAAAAAAATCGTTGCCGGTTTCCGTATTTTTCCGCTCTCATGGAGAATTTTTACAGACTGACAATGCTTTTGATAATTGCCGGGGTCAAATTTTGGTTTTTGGGGCAGGAACTGGGGGTTCATGCCCTTGAACCTGAAAAGCGAGGCTATGAAGTTACAGCCATCGACATTTGTCCTCAAGCGTTACATATCATGAAAGAACGCGGAATCAAGGATGCCAGACAGCAGAATTTTTTACATTTTGAAGGCGAACGATTTGATACAGTTTTTATGCTGGGGCATAACATTGGTATTTGCGAAACCCTAAAGGGAATAAAGGGCTTACTCCGTAAATGCGAAAGGCTTCTGCGTTCAGACGGCCAGTTGCTACCCAGTTCTGTCAAAGAGCCTGAATCAGCCATTTTCCCAGACCGCAAAGGATATCCAGGGGAACAGGAGTTCCGTTTATCATTTGAAGGAAACGTCGGTCCCTGGATGCATTGGCTGCACGTAGACTTTGATACATTGGCTCCCCATGTTTTGGAATGTGGTTGGTCTGTAGAGAAACTCATTAATACTGAAGAGGGCGGATTTTTAGCAAGATTAAATCCAATTTTGTAAAACGCACAACAAGGCAAATACAGCGGCGCCGCTGATTTGCGGCGTTAAGATTAATTCGTTAATAAACCTTTAAAATAACCTTATTAGGGAGGTGAATATTAATGGAAAATAATACGAGAAAAATTAGAATATTCGTAGCATCGCCACATGACGTCGATATGGAGCGAGAGAGAGTTAAAAAAATAATTGATAATTTGAATTCTGTTTACAGCGGAAGAAATATTTATATTGAATTTAAGGGTTGGGAGATATTCGTACCTGGAATGGGCCGGCCCCAAGAAGTGATTAATCAACAAATTGGTCAATTCGATATATTCATTGGTATAATGTGGAAATGGTTCGGCAAACCAACAGGCATCGCTGATTCTGGTACTGAAGAAGAATTTAGGAATGCCTTTTCTGAATGGAAAGCTGATAAAGCCAATAAAAAAATTCTTTTTTATTTCTGTCAAAGGCCATTTATGCCTCAAAAGTTTGAGGAAATAGAGCAGATGAATAAAGTATTGACTTTTAAAAAAGAATTAGAAGGTGCAGGTGTAATTGCTACTTTTAGCGAACTTGAAGAATTCTCAGATTTAGTAGGCCAACATCTTGCTATATCAATAGACGAACTCAATGAATCCCTACCACCCATTGCACCCTCCCAAAGAACAGAAATTGCAGAATTAGAATTTAATGATGTTGATCAACTAAATGTCCCAAACACAAATAAATATTCATCATTTCACCCCTCAAACGCACCTCACTTTTATCGATTAGTAATAGGTACCACACCAGGGCGTGATTCTCAAAATAATCCCTTAGAAAATAAAGTATTTATAACAAGGGATCCTGTCCGACCCTTTGAAATACAAGTAGGATTAACTAGAAATCTGAGAACAGAGGGAGAGCCTGAAGCAATAGATCATCTAAAATCAATAAATTTAGAAAAAATTAAGAAAATGTACCCATTCATTTTGGAACAAGAAGATGAATGGATTCGCATGGTATTAGCAGAACTCGTAACCGAACCTGCTGTTGTGGACCATATCCATGCTAATGATCCCAGCGATCTCGTAAAGAAAATAGCTGCTAAAAATCCATCGGCCTCAGAACAACTAAAACAGAAAAACTGCAAATTCTGTAATCCCAATTTTAAATATTATCGTAAAATCCATTCTGCAACTACGAACGATACAACTGTTATGGCCAATGATTTTCCTTATGGTGCATTTTTTCACTATTTAACATTCCCTAATGATCCAGTACATTCTTGGGAGGATGTTCAAGAAGAACATTTATTAAAAATGAATTTACAAATATTTAAACACTTAAAAAGTGAATATGACAATAATCAACTAAATGGCTCAGCGGGAATACTTTTTGGTTTTAATTCATCAATTAAACATCTTGTTCTTGGCAAAAAAACAAGAACATCAGCAGGCGCAAGTATTGAGCATGTCCATAAGCAAATTTGGGGATTTGCAAAGGGCGCATTTAATATCGGTGATCACCTTTCAGAAATATGTGCTTCATACGATAAAAGCGGTATAGATTACTTGGAAGATTATATGGAGGCTCTGCGATCACGCCATTATGTTATTTGGGAAGATTCCAATGTTATGCTCTATATTCCTTTTGGTCAAATTGCTATTCATGAATTACAAGTAATTGTCAAAAGGAGGAATTCCAACAATTTCTTGTCACTCAATGTGAAGGAAATTGAATCACTATCTCAATGTGAATATTTGGTTACGAAAATATATAAGAAAATTGGAATACATAGCTTCAATGAAGTTATGATCGCTGAGCCATTTAATATGCAGTCAAATGGTTTTCGATCAATATTCTCATTCATTACTCGAGAGGTCGATTTTGCAGTATCTGAATTAAATTTGCTCTATGTTGTTGACAAATTTCCAGAGGATACTTTTGAGACTATAATGGAAAAACTGCCTATTGTGAAACAAGAACTCTCTCTAGAATCAAATACAATTGTAAATAACTTTTTACTTTAGTCTTCGGTACTTTACATCCTAACAAAACATGTGCACGACGCGGAATCGGCGTCTTTTTAGAGCCAGTCTCTCGCAAAGTCAAACCATCGACGAGTTCCGCGTGGGTGATGTACTTGTTAGAAAGCCTCTATAATAATTTGCCTTCAATGATGTGATACTATATATTAGTATCGTTATGAACCTAAGCAAGAAACACAAAAAGATTCTAGATGATATTTTCCATGAACCAACCCGTTCCGGTGTAAAATGGAGTGATATAGAAAATTTACTTATTGCCTTAGGGGCTGAGTTATCTGAAGGGAAAGGATCTAGAGTACGCATTTATTTAAATGGAGTGAGAGCGGTCTTTCATAGGCCTCATCGTAGGAAAGAAACAGATAAAGGCGCTCTTAGATCAATGAGAAGATTTTTAAACGAAGCAGGAGTAAACTGATGCTAAAATATAAAGGCTACTCAGGGTATGTAACTTATGATGATGAAGCTAAACTATTTCATGGTGAAGTTTTGGATACAAAAGATGTGATTACATTCCAGGGATGGAGTGTAGATGAAATTGAAAATGCTTTCCGAGATTCAATAGATGACTATCTTGCGTTTTGTGAAGAAAGAGATGAGAAACCTGATAAACCATTTTCAGGTAAATTTGTCATTCGTATGAGTCCTGATCTTCATCATCGTATTTACATTAAGGCAGCGCGAGAAGGAAAAAGTATTAATAAATGGGTTATTGATACATTGCAAAAATTAAATTAGCATGTTTGGCTATCTAAGACGCGCATTAAACTGACGCGTGAACACGCGACTGTTTTTCGGAAAAGGGTAATCTTGGAGCGCGTTCAAGCAGCTTATCCGCAGCCCGTTAAAAAGAAGAAAAAATGTTACCGGCTGAACTTGAGAAATACCTTCACAACAATATTCCTTTATCTAAGGCGATGGAAGTCTCGGTTGTTTCAGTAAGCACAGACGCCGTTGTCTTGCGTGCTCCGCTAGTGCCTAATATCAATCACCGCGAAACCGTATTTGGAGGTAGCGCTTCAGCGCTGGCAATACTTTACAGCTGACGCTTTACGTTAGCCTTCTGAACAACACTTGCACAGAGCAAAATAGCTATTCGGAATTTTGAGTACATTTTATTAAATCTCTGGTTAGAAAATAATAGGAGACTTCAATCGGGTTGAGGAAATAATAAATGCGGATATATCTGGATAATTGCTGTTTTAACAGGCCTTATGATAACCAAACTTATGAAATAATCAGACTTGAAACTGAAGCCAAAATATTTGTTCAGAATTGTATTAAAAACAACGAAATAGAACTTGTTTGGTCTTTTATTTTAGATTTTGAAAATTCAGCAAATCCTTACAAGCAAACAAAGAAGAGAATCAATAAAAGAATGGGAGCCAATATCTGCTGTAAATATTAAAGCCTCAGAAACAATAAGAAATAATGCAAATGGGTTACAAAAATTATATAGATTACAACCAAAAGACTCACTTCACTTGGTATGCGCAATTGAGGCAAAAAGTGACTATTTTCTTACAACGGATAAAATTCTTATGAAAAAAGCAACGTGTTTAAAAGAAATCAAAGTGGTAAATCCGCTGGAGTTCATTAGTCTGCTGGAGGAAAAATGAGAACAGATACAATAATAATGTATGAAGGCATGAAAGCGCTCCGCGAGAAGTTAAATATTGTCGAAACTGAAAAATTTATAAGCCTGATTTTGAGAGAAAATTTTGATTATACAGAATGGCAACGGAATCTTTGGATGGAAAAAACCGTCGATGAAATTTTTTATGCGGCAAAAGCTTATGATGAAAATATTAATAAAGAGGGCTAATAAGGCGCTGCGCCGGACTGTGCGGTATCAGAGCTGGTTTTTTCGTTTGGTGGTGGGTTGTAAGTTATTGGCTTATTGACGTTTTGTGCCGTCGAGCGTGCCGCTGCTGAACTCTGCGTTAAAAAGAAGAAAAAATGTCACAAGCTGAATTTGAGAAATACCTTCACGACAATATTCCTCTATCTAAGGCGATGGAAGTCTCAGTTGTTTCAGTAAGTACAGACGCCGTTGTCTTGCGTGCTCCGCTAGCGCCTAATATCAATCACCGCGAAACTGTTTTTGGAGGCAGCGCTTCAGCGCTCGCCATTCTTGCGGCATGGTCTCTTCTGCAAATGCGTTTGAGCGATGAAGGTATCAACGACATACACTTGGTGATTCAGCGAAGCGCTATGGAATACGAAAAACCTATATTTGGCGATTTTACAGCAAAAGCCTCAATGGAGCACATTGAAGGCTGGGCAACCTTCACTCGCATGTTGGCGCGCCGTGGAAAAGGTAGAGTAACCGTTAAGTCAGTTTTAGAGCACAAGGAGCAAGTTGTAGGCAGGTTGAGCGGTGAGTTTGTAGCGTTGAGCACGCAAACTGCCTAAACATAGGCAAAATTATAGTCGCGTCGACGGCTTAAAAACGACTTTCGGCCCGTCGGGTGATTTATTAGGGAGAGGATAGTTTGTGAGGCAGAAAGCAAGAGACAATGCATGTATTGTTACTTTATACATCAGGTGTTAGTGAAAATAAAATAGAACATAACATAACGTGCTAATCGTTCAATTTAAATTACTAAAAGAAAAGGGACGCTGAGCCCCTTTTCTTTTTAAATTAATGATGATTATCCAAATCGTCATTTTCTTTCTGTTCATTTTCATCGTCTTCGTCATCATCATCAGCATTTTTTTCAATTTCCGGCTCTTTTTGTTCATCCATTGTTTGAGCCTTATCTCTGATTTCAGAGTGCCTGATCTGACCGCCCAGATTGCCAACTTTAGCAAATATCCCAAATGTTAGGAGTGAAACAACCAACGTAGACATTGTAAGAATTCTGGCAAATGGAAGATTTTTTTGCAAGGCAATAAATCCTGAAATAGACAGCAATCCCATCAGTCCCATTAACCAAATTGCTTTTTCGGCAAGTTCTTCATGCTCTTCTATGAATACTTCTGAAACGCCGGCAAGATGCTCAACAGAATGTTCGGCTTTTTCTCCCGATACGAACACCGGGATGGTAACCAAAGCCATCAAAAATAACAACATTAAGGATACTTTTTTGATATCGTCATTTTTTGAAAAGTAGCCGTAAGCCAAAATTCCAATTCCGATAAGCGTTCCAACAATTGGAACATGCGTTAAAATTAAGTGAATGTGAGTAGCGTCCATGATTTTAATTTTTTTAGGTTAGAAAATCTATCTTTTATGAATTAAGATTTTTGGGCGGGGCTCTTAATCCACAAGATGTTTTCGTGCAATCATGGAAGACATGCGTTTTTTGATTTAGAAAAATACAACCATATCGGGTATTATTGATAAGATTAAAATCGTCGTCGCAAATGAAATTACTCAACCATAATTTGCTGAGTGTTTTATTAAGAGGAGTAGATAAATTTGGAATGATCAAAAAATGAGTCGATTCATCATGAAAAATCGAGCCAATGATCGTCAGTATATGATTTTCTTGGTTGTGCCAAAACCGATGCGCTTTATCGCTCATTTCGCCGTGGTGCAAATGAGGGGTTAGAGAGTGGAGGCATATAACTCCCGTTACCTCAATCAATAACATGTATTTTAAAATCAGCTTTGGCATTAATGTTTAAAATGGATAACGCAAGGTGATTTTTTGCTTAATTAAATAGGGACGCACCGGTTAAGTTCTTTTTTTTCGTAAAAGTCTTCGGCAAGATTCGTAACTGCAAATTATTTCTGCGCCAGTTCAGGGGTAGTCATGATGGGTTTTTCGCTGAGGGCTTCGGTGAGGCGCTCACGAAGCTCCGGCAGGCTTAAGCCGCTAAACAACTGACCGTTTTCTGCTACCGATATCCGACCGGTTTCCTCGGAAACCACAATCGCAAAAGCATCTGAGATTTCCGATATTCCCAACGCCGCACGATGACGCATGCCAAACGATTCCGAAATGTTTTCGTTTTGAGTGAGCGGCAAAATGCAGCGCGCCGCCTCGATCGTTTTATTTTTGATGATCACCGCACCGTCATGAAGGGGCGTGTTCGGGTAAAAGAGCGAACCCAAAAGCCGCCGTGAAACCTGCGCATTGATCTGCTCGCCGGTTTCAATGTAAAGTCTTAAGCCGGTATTTCGAACAAACACGATCAAAGCGCCGTAATGTGCGTCGCTCAGATCATCAATGGCCGCTAAAACCTCGTTGGTGGTTTCATCGCTGCTTGCCTGGAAAAGTTTTCCAAACATACGGTTTTGGCCCAAAAATAAAAGCAGCCGGCGAATTTCAGGTTGAAACAGGATCACGAATACAATAAACCAGATGCTTGTCAGCCGGCTAAAAATCCAATCCAGCGATGAGAGGTTGAAAAAACTGGCCGTTGCCGAACCTAGTAAAATCACCAGCAATCCCACAAAGATCTGGGCGGCAATGGTCCCTTTCATGTACTGGTACATTTTATAGAGCATAAAGCTGACAATGCTGATATCCAGCAGATCGAGCAGTGTAAACTCCAGAAATCCGATTCGGAAAATCTCAATCATCAGTACAAGTTATAAAGGGTTGACTGGGCGTAAATCTAAGCAATATTTAGCGATGTTCAATTCCCCCGGCATTTTTTAATGCCGCAACAACCCGAATGGCATCAACGGCCGGTTTTACATCATGAACGCGCAAGATATGCGTGCCATTGAGTAAGGCAATGGTGTTTGAAGCAACCGTACCAAATAATCGCTCTGTGGGCGCGGCAATATGTTCGGGATGTTTTGAAATGGCTTTTCCGATAAACGATTTTCGTGATAGCCCGGCCAGGAGAGGTTTATTAAATTTGGAAAACTGATCCAAATGCGCCAGCAATTGGTAATTCTCTTCCAAAGTTTTACCAAAACCAAAACCAACATCAAGAATGATGTGGGAAACGCCTGCGTTTGAAGCCATATTGAGCGTGTCTTCAAAGTACTCGGATATTTCTTCAAATATGTTTTTAGCGCTAGTTTTTTCCTGGTAGCTCCAGTTCATATCACGGGGCTTTTTAGGAGCGTGCATAAGAATGGCCGGTGCGTTGTATTGGCTGCAAACGCCGGCCATGTTCAAATCAAACCGAAATCCTGAAATATCATTCACCATGCTTGCGCCGGCTTTAAGCGCTTCTTCGGCAACCCTGGCTTTATAGGTATCGATGGATATTGGAATGGAAACATGCGGCGTAAGCGCTGAAATGACCGGGATAACCCGGTTTAGCTCATCCTCCGTGCTTAAGGGATCAGCGCCCGGCCGAGTGGATTCACCGCCGATATCCAGAATATCTGCACCGTTCTTTTCCATGCGTTTGGCCGAATCGATAATGGTTTCCAGGAACACTTCGGAAGTGGTGGATGAGTGAAATGTGCCGCCATCATAAAACGAATCCGGCGTGATGTTTAAAATGCCCATCACTTTAGCGCCGGTACTGAAATCAAGGGTATGGCCGTCAAAAACGAGTGGTTCTGGAGTCATAGGAGGCTTAAGATTAAACAATGATAAAAGGCACGGGCGTAAAACTTAAAATAAAAATCAAAATACTCACCCATCCAATACCTTGACGGTTTGTGTCCAATGGATGCTCGTTTAAAACCGGTGGATGTTCAATTTTTATAACTTTAGCGAGGATGAACGCCCATAGAATCCAGCTTGGCCATGAGATCAACCGAACCCACTCCGGGTAAGGCAAGCCTCCAAACTCAAATCCAATAATGAGTGAGAGAAGGGCAATCAGCCATTCCAAAAAGGTGGGCAAGCCCAGAGCAACGATTCCCCAAAGAAAGGTTTTGGCAATCTTGCGGTGGATGGCGCCGCCAAACATGGCGTGAATGACATGCCCGCCATCCAACTGACCGACCGGGAGTAAGTTTAAAGCTGTTACAAACGTGCCCAGCCAGCCTGCAAATAAAAACGGGTAGTGATACATTTCGTGCATGGGCGGCAGGTACGGGCTTGGGAAAAGCTCTTCCAAAATCAGATATAATAAATTTTTTCCGGTAACTAATGTACCTGGCGTTGGCTCGGGAATGTAGCCCAACTCAAGGTATTCAGGGTGAATGGCATAGATATAGTCATACGTGGGCAGGTGGGTAAAGCCATAAACCAGGAGTCCCAATGCAATGATAAATCCGGCAATCGGGCCGGAAACGCCAATATCAAATAAGCTTTTTGAACTGGGAATGCGTTCTTTGATGCGGATCAACGCGCCAAATGTTCCAATGTTTAAGATAAATGTAATCGGGGGCATGGGAATATAAAATGGCAATGTTGCCCGAACCGAATGAGCCATGCATGCAAAGAAATGGCCGAATTCATGAACGCTTAAAAAAAGCAGGAGCGATATTGAAAACGGCAATCCGTTCAGAAAGTTCTGTTTCAGCAGATTGATATCTTCAAACGAACTGGGTTTGCCGATCCAGAATGTGCCGGCTAACGTGGTGGTAAAGAATGTGATGACAAACAGAAGGATATGAAACGGGTAATTTTGCTTACCTATTCGGGATAAAAACGGTTTAGGCGTGTTTTTTGAAAACTCATCAAATGATTTATCATAAGGATTGAACTGGCTCATAAAAATCCGAAGTTTCAATTTCAATAATTTCTTATAAATCTGGTTTTATGCTTACTAAAAAAACCTGTACATTTAAAACTCAATTGAAGAAATGCAGGCTGCTACATGAGCGCAAACAAAAACGAAAAAGATAACAAAATCCCAAAATATAATTTTGGCTTTTAGCAAATATGATTAAGCTAAAGGTTATGGATGCTAAAATATTTATAAATCACTCTTAACATGCCGAAGACCATAAATGTTTTTTTTATGGCCGATGTTGTCGGTCAGCCAGGTGTTGATATCGTTACCAAATTACTCAGGAATTACATTCAAAAGTACGATATCCATTTTGTCACTTGCAATGGTGAAAATGCCTACAAAGGCAAAGGCATGAGTGTGGAAATTCTATCGCAATTGCGGGAAGTTGGCGTTGATGTTATAACAGGCGGCAATCATATTTGGGATAATTTTAAATTTCACGATACCCTAAAAAAAGACTCGACCATTTTGCGTCCGTTGAATTATCCAAAAGGAACTTATGGCACGGGATATGGCATTTTTAAACTGCCTGATGGCATGGGTAAAATTGGCGTTGTGAATTTGCAAGGCCGCACGTTTATGCAAACGATTGATTGCCCGTTCAGAACTGCCGATTGGGTGGTTGAAAAAATTCGTCAGGAAACCCCCTATATCCTTGTGGATATGCATGCGGAAGCTACGGCTGAAAAAATTGCCCTGGCCATGCATTTGGATGGAAAAGTTTCTGCTGTTATGGGTTCGCATTCGCATGTCCAAACCTCCGATGAGCGCATTTTAAAAAACGGTACGGGGTATTGCTCCGATGTTGGGATGACAGGGCCATACGACTCGGTTATCGGCATGGTGGCTAAACCGGCGATTGATCGGTTTGTGTACCAAACCCCACGAAAATATGAATGCGCAACCGATGATGTGCATTTGTGTGCAATGGTGATTAAAATTGATGCAGAAACCGGCAAAACCGTTTTCCTGGAGCGAATTTTATTTCCTGAATTTCCAAAAGGGCAGGTTTAAGCATTTCAAAAAAGATCAAGGTATTTATTCAGGATCAATTTTTTGCAATGGGAGCGCTTGCTGAGCGGCGCCGAAGCATCAATTTTGTCTATAGCGTTTCTTTCGTTGTCGTTTCGGCATGCTCCTTTTTCGTCTACCTTAATGTCATTACCCGGTTTATCCGGGTGATCCAGCAAAATGGCAAAAAAATACTCCAGCTTCTGGATGCTCCGACTAAACCAGGGCATGATCAGAGTAGAGCCTTTTTAATCATTATTATTATAACAATCCATAAAAATGATCATACTCTCACCGAATGGATCAGTGCAAGTTAATATTGATCCGGTGTGTATATAATGTTATTGTAAAAACGCCGAATTAATAATGTGAGCATGGCCTTGCATTAATAAAAAACTTCTTATAAGCTATTATTTTTAATAAACTTAGAGATATGTGTCATTAACTTGTTAAGTAATAAGTTTTTCTTACATATGAAAATTTTATCCCCTCACTCCGGTCCTCTCCCTTTGGGAAAGGGAAAAGAGGTCACCCAATACAAATTTTTGGCAATGGAAGCCAAAAACACAAATAAGAAATGACGAATTTTTCCTATGCTGGCAAATGTAGCTTCAAAAACAAGGGGTTGCAACCCCTTGTTATAGCTGATACTCATCCGTCATTGGAAGGGAGAAGATTTAGATGAGGGAGTTTTTTTTGATTTCTATTGACTGATTTGGGATTAAAAAATTTTGGAAAACTACAGAAAGTAAACCCAAAAGATGATTGACGTTTAAAAATTTCCATTAATAAGCCCTTGCCTTTTTTCAGAAAGACCATTAAATTTGTCCGCATTTTATATTGTGGATTATAGCACTAACTGATTGAAATCAAATAGGTTAAACTGTTATTTTAAAGAATTAAACCATAAAGCGTTATAAACATGGCTGCAAAAACATCCGGAATAATGATTGAAGCCAGGAATCTCTGTAAATATTATGAGTCGTTTGTGGCTATTCAAGATATATCGTTTTCGATTTCACAAGGTGAAGTTGTTGCATTTTTAGGGCCGAATGGCGCAGGGAAATCAACAACGATGAAAATACTGACCGGTTTTATGTCGCTAAGCGAGGGTGAGGCGTTTATCGCCGGACACGATGTTGTGCGATCAAGACTGGAGGCTTCAAAACATGTAGGGTATTTACCCGAAAACGGCCCTCTTTACCCTGAAATGACACCGGCTGAATTGCTTGAATTTTTTGGCGAAGTCAGAGGCTTGAGCGGTAATGAGCTTAAAGAGCGCGTCTCTTATGTTTCCGAGCTTAACAATTTAACCGAGGTTTTGGATAAACCCATTGGGCGATTATCAAAAGGATTTCGCCAAAGGGTGGGCGTGGCGCAAGCTCTGTTGCATGATCCTAAAGTTCTGATTATGGATGAACCGACGGCCGGTTTGGACCCGAATCAAATCAGAGAATTCCGAACCAACATCAAATCGTTAGGCGAAACCAAAACAATCCTGCTTTCAACCCATATCTTGCAGGAAGTTGAGGCGGTTTCGAGCCGTGTTATCATGATCAATGAAGGACGGCTAGTTTTTGACGGCCCTCCGGCAGACCTCATGCAAGAAGAAAGTCTGGATGAGGCCTTTTATCGATTAACCCAATCCGGGCAAACCCAGGAATCTTAAGCAGTGATATCGTTATGAAACTCAATACAATGATCATACAAGCGTTATTAAAGCGCGATTTAAAATTGTTTTTTACCAATCCAACCGGGTATGTTTTTATTACCCTGTTCATTTTTATCAGCGCCGGCGCGGCATTTTGGCAAGAACGCTTTTTTTTGCATAACCTGGCCAACTTAAGCCAGTTAAATGATATGTTCCCGTTGTTGCTGGTATTTTTTATTCCGGCAATAACCATGGCCGTATGGTCGAGCGAAAGCAAACAAGGCACCGATGAGCTTTTACTTACCATGCCGGCATCGGATATCGAACTCACGCTGGGCAAATACCTTTCCGTGTTAAGCATCTATGGCATTTCGCTGTTGCTTTCGCTGAGTCATGTTGTGGTGCTGATGTTTTTAGGCGACCCCGATATCGGCTTAATGTTTGCCAATTACATGGGCTACTTTTTAATGGGCGCGGCCTTGATTGCGTTTGGGATAGTGGCTTCTCAGTTAACGCCCAATGCCACGATTGCCTTTGTATTGGGCATTTTGTTCGTAGGCGCATTGGTGTATTTAGATGTATTGATGAGCATTTTTGGCGCCGATACCGGCCGGTTTTTTTATGACATTGGCATGTGGCGATATTTTGAAGATTTTTCGCGGGGTGTCTTAAGTTTTTCAGGGCTATTTTACTTTGTATCGATTGCGCTGTTAGGCTTGTATTTAAATACGGTTTTGTTAGGCCGCCGTCACTGGCCGAAAGCAGCTGATGGTTTAACCTATCCAAAGCATTTCGCCATTCGGTTTGCGGCATTGTTTCTTTCAATCAGCAGTTTAAATGTCATTTTTAACAGTTTTGATCTCAGAGCCGATGTCACTGCCGAAGGTTTGCATTCTCTGTCTGATGAAACCAAAACTATTCTAAGCGAACTGGATACAAAAACCCCCGTAGTTGTTCATGCTTACCTGAGTCCGAATGTCCCGCAGTCAATGGTTCAAACCCGAACCAATATTATTGGATTTTTAAAAGAAATCCAGGCAGTTTCGGGAGGGAATGTTCAGGTTCGGATTATTGACACCGAACCCTATAGCCAGGAAGCCAGACATGCCAATAAGCATTACAATATCGCGCCGATTGAAACAATGGGCATTGCAGGCATGCAAACCTCCAGCAAACAGATGTTTATGGGATTGGCCTTCACATCCGGCGCAAAAGAGCATGTCATTAAGTTTTTTGATCCCGGATTGCCGGTTGAATATGAACTGATCCGAAGCATACGGGTTGTTTCGGAGTCGAGCCGGAAAAAAATCGGGGTGCTGAAAACAGCGGCAAACATTTTTGGCGGATTAAATTACGAAACCTTTCAAACCTTGCCCGAATGGCAGGTGGTCAGTGAATTAAAAAAGCAGTTCGAAGTCATTGAAATCTCCGCCGATGTTCCAATCACGGAGGAATTGGATGGGATGCTTGTGGTATTGCCTTCGGCATTATCTCAAAATGAAATGAATAATGCGCTTCAGGCTATAAAAAATGGTATGCCAACTCTGGTGCTTAGTGATCCGTTGCTCATGGAAAAAGTAGCGCTTTCGCCGATGGAAAAATCCGGTGCTGATGTAAATCCAATGATGCGAAGCCGCGGGCCGCAGCCAAAACCGAAAGGAAACATTTCCAAATTCATGAATGATATTGGCGTGCATTGGATGCCGTCAGAAATCGTATGGGATGGTTACAATCCTCATCCTCAACTGGCTGCTCTACCGCCTGAAGTTGTTTTTGTTGGCGAGGGAAATAAAAATCCAAAGGCGTTTAATACTGAATTTGAATCAACCAGCGGTTTGCAGGAAGTTGTATTGCTCTATCCGGGATTTTTTGAAGAATCGCCGACGGTTAGCTACAAATTCACGCCGTTATTACAAACCGGTAATGTAACCGGCCGGGTCAGTTACAACCAAATGGTTCAGCGAAGCTTTTTCGGCACGCAGATTCTTCCCAGCCAATATGTTGCTCATCAACCTACCGGCGTTCAATACACAATGGCCGCACACATATCGGATTCTGAAGAAAAGGTTGCCAAAGATAGCGCGTCAATAAATGTGATTGCGGTTGCTGATATTGATTTTATTTCCGGTCAATTTTTTGAAATCCGCAAAGCCGGTTATCAAAACCTGAATTTTGATAATGTCTCATTTTTCCTCAATTGTATGGATTACCTGGTTGGTGATAAGTCGTTTATTGAACTCAGGAAAAAACGCACGCAGCATCGGACATTAAAGGCATTGGAAACGCAGATGTTTCGTTTTGCAAAACAACGACGAAACGATGAAAAACAAGCCGAAGCGGAAGCTCAGCAAGCATTAAATGAGGCGCAGGCTCGGTTAAATAAAAAAGTGCAGGCAATATCGGAACGAACGGATCTGGATGAACAAAGTAAAAACATGATGGCGCGAAACATTCAGGAAGTTGAGTCCAACAAATTTGAGGCCATAAAAACGCAAATCGAAGCCGAAAAGAAATCAAAGATTGAGCAAAGCCTTCAGGATATGCAAGCAAAGATTCGAGCCATTCAAAGCAGCATAAAACTTATGGCGGTATTGCTGCCGCCGGTTCCTGTTTTTGGTATGGGAATCTGGATTTATATCCGTCGTAAAAAACGTGAAAAAGAGGGCATGGCGCTTTCACGCCGTCGCAAAAGTAATTAACCATTCTAAACCATAACTCTTAGCAAATAAAGCTAAACTATGAATGAATTAAAAAAGACATTAAGCTTTGTAGGCGTAGCGCTTGTTTTAGCCGTTCTTGCGTTTATAAGCTTGCCAAAATCTTCAACTCCCGATCTTTTGGCTGAAGTTGGCGAGCGTTTTTTCCCGGATTTCAAAGATCCAAATACTGCAGCTTCATTGGAAGTTGTCGCTTATGATGAAGAGACTGCTTCAGCAAAGCCGTTTAAAGTGGTTTTCAAAGAAAATTTGTGGGTAATTCCATCGGATTACAACTACCCGGCCGATGGTAAAGAGCAATTGTCGAAAACTGCCGCGTTGATGATTGCGATGGAAAAAGAAGAATTTAGAACGGCTAACCCGAATGAATTTGAAGAATTGGGCGTCGTGGATCCTTTGGATGAATCAACGGCAAAAGGCAGAGGCATGCGAATTACGGTTCGTAACCAAAACGATAAAGCGTTGGCCGATATCATTATTGGGAAAGCGCTGCAGAATAAATCCGATCTTTATTATGTCAGAGAGCCGGAAAAAAGGCAGGTTTTTACAGCCAAAGTGCCGCTTAAAATCAGTACGGCGTTTAAGGATTGGATCGATACCGATTTGCTTCAGGTTGAAAAGACGGCCATTTCGGAAGTAATGATTAAGGATTACTCCATTAATGAAAGAACGCGTTCAGTCAATCAGCGCGAAGAATTAATGTTATCCAAGAACGATGAGAAATGGATGCTTCGAGCCAAACGCGGCAAGGTGCAAAATGCAAACTCTGAGCAAGTTGAAAAACTTTTGAAAGCGTTGGATGAAATGACAATTGTTGGCGTTCGGCCAAAACCGCAGGGATTATCCGATAATCTAACCGCATCCGAGTCAGGCATTAAAATATCCCAGGAAGATATGCTCTCTCTGCAAAGCAAAGGCTATTATTTTACGCGAAATGGCGATTTGTTATCCAATGAAGGCGAGCTGGAATTTAAGACCACGGAGGGCGTGCGTTATACCTTGCGATTTGGTGAGATGGTTCTGGGTGAAATCCGTGATAGCAATAAACCTGAAGAAAACCGGTTTTTGTTCATTACGGCTAATTTTGATGATACGATGTTTCAGGAGCCTGCAAAACCCGATAATATGGACTTTAAAACAAAGCCCGATAGCCTCTGGAACGCGAATGATAAAAGAAATAAGAGCATAAACCTTGCCTATGAGAGCTGGCAAAAAGAGGTTGAGCAGGGAAAACAGAAAGCGCTTGAACTCAATCAGCGGTTTGCAAAGTGGTATTATATAATTCCCGGCGAAAGCTTTAAGATATTGGATGTCGGTAAAAAAGAACTCGCTGAAAACTAAGGCTTGTGTTTGATATCACGAGTCAGTTTGAATGTGTTTGAAATCGTGCTAAATTATCCTCTCAATTTTGAGAGGATTTTATTTATAAAAAAACGTAATCACCCGTATCATCATGAGTCAAAAACCAGGCTTACCACGTTTAAGAACCGCATGTTGGTTTTACCTAACGGTGTGCACATTACTGGTATGTATTCCCCAAAAGAGCAATGCTAACGATAAACCAAATCTCGCCCGGCAATTTTCATTAATTCAGCAAACGCATGCTTCTGAAATTTCAGATGATGGCAATTATGTGGCATTTTTGTGGAATATCACCGGCAAAAACGAAGTTTGGGTTTATGATATCCAGAATCCGTTTCCGAGCCAGATCACTTTTTTTGATCAGGATGTGGTGGATATGAAATGGATCCCAAAATCAACCGAGCTTGTTATCACGGTTCGTAATGATCTCGGTAATGATGAGTTATACAAATTAGATCGTTTTGGTTACCATTTAAAAGCGCTTTCGGATAATCCCAATGCCACGTTTATTTTAAAAGCATTTTCCAGAGACGGGGCATTTTTGGCCTATGCTTCAAATAAGCGTGAACCAAATGTTCTTGATGCGTATCTCATAAATTTGAAAACCCTGAAGCACACGCTTATCGCCGCAGAAAATCAACAAATAGAACCCATCAGTTTTTCACCAAAAGGCAGTTATGTTTTGATCTCAAAAGGGAATCCACAGATTTCCAATCACTTGTTTTTAGTTAATGCCAAAACGCTTAAGCAAATACAATTAACCAATAAAAAAGTTGCAGCCCGTTACGAAGGCGGCAACTGGACGCCCGATGGCAAAGGTTTTTACACCGCAACAACCTATAAACGTGATCAAAAAACTTTGGCGTTAATGACATTGGTGAAACGGCGACGAAAGATCGTTAGAGGGAAATTAAGTCCGATTGATCTTGGCGATGCATGTTTAACCAATTTTAATTTGTCCAATGATGGCAAGTATTTCACATATTCGCTTTTGGATGATGGGAATTATCATACGGTGATCCAGAATCTAAAAACACGCCGAAACATAGAAATTGAAGACGCCCACGATTTGGTTAAAGTTGGTTTTACAGCGGATAGTCAAACGTTTATTCTGACGTATTCAAATGCTACCAATCCCTCACAAACCGTTTTGTTTGATCCGAAAACCAAAAAACAAACAGCTATCAGTCGATTTAATTTGGCCGGTTTATCGGCGAAGGATTTTGTCAAGCCCCAAACAATGAGCTATATCTCGTTTGATAGAGCAGAAATCCCAGGGTTGCTTTTTATGCCGAAAGGCTCAAAAGTGGATAGCAGCTTAACGATGGTGGTTATTTTTCAGAGCAATCCTTCAAGCGGCTTGAAAAAGGAATTTAAACCCTTGATCCAATATTTAATTTCCCAGAATTTTGCGGTTTTAGTGCCGGCAATTCGAGGGTCTGCCGGTTATGGAGAAGCGTATTTAAATGCTGATAACGGGAAAAAAAGACTCATCGCAATTCATGATGCTATAAAAGCAGCAGATTGGGTGGCTCAATCAGGATTAGCCGATCCAGGTAAAATTGTTGCCCTGGGGTGTGAGTACGGCGGTTTTCTTTCGCATCATGTTGCTTCGTCGGATTCGGGCTCGTGGGCCGCGGCCATTAGCATTAACGGCTATATGGATCTTCGTGCAATGCTAAAGACGGGAAAACCTCATCTGAGCAAAATACTTCATCATGAATATGGCGATCCGGAAATAGATGGTGATTTTTTAAGGTCGATCTCACCCCAATTTGCTGCCGATAGCCTGTATCGGCCATTGCTGATGATTTATGATCAAACCCAACTCGGTGAGGAAAAGGAAAAATCCATGAACAATTATATAAAGATTGTTAAGAAAAATGGCGGCTTGGTAGAAACCGAATTCTTGAATGAAAAAAATTTAGCAAAACCAAAAACAAAAGAAACGGTGTTTTCAACGATTACACAATTTATAGATAAGCACGTCAGGTACAGGGAGTAGAAAGCAACTGATATGCATAGAGACTTTCCTTGATTTTGCCTTTAAACCCTTTACGCTAAGTTGAACCCATGATTCAAATGCCCCAAATCACGAGTAAAGCTTGTATCCGTTTGAAATTTTTTTGGACCTCACAAAAAAATTTACGGTTTAGGCGGGAAAATCTAATTAATATGAAGTAAAGGAACATCATGTGTGATAAAGAAATGGATGCATTCCTGGAGAGAATGCACAAAGAGAAAATAGAAAGTCAAAAACGTCGAGGCGACTTTAATATTCGCAAGTTCCTTTTTGTTGGAGCATTGTTTTCTGTTGGCGCAGCTAAGTTACCGAAGGAGATAGACCTGGCGCTAATTCTATATATCGTCCCATTTGTTTCGATATGTTTCGATTTGTATATCCTTGGTGAAGATTATGGCATAAAGAGAATTGGCAGTTTCATCCGAGCCCATGCTCCAAATACGCACGAATCCAAATGGGAGGCGTGGGTTGGGCAAAGACGAGACCCATTTGCCACCTACGCGGTTCCAATTCTTACAATTCTAATACTTGTAGCTTGTGTAGCAGTGCTATGGCCAAACGAAAAATCGAAACTGATTTTCTGGATTTGGTTGTCGCTCAATTTTGGAACAACGGCATTCTTATTTATATATAGTCAATCATTACGTTATCGCCTGCTTAAAGATGAAACTACTGTAAAAAATGGGCGTTCATCCGCACCCGTTTTGCCCCACGAATGAGGCGCAGCGTTGAAGTTGTTAAACCTTATCGAAAGGAGATGATTATGTATTTTTTTGGAAAATTGCAATGGAAAATTTTTGCACTGTTGGTTGCCCTGTTTCTATCAGGCTGTAATGATATGATCATTAAAGATGATGGTCAGGTTAAACTTGGTTTAGAAGATTGTGAAGGCGTTTCTTTTCAGATATTAGTCAAGCAAAACGGAAAGCAGAATACGAATGCTACCGTTAAAGTTGAAGACGGCGAGTTGGAATTTGATGTCAAAAAAGCTGACTATGATTTTAAAAGAAATATTACTGTAGAAGTTATGGCTGTAGGTACTGGAGCAGGAGATTGTGGTATTAAAGGGGTCCTGGTTTTTAACGGAAAAGCTGAGCCTGTAGGTATTGGCGATCATAAAATCAGTTTGGGTGATTTCAAGAAACGATAGGAACCTTGGCAAAATCATTAAATTCAGCCAACCTAAAAAAACCCGCTTATCAGGCGGGTTTTTTGATAATGAAAATTTAGTGATTTGGCGGACACAGTTCTTCATCCAGTTCAATATCCCTGAGACCTTGTTCAAATTCTTCGGCAATTTTAACATCGTCTTCACTACCGATAAATAAAGGCGTTCGTTGATGCAATTTCTTAGGCGGGATTTCCATGATACGGTTTTTGCCATCGCTGGCTCGCCCTCCGGCTTGCTCGCAAATAAACGCAAGTGGATTGGCTTCGTACATCAACCTAAGCTTTCCTTCAGGAGCTTTTTTACTTCTGGGATAAAGGAAAATGCCGCCATACAGCAGGTTGCGGTGGAAATCGGCCACGCACGACCCGATATAACGACCGGAATACGGACGGTGGGTTTCTTTATCATCCATTTGTAAATACTTGATGTATTTTTTGACACCGTCATCTAAATATCGGTAATTGCCCTCATTTAATGAGTAAATTTTACCTTGTTTTGGGGTTTTGATATTCGGGTGAGAAAGTAAAAACTCGCCAATGGTCGGATCCAGGGTATAACCATGAACGCCATTGCCGGTTGTAAAAACAAGCATGGCTGAAGAGCCGTAAATGACATACCCTGCGGCTATTTGATGAATGCCTGCCTGAAGACAATCTTCCAGAGTGGCTTCTTCGCTTGTTGATTTTCTCTTGAAAATTGAAAAAATGGTGCCAACGCTTACATTGGCATCAATGTTGGAAGAGCCATCCAACGGGTCAAACAAAAGCACATAATTACCATACTTATTTTTTGGCGGGAAAATGATATCTTCATTTTCTTCGGAGGCCATAACGGCGAAACGGCCATGGTGACCGATGGCTTTAATAAATTGTTCATTCGCAAATAAATCTAATTTTTTGACTTCTTCGCCCTGAACGTTTATTTCATCCGCCGAGCCAAGAATATCAACCAGGCCGGCCCGTGTAACTTGTCGCCAGATCAGTTTTGCGGCAAACGATACATCGTGCAGGAGTTTGGTTAATTCACCGGTTGCATGAGGGTAGTTATATTGTTGTTCAATGATGTGCCTTTCAATAGTAATGAGGTCACCCATAAAAAATCTCCAAAATTTGGTTAGTTGGTAAACGAATTTAGTGCAAAAGAAAGAAACATCAACCAAGTTAAATATTTACCGGTGAACATCAAATCAAAAAACAATTCACAGCAGCATTATGAGGAATTTTCGTTGGAGCGTTCAAATGCCAGACCCCGATCAGGTAAAGCGTCTATCAGAAGCGATCAATGTAAGCGAGCCAATCGCAAAAGCGTTAGTGAATAGAGACATTACCACATTCGATGAAGCGAAGGCATTTTTTCGTCCTACCGTTACCGATTTGCATTCACCGCTTTTAATGAATGATATGGATAAGGCCCTTCAACGGGCGAGAAAAGCAATTGAGAACAGGGAAAAAATAATGATCTATGGTGATTACGACGTGGATGGCACCACAAGCACGGCAATGTTGATGCTTTTCTTTCAAAGTATCGGCGCCGAGGTCAGCTATTACATCAACGACCGGCATACAGAGGGGTATGGCGTTTCGGATCAGGGTATCCGACATGCCGTTGATTCGGGGGTAAATCTTATCATTTCTGTGGATTGCGGCATTCGCGCCAATGCTCAAGTGACTGAAAGCATGGCAAAAGGGATCGATTTTATCATTTGTGATCATCATGAACCCGAAGACTTGCCCGAAGCGCTGGCGATTTTAAATCCGAAACGAAAAGATTCAACCTACCCGTATCAGGATTTATGCGGATGCGGGGTGGCTTATAAATTACTGCAAGCTGTTGGTGAAAGTTTGGATATGCCTGTTGAACATATGCTGAGTTACTTGGACTTTGTTAGCCTGGCCATCGCCGCCGATATCGTTGAAATGACCGGCGAAAATCGTGCAATGATGGTTTTTGGACTGGAACGCATCAAAACCAGTCCGCGTAACAATTTTAAAGTGATGGCCGAAGTCTGTGGGTTTGATCTCGCCAACATTTCCAGTTCTTCTATTGTCTTTGGCATCGGCCCAAGGATAAACGCTGCCGGACGAATGAATCATGCCAATGAGGCTGTGCAATGGATGCTTGCTTCAAACGAGTCTGAGAGCCGTGAGTATGCCATGAAGCTTGAAGAGATCAATACCGAGCGCAGAAAAGTAGATTTGGACATTTTCAAAGAAGCTGATCGGATGGCTGAAGTGGCAGCCCATAACTACCACTCATCGCTCACATTGTTTAAAGAAGAGTGGCATATTGGGGTAATTGGTATTGTAGCCTCACGAATTCTTGAAAAGTACTATCGCCCAACCGTTATTTTAGCCGGTTCTGATGGCGTGTTGAAAGGATCGGTGCGAAGCGTGCAAGGTGTTAATGTTTATGATGCCCTTGCCGATTGCAAAGAGCATTTGCTGCAATACGGCGGGCATGAATTTGCAGCAGGTTTAACCCTTGAACCCCAGCAGTTGGATGCCTTCCGAACAGCTTTTGATGAGGCTTGCGAAAAACAATTTCATATTGATTTGCAAACGCCTGAGCTTCGGATAGATGCCGAAATTACCCTTCAACAGATCACCGCTAAATTTTATCGTGTTTTAAAGCAGTTTTCCCCATTTGGCCCAAGAAATCAACGGCCGGTTTTTCTCACGCGATCGCTTAAACTCATGACCCCGCCCAAACTTTTAAAAGATGCGCACATTAAATGTTCGGTTCGCGATGAATTGGGCAATGTCTTCGATGCCATTGGCTTTAACATGCCGGAATGGTTTGATAGGTTAAATACTATGAATTCGTCATTTGATATGGTTTATACCATCGACGAAAACACCTGGAACGGCAGAGAATCCTTACAACTTAAAATCAAGGATTTGTGGATTTAATAATGCGAAAACGTTTCAAAGAACAACGTTTATTGGTAAATTCCAAAAACTAACATGTTAAGCCATGTTAGGCATGGTATCTGCTGCTTTTACTATTCCCTCCGCTTTAAATAACAAAATCGAGAAAATTATGAATCACTTCTATCAGATTTCTCGGACATGTTTAGCAATTCTATTGCTGAATTGTTCAGTATTTATGACTTCTTCATTTGCTGCTACAAATCCAACAGAGTCCCATGTTAACTATTCAACAAAAGGCGGCATTAAGCCAATTGTTGGGAAAAAGTTTGTAGGGAGTCAGCCAAATGTTATGACTCAGGGGATTCGTGTCAGTGAAGAAACTCTTCCAAGCCATGGTTCGGGTGAACAAATTCCGGCCAGTCTTCCGATGAAGTCACAAGGGGCAGCTTATCAAACCATGGGAACAAGTTTTACGACCATTGATTTTGATACCAATGCAGCACGAGGAGGATTTTACAATATTCCTCCGGATCCATGTTCAGCAACAGGTCAGGATCACGTTGTTCTTGTTGTTAATACATCCATCGAGTGGTATACAAAATCCGGCTCGCAATTGGCTTCCATGAGCTTGAAAAGTTTTTTTGGCGCGCTCACCAATACGTTTGATCCCAAAGTCATTTACGACCAATATGAAGATCGTTTTGTAGTTGTAACGCTTGAAAAAACATATTCGCCGGATACCTCTTTTATGTATGTTGCGGTCTCTCAAACCGGCGATCCCACCCAAGGTTGGTATGGCGCTCGATTTGATGTTAAACAAAATTTTACTGGAACTGATGGGTGGTTCGACTATCCAGGATTTGCTGTTGATAACCAGGCGGTATATATCACGGGGAACTATTTCCCATTTTCAGGTTCAGGATTGCTTGGAACACGTTTAATAGCCATCGATAAAGGGACTTCAGGTGGTTTTTATGCAGGAAGTTCAGCAACAACCTATATGCATGATCCTGTCACTGCTACTGGCGCTTTAGATGTCACGTTGCAGCCCGCTCATATGTTCGGATCTCAAACAGGTGTTTCAACATTTATTATTGGATACAGTGGAATTAATGATGGCACCAATGAGTATTTGCAGCTTATCCAAATCTTAAACCCACTTTCGGGCTCACCAACCTACAATTTGCAATATGTTTTTCTTGGAGATATAACTAATACATCAGTTAGTTTGCCTGATGCTCCACAATTGGGCTCGGCTCAAACTATTGAAGTTAATGACCGGCGTACTTTAAATGCCGTGTGGCGAGATAGCGTTTTATGGGTAGCAGCCTGTGATTTGCCAAGTTCAGGAACTGATGCCGGTCAAGCAACAGCACGTTGGTTTAAAATCAGTACGCAAAATTTAGCCACACTTTCATTAGATACTCAGGGTGAAGTTGGTGCGGAGGATTTAGGCGTTGGGACATATACCTTTTTCCCATCGATCGCTGTTAATGAGTGGAGCGATGCTGTGATTGGGTTTAGCGCTTCCAACTCATCAATATATGCTGGCGCTTATTACGCGTATATGCCGGCTGATTCCTCATCATTTGGTTCAACCATGACGGTTAAAGTCGGCGAAGCACCATATTATCGGGCGTTTAGTGGTTCCAGAAACCGTTGGGGTGATTATACATCGGTTGCGATTGATCCTGTAGATAACTCGTTTTGGGTGTTTAATGAATATGCAAAAACAACCGCTACTGGTGATTTAGGACATACCGGTGAAACAGGGGCATGGGGAACGGCCATTTTAAGTGTTGATCCTATTGTGCCGGATCCAAGCAGTCTTGCTGCGACGAATCAAACCACCTCAACCATTGATTTAAATTGGAATGGTAATAGCCCCGAGTTTCGTGTGCTTCAAAAACAAGGTTCATCCTCCGGTTCTCCGGTTGATGGCGCGATTGTTTATGAAGGATCTAATCTAAATACTCAGGTTACAAGCTTATCTGAAAATACTGCGTATTACTATACCGTTTATGGAAAATCAGGAACTTTTTTTTCCAGTTCTTCTCAAAAAATTGCAACAGCTACCACATCATCTTCTCAAAGTGATTCAACAGTCATTGCATTTTTAAGTGGCCAAACTGGTTCTCAAACGTTTGGTTCAACCGGTATAACAATTAATCTGACAACCGGTTCCGGTACGGATGGTTCCATAAATGTCGTCGTGGGAGCCAATCCCGGATCAGCCTTGTTGCCGCCAACGATTGAAAATATATCGCAAGATAAATTCTGGACGATTACAAATGATGGGTTAAGTGGCATGATCTACAATATTACCTTGGATTTAACCGGAATATCGGGTATTAGTGATTTTAGTACCCTTAGTATTCTTAAGCGTGATGGCGATGGGCAACCATGGGCAGATCTGAAAAATGATGGCTTTGCTCATTCATATGCAAATCCAAACATTACCGTTACCGGATTAACTGGGTTTTCTGATTTTGCTGTTGGCGGAGGCTCGGACAATCCATTACCGGTTGAAATTGCAGAATTTACCGTAAAAGCGACATCTTTAGGGGCAAAACTAAACTGGGTAACCCAAACCGAAACGGATAACCTTGGCTTTATTGTATCCAGAAATGGCAATCAACTTGCCAGTTATAAACAAAACGAAGCCTTGAAAGGGCAGGGAACATCTATTAATGCGCACCATTATTCCTTTACAGATCAATCGGTTGTTGAAGGTGAAACCTATGAATATGCGCTCATCAGCGTCGATTACAGTGGTTTGGAGCATCGTCATCCTAAAGTGGTTGAAATTAACTTTGGCGATAATGATGAAGGTATAATTGAAAACTACGAATTGGCGCAAAATTACCCGAATCCGTTTAACCCAAGCACTACGATAAACTTTACCATGAAAAAAGCCGGATTCGCTAGATTAAAGGTATTTGATATTCTTGGCCGGGTTGTATATAACGAAGCCATCAATGCCACAAAGGGCAACAACACAGTTAAATTTAATGCTAAAAACCTTACCAGTGGCGTGTATTTTTACCAATTGAATACGGAAGGCTTCAGCAAAACCATGAAGATGATGCTGATGAAGTAAAATGATGAATGATAGATGATGTACGATAAATTATGAATTCTTAATTTTGAATTATGAAATGGGGCCGGCGGAAATGCCGGCCTTTTGGTTTTAAAATGGATAAAAAACCCGTTTTGATTCCTTTCGTAAAACTTATGATATTGTGAAAATTAAACCTTTGTATTTATGGCAATCCTGGAACCTGTTGTAGATTATCTCTCAAAAAAACATGACCTCACCTATTGGGAATACACCTTACTGCCCGACGACGGCAAACGGTATGAAATTTTAGAAGGAGAACTTCAAATGACGCCTTCCCCAAAAACCAAACATCAAGTGGTTATTGGCAATCTTTTTGTGGCAATTTCATTGTTTCTTAAAAAGAATAAAATTGGTAAAGTTTTTGTTGCGCCATTTGATGTGATATTAAGCCAAAATAATGTGGTTGAGCCTGATATTATTTTTATTTCTAATGAAAACTCCGACATTATAACAGAAGATAATATTCAGGGATCGCCGGATATGTTGGTTGAAATTTTATCGCCATCAACGGAAAAGAATGATCGGGTGAAAAAGAAAACGATTTATGAAAAGTATGGCGTGAAAGAATATTGGATTGTTGATCCCGAAAATGAATACGTTGAAATATACACGCTCAAAGAAAACAACTACCAATTGCTACATTCTGTCATGAAAGATGGCGTTATCAATTCAAAAGTCATCAAAGGATTTTCTATTCAAGCGCAACTGTTGTTTATTGATTAATGATTATTTAATAAGAAATTAAATAGAGTTTATTATAAATCCAGTGTCAGATTGTGCGGGCAATTTTTCCAAAGCAGAAAAAGAAAAATCAAGGAATTGACAAAAAAACTCGTGTAAGGCTGAGTTTCAACATCTCTAACAATTCTCCAAGTATCTGAGACCCTGAAACAATACTGAAACCAGTTCACACATGGTTTCCAATGAAAACATTATTGTTCCCTGAGAGAGGAGCCTGCCGAAACGCTGCCGAAGGGAACATAATTTTCAAAATCGGTACTTCGTACGCTCAGCACAAGCATTTCGTCAAGCTCAATGCCCGCTTTCCATAAAATAAGGTCAAACGACCATATGTAGTGGCAATTCCTGAATTGCGATTAGAACCAAATGGTTATGGGCAGGCTTTTTTGAGCCTGCCTTTCTTGTTTTAAATATGAACGAGCAATTTAAACGTTAACAAGAAGAACCAACGGTTGCTGAATTTGAGGATTCAAAAGCTGAATTGATGGCTTGAACATAGTCGGCACTCAAGGCGGCTGTTTCGGTAATGATGCCGCGGATAAATTTCGCTGGGGTCATATCAAACGCATAATTAACCACAGGCGTTGAAGCCGTTGCAACCTGGCGGCCATAAATGCTGCGAAGTTCATCGCCATTGCGTTCTTCAATCGGGATATGCGTACCATCCGGAATGGTAGTATCAATGGTTGATAAAGGCGCTGCAATGTAAAATGGCAATCCATGTTCATGACACAAAACGGCATGGTTAAATGTACCGATTTTATTGGCTGTATCACCATTAGCAGCGATTCTATCAGCGCCAACAATGGCAAAATCAACTTTACCGCGTTGCATTAAAATCCCGGATGATGAATCGGCATGCGAAAAGAATGGAATTTGCTCTTGCTCAAGTTCCCAAGCGGTTAAGCGAAGGCCTTGAAGAAGCGGACGGCTTTCGGCCGTATAAACGCAATTAATCAATCCTTCCTGATACGCTTTTTTGATGACGCCAAGCGCTGTGCCTAGTCCGCCGGTTGCAAGCGTTCCGGTATTGCAATGGGTTAGTACATTGAGTTTTCGTTCGGCTAGAATGTGGCCCAAATCTTTTTTGATTTGTTCAACGCCAAAACGGGCCATATCCTCACAATTTTGGATCTCTTTTTCATGAATAGCGCGCGCTTCCTTTAAAATCAACTCATTAAATTCGGGAAGTTGCGAGTTTTCGAAATGATTATTGAAAACGGCTTTCATCCGGGCGGTTGCATAAAACAAATTTACGGCAGTTGGTCTGGATGCTTCAACTTCAGCAATAATTTTAGTAAAGTAGGCTTTGAAATCTTTCTTTTTACCTTCATAATTTTGAACGGCTAAAACAACCGTATATCCGGCAACAATGCCAATTAAAGGCGCACCCCGCACGGCTAAAGTTTTGATCGCTTCAATAGCGCTTAAATAATCATTCGTATCAACATAGGTTTCTTTTAATGGCAGAAATCGCTGATCGAGATATTTGATACGATTCTGATCAAATGAAATAGCATCAATCATAGATGAATAAATATTATGGTTTGAAAAACTGTAAGTCAAATGTTGGTGTGTTACTGATGGCTTGAAGTTACAAAAAGAGGAGGGAAACGTAAATATTTCCAAAAAAAATACTCAGTAAGAAGTATTGGAAGCCTGTTTTATTGTTTTTTTAAAATTGAACAGGTCTGCTTGGAAAACACGTAATGGCCTTTTTCCAAGTCGTTAATGTAATTGAAAAACCACTCATAAAGCGAATCGGCTACTTTTTCACGATAGGATTGATCGTGATACAACGATATAATTTGACCGTATTTACCCTTGGCGGTAGGATTGAAGTCAATGCACAAATGATCACCAGCGCCGTTATCGGTAAATGGAATCCAGTTCTTATCCCACCAAACAGGTTGAACTTCCGGATCACTTTCGCTTTTCAAATGGTTGAACTCGCCATCATCGTGAAGCTCTTTCCAATGTGCCCATTCCAAGATCATCAATTGAAAAGATAATAGCTCAGATTCGTTGAATAGTAATATCCGACGCTGCACCTGGCCGTTATGAATTTGATAAAACTCACGAACATCATCCGTAAAATTGATCCCCAGCTTTTTTTGAACTCTGGATAGTTGAAGCGTTGAAGCCCCTTTTTTAAAACCACGAAAGGATTTTGGGACATTGTACCTAAGCCAGGATTTATATCGTGTCCAAAGATCGATTATGGTCATGGGAAGGCAGTTTTGAATACAGGAAATAAATACGGCTTAAATTAATTCAGTAATGTTAGAATTAATTGAAAAAGCAACAATATCGCGTGAAGTCAAAAAGAAGATATAAATAAGTGGGGATGAATAAAAGTTGTTAAAAAAAGAATTGTTCCAATAAAAAAGGGGCGTTTTAACACCCCTGTTTAGTATCTATCAGCGTTTCAATAAATTAAACGCTCACCCGTGCAATAACTGTTTTTAAAATAACGGTCATGCTGGGTTCAGCCATATTGGCTGCTTCAACAACTTCTTCGATGCTTACGGGTACCAATGATTCCGGAAAGCATTCATCGGTAATGATAGAAATGCCAAATACTTCCGTGCCCTGATGAACAGCAGCAATCACTTCCGGTACGGTTGACATGCCAACCACATCGGCTTGCAGGATACGAAGCATACGATATTCGGCACGCGTTTCCAGATTTGGCCCCGATAATGCTAAATACACACCTCTATGAACTTTAATCTTGTTTTCCATAGCGACATCTTCTGCCAATTCTATGAGCTCTTTGGAGTATGGTTGACTCATATCAGGGAAACGATCGCCTAACTCTGCATCGTTTGGCCCAATCAATGGATTTGTTCCCAAAAGGTTGATATGATCATCAATGATCATGATATCACCTTTGCGATATTGCGGATTCAAACCGCCACAAGCGTTTGAAATAAAGAGTTTTTGAACGCCCAAATATTTCATCACGCGAACCGGGAACGTGATTTGCTGCATGGTGTAGCCTTCATAAAAGTGAAAGCGGCCTTGCATGGCAACAACTTTTTTACCGGCCAAGGTGCCAAAAATCAATCGACCCTGGTGCGACTCTACGGTAGATATCGGAAAATATGGGATATCGCCATAGTCCAAAGAAAAATCGATTTCAATTTCTTTAGCTAGCGCGCCTAACCCGGTACCAAGAATAATGCCAATCGGATAGTTTTCCTGGGTTTTGGTACGTATGTGTTTAATGGCCTCCTGGATTTTTTGTCTTAAATCGCTCATCTGAAGTTGGTTTTTTTATTGGTTTATAAACTAAGCGTTGAAAGTTTAGACTCACGAAATTTAATTTGAAAATCAGCAACTCGTTGATAAACATCTTCCAGCGTATCGGTATCAGGTAAAAACACCAATCTGAAAAATCCGTCTTTAGGATCCATACCAAAACCTGAGCCATGAACATAAAGGATGCCTGTGCTGTTCAACAAATTGATAATGTAGTCTTCATCATTATCAAAATCAGTAGTCTGCAAATCCACTTTTGGCATCGCATAAAAAGCGCCTTCGGGCTTATTGCATGAAATACCTTCAATGCTATTCAAAGCTTTGAACGTTAAATCACGCTGAGCACGCAGCCTGGAAATAACATGCTGGGTATATTCGGGCTTAATGTGAATGGCTTCGTTGACCGCATATTGAGAAGCGCTTGGCGCACATAGGCGTGCATCGCCAAGTTTATAAATAGCGCGTTTTAAATCATTCACCAAATGAGCATTGGTTATCGTCATCCAGCCTAATCGCCATCCCGGAGCCATGTAATTTTTTGAAACGCTTTCAATGGTAAAAACGGGCACATCATTTCCGGCAAGGCTTGCAATGGGTATATGCTTGTTTTCATACGTCAGTCGATGGTAAACTTCATCGGAAATCACCACCAACTTGTGCTTACGGGCAATTTCGATAATCCGCTCCAGGGTTTCTTTTGGATAAAGCGCACCGGTCGGATTATTGGGATTTATGATAATAATAGCCCGTGTTCGCTTGGTAATTTTACTTTCAATTTCGTCGGTATCGGGCTGCCACATGCTTTCGGGCATTTGATGATATGGCACTTCAACCGCTTCTAATTTTGTGATAATTGCCGTATAAAGCGGATAGCTTGGGCAAGGCGCTAAAATTTCATCACCCTGTTCCAAAAGGGCGGTTAAGATTAAATCGGCAGCTTCGGATGCGCCATAAGTAATGGCAATATCATCGGGTGTGGTATGAAAACCACGGTTATGAGCTTCGCTGGCAATTGTTTCCAAAACTTCAGGAACACCGGTTGAAGGAGCATAGCCATTATGACCATCGCGAAGCGCGCGAATTTTGGCTTCTATAAATTCTTCCGGCGGTTGAAATCCGTATAAAATTGGATCACCGATGTTTAGGTAAGTGACTTTACGACCCTGTGCTTCTATCTTTTTTGCTTCCGCAACTATATTCCGAATAGCATATTTATAGTTTTCGACGCGTTCAGCAGGATAATAGTTCGTATGGTGCAAAGAATTGTGATTCATGAGTATAGTTATTGGTTGCAGTTACAAATGGATTTTCAGCTTATTCCAGACTATCAAGAATATCATCAATATTTAAATCTCGAGAAGGCGCAGTTTTTTTACGGGGTTCTTCTAACGGTACTTCTATTCGAGTCGTTTGCGAAGATAGTGAATTTTGGTCGGAATCTAAAGGCTTATCACTTCTTTGAGTGGTTGGCAAATCTTCGGGTTTTGTTTGATTACCCGAGCTTATCGGTTCAAAAAAATTGTCCGGATCGGATTTGGCATCAGGCTTTGACGGTATGGATTCTATCTTTTCCAAGCCTGATTCTTTAAGTTCAATCGGCTCGATGTTTGTGGACTCTAGTTGCCCATTGGATGGATTAGGCGACTCATTTTTCAAATCGGTATTAATGTGAATAGCGTTTTCACTATCCTTTTGTAATGAATCCAACAGCTCCATTTGAGATGAAAGTAAAATCTTCAACTTACTGATGATTTCATGACGCTGGAGCAGTAAATGTTGAATGTTTTGATTGATGGTTTCTACCTTCGTGGTTGCATTGTCTATCATTCGGGTTGCTTCAACCTGAGCTTCGTGCTTGATGATCTCAGCCTCTTTTTTTGCGTTTTCAACCGTTGATGTTGAAGACTGCTGGGCTTGGGCTAAAGTTTGATGAAGCATATTTTCGACCTGTTTGAATTTTTGAATCTCCATTTCGAGGTCGCGGATGCGTTGTTCCATACCGGCTTTTTCATTCAGTAAAAGCTCCCATTGGCTGGAAAGTGTTTCAAGAAACGCATCGACTTCTACATGATCATAGCCACGAAGCGTACGCTTAAATTCTTGCTTCTTTATGTCGATCGGGGTAAGTTTCATATCACATCGGACACGCTTAATATTTAAAAATCAAAACCATTCAGTATTAAAGCGTTAAAATACAGCTTTTAAGCGTATAAATAAATACGATTTTGGAAATAGGAAAAAAAATTCTTTAAAGGAGAAAAAAATTCTATAAACAATTGATCCGAAACCAATTTCTTAACGCGCGCCAAAAATTGAAGTACCGATACGAACCATGGTGGCGCCTTCCTGAATGGCAATATCATAATCTTGACTCATTCCCATCGAAAGCTCGCAAACGTTATCGGGATTGGGTGAATTTTTGGCCACCTCTTCAAGTAGCTTACGCATGTGATAAAATTCCATGCCAACAACGCTCAGGTCAGGTGAACCAATGGTCATAAGCCCATGGAGTTCAACATGAGGAAGTTCTGAAATGGAATCGGCCGCGCTTAAAACCTCATCGGGATCAAAACCGCTTTTACTGTATTCGTTGGAAATATTCACTTCCATTAGAATTGGCATAGTTAGCCCCGCTTGTTCAGCACGTTTGGAAACGGCTTCGGCTGTGGAAAGCTTATCGATGGTTTGGATCATTGATACCTGATCGATAACCGATTTGATTTTATTGGATTGCAAATGCCCGGTAAAATGCCAATTGATTTGGCATTGGGCTAAAAGGAGATCGCGTTTTTTAGCCAGAAATTCCTGGACGTAATTTTCGCCGAAATCACGCTGGCCGGCCTGATAAGCGTCCAAAATCGCTTCTGCCGACTTTTTCTTTGAAATCGCAATCAGTTTTACCGCATTGGGCTCGCGACCTGCACGCAAACATGCGTTTGATATCTCTTCTTGAATCTCAGCTAAATTTTGTGCAATACTTCCCATGTATCTGTAATTCTGAGCATTATTAGTTTAAACCTAATTATAATGGTTTCAGGATTTCATGCAAGTATTTTGTAAGATTTTTGTCCATTGAGAAATGATCTATAAAGAGAAAGGCAGGTTATTTGGGTTAGGCACAAAGCTGCTAGTTAAAAACGGGTGTAAGCTTGCCTTTTTTTTAGTCGGTTGGATTCTCCTGAAATTTAACAAGGCCAAAAATTTCAATTTGATCAAGATCGGGATTAATCCTGAAAACGACTGTGTAGCCTTTAAATATCAAATCTCGAATTGAATCGTCGTTGAAATAAATTGATTTCCTAAATAAAAGAGGTTGTTTAGGGATTACTTTTATTCTTTTTAAAAGTTCGTTTTTGAAATTCTTTGCAGCAGTGGGGTTATCTTGTGAAATATATTTTATTTGATGTTCAAGCCTTTCAACAAATGATTCCTTATAAACAAGTTTCATTGTTTAGATAGTTTGATCCAATCTCTTTTCCATTTCCTTTTGGGAAATAAATTTGGCTTGTCCGTTTTCAATTTCCTCCAGTTCTTTCTGCAAATATTTTTGCGTTGAAATGAAATCTTGTTCTTCATTGATAATCTCAATCTCATCCTTAGTAAATTTACTCAATAACCAAAGGAATTTATCGTAGACTTTATCATTTATTTTTAACTGAATGGTATGCATATCACTACTTTTTTAGAAATTTACTAAAAAGTATAACAAGTAAATCATGTATCAAGATTTCAGGGAAAACTAAATAAAAATTACAATCAAATGTGATTTGGATGACTTTTATAATATAGTATGTTTTTGAAATGAATGTAAAAAAAAGTGAAGCGCCCATGATGGTGACTTCACTTTATTATCATCATTCATTCGGTAGAAAAACCTTACACCTCAACAACCGTCACAGATTCTATGGTAACGGCTTCAATCGGGTTATCGGCTTGGTCGGTTTTTACGACCGCAATTTTATCCACCACATCCAAGCCACTGAGAACTTTGCCATAAACCGTGTATTCGTTATCCAGAAACAGATTATCGGCGTGGTTAATGTAGAACTGACTGCCGGATGAGGCCTTTTGCGGATTATTATCACGCGCAGCCGCAAGTGTGCCACGTTTGTTTGAGTGTTTGATTTCAGCCGGGACGCGATGATCAGGTCCGCCGGTGCCATGCATATGGCGCTTGGAATCATCGCGTGAAAGCGGATCGCCGCCCTGGATCATAAATCCCTTGATCACCCGATGGAAACGAATGCCATCATAATACTTTTCCGAAACGAGCTTGGCAAAGTTATCGCGGTGCTGTGGGGTGTCGTCAAAGAGTTCAAGGGTGATTTCCCCCAGGGATGTTTTAAGCAGATACTGTTGCGCCATAATGAATAGAGTTTAATGGTTATAAAAGAATGATTGCAACATACAAAAAATTAATCAACGGGATATATGGAAATCGTGATGGCTTCCATTGGGTTTTCAAGCGCATCGCGCGGCACAGTTGATATTTTATCGGCCACTTCTATACCGCTGATCACTTTTCCAAACGCCGTATATGAGCTATCGTAGTAATAATTATGAACCAGGTTTATAAAAAACTGGCTTCCTGAAGATTCGCGCTTCGGGTTTTTTTTGTCCCCAAATCGCGCGGCACCGATAACACCCCTCATATGAGGATGCCAGGCTTCATTTGGAATCGTATAGTCAGGACCGCCCCGGCCATGAAGCTCACGCATCTTCCGATCGCGAGTATTGGGATCGCCGCACTGAATTAAAATCCCCGGCACCACCCGGTGAAACGCAGTGTTTTCATAATAACCCTCGCCGACGAGTTTGATAAAGTTCGCTTTGTGCAAGGGGGTATCATCAAAAAGTTCAAGGGTGATGTTGCCATAAGGCGTTTCCATAATATATTGAACAGCGCTGTCGCTTACCGAAGGTTGGTGGGTAGATCGAGTTTGCAGGCATCCGCTTGCAGAAGCCCAAACCAGTGTGGCAGCAATCACGATAATCCAAACCTGTAGCCTTTTCATCCCAATGGCCTTAAGGGGTTGGAAGACTCTTTAAACGCGTCATTTCCATCTTGGCGTTTTGGCCTTGTTTGGAATTGGTAAATTCCTTTAATAAAATTTCCTGAAGGGCAATGGCTTCGGAGATATTACCGGAAAGTTCGTAATTGCGCGATGCATCGGAAAAATATAGCGGTTTTAAGATGGTATTTTCAGTGCTTTGTGCAGCGTTTTTAAATAATCCGGCCGCTTTTTCAAATTTCCCTTGTTCTTCATAACATGCACCTTCGCCTGCCAGCGCTATCGCATGGGTTATACCGCTGCCGGAAGAAACATTCTGAAAGCCCATCAAAGCCGAATCATACACACCTTTTTCAAAAAAAGCTTTACCAAGATAAAGATTGGCAATATCCGAATAATCCTTTCCGGTATAGGTTTGGGTAATTTCTAGCAAACCCATTGTAGCAGCGTCGCCATAAATGGCCACATCATAATTTTCACCCTGGAACGTTGGAAGAATTTTAGCGACCGCATTAGCGGCTTTCTCGTTTTGGGCAATTTTTTGATTGTTGTAAAAGAAAATACCGGCTGCCATAATAACAATGAAAGCACCGACGCCAATCAACATGTTTTTGTGCGTTTGAGCATAAAAAAGCAATTCATCTATTCGTGATAACAAGTTATCATCATCCGAATGGGCTGAAACAGGTGGTTTAGGTTTTTGCATAATGCTGTTAAGAATTAAACAATTAACGATCTATTGATCAGTTTCTTCAGGAATAATAAACCAGGCAACAATGTAGGCAATCAGTAATGGTACAAACGCAGTCAATGCACCAAGCAGCACATAGCCGATCCTTATCAGAGTGGCATCAATGTTGAAATACGCAGACATTCCTCCGCAAATGCCGGCGATCATTCGGTTCGAACGTGATCTAAAAAGTTTCTTCACCATGAGAGCAGTTTATTAAGTGGATGAATTTACAAATCTCTGTGGATTGTGCCAAAATCAAACCGATTTTATCGGTCGTTCAAAGCGAGCTCAAATATTTGACAATAAACAAACAGAAAATGACACTCATTTTCTAGTCATGCTGAACTTGTTTTCAGCATCTCAACCAAATTGGCATTTTCTGAG